>NZ_JBIACJ010000008.1:0-224630 GCF_042865275.1 Cytobacillus mangrovibacter | reverse complement strand
ATCCTTCATAATAACTAGCTCCTTCCGTAATGTAGCTCTGATTTGGTTTGTTTTTTCCAGTAAACATTCTAACCAAATTAACCTACGATTTTACGAGTAAGGAGCTAGTTTCGTTCATGATAACTCGACGCTAAAGCGTCTGTGGGGTCTCAGCTGTCCCACTACTCCCGCAGGAGTCTCACACCTTCCGCTCCAATCAACTAATCTTTATTGCCAACAATATTCATTAATTTAGCTGGTACAATAACAACCTTTTTTTCTTATCAACCACAATTTCTGTGCATATAACTGCCATTTATGTAACCGCCATTCATACGAATAAAGCCCATCACGTGTACACCAATGGCTCTTGTTTAACAATTAACGCTAACATAGCCTAATTATTCGTTTGTTTTTGGTACTTCTATCATGATGGCATCGCCTTGGCCGCCGCCGCTGCAAATGGCTGCGATGCCGATTCCGCCGCCTCTGCGTTTTAGTTCATGCATTAGCGTTAGGATGATGCGCGCCCCACTTGCGCCGATTGGATGGCCAAGTGCGACTGCACCGCCGTTCACGTTGATCTTACTTTCATCTAGATTAGCAATTTTCCCACTTGTTAAGGCAACAGCTGCGAATGCTTCATTGATTTCAAATAAATCGATTTCTTCGACTGATTTACCTGTCTTTGCAAGCAGCTCATTGATGACAAGCCCCGGTGTCTTTGGAAAATCCTTTGCTTCCACAGCAATCGCTGCATGCCCCAAAATAACGGCTTCAGGCTTTCTTCCTTCACTTATTGCTCGTTCTTCGCTCATCAATACTAATGCTGCAGCCCCATCATTCACTCCTGGTGCATTGCCGGCTGTAATCGTTCCTCCTTGGCCGAAAGCTGAACGAAGTTTCGCTAGCTTTTCGAGGGACGTATCTTTACGCGGTGATTCATCCTCAGTAACGATAATCGGTTCGCCTTTTCTCTGCGGAACCTCTACTGGAACAATCTCCTCTGCCAGCTTGCCTGACTCCATTGCTGCAATTGTCAGTTCATGGCTTCTTAATGCCCATCTATCTTGCTCTTCACGGCTGATTTCGAGCGCTTCAGCTACTTCATTTCCGTAAGTGCCCATATGAACACCTGTAAAGCTGCAGCTCAAGCCATCATGGGTCATTAAATCCTTCACTGCGGCATCGCCCATTCTAAATCCCCATCGAGCATTTGGCAGGAAATACGGTGCATTGCTCATTGATTCCATACCTCCAGCAACGATGACCTCTTCGTCACCTAAGCGAATGATTTGATCGCCGAGCGTGACACTGCGCATGCCAGAGGCACATACTTTATTCACTGTCTCTGTCTTCACTTCCCATGGTAACCCAGCCTTTTGTGCTGCCTGGCGTGATGGGATTTGTCCCTGGCCGCCTTGAAGAACCGTCCCCAAAATCACTTCGTCTACTTCTTCCGGCTTCACTCCAGCGCGGTTTAGCGCCTCCTTCACTGCAAAGCCGCCAAGATCAGATGCCGAAAAGCTGCTTAACCCGCCAGCAAACTTACCAAAAGGTGTTCTTGCTCCGCCTAAAATGACCGTTTTCCCCATTAGAATCGCTCCCCTAAATCTATTAATTTGAAATTATAAAAATATTAAGGTGAAAAAAATATCGGTGGATTAGCCTCATGACTGAACGCTCGCTCGAGATTGATGCAAAAAAAAACTTCAAAATTCATATTTTTTCCCGAATCATTGTAAGCGCTTTAACCGCTAATCTTATTTTACTTTAAAAATAGTAGAAATTGAAACACTTTACCTAAAATTCATAAAATTATCTGATTTTCAGAGTCCTTTTATAAATTTTTTGTGTTTCAATTTCCACCGATTTCTATTTACTTTTATGAAACAAGCGTTTCTTTTTCACCAATTATTGATTTCTCCAGAATTTCAGCTACATCATACGTACCTATTTCTTCTTCCACTTCTTTCGCCTTTGTACCATCGGAAAGCATCGTTAGGCAGTATGGACAACCAGAACTGATGATTCCTGGACTAACAGCTAATGCTTGTTCTGTCCGCGCCACATTGATTCGTTGTCCTGTATCTTCTTCCATCCACATTAATCCGCCGCCAGCTCCACAGCACATAGCTGTTTCACGGTTTCTCTCCATTTCCACAAGCTTCACGCCAGGAATGGCTTTTAAGATTTCACGTGGTGGATCATATACATCGTTATAACGTCCTAAGTAACAAGAGTCATGGAATGTAATTGTTTCGTTTACTGGGTACTGCGGCTTTAATCTGCCCTCTCTTACAAGATCAAACAGAATTTCCGTATGGTGATAAACTTCTACATCCTTTAGACCAAAGTCTGGATATTCATTTTTGAAAATATTATAAGCATGAGGATCGATTGTTACGATCTTCTTCACTTCATTTTTCTCAAATTCTTCAATGTTCTTAGTTGCAAGCTCTTGGAATAAGAATTCATTTCCAAGACGTCTTGGTGTATCGCCCGAGTTCTTTTCTTTATTTCCTAAAATTGCAAACTTAACGCCTGCTTCATTCATCAATTTAGCAAAGGAAAGAGCAATTTTTTGACTGCGATTGTCAAATGAACCCATGGCACCGACCCAGAAAAGGTACTCAAATTCTTCACCTGATTTTTTCATTTCCTTCACTGTAGGAACGTACACATCATCGCGAACGTCTCTCCAGTTTTCCTTTTCTTTACGGTTAAGCCCCCAAGGATTGCCCTGGCGTTCGATATTCGTCATGGCACGCTGTGCATCTGCATCCAGTTTTCCTTCAGTTAACACAAGGTAACGGCGCAAATCAATAATTTTCTCTACATGCTCATTCATTACTGGACACTGGTCTTCACAGTTCCGGCACGTTGTACATGCCCAAATTTCCTCTTCAGTAATGACATCGCCAATTAAACTTGGACTGTAAGCAAGGCCTGCTGCTGCCTCTTGGGCTGCTTGACCAGAAGCAGACATAGCAAGCTGATTACCCATCGTATTAGAGAATGCAAATGTTGGCACCCATGGCTTCTTAGAAGTTACCGCTGCCCCATGATTTGTCAAATGGTCGCGAAGCTTCAAGATTAAATCCATTGGTGATAGCATCTTACCTGTTCCTGTTGCCGGACACATATTCGTACAGCGCCCACATTCTACACAAGCATAGAAATCAACCATTTGCAGTTGGGTGAAGTCTTCAATTTTTCCAACTCCAAAGGACTCTTGTGATTCATCTTCAAAGTCAATCTTCGTTAACTTCCCTGGGTTTTCCAAACGATTAAGGTAGACATTGGCTGGTCCCGCAATTAAGTGGGCATGCTTGCCTTGTGGAACATACACAAGGAATGCCAATAAGAATAGCAAATGAAGCCACCAAGCTATATAGAAAACGACGATGGATGCTGTTTCACCCATCCAAGAGAATGCTCCAGCAATAAGTGAGGCAATTGGCTCCGTCCATACCCCTTCATGACCATGCCAAATCATACCCATCCCGTTGCCAAGTAGAACTGATACCATTAACCCGCCGATAAAAATAAGAACAAGCCCTGATTTAAAGCCTCTCTTTAGACGAACAAGCTTTTCAATATAACGGCGATAGAACGCCCAAATAACGGCTACTAATATTGTGAGCGTGACAATTTCCTGAAAGAAAGTAAAACCAGGATATAAAGGCCCTAACGGCAAGTGAGCACCTGGTTTGATTCCTTTAATAATGAAATCAATCGCACCAAACTGAACTAGTAAAAAGCCATAGAAAAACATGACGTGGATAGCTCCGCTTTTCTTGTCCTTCATTAGCTTTTTCTGACCAAAAACATTGACCCAAATCTTTCCGAGTCGTTCCTTTACATTATTATTGAAATCTACTTTTTTGCCGAGCTTGATATACTCCATTCTCGTTTTAATTACATAAACGAATAAACTTACTGCGTAAGCGGTTACAAGTAGAAATGCAATTAAGTTAATCCATAATAATCCATTCATTATATAGCGCTCCTTCCCTTAATTGCATTAGTCATTTGGCGAAAATTTCTAATACAATATAATTTTCTGATATTATCGCTTACCTCTATTATATTATGAATGAGCATTCAGTCAACCAATTTTTTATAAATTAACAGAAATTATTATAGAATGAAATGGGAAGGAGATAATAATTAAGAAACAAATTTGGGGAGCGGATAGCAATGAACATATTATTGACACTAGCACTCATTTTGCTCATTATCGCTCTATGGCTTTCCTTGGATTTTACCCTTGGGAGAATCAATCAGATAAAGAACTTAAAGCGGGTGAATTCTCCCTTTCGAGAAAGCAGCATTGATATTTTCACAAAAGGACCTGAGTTATTTGCTGACTTTTTTTCCGAGTTAAAAAAAGCGAAGCATCATATTCACATCCTATTCTATATTGTGAAGGATGATTCAATTAGCAAAGAATTTCTTAATATATTGAAGAAAAAATCGGACGAGGGCGTTGAAGTTCGCCTGCTTCTTGATCGGATTGGCAGCTCCTCCCTTAAGAAAAGGATGATCAAATCCCTCAAAAGTCACGGGATTCACTTTTCCTTTGCCCATAGACCAAAGCTCCCCTTTCTCTTCTATAGCCTACAAGCTAGGAATCATCGAAAAGTGACGATCATTGACGGAAAGCTTGGATTCATGGGGGGATTCAATATTGGCAAGGAGTACATAAATCTAGACCCGAAACTAAGTCCATGGCGTGACTATCATCTTAAAATAACTGGTGAAGGGGTATCAGATTTACAAAAGGAGTTTTTAACAGATTGGCACTCGGAGACGAATATCAATTTATTAGGTAAAGATTGTTACTTCCCTAAGTTATCAAAGGGGCAGTTTCGGCATCAGGTCACGCCTTCAAAAGGAGCCTTTTTGGAAGAGGCCTTTTCTGCCTTGATCGGAAAGGCAAAAGAAAGCATCTTCATAGGCACACCCTATTTTATTCCCAGTAAAAGATTGTTGAATGACTTAAATGCTGCACTAGCAAGGGGAGTCAAACTTACCGTACTCGTTCCACATATCTCGGACCATCTTCTTGTGAAAGAAGCCTCCTATCCCTACTTAAAGAGCTTATTAAAGAACGGGGCTGTAGTATATGAATTTCTAAATGGATTTTATCACGCTAAGACAATGATCATTGATGATGAGATTTGTGATATTGGTTCAGCTAACTTCGATAGAAGAAGTCTTTTTCTTAATTATGAAATTAACTGTTATATTTATGATCGGGTATTCATTGACAGAGTCTTTCAGGTGATTAAAACAGATATTCAAGACTCCAAACCGTTAACCTTAGAAGAATTGAACCGTCCAAACCTCTTTCGAACATGTAAGGAGTGGATCGCCAGGCTGGTTGCTCCACTTTTGTAATCATTCTGGTTGCTGGTTGCTAATTTAGATTTAGTTGGTAGAGGTTGATTTGCGCTCCAGGATGCTCGCTTTCCGCGGGGTGGGCGGTGAGCCTCCTCGACGCTAAAGCGTCTGTGGGGTCTCACCTGTCCCACTACTCCCGCTGGAGTCTCGCACCTTCCGCTCCAATCAACAAGCTTTTTTGTCAACAGTATAAATTTTCACAACCTATTCAAAAACAACAATCTTATAGAAAACTGCCTACTTATATCAACAATATTAAACAAGAAAGGGGCTGTCCAATAGTCTAAAGATAGACTTATTGGACAGCCCCCTATTTCTATTACATTTTTTCTGGTGCGGAAACGCCGATTAATGCAAGGGCATTTTTTAATGAAATTTGAACGGCTTTAATCAGTGCTAGACGTGCCTTTGTCCGCTCTGGATAGTCTGCATCCAATACTTTCTCAGCATTGTAGAAGCTGTGGAAAGTTGAAGCCAATTCAAAAATATAATTTGTAATTCTGTGCGGCAATCGTTTCCCTGCTGCTTCTCCAACAGCCTGCGGGAATTCGCCTAATTTCTTTAGTACTTCCATTTCCTTTTCAGCGGAAATCAATGAGAAATCAGCATCACTACTGACAGTTATGCCCTGCTCTTCCCCCTGGCGTAAAATACTTGAAATACGCGCATGTGCATATTGAGCATAATAAACTGGATTTTCGTTTGATTGAGAGACTGCTAAATCTAAGTCAAAGTCCATATGGGTATCCGCACTTCTCATGGCAAAGAAATAACGAGTTGCATCAAGACCTACTTCATCGACAAGATCACGCATTGTCACTGCTTTACCTGTTCGTTTGCTCATTTTCATTTTTTCGCCATTTTTATATAAATGAACAAGCTGGATGATCTCTACTTCAAGCGCATCACGATCATAGCCAAGTGCCTGAATGGCTGCTTTCATACGTGGGATATAACCATGGTGGTCTGCACCCCAAATATTAATCAGCTTTTCAAATCCGCGCTCAAGCTTATCCTTATGGTAAGCAATATCTGGCGTTAAGTATGTGTAAGAGCCATCGTTTTTAATAAGCACACGGTCTTTATCATCACCAAATGTCGTTGAACGGAACCATGTCGCACCATCTTCTTCATAGATGTGTCCATTTTCCTTCAGCGCCGTAAGTGCTGTATCAATTTTGCCATTATGATAGAGAGATGTTTCAGAATACCATACATTAAATGGCACACGGAAATCCTCTAGATCTGCTTTCAGCTTAGCCATTTCAACCTTTAATCCATATTCACGGAAAAAGTCGAACCGTTCTTTTTCGTCTACATGAATGTATTTGTCGCCGAATTCTTCCGCAAGCTTCTTGCCAATCCCAATAATATCTTCCCCATGATAACCATCTGCGGGCATTTCCTTTTCTAAGCCCAGCGCTTGAAAATAGCGTGCCTCAACAGATAAAGCAAGATTATTAATCTGGTTACCAGCATCGTTTATATAATATTCACGAGAGACATCATACCCAGCCTTCTCGAGGAGATTACATAATGAATCACCCACAGCTGCCCCACGAGCATGACCGAGATGAAGATCACCAGTCGGATTCGCAGACACAAACTCCACTTGAACCTTTTGTTTGCCGCCGATATTCGTTTCCCCGTATCGATCGCCTGCTTCAAGAATGGTTGGAATTAAATTTGTTAAATAGCTGTTGTCCATATAAAAATTGATAAATCCCGGTCCTGCGATTTCCATTTTTTCAATAGAGGCTTTTGAAAGGTCAAAGTTCTCAATAAGAGCCTCTGCTATTTGTTTTGGTGCCTTTTTGGCAACACGAGCAAGCTGCATCGCCATATTGGTGGAATAATCCCCATGTGTTTTTTCCTTTGGTGTTTCAAGAATAACATTCGGAATTTGTTCTTCAGAAGCTAAATTGGCTTTCAAGATAGCTGCTTTAATTTCTTGTTTAAGCATATTTTGCATTTGTTCTACACTATTCATTTTTCTTCCTCCTCCTTAAACGTTATGGATAAATGGTATGTACCTGCATATGCACCTTGCATGTTTAAATCATATAAAAGCTCGATAGACCCCATACTTGTTTGTTCATCCAACTGATGAGTTAGCGTCTTCGTTAAAGTAATCAGTTCAAATACTCCATATGGCGTATCATAACTTCCTCTAAGCTCTGAATTCAGTTTAAATGGAAGCCTCATTTTCACTGCACCACTGCGCAGAATAAGTCCATCTTGATCAGTCATTTTGATGATCGTTTTGACAATACCCTCTTCCATTTCCTCATTATATTGAAGAAATCGGGCATTTCCCTTTATATAGTATCGTCCAAAAGCAGTAAATTCAAAAGTGTCCTTACTGCTTCCATCGTGAATTTCCGTCTTTCCCTTTATCTTTACAGGAACTTGCTCCACTGGTTGGCCACACATCCTTTTCATTTCATTATAGTAGAAAACGATAATAGGTGCTAGTTGCCCGTAACCACTGAACGGAAAAAACGGAGACATCGGGGTCTCCGTTTGGATTATTGCTGTTTTGCAAACAAGGTTGCTAATTAAGACGTAGTGGGTAGAGGTTGATTTCCGCTTCAACCAACCAATTTAGTCAATCGTTTTCATTCATACAACTTATTCAAAAATAAGATTCTTCTAGAAAAGAGCTTATTTTTTTATCCAACCAAGGATCATTTCACGAATTAGCTTGCTTGCTGTGTTTGCAGTTTGTTCAGATGGGTCGTAGATTGGGGCTACTTCTACAAGGTCTGCACCTACTACATTAATTTCTGAACGAGCAATTGCGTGAATGGAAGCTAAGAGTTCTTTGGATGTAATTCCACCAGCGTCAACCGTTCCAGTTCCTGGTGCATGGGCAGGATCTAGGACGTCTATATCAATAGTGACATAGACAGGACGTCCAGCTAGCTTTGGAAGCACTTCTTTTAATGGCTCAAGCACTTCGAATTTAGAAATATGCATGCCCACTTCTTTTGCCCATTGGAATTCTTCCTTCATGCCTGAGCGAATGCCGAATGAGTAAACATTTTGTGGTCCAATTAATTCCGCTACTTTACGAATCGGTGTTGAATGAGATAACGGCTCTCCTTCGTAATTTTCACGTAAGTCTGTATGTGCATCCATATGAATGATTGCAAGATCCGGATATTTTTTATACATTGCCTTCATGACAGGCCAAGAAACTAAATGTTCCCCACCCATTCCTAATGGAAATTTATCTGCTGCTAAAAGCTGATCAATATACTCTTCAATTAAATCAAGGCTTTTCTGCGGATTTCCAAATGGAAGCGGAATATCGCCTGCATCGAAGTATTTAACTTCTTCTAATTCACGGTCTAAATAGGCGCTGTACTCTTCAAGTCCAATAGATACTTCACGTATACGTGAAGGGCCGAAACGAGAGCCTGGACGATAGCTGACCGTCCAATCCATTGGCATTCCGTATAATACAGCTTCACTTTCTTCATAATTCGGATGGCTTTTTATAAAAACATTGCCAGAGTATGCTTCATCAAAACGCATGACTGTCATCCCTCGTTCTTATGTATATTTAGGGCATACTGCCCCTTTAAGTCGGTTTATTTGCGATGGGGTGGGCGGTGAGCCTCGCATCTTCCGCTCCAATCAACCAACATTTTTTTGCAAAATCGACGTTCTTTTTAAACCTGATTATTTCACTAAATCTTGAACAAATTTCGGCAAGACGAATGCTGCTTTATGAAGTTCTTTTGTATAATACTTTGTTTCGATTTCATGGAAGCGGTCTTCGCTTACCGCTAATGGATCATATTTTTTCGAACCGATAGTGAATGCCCAAAGGCCGCTCGGATAGGTAGGAATGTTTGCTACATATAGATTGGTTATTGGGAAAATTTCCTTTACGTCTTTTTGAACGTTACGGATTAAGTCTGCTTTAAACCAAGGGTTGTCTGATTGAGCAACGAAGATTCCATCTTCTTTTAGCGCTTTAGAAATCCCAGCATAAAAGCCTTTTGTAAACAGGTTAACAGCAGGGCCAACTGGCTCAGTTGAGTCAACCATGATGACATCGTATTCATTTTCACTTTCAGCAATATGCATGAAGCCGTCGCCAACTTGCACATCCACACGTGGATCATCCAGCATGCCTGCAATTTCTGGCAAGTATTGCTTAGAATACTCAATTACTTTTCCATCAATATCAACAAGTGTTGCTTTCTTCACGCTTGGATGCTTAAGAACTTCGCGAATAACCCCGCCATCTCCGCCGCCAACAACGAGAACGTTCTCAGGGTTCGGGTGCGTAAATAACGGCACATGTGCCACCATTTCGTGGTAGACGAATTCATCTTTTACAGAAGTCATGACCATGCCATCAAGCAATAGCATATTTCCCCATTCTTCTGTTTCCACCATTTCCAGCATTTGAAAATCAGTTTGTTCTGTATGTAAAGTCTGCTTAATTTTCATTGTGATCCCGAAATTCTCTGTTTGTTTCTCAGTAAACCATAGTCCCATTTTAGAATCGTCCCTTCTATCAATAAAATGATATGTATTTAAATTAAATCAATATCTTTTTTATATTTCCCTAACGCCATAATTACAAACATGAGAAAAAGTATAGATGAATCTAGCAAAAAAGCAAGAAAAAATTACATGTGTTAGATAAAAATGTTTAAAACACTCTATTTTTTTCAATACTAATTAAATAGATGAAAGTTTCTTAACCAGCCCAGAAAGGGTGAGGCATATAAATGGAGATTATGACAAATCAGCGATTTAGAAAAGCTGGTAAATATTTGCGGGCATTATTTATCATTAGTTTAATTGGACTTGCTTTATCCATCCTTGCTGGTGCAGGGGTTCTGATCTATGCCAAAATACTTGGCCCTCCCCCACTTGCGGTTCCACAATCTACTTTATTCTATGCAGATGACGGGACAGTCATCGGAGAAAGTGATAATGGGCAAAAGCGCTATTGGGTGGAGCTTGATCAAATTAGCCCTCATTTAGTGGATGCGACCATTTCCATTGAGGACCGAAAGTTTTATTCCCATCACGGCTTTGATTATAAAAGAATTGCCGGCGCTGTGATTGCAGATATCAAAGCCATGGCAAAGGTGCAGGGAGCCAGTACAATTAGTCAGCAATATGCGAGAAATTTATTCCTAGCACATGAAAAAACGTGGAAGAGAAAATTGCTGGAAGCCTTTTACACCATTCGTCTAGAAATGAACTACACAAAAAATGAGATTTTAGAAGGCTATTTAAATACCATTTATTATGGACATGGTGCCTATGGAGCAGAAGCAGCAAGCCAATATTTCTTTGGGAAAAAAGCAGGAGATCTTACCCTTGGTGAAGCAGCTATGCTCGCAGGTGTTCCTAAAGGAGCTAGTATCTATTCCCCATTTAACTCATTGGAAAACGCCAAAGGACGGCAGAAGCTAATTTTGCGAACAATGGTTGCTACCGATAAAATCAATAAACAAGAGGCTGACCAAGCCTTAAATGAGCAACTAACCTTTGTTGGAAAGCATCTTCATACAAAGACGAAAATAGCTCCTTATTTTCAGGATGCCGTACGTCATGTTTTGAAAACAGAGTTAAATCTAGATGATCGAATAATCGAACTTGGCGGGTTAAAGGTATATACGACCATTGATACAAAACAACAGGAAATCGCAGAACAAACAGTAGGAAGATCAATTGCTAAGGAGTCAGAAATTCAAATTGGGCTCGTTGCAATGGATCCTAAAACCGGCTATGTCAAAGCAATGGTTGGGGGAAGGAATTATGAGGAAAGTCCTTTTAATCGGGCAGTACAGGCGGTTCGCCAGCCTGGCTCTACCATAAAGCCTCTCCTTTATTATGCTGCATTAGAGAAGGGATTCACTCCTTCCACCGTCATGCGCAGCGAGCAGACAACCTTTCGCTTTGATGATGAAAGACCAGATTATTCACCAAAGAACTTTAACAGCCAGTATGCAAATGGGGATATAACAATGGCCCAAGCGCTTGCATTATCAGATAATATCTTCGCTGTGAAAACACATTTATTTCTAGGTGAGAACACCCTTATAGAAACAGCGAAGAAATTCGGACTGACCACAAAGATGGCCAATGTTCCATCCTTAGCTCTAGGTACATCTGGTGTAAGAGTTATTGAGATGGCCAATGCATACAGCATACTTGCAAACGGCGGAAAAAAGGTTTCTCCTATCGTGATCAAGCGAGTTGAAAATCACCAAGGGGATATTATTTATGAACATAACAAAGAAGCAGTCCCTATCCTGCAGCCTGAATTGGCCTATGTCATGTCACAAATGATGACTGGCATCTTTGATCCGAAGCTAAATGGTTATACAAGTGTTACAGGCAGTACTGTGATAAATGATATGACGCGTGCTTATGCAGGCAAATCAGGAACAACAGATACAGATAGCTGGATGATCGGATTCTCCCCAGAGCTCGTATCAGCCGTTTGGACTGGATATGATAAAGGGAAAAATATCACTTCATCTGCAGATAAATCATATGCCAAGAAAATTTGGGTTCATTTTATGGAGGATGCCCTTAAAGGAAAACCAGCTAAAGGCTTTAAAGCACCTAAAGGGACAGTAGGCGTGTATATTAATCCGCTAAATGGAAAACTAGCCACTGCCAATTGCCCGATCCAACGGTTCACCTACTTCGTCACCGGTACGGAGCCAACTGAGTATTGTACAGATCATTTATTATATCAAGAGGAAAAGCCAGAAAAGAAAGAGAAAAAACCTAAAAAACCTTGGTACAAAAAACTTTTCAACTGGTAACCTGCAGAAATGCTATAACGAATATAAAATGAGAGAAATCTACTTTCTTACTTCTAAATGAAGTTTGTTTTCTTAATGAAATAAGATTGGTTGATTGAAGCGGAAGGTGCGAGACTCCTGCGGGAGTAGTGGGACAGGTGAGACCCCACAGACGCTTTAGCGTCGAGGAGGCTCACCGCCCACCCCGCGGAAAGCGAGCATCCTGGAGCGGAAATCAACTTCTACAAATTCTTGTTATGAGCAACACGCTTGTAAAGATAGCCTAAATGAAAAACCTCGGAGGAATTTCCCCCGAGGTTTTTCGTGTCCTAGCTTTAAATAGTGTCTATGCACTGTTACTTAGTTTACTTTATTTTATAGAGCTTGGGCAAGTAGTTAGAAATTTTCTTCGAGAATCTGTCACAATTTCGACAAAATTATGGCCAGTATGATTAATTAGCTTGCAAATCATCTTTCAGTTGTTGTTTTGATCGTTCCCACATGTCTGCATTGTGATTTTTCAGAAATTCAGTAAGAATTCCCTTTGATCGATCATCCATATGGTCAACAATAATAAATCTTTTAATTGACTTATCCATCCGGTTTACATGCTCTGGCAATGATTTATAGCCTCTGCGGATGGCTCTATCTACTGTCATCTCACAAGCCGTTACTCCTGCATAGTATGGGCCTTCTTCATTCCGATCGATTGTCACCCAAACAAGCCAATACGGCTTTCCGTTTGGTACCTCTTCCTTGCTTTTTAAAAACTTAATCCCCTTTTCAACAGGGCTGCGAGCATGCATCGCACCCACTTCAATCGTTGCCTCTCCAGCATCCACATCAATAATAACAGGAGATACATTGTCCAGGCTTAATGAGCCTGAGCCAAATCCTCCATGCCCATCTGTCGGATCATTCTTAATAATATTAAACCCAATCTCTTTCTTCTTCTTCTCTTCCAAAGGTATTCCTCCTTAGCATCAATTAAATAATTGGTAAAAGAAAGTGTCTAAGCCGTCAGCTAGTACTGGCAACACAGTATCGAAAATCGGCTGGATCGTATATTGATCAAGCGGTGTAATTACAAGAATTAGAAATATCACTGAGCCATATGCTTCAAATTGTGTAAGCTTCGGACGTATACGTGCGGGTACTAAATCTTCAACAATCCGATACCCATCCAGTGGCGGAAACGGCAGCAAATTGAACACAAATAATACTAAATTCAAATGGATAAAGATATTGAAAAAAACTTGTACAGATGCTGACATTCCAGCTGCCACACCCATTCCAAGCATCGCATACCAAATGAGAAACCCTAGCATGGCCATCAAAAGATTGCTTATCGGCCCTGCAACCGAAACGAGTATTCCAGCTAGTCTTGGATTCTTAAAGAAATACCGATTGACTGGAACTGGTCGCGCCCAGCCGAAACCAGCGATAAAGATAAGAATGGTACCAATAGGATCTAGATGCTGAATTGGATTTAAGGTTAATCTCCCCTGTTTTTGTGCTGTTGGGTCTCCAAACTTATACGCAACAAAAGCATGGGCAAACTCATGGATCGTAAAAGCCACCATTAAAGTAATCGCAACATATGGAATTTCTTTAAGCGAAAAGGCCAAAAATTGTTCCAAACACCAAACCTCTCTTTCAAAAAGAAGTGCCCGCTTAAAAGCAGGAAATTACTCTTATACACATTTATTTTCTAATATTTTGCTCTATTAAACTGGCCTGTTGATTTCCGCTCCAGGTGGCTCGCTTTCCGCGGGGTGGGCGTTGAGCCTCCTCGTCGCTCGCGCTCCTGTGGGGTCTCAACTGTCCCACACTTCCCTCAGGAGTCTCGCCACCTTCCGCTCCAATCAAAAGGGTGCAAAAATCACTATGAGCTATATCACAGCTAATTATTTAAAAGTATACACGACTTTGCAATGAAAGTGAAAAATAGACAATCATTCCACCCCTTGCGTATTTTGCCAAAATATGAAAAACTACAAATGAGATTGCTGATAAAGTCAGGATGAAAAGGAGATTACCCCAAATGCCATATGTAACGGTAAAAATGCTTGAAGGACGCACAGATGAACAAAAAAAGGCACTTGTTGAAAAAGTAACTGAAGCCGTAAAAGAAACAACAGGGGCACCAAAGGAAAACATCGTTGTCTTTATTGAGGAAATGACAAAAAATCATTACGCAGTTGGCGGCGAACGCCTAAGCGATAAGTAACGAAAGCCAGGCATTATTGCCCGGCTTTTTCTCTTAATTTCGCAATATATTGATAGGCACTTTCCACTTCTTCCTCTGTGTAGCGCTGCTTGCTTTTAAGTGTAAAAACTTTCTCCTGCACTTCATCTTTTGAAAGGTTATCAAAATATAAAACAGTTGAAACAAGCTCAAGAAATCTTGCATTTTGACTATTCATATCTGATAAGCATGCTTGAAGATTAGGCATTGATACATCATTCAGACTCAAGAACTCTTTGCCGCTATCGGTTAGCGTATATCGATATTGAAAGTAGCCGCCTTTTTTCTCCCTCACTTCATCTAAAAAGCCCATATTGCATAGCTCTTCAACCCTCAACGTTAATTCCTCTGAATAAGGGCCATAAAAATGAAACTGAAACCGCTCTTGGAAGGGGAAAGCCATCTTTTTTGCAATATAGACCATCTTCTGCAGCTTTTTCCGTCCAATAATTTCCTCCGAGGCGGCAATCGCATGAATGATTTTGGCATGATCTTTTAACAAGCTCTTCATCTCCTACTCCATTTAATACCGTATCTAGTTATTCGATTTCTAATAGCTTTCGAATTTGTTTCTTAATTAAGGGCTCTGTTGAATTATCTTGCAGGAGATCAGCAGGATAATATAATTTATGATCGGTTCTCCTTTTTCCAGAAATCGCATCAACAATCTCTGATTCACGGGAAAGCTCACGGATGTCACCATTCTTCATTAATAAGTGTATCGGAAGCCTCTCTTCTTCTTCTCCTGGACGATAAAAGTCATATGGAAGGTCTGAGGAGGAATCGACAACAAGATAATATTCAGGATCAATGCCAGCCTTCTCGAATAGAACCGAAAGCTCAGCAAGCTTCTTATACTCCTTCGCAGGATCAAACTCCGCATATTTATATAAATTCCGGTTCATAAAGCGACGGCAAAGGTCTCGAAGGATTAAGTCCTCTTCCTCCTGCCACATCTGAAAATAATAAAGAATAATAGCTTCATCAAGCTTAATATAATCCTCAAGTGTTACTTTATTATTGAACATGGAATAAAAATGAATGGGTTGGGATTTAAAGTCATAACCCTGTGCTTGCAGATGTTTGGCCCGATGCAATATTTTTGTCAAAATCACTTCTGCGCTGCGCGTAACCGGGTGGAAATACACTTGCCAGTACATTTGGTACCGACTCATAATATAATCCTCAACCGCATGCATCCCGCTTTGCTTAATAACAACCTGATCTTCCCTCGGCTGCATGACACGCAGGATACGCTCCATGTCAAAATGACCGTAGCTAACCCCTGTAAAATAAGCATCTCTTTGAAGGTAATCCATCCGGTCTGCATCAATCTGACTTGAAATAAGACTAACAACTAGTTTGTTTTTTGAAGTCTTTGCAATCACTTCAGCTACTTTTATAGGAAAATCTTTCCTTACCCTCGAAAGTACTTTATTCACTTCCGTTTTTCCAAGAATGATAGCTCTTGTAAAATACTCATGATCTAAATCAAAGACTTTCTCAAATGAATGTGAAAAAGGACCATGTCCTAAATCGTGGAGGAGTGCGGCACATAAGGAGAGGAGACGGTCTTCTTCATTCCATTCCGGCCTTCCATTAAAGACATCATCCGCAATTCGCCGGATGATCTCATATACACCAAGTGAATGATTGAACCGGCTATGTTCGGCTCCATGGAAGGTTAAATAGGTTGTTCCGAGCTGCTTAATTCTTCTAAGACGCTGGAATTCTTTCGTACCAATTAAATCCCAGATTACCCGATCCCTCACATGAACATAACGATGAACAGGATCTTTAAATACCTTTTCTTCACGTAATTTCTCCACCGCATAGTCCATTTTTTACCTCCGATTTTCCAACTTCTCTATATTATATCTTGATTTGCCAGTCAATTCACTACAGATTTTGTCCTATTTCATCAATATTTGACAAAAACCATTCATACGCATCTGCTCATAACCAAGTATGTAAATGTCGGTCTGCCTAATTTCAACTGCACGGGTTTTACTTCGTACATAAAGGCTTGTTCAATTAATCAGACCGACAATTTATTATTTACGCGAAAAAACAAAAATCACCTCTGGGCAATTATCAAAGGTGATTTTACTTTTTCAGTTTTTTATGAATTTTCTCCATCAATTCATCTTCTGTTAAGGCGGCTAGCGGACGATTATTTACGAATGCGAATGTTTTCTTTCTTCCAGGCCCACAATAGGAGTGACAGCCTATTTCTATCTTCGCCTCTGGATCTATTTCTTTTAAACGCGGGATTAATGTCTTCAAATTGACACCCTGACAATCGTCGCAAACACGAAATTCGTTTGCCATATATGATTACAACCCTTTCTGCGGTCTTCTTTTCTTTTTTTAAGTTTGACCGATGCTAGTCTTTCTTATACAGTCGGCTCTTGCTGTATTTTACAGCTAATACCCTACTATTGCAAGCTGTTTGAACGCAACTATCCATTTGGAAATTTTACCTTTTCCACTTAATTTAGTCTATGAAATATATCATGGAAGCTAAAGAAAATGACCACAGCATAATCCGTTTGCCTTTTTATAATACCTATCTATTGAAAAATAAATTCAAAAAAACTACTATCCTTTCAAACCATTCTGTATAAATTCACTCGTTCTTGTCCATCCTTTAACTAAGGTATTAAAAAATCGCAAATGACATTCGGGAGTTGAGAGTATGAAAATTCGTCAAGATGCATGGACAGATGAAAATGATTTATTACTAGCAGAAACTGTATTAAGACATGTAAGAGAAGGCAGTACACAATTAAATGCCTTTGAAGAAGTAGGTGACAAACTTGATCGAACGTCAGCAGCCTGCGGATTTCGTTGGAATGCCGTCGTAAGACATCAGTATGAAAAGGCATTGCAATTGGCCAAGAAGCAGCGCAAGCAAAGACAGCGGGTACTCGGCAAAGATCAAAGCGGAAAGAAAAAACTGCTATATTCGCCACCAGTTCCTTCAATCAATGAATTAGAAGTTACGACTGTGCCAGTGGATGAGCCTGCTTCTCTAACTGAAGAGTATGCAGAGGAATTAATCGAAACAAAAGCCATTCCAGTCTATACGGCAGATCAAAGTTATCCTGTTTCTTCCAATATAAATCTTGATCAAGTAGTCTCGTACTTACAAACTTTAAAACATTCGAGTATCCAATTGGATAGATTAAAAAATGAGAATGAAAGATTAAAACGCGAAAATGCACAGATTAGGAGCCGTAATGAAGAATTAGAAGGGAAAATTGGTCAATTAGAGCAAAATACCGTCACTATTCAAGAAGATTACGAGACCTTAATGAAAATCATGAACCGTGCACGCAAACTGGTACTCTTTGATGAGGAAGAACGGCCAGCAACCAAATTTAAGATGGATAGAAACGGAAATTTAGAAAAAGTAGCTGAATAATAGCCAATGCAAAAATACATTGGCAAGAAACCAGCACAATGGGAGAAGAGGGCAATAAGCCTCGATTAAGAAAAGCCGTAACATATTTGGTTACGGCTTTTCACTATTTCTTGCTGCCTATCACTTTTTCATTACGCTCGGCAACACGAGTATAATAGGCTTCAAATAATGGTTGTTCCTCTTCTGTTAATACGCCTGCAAATAAATGATCGCATCTGTTTTTTAAGGCATTTAAAAAGCGGAACATTACATCTGAGATCGTAAGCTCTTCTTGCAATAACTCCGACAATGAAGCCATCACGGACGGGTCAATTGCAGGATATTGAAACTTTGTTTCTTCATCTTTTTTTGAAATGGAATAGAATTGCTCAATTATTTCTGCTCGTCCGCTCCCGCTTCCATTCACACATAAATAGATTTGCACAGCTACACCATTGCGTAGACGCCTTTGAGAAATCCCCGCAAACTTTTTATCATTTATGCTTAAATCATAGCTTCCAGGACAATAGGACCCTACAATTTCTTTCGCCTCTATTTCCTTATTAAAATCTGAAAACATTTCTTTAATTAGCAGCCACATCGCATCATAGCCACGGTTAATATCGATCCCTTTTTCATTTTCAGGAAAGATAAGAGATATATTTAAAACCCCTTCATCAAGCACTACTGCTAATCCCCCAGAATTTCTGACAATTACCCGATAGCCTTGACTCTTTAAAAAATCGATCCCTTCTTCCAAAAAAGGAAGCCTTGTATCTTGAATACCTAATACAATTGAGTTATTATGCACCCAAGCCCGAGCTGTCGCCGGCATCTTCCCACTTCCAACAGATGCACATAATGTATCATCCATTCCAAATGAGTGAAAAGCTGGCAGATGCTTGGCCAAAATCGACTCATCAATGACTCTCCATTGCTCTTGCTGTAATAAATCCTTCATCTATTAAACTCCTCTAAGTTAAAAGGGAGAAAATTCACCTTTTCAAACCCAAAATTGATTATATTTAACCTGCGGCTTCATTATACTGGCCGTCAGCGCTGATATATTCGCCAAACCAATTATACCAACAGATTAGGCGAAAAAAAAGAGTCTGGTACTTTTAACCAGCTCTCTTCATTCAATCTATTGATTTAATGCCTGTGCTGCTGTAATTAAGGCTAGCTTGTAGACATCCTCTTCATTACATCCGCGGGACAGATCATTTACCGGGCGATTTAATCCTTGCAAGATTGGCCCAACAGCTTCAAATTGACCAAGACGCTGAGCAATTTTATAACCAATATTTCCTGCTTCAAGACTTGGGAAAATAAATATATTTGCATTCCCTTTCAGTGGAGAATCTGGTGCTTTCTTCTCTGCCACAGATGGAACAAATGCAGCATCAAATTGAAATTCCCCATCCAAAACCAATTCTGGCTCTCTTTTTTTAGCCTCTTGAACAGCCTCGCTAACCTTCTCTGTTTCCGGTGATTTGGCTGATCCCTTTGTCGAAAAGCTCAGCATAGCAACTCGCGGCTCAATATCAAACATTTTTGCTGTTTTAGCACTTTCGATAGCTATTTCAGCTAGATCTTTACTGTCAGGTGAGATATTAATGGCACAATCGGCGAAGATGTACTTTTCATCCTCTCGAACCATAATAAAAACACCTGAAGTCTTGCTGACGCCTTCTTTTGTTTTAATAATTTGAAGTGCTGGGCGGACAGTATCTGCTGTTGAATGGGCTGCACCACTCACAAGGCCTTCTGCTTTATTCGTATACACGAGCATCGTTCCAAAATAGTTCTCATCCAGCAGGATTTTCCGTGCTTCTTCTTCCGTAGCCTTCCCTTTGCGTCTTTCAACAAAAGAAGCAACAAGCTCATCCATTTTCTCATAGTGGCTTGGATCATAAATCTCCATGGCTTCTATAGAGAGATCTAGTTCTCTTGCCTTCGCCTCAATTGCTTGTACATTGCCGATTAAAATAGGAGTGATCAACTTTTCTGCAGCCAAACGCACTGCTGCAGCTAAAATTCGTTCGTCAAGCCCTTCTGGAAAAACAATTTTTAAATCCTTGCCCATTACTTTTTCTTTCACTACTGAAAATAAATCACTCATTATAATCCTCCTCTAGTTATATGTAAGTTTTATTAATTAAGCATCCATGATACAGTCCTTCATCCCTCATCCTTTTCTAAGATACTGTATACACTTAAAATTTCAAGGTTGTTTATACTTATCATACTCATACATGTGTTACTATTTGCACATTGTGACATAATATCCACAATTCTGTCATAATAAACAATTTCCTATCTATTTTGCAAGTTTTATTCCCTTATCATTTGGAGAAACTATGATATAGTTATGGTGTGATTAATCGCACATATACATATTAGGAGTGATAGTAATGAGTGAAGCAGCAAAAACGCTTGAAGGCTGGTATAGTTTACACGATTTCCGTGCCATTGATTGGACATCATGGAAGATGTTGTCGAGTGATGAGCGCCAAGCGGCTATCCATGAGTTTTTATCCCTTTTAGAAAAGTGGAATACGACTCAAGGCGAGAAAAAGGGCAGCCACGCATTATACACAGTTGTTGGCCAAAAGGCTGACTTTATGATGATGGTTTTACGACCAACACTTGAAGAAGTCAACGAGATTGAAAATGAATTCAATAAGACTAAATTAGCAGAATATACAGTTCCAACTTTCTCTTATGTTTCTGTTGTAGAATTAAGCAACTACTTACCATCTGATCAAGATCCTTACCAAAGCCCAGAAATTCTTGCACGTCTATATCCGATTCTTCCTAAATCAAAGCATGTATGTTTCTATCCAATGGATAAACGCCGCCAAGGTGATGACAACTGGTACATGCTTCCGATGGAAGATCGCCGTTCAATGATGCGCAGCCACGGAATGATCGGCCGTCAATATGCAGGAAAAGTAAAGCAAATTATTACTGGATCTGTTGGCTTCGATGATTACGAATGGGGTGTTACTCTATTCTCTGATGATGCTCTTCAATTCAAAAAGCTTGTCTATGAAATGCGTTTTGATGAAGTAAGTGCTCGCTATGGCGAATTTGGTTCATTCTTTGTAGGAAATCTACTTGAAGAAGACCGTGTAGCACAGCTTTTGCACATTAATTAATATCTCATGCTAGCCTCCTTAGCCTAATGCTAAGGAGGCTTTTTCTTTAGGCTGTTTTGTGAACGATTTTCACTCACACAATTTATTTAAAAGTCCTTTAGAAAACGGTCTCCTTTAATATAAAGGAATCTGAATAGAAAATGAGCATAAAAAAACAGGCCTATACATACAAATGAATTAGTGAGTTATTATCATATCTATATTATTGTCCAGCTGTATAGCGATCACTATGCTTCACCATTCAACACGTAAGCATTTCAATTTTAGTTTCACTTCGATTTTTAGGAGGGAAAAGTGTGAGTCAAAATTTTAACCAGTACACAGCAAACCCTTATTATGGGTATCAGCAGCCATATACGGGAGGAACCCCAAAGGCGCCTGCATATGGAGTCCAGCCTATCGCCTACCAGCCAATACCACCTGGTGTAACTCCAACAACAGGAGGTGGAAATGCACAAACTCAAGGTCCTCAAGTCCCTGGCATGCTCCCTATTGAGCAATCCTATATTGAAAACATCTTACGTCTGAACAAGGGAAAGCTAGCAACCGTATATACCACTTTTGAAAATAATTCAGAGTGGAATGCTAAAAAGTTCGAGGGTATTATCGAAGCAGCTGGCAGGGATCATGTAATCATAAGTGATCCTCAGTCAGGTATGAGGTATTTAATTCCGATGGTTTACTTAGACTATGTCACTTTTGATGAAGAAATCGAATATGATTATCCATCATTCGGCGGATCACCAGGACTCTCACAGTATAATCCTAGATGATGCTCAGGAGGTTATGTAAAAAGAGCTTTGACACTTTAAGTAATAAGTTCACTTTTGAGGTACAAAATGTAAAATAACAACAGAAAAAGCAGGATAATTCTCAATTGAATTAACCCTGCTTTTTTTTATATCTATTTGCTAACTTCATAATGAAGACCTGAGGAATCAAATTCAAAAAACTTACTAAAAGTAATAATTGATATGGAATTAGTAGGGTAAAATAACCTCCATCCCAATCAACCCCTAATTTTACTTCCAACATATTTAGAAAATAAAACGAAATGATTAAAGAAACTATATTGCCTATAATGAAAGGAATGGTGTTGCAAAAGAATTTGCCGAAAAAGGCAAGAATCGAAGTTCCTACAATCATGATTAGATAACCAAGCATAGAACTATTAGCAAAGTCTAGGTACATCGAAAAATATACAAATGGAAAACAGTATAAACAGACTATGAGGATACTAATTACTAACTTACTCATGGTTTTGCCTCTCTTTTTGGATCGGATTTCATTTATAGTGTAATTTTACACATTCATCTCATAGATTACAAGAGTAATTTGCTCAATAATGATGAACGTTTAATAGTCGAAAAACTTTTAAAAAGGCTCGGTACAATGAAGCGATATAACAAAAAAAATAGGGTACGGGAACCATTATGATTCCGTACCCTATTTTTTTGTTATTTAGTTTTGCACCCGAAAAGAGAATCCTTTGCACCTTTAGTCAAAGATCTTTTTTGTATGAGTTAAATATGATTCTGCAACAATGCTTTCTCTTTTCTACCTACAAATGCTTCACAGCAGCGACCATTAATAATATCCATGCAGCAAGGAAACAAACGCCTCCTAGTGGCGTAATGGCACCAAGCACTCCTATTTTTGTTACTGCCAACACATATAAACTACCTGAAAAAAGGATAATCCCAATTAACATTAACCAACCAGACCAGGATAATAGAACACTTGCTGGAAGTTTGCCAAGCAGCACCCCAATGACTAATAAACCTGTGGCATGGAACATTTGATAGGTTACACCTGTTTTCCATATCTCCAAATACTTGGGCTCTACCATTTTTTCAAGACCGTGCGCTCCAAATGCACCAAATGCTACTGATAAGAAGGCATTGAGTGCACCAAGAATAATAAATAATTTCATTTTACTCCCTCTTTCCTTTTAAAAATCCAACAATGACTCTCCATTTGCGTCATCTTCCATTTCCAAGCGTTTGGACTGTTGGATACTAGCTGGCTGCGTTTGATGAACAGGTTGAAGAGTGAGTGTATTCTTTGAAGCAGCCGGCATTATCTGTTCATCAAGAATAAGCTCACATATTGATTTAATCGCATGGATTCTCTCTCTCATTCTCGCTTCATTTGCTATTCCTTTTGCTTCATTAAGTTCTTCTTCAATCTTCTTTAGCAATTGCTGGACGGAAATGTTCAATATACTCACCTCTATCATTTCACACTTATTTTCATCATGTTCTAGCTTTCTTTTCAAAACGCAAACAAGGATTACCTGATGCACGAAGTACTTCTATTGATGGAAGCTTTGCTGTTTTAAATTGAAATGCTTTGCAGCCCTTTGGAAACCTTTGATCCCAAGTAACATAGAAATATTTACATTTGAAACAATCTATTCCATTTTCCTTCATTATCATATCATTCCTCTTATTAATCAACATTCATTATACATGAACTGGCTAGATTTATCGATCCAGCCATCTTATCCCGCAAACAACTGGCTCCCATATGACAAATGCTGTCGTTTCACGTGAAACATCTCATTTCCTGGGGAATTTTGTCTAATCTTAAGGCTTTATTACAAGCATTTTTACTAACTAAAATTTAGTTGGTAGAGGTTGAAGCATTTGTTCAAAAATAACAATCTTTTTGAAAGGACACAAAGAAGCTCGTAAAATAATCATTTTACGAGTCCCTCTGCTTTCACTATTTAATGTAATCCCGTGTTATATACTCCTGTAGCAGCACCGATAATCAGTGCTAGGACAATCACCAATGCAGGATGCAACTTGAATTTTTCTAGTAGAACATAACTTCCAACAATGAGAGCGATCGAATAGATCGCACCAAGACTAACCACCGAATCCTTTGCAAACTGAAAGGTCATCACACCTAATAGGATAGCAATAACTGGACGTACGACGATTGAAATATTTTTCACTTGTGGTCTGTCTTTATATTTCAGCAAGATGGCCATTAATAGTAACATTAGAATGATTGAAGGTGCGACTGTTGCGAATAATGCAACAAGGCTTCCTAGGATTCCACCTTCTGTATACCCGATATAAGCAGCCATCTTTGTTGCGATTGGTCCAGGCAATGAGTTTCCTACAGCTAATACTTCACTGAATTCTTGTGTTGTCATCCACCCATAGTTGTCCACTACTTCATTTTCGACTAGAGGAATAGTAGCTGGACCTCCTCCATAACCAAGCATGCCTGGAATAAAGAAGGCTAAGAATATTTGCAAATATAGCATTCTAGGCACTCCTTTTACGAATTGGTAGAAAAACTAGAATAATCAGCAGCATTATAAGGATAGCTGGATGCACATTTAATCCTTCTATTAATAAAAGTGAACCAAATAAGATAAATAGAGCTTTGACCCACCCAAGTGTCTCGCCTGACTTTTTTACAAAATCCCATGTCAATACCGCTAACATAACCGCAACAACCGGTACGACTGAAGCTGACATATGCTGGACCCAAGGTATATCTTTGTATAGTTGTAATAATTGAAGTAAGAAAATCATTAATAGAGCTGTTGGTGCCACTGTTGAAAGTAAAGCATTTAAACAGCCGAGCAGTCCACCCACTCTGTATCCAATGTATCCTGCCATTTTTGTCGCTATTGGCCCTGGCATGGTATTTGCCAAGGCTAAAGTATCACCAAAGTCTTCTTCACTCATCCATTTATATTTCTTAACTGTTTCTTGATGCACAAGCGGAATAGATGAAGGACCTCCACCAAAACCTAATATTCCTACTCGAAAAAAAGCTAACATGATATGCAGATGTATTCTCCAATCTGGGCGTGGCTTTGGGGAAGGAGAATGTATTGGTTGTTCTTTGGCTAAAGCATTTACCAAGCTGCTATGGCTCCATCTGTACGAGATTCAGTACCGCCCATTAATACACCGCTGTCTTGATCTCTCCAAATAATTTGGCCGCGCCCAAAGCTTCCCCCATCTGATGTTACATGTATCTCATGACCCTTTCTAGCAAGCGCTTGAACTAAGTAGTTAGGAAATTCAGGTTCTACATGAACAGATTTCCCGGACATCCACTGCCATCTTGGCATATCCAAAGTAGCCTGAGGATTTAATAAGTAGTCAACCGTATTCGTTACTACTTGGAAATGTCCTTGCGGCTGCATGTAACCACCCATCACACCAAATGGACCAACAGCTTTGCCATCTTTCGACAAAAACCCTGGAATGATTGTATGATAGGTTCTTTTTCCTGGTTTCAAAACGTTAGGATGCGATTCATCTAATGAGAAATCATGTCCTCGATTCTGCAGAGCAATACCTGTTCCAGGTATAACAATTCCAGAACCAAATCCCATGTAATTGCTTTGGATATATGAAATCATATTTCCCTCTTCATCTGCCGCTGCTAAATAGACCGTCCCCCCTTTTGGTAACTCATAAGGGATTGGATCAGATGCTATTTCTTTTATAGCTTTGCTTCGTTCTTCCCCATACTCTTCTGAAAGCAGATCATCTACAGTACATGGCATTTCCTCTTGTTCAGATATAAATGCTTGACCATCTGTGAAAGCTAGTTTCATAGATTCGATTTGCTCATGAAGGGTTTCAGCATTTTGCCAAGCAGGCTTCGACATTTTCTCGAATACATTTAATGCCATTAAAGCAACCATCCCTTGGCCATTTGGAGGAATCTCCCATACATCATATCCCCTATAGTTGGTCGAGATTGGTTTCACCCATTGAGGTTGAAATTTGCTTAAATCACTTTTTGATAAAAAGCCATTATGCTTTTTCATAAACTCATCGATTTGGTCTGCAAGCTCACCTTCATAAAATGAGCGTGCATTGGTTTCACCGATTGATTTTAAAGTAGCAGCATGCCCTTGGGACTTCCATACTTCACCAATTTCTGGCGCTCTGCCATCTGGAGCAAAAGTATCGAACCAAGCTTCATATTCTTCCGTTGTAAAATCCACTTTAAACTTATCATATGCCCTCTTCCAAAACTTACCTAAGATTGGTGTGAGCGGATACCCTTCCTCTGCATAACGAATAGCTGGTTTCAGTGCTTCAGCTAAGGATAAACGGCCAAATCGCTTCGAAAGGGCCGCCCAACCAGCCGGAACACCTGGAACAGTAATTGGCACAGTTCCATGAACAGGCATTTTTGAATGTCCTAAATTCTTTACAGCTTCAATAGAGATTGACTCCGGAGCAGGGCCAGAAGCATTCAATCCGTGTAATTCATCCTTCACCCAAACAATGGCAAAGGCATCTCCTCCAATCCCATTGGATGTTGGCTCTACAACAGTTAGAGCAGCAGCAGTTGCAATCGCTGCATCAATTGCATTTCCGCCCTTTTGCAAAATTTCTAATCCTGCTTGTGCGGCTAATGGCTGTGAAGTTGCAACCATGCCTTTCTTGGCGAATACAGTATGACGTTTCGAATGAAAGGGGTGATATAAGTAATCCATCTATGTACTCCTCCTTAACTTTATAGTATCTTGGTGTTTACTTGATTGAAGAGTTTGAATGATGCCCTTAAGCTTTAAACTAAGATTCCCCCTACAATGTAGGAGGAGAGTAAATTGTTACGAAATGGATTGTCCTGCAAAGTGACAAGCGACATAATGACTAGGTTCATATTCAACCCATTCAGGTTTATTTACTTTACAAACGTCAGCTGCAATCGGACATCTTGTATGAAAAGCACATCCACTTGGCGGATTAGCTGGATTTGGTAAATCCCCTTGTAGACGAATTCTTTTTCGATTTGCATGAACAGACGGCCTTGGGATAGCTGACAACAATGATTGTGTATAAGGATGCAAAGGTTTATCAAACAAACCTTTTACAGATCCAAGCTCTACTGTATTACCTAGATACATTACTAAAACTCGATCACAGAAATATCGTACAACACCTAAATCATGAGAAATAAATAAATAGGAAAGATTGTATTTTTTCTGCAAATTTTTAAGAAGCTTAAGCACCTGAGCTTGAACGGACACATCAAGTGCTGACACAGCTTCATCACAAATTACGAAGGAAGGATTCAATGCAATTGCACGAGCTATCCCTATGCGTTGGCGCTGCCCGCCACTGAACTCATGGGGGAACCGCTCGAAATGCTCTTCTTTTAGACCTACTTCTTCTAATAAACTTATAACTGTCTTTCTCTTTTCTGCTGCGGACATATCAGTATGCATGGTAAAAACCTCTTCAAGCGCATGTCCGATACGTTGTCTTGGATTAAGTGAAGCATATGGATCTTGAAAAATCATTTGCATTTGCTTAACAAACTTCAGCTTCTCTTTTCTTTTTAAGTTTTGAATTTCGGTATCTTGGAAGTAAATCTTTCCTTCTGTTAATTCTTCTAATCCTAGTACAGCTCTCCCCAATGTTGACTTTCCGCAACCTGATTCTCCAACTACACCTAAACTTTCACCTTCATATAATTGGAAGGAAACATTTTCTACTGCTTTTACATCCCCTTGCTTACGTTGCAAAACCCCTCCCTTTATCGGGAAATACTTCTTTATTCCTTTTAATTCGAGGAGTACCTTTGGTTTGTTTAGCACGTTTGATTCATTTGATACTGCCATTAGGAACCCCCTCTTCTTCTAACCAGCAACTTACATGATGAGTTTCAGATATTGTAAAAACAGGAGACTCCTTACTTCTGCAAATATCTGACGCAAATTTACATCTTGCATGAAATCTACATCCATCTATTTGCTCATTCAAGCTTGGCAGAGAGCCTGGAATCGCTTCTAATTCAAAGTCAGGATCGTCAATATTCGGAACAGAATTCAGTAAACCTTTTGTATAAGGATGTTTTGGGTTATCAAATATTTCTTCAACTCTGCCTTCTTCTACTTTTTTTCCTGCATACATAACCATCACTCGATCTGCAACTTCAGCAACGACACCCATATCATGAGTAATCATCAAAACTCCCATATTAAACTTTTTCTTTAAATCATTCATTAAATCTAAAATTTGAGCTTGTATGGTCACATCAAGTGCAGTCGTTGGTTCATCTGCAATAAGTAACCCAGGATTACATGAAAGAGCTATCGCTATCATTACCCTCTGTCTCATACCACCGCTTAATTCATGAGGGTATTGCTTCATTCTCTTTTCTGGATATGGAATGCCCACTTGCTTTAATAGTTCAATTCCTTGTTTAGTCGCTTCACCTTTTGTTAGTTTATGATGGAGCATTAGTGGCTCCCTTAATTGATAACCAATTGTCAGAACTGGATTTAAAGCCGTCATTGGCTCTTGGAATATCATTGAAATTTTATTTCCACGCATTTGCCTCATCTTTTCAGCTGACAAATGATGAATGGGGGTTCCCTCATATAGAATCTCCCCACTTGTTATCTTTCCATTGCTAGGTAATAATCCAATAACCGAGAGAGAAGTAATACTTTTACCACAGCCCGATTCTCCCACAATACATAATGTTTCTCCTTTTTTAAGAGAAAAGGAGACATCGCGGACAGCAGGCAATTGCCCGTCTGCTGTCCGAAATTCAGTCACAATGTTTTTGACTTCCAGTAATGTCTCTCCCATAATTTTTACCTACTTTCTTGTTACTTTTGAAACATTCCATTTCCCTGTTGGTTCTAACTGCAGACCAGTAAATGAGCTATCAAGTGCTGCTGTAACAACATCATGGTACATAATTACAATTGCATCTTCTTCCAGCATTAATTGGTTAGCCTGATGTAAAAGTTCTAATCGTTCTTCTTGGTTCGTTGTTGTTCTTGAAGCTTCAACAAGCTTGTCAAATTCAGGATTACTATATTGAGCACGGTTAGAAGAACCTACATTATCGCTGTGGAAGTTAGGATAAAACAGCTCAGATCCATCAGCAGTAAGGTTTGACCAGCTTAAGAATGTAATATCATATTCACCAGCACGTGCAGTATCTAAGAATGCTGCCCATTCCATTGTTTCAATTTCAACTTTAAAACCTGCTTCAGCTAGCTGTGCTTGTACAACTTCAGCCATTAAGACAAAGTTTCCACGATTAGCAGTAAGTAATTTAATTGGTCTCTCACCATAGCCATTTTTTTCAACTAAAGCTTTTGCGGCATCTAAATCATATGGCGTTCCAGCTTTATCTGCAGATTCTTTATATCCAAATACTTTTGGACCAATAATGCTGTCGCTTCTAACAGCTAAACCATTCATTTTAGAAATAAATGCATCTCTATCAATTGCGCTTGCAATCGCTTTTCTGAACTCAGGGTCTTGGTTCTCTACTTTTGAATGATTTACAGTTAGGTAGTATTGAGGAGTCCCCTCAACCTTTTCGATAGTAACGTTTTTCAAACTTTCAATGCGGCTAAGCTGTTCTGTTGGAAGCTTGTCAATGAATTGAACCTCACCAGCTTGCAACATAGAAATAGCTGTTGATACTTCTGGTACTACTTTGAAAATAACTTTCTTTAATGCCGGTTCTCCGTCATGGTAATCAGGGTTTGACTCTAAAACGATTTGATCACCAGGTACCCAACTTACAAATTTAAAAGGTCCTGTACCAACTGGGTTATTCATTAAGTCTTGCTTTTGATCAGCTTCAGGACTTACAATCGCTGCATTTGAATGTGATAACGAAGCAAGGAACGGTCCATAAGGATATTTCGTCTTAATTTCAACTGTATACTCATCAACTACTGTAATCGTATCAACTGGCTCCATTAATGATGCACGAGGTGCAGCGGTTGCTGGATCGCGTAATTTATCGAATGTATATTTTACAGCCTCTGCATTAAATGGCGTTCCATCATGGAATTTAATCCCTTGCTTTAATTTAATAATCCACGTGTTTTCATCCGGATTTTCATATGACTCTGCTAATTGTGGTTCGATTTCCATGGTTTCTGCATTTCTCTCAAATAGCTTTTCATAAACATGGTCTGTAACATTAGCTGAAGCACCATCATTCGTTAAAATTGGTGATAAACCTACTGCATCAGTAAGGGAAGCATATGTTAAAGTGTTGTCTCCCCCAGATTTTTCTTCCTTGTTTCCATCCTTTTCATTGTTTGGTTCTGTAGAGGCTCCTCCACTAGAACATGCCGCAAGGAAAATTGCCACAAAAAATGTGATTAATAACAACCAATTTTTCTTCATTTTGTTTCCTCCTCTAATTTTCTATTGAATATCCATATTAGGATCAATTGCATCTCTTAAGCCATCTCCAACAACATTAAATGCAAATACGGTAAGCATAATAGCAATTCCCGGAACAATCGTTAAATGAGGTGAGCTCCACATAAAGGCTTGTCCCTGTGAAATCATTGCTCCCCACTCAGGAGTTGGTGGTTGTGCACCTAATCCTAAATAACTTAATGAAGCTGTTGAAAGAATGGCTGTTGCCATCCGCATTGTTGCAAACACAATGATTGGCGCAAAGCAATTAGGCAAAATATGCTTCACCATAATACGTAAGTCAGATGCTCCTAATGATTTCATCGCCATGATATATTCTTTCTCTTTAATCGAGAGCACCGAACCCCTTACGATCCTTGCACAGGATGGAATGGACCAGATACTAATCGCGATTGCCACATTAACTAGACTCGTTCCTAAAATTGCGATTATTAGCATCGCAAGCAATATCCCAGGAAAGGAGAATAGTAGATCAACAATTCTCATAATGATTCCATCTAATTTTTTATAATAGCCTCCAAGCAAGCCTAAAACGACTCCCCCGATAAGACCTAAACTTACAGCAACAAGACCTACCACTAGAGAAATACGTGCCCCATATACAATCCGACTCCATACATCTCTTCCATAGTTATCTGTTCCGAGCCAATGTTCGTCACTAAATGCCGGCAGCTCACTTGCTACTAAGTTTTGTTTAGCAGGATCATGAAAGGTGATCAAAGGGGCAAATATTGCCATACCTATTTGGACAACAATTATGATTAAACCAATCACTGCTAATTTGTTTTTCAATAATCTTTTTGTGGTTACTATTAATGGCTTTTCCTTCTTTTTCACTTTCTTTATTTCTACCCCTAGGGCTGGTGCTGTTTCTGCCATGGTCCTCCCCCTTCCTTACTGATATTTAATTCTTGGATCGACATATGTATAAACAATATCAACGATGAGATTAACTAATACGAATAAAGTGGCTACTAATAAAACTGATCCCTGCACCATCGGGAAATCTCGAGCTGCAATTGCATCAATCATCAATCTGCCTACTCCGTTTATAGCAAATACTTTCTCTGTAATGATTGTTCCGCCTAATAGAGCGCCGAAATTCAAACCGATAACAGTTAAAACTGGAATCATTGCATTTTTTAATGTGTGAATCCAAATGACATTTCTCTCTTTTACGCCTTTCGCTCTCGCTGTTCTAACATAATCAGCCTTCACTACTTCAAGCATGGAGGATCTTGTCATCCGAGCAATCATAGCAGCTGATCCTGTTCCTAAAGTAATGGCGGGTAATATCAGCTCTTTTATTCCATCGATGGTATACCATGGTGCTGATAGTCCACTTACTGGCAGCCATTGAAGATTGACTGCAAAAAGTAAGATTAACAATGCACCCAGCCAAAAGTTAGGAATAGAGATTCCTGCTAAAGCAAAAGTGGTAGAACTAACGTCAAGCCAGCTATTGTGTTTAAGTGCTGAAATCAACCCGGCAATAATCCCAATGATGATTGCTACAATCATACTCGCTATGGCTAATTTCAACGTATTGGGAAAACGAATGGTGATCGCTTCAGAGACTGGTTGACGAGTTTGATAGGAATAGCCCAAATCACCTTGTACAACACTCCCAATATATCTTCCATATTGAGTTAGAAATGAATCATTCAGCCCTAGATTATCCCTAATTGCTTCTATATCCGATTCTGTAGCTGTTGGGCCACCAATCATAGAAGCTGGATCCCCTGGAGCAATATACATGGATGAGAAAACTAAAAAGGAAATACCAAACAATAAAAATATTAACTGTATAAACCTTCGGATAATCATTGCAACCATTCTCTTACCCCCCTCTTAATCAATTGTTAATCATTTTCTCTCTTTTGATTACAAAATGTTTAAAATTATTTAAAAATGATTATAAATCATAAAAATTCAAAAATCCACATAAATTATCATTTTTCTAAAAATTTATTATTTTTAAATTACCTTTTGGTTATTAAAGTAATAAATATTAAAACATATAGACTATAATTAGTGAAAAATAACTAATTTTTGATATCGTAGTGTTAAGCGCTTACAAATCAATTCGATAAACGAAAAGAACTCAGTTATGGTAGGGGGCTTATGGAAGATTTTTAGGGAAAGGTCGTGGAAGCTATAGTACTAGAGTGTTTGATAGGACAAAATTAGGGAGAATATTGTTGAAACCGTTCCATTGAAGCTTCCTATGAGACTAAGTTTGGAGAAATGATATGGAATCTGTCCCATAGCTTCAAAGTTAATCATTTTTATCTAGTAATATAACAATCAAAAAAGAAGCGGACTAAGAGATCATTAATTAACGATCTCTTAGCCCGCTTCCCATAATTAGTATATATTTCATTTTTTTAAACAATGTGTACATGCCGTACTTATAATTTCAGCCCTCTTCTACTTTTGAATCGGCGAAGCAATATGTGGCTTTCTACACGAGTGATTCCATTTAAATCATATAATTCCTCGTTGATAAATCTTTCTAAAGCATCGAAATTATCCACTAATACGTGCGTATGCAATGTTGAAGGGCCCGTCATTTGATAACAACTGGCAACGCTTGGATTTTCCGCCAATGCTTCAGCCACCTTAACGAGCGAACTAGGCTCACAATCAATTTCAAAAAAAGCAGAGACATCTTTTCCGGCCTTACTGCTATTAATGACAACTGTAAATTGTTCTATTACCCCATCTTCAACCAATCTGCTAACTCTTTCTCTGACTGCCACTCGAGACAAATCTAGTTCCTTTCCTATATCAACATAGGATAATCGCCCATTTTCTGTTAATAATTCTAAAATCCGCTTGTCTGTATTATCCATTTTGACACACCTTTTCTAATTTCCCAATTAACTGTATTATATGAAAAATCCAAACAAAAGGAAACATTTTTTTTCAATTCATTGACTATCTGTTCATTTTCTTATCTTTTTTTGATCTAGATGAAGTAATCAAATAAAAAGGCTGTGCTTTCGCAAACTTTGTTGCTTTTAACATGATTGGGTAGAAGTTGATTTCCGCTCCAGGTACTCGCTTTCCGCGGGGTGGGCGCTGAGCCTCCTCGGCGCTATTACGCCTGCGGGGTCTCACCTGTCCCACTCCTCCCGCAGGAGTCTCGCACCTTCCGCTCCAATCAACTATTCCTTTTGGTAAATAGAAGGCTTATTCAAAAACAACAATCTTTTAGAAAGATCCAATAAAAAAGCATCCCCTATCTATAATCTGAAAGGGAATGCTTTCTAATTCATTAAAACGCTATAATTATTTCACCCTAGCAGGCGCTGATAAATCGACTTTGCCTGTGTTAAATCCTTTGTTCCATGAATAAGTGCACGTCCATCATTGAAGATGACGAGGCGCTGCTCACCCATCTCAACAGAAATTAAGTAAGGATTTCCTTTCACCTGATATCCAAGAGCTTGCAACTGCTCGGATAGGTCTTTTAAGTGGATATTCTGCTGCATCGGCGGACGAATCTGTACGGTGTCTCTTCCACAAAGGACGGTTGATTTCGTCATATTCTCATGATTGAGGTATGGATAGGTTCGATGTTCACCACATGACAAACAGCCTTCATCTTTTGCTTTTGATACTTTCATACTCGTATATTGATTTCGCCATAAATCAAAGCTAACAAATGACGTTCTAACGGCTTCCCAATCTTCAACAAGAATTTTCAATGCTTCAGCGATTTGATGTGAAATAACCATTTGTACGGCTGGCGCAATGATTCCTCCTGTATCACAGGTCATTCCCTGAATCGGGATTTTCTTTAATATACAATTTAAGCAAGGGGTTTGTCCCGGAATAATGGTTAGACTCATCCCGTAACTGCCTACACATGCCCCATAAATCCACGGGACCTGATATTTTTGTGAAATATCATTTATCGCCATTCTCGTTTCAAAATTATCTGTTGCATCAATAATTAAATCCACTTCTTTGACGAGCTCTTCTAGCTTTTCAGGTGTCGCATCCGTAATAATAGCCTCAATCTCCACTTCAGAATTGATCTGTTGTAAACGACTTGCAGCTGCGGCTGCTTTTGGCAGCTTCTCTGCTACATCTTGCTCCGTATAAAGCTGTTGGCGCTGAAGATTGCTTGCCTCCACATAATCACGGTCGACGATTGTCAGTTTCCCGATCCCAGCTCTTGTTAACATTTCTGCATTACCTGAACCTAACGCACCAGCACCTATCATTAACACATGCTTGGATCGGATTTTTTTTTGCCCCTCTTTCCCGATAGATGGGAACAAGGTTTGCCGGGAATATCTTTCATCCATGGTCAGCACTCCCTTCGAAGAAGAAATTAAATCTCTTCTTCCGTATCAGCCACCACTTACTGGAGGAATAAAAGCAACTGTGTCCCCAACGCATATAACTTCCTCATCTGAGGCAAACTCCTCATTAATTGCTGTCATAGCATTTTCGAGATTGACTGATTCATATGTTTCTTCTATTTGCTTCTTAAGCTCCGCAACTGTTTTGCCATCCGATTCAATGATAATTGATTCTTCCCCTACTGCATCCCGTAAATGAGCAAAGAATAGTATTTTATTCATTTAAATCCTTCTCCTCTGGTTTTCCTTTTGGATAAGAAACAGTTTCAAGCTGGTTTCCAATCCATTCCTTTCCATCTTCCCAATGTTCCTTTTTCCAAATCGGAACAATTTCCTTAATACGCTCAATAGCATAACGATTGGCCTCATAGGCATCTGCACGATGGGGTGTTGAAACAGCAATAACGACTGCAATATCTGTGATATCCAGTTTCCCTACTCGGTGAGTAATCGCTACTTCTGCTCCAGCCCAGCGTTCCTTTATTTCATTGCCAATTTGCTCCAATTTCTTTACTGCCATTGATTCATATGCTTCATAAATTAAGAATAATGTCTTTTTTCCATGTGTTAGCTCTCTCACTGTTCCGACAAATGTTGTGATCGCTCCTGCTTCACGCTGTACAACTTTATCAATGACTTCCTGCACAATGATTGGTTCTTTTGAAATGGCATAATTCATTCTATCACCTCACCTGTTGATCTCATTAAAAAATAGATACAGATACTTTCTCATTAAAACTTATTGGGTAGAGCATTAAAATAGATGGGTTCTGGATTTTTTTCAAGTGAGTACCCGCCAATTCCCTCTACTTTTTCTAGAAACTCTTTTGATTGAATTACATGAATTAAATCTTTGCCTTGCTGACTGTCGAAGAATGCTTTCGTCATTAGTAAATCATAGTGTTCGTCTGCTACAGGAATAAAATCCAAGTCCATTGCTTTGGCAGCTGGATAGATGCCCAAGCCTACTGCGCGATGGTTTCCCTTAACTTCAGCTGCAACACTTAAATGGGAGAACATTTCTCTTCCATAGCCGATGATTTCCTCAGTGCTTATAGCTTCCTCTTTTAAGAGCATATCAAAAAGAATTCTCGTCCCAGCCCCTTTTTGGCGATTCACAAACTGGGCTTGTTGGGGAACAATATCTTTAATTGAATTTATATCAAGTGGATTGCCTTTTGGCAATAACCAGCCTTGCTTTCGTTTCAAAAATGGATAAAGAACGACCTCTTTATCTACTAAAAACCGTTTAATATACGATTGATTATATTCCATTGTTTCTGGGTCAAGAAGATGGATGCCAGCCACATGGGCTTCTCCCTTCTTAATGGCCATAATCCCAGCTAAGCTTCCAACATGAGATGACATAATACTTGTGTTTCTTCTTACTTTCTTCATTTGTGAAGATAAGAGATCAATCGTTAAGTCATGGCTTCCTATAAACACAATTGATTCCTTTATCTGTTCCAATGGTTTTAATAATTCAACTTCTGCATATTCTCCCTGCTCATACCCGAGGCTTGTAGGGGGAATAATGAGCATGCCATCTGCGCGTACGAGCGACATGGTTACACCGGCTGCCCGTGGAAGTGGATTGGCAATATATTCTCCATTAACAAAGCCAATATTCATCCGAATAAAGTCTTCCGCACCCATCGTACCAACAATACGCCTTCCTAATTTCACCTTTAATTTTGGCCTAACTGGCTCTGAAACTTGTAATGCTTCACAAATTAGTGGTCTAACAAACCATTCAAGAGCTAAGTAGGCAGAAACTGGGTAACCTGGAACACCGACGACAATTGTCTCTTTTATTTTCCCGATAATTACAGGCTTGCCCGGCCTTGTTGCCACACCATGTGTGAATACTTCACCTAGTTCCTCCATAATATGGACCGTATAATCCTTTGATCCTGCAGAGGAGCCTGCGTTAATAACTACCATATCAGAATGAGTAACAGCTTCCAAGATAGCTGCTCTTATTCTTTCCGGTTCATCCTTTACAATCGGGTGTAAGCGCGGCTCACCACCCCATTCATGAATATAATTGGTAAATACCGTGCCATTAAACTCAACTAATTGGCCAGTAGAAATAGAGCCATCTGGGGCAACTAGCTCATTGCCGGTTGGTATAACCGTAACGACCGGCTTTTTGATTACTGGAACCATTACCGTTCTTGAAGCAAGGAGAGCACCAATATCAACAGGTCGAACTACATGACCCTGAGGAAACAGCATTTCCTCCTGAACAATATCCTCCCCTATTGGCCGTATATGCTGCCAAGGTACCGCGGGATCAATAATCTCAATTGTATCTTCATCAATTTCTTCTACATACTCAATCATGATAACAGCATCAAAAGGCGGGGGAACTTCATTCCCTGTATCCACGTAGATAAAATCTTTATTACGTTTTAGTCGAATCGGACTTTGCTCATGTGCTGAAAAGGTATCTTCTGCAAATACAGCAATCCCATCCATTGCTGAAGCATGGTAATGGGGCATGGAACCTTTTGCAAAAACTGGTTCAGCCAATACTCTTCCTAAGGTACTTGCACTATCTAGCCACTCGATTTCTCTCTTTGCTTCATAATGGGCAAGCATTTGCTGTTTGGCCTCCAATCGGGGCTTGTCCTGCAAATAGACCTTACGTTTATAATTATGCTTTGACATCTACCTTCAAGCCCCCTATTGGAAAATCCTTATCGGAACGAGATCGCCTTTTTGCACACCTTCGCTCCTTGCTGCAATTTCAATTACCCCTTCACTTTGAACGAGGGTGGAGATTAAACCAGACTTACCAAAAATCGGTTCAGCATACCATATACGATCCTCTTCAAAAAGCCGGACCCTCACATAATCCGTTCTTCCTGGAGAAGAAGGAATATTTTTTGTTACCCTAGCAAAGGTTAACTGTTTTTCCTGGTATCGGAAACCATTTAATTGTTCTAATATAGCCTTTCCAAATAGATGGAAGATAATGATCGCTGAAGCTGGGTGTCCTGGCAGACCAATAACCGGCTTACGGCCAGCCATTGACAAAATCGTTGGTTTTCCTGGTTTTATTGATACACCATGAACAAAAACACCCGGGTCTCCTAGAGATTGGATTACTTCAACTGAATAATCCTTCGCACCTACCGAGCTGCCCCCGGAAACAATCAGACAATCCGCTTTCTCTAACATCTCTCTTGCTGCCTTCTCAAATTCCTCACGATTATCCTTGACGATGCCGCCATACTGAAAGGCAAATCCCCACCCAGTTACAAGCGCGCCGATTGTCATTCCGTTCATATCTCTTACTTCACCTGGAGCAAGCCTTTCTGTTTCAATCGGAACAATTTCATCACCTGATGAGAGATAGCCTATAATCGGTTTTCTGATTACAGTAACCTCTGTAATCCCTTGAGAGGCAAGTGCACCTAACTCCTGAGAACGAAGCTTCGTTCCCTTCCTTAATAAAAGGGCACCTTTTTGCATATCCTCCCCAACAGAAATGACATTTTCTCCTGGAGCTACCTGTCTAAACACATTAATTAATCCATCCATATCTTCGCAATGCTCAATCATAATAACCGCATCGCTGCCTTCTGGAAGCATGCCGCCTGTTGGTACGTACATGACTTCCGCTGTTTGCAGTACTCCTGGTGGCAATTGGCCCATTTGAACTTCCCCTGCAAGTGTAAGAAAGCCTGGAAAGCTTTCAGATGAACCAAATGTATCCTTTGCTTTCACCGCATAGCCATCTACCGTAGAACGGCGAAAATCAGGCACATTCTCAGACGCATAAATATCTTCAGCTACAACAAAATGTAGGGCTTCAAAGAGTGGAATATTTATATATTCAGTTATCGGTTGAATCTGTTCCTTGATTAAGGAAAACGTTTCCTCCACCGATTTAACCTGGAAAAATTTCATGATAAATCTCTGCTTTCTTTTGGATGATCAGCTGCAAGCTTGAGCGCTTTCTCAAATTCCTCTGGATAGTTCATATTGAAAAGATAATGATCTTGATAATCGAAATGAAGCTTAGTCAAATCATCTTCAGTCACTATTTTTGTATGGATCTTTTTATAAAACTGCCTGATACGCAGTTCTTGCTTTTGTATAGCTTGATTAATTTCTTCTTGTATATCTTTGCGATAGGCTGCAAATAAGGGATGAAGCTGACCTGCGATATTTGGAACGGCAGCATCGAATGTTTCTAGCAAGCCAAGCAGGATGTCCCCTAATTCTGAGGAAATAAACGGCATATCACATGCAACCACAAGATTTTTATCCGTACTAGAAGCACTTAATCCTGCATGAATACCTGCAAGCGGGCCCATTTCCTTCCATCTATCCTCAACCATTGGAAGTCCAAGAAATTGATAGTCTTCAAACGTATTTGTCACAATGATTATATCTGTCACTGTTTTTTCAAGTGTTTCTGCAATATTCTCAATAACCGTCTTTCCATCTATTCTTAGTAAGGCTTTGTTTTCTCCCATCCTGCTTGACTTGCCGCCTGCCATAATAATACCCGTTGTTCGCATTCTTCACACCTGCTTAGAATATTAGTGAGTCTCATGACCCTCATCGTCAGAAATTCCAAAGCCCTTTTCTTGAGCAATATAATCTAGATGGATACTCTTTACATCTAATAATGTTGGAGATTCTTTTTTAAACATTTTTCTAGTATCTATTACTTTAGTATACCCTTTACATTTATGACATGCATGAATTTCAGCACTTTCATCCCCTTCTACCTTCAGGATGACTACCTTATCCTCTGAGCCACAGTGTGCACAGCTTATTTTCTTTTCTTCCCACATATGAAGACATCTCGGACATGTCAGCTCTTTCTTCCCTTTTTTGTTAATCACAGCAAATCGTGCAGGCTCACCACAAGAATGACAGCCATGGTTATGATTTATTTCTTTTAATCTTGGTTCTAATTCAGCTGTTGCCGCCTGTAAATACGGACGTGCTGCATGCTCAGCTGCAAAGATTGGCAACCATTCAGGGAGGTTATTCTCTTCTGCAAAGTTTTTAAAATAGAAGTGATTAACAGCAATTGCTTCTGTAAACCATTTTTGTAAAATATCCGAAGTTGCTATTTCTTTTATCTTCTCAGCCGCAGCCGTAATTTCAGTATTGTTTTGCCCTATTAATTGAAGTAGTTCCTCGATAAATGTTTGATATTGGTCGATGTTAATAGACATTTCTAGCTGAGGAATGATTGGGGAACTTGCTGCTAAATTCTCCATTCCTTTCAATGTTACCTCTGAGACTTCACTTCTCCACTTTTCATTTAAAGATTGAATCTTTTTTTGTAGCTGTTCATAGTTTTCATCAAGAACATTCGTTTTTGCCATTGAAAACACCACTTTCATTTCAGGTAGTCATTTATCGTTAGGCTCTATTGAACTTGTTTGTTGATTTCCGCTCCAATCAACAGGGTGCAAAAATCAACACTTAGCTTTAAAACAGCCTACCGTTAAGAAGAGGAAAGGCTACCCTTAATGCAGGGTAGCTCTCTCTCGTATTTATTACAATTGTCAATTTTAGTCTTTAATGATTATGCATGCTTTTTCTTCTTGAGTTCTTCCTCTTGCAGTTCATCATACCAACGGCCATGGTGATCCTTGGCATATTCCTCTGAAACATCTCCTTTGATGATTCCTCTCATCGAAGGTTTCGCTGTTACAAGAGACATATAAATATGGCCAATGGCTACTGCAGCTGCAAGACCTAGACCGATATTATGAATTGGGTACGCCCACATAATGATTCCATATGCGAAATACTGAGGGAACCACATAATAAGACCTGAACAAATCAACATGATTGTTGTAATGATCATTAACCATGAGTTTATTTTTTCACCTGCATTGAAGAAATCCTGTTTCGGTATCTTTGCTTTCATTCCAAAAAATTCTTTCGCAAATTGAGGGAAGAATAACAAGTCATGCTTCTTCCAAGAAAGAATATTCTTTGCCCAATTTGTAAAACCCTTCCAATCAAAGATGATCATAATGGGTAGTGGAAGCATAAAGGCAACAGCTGCGAATCTATGAACTAACCTTGCACCAGCTGGTCCTCCAAAAACAGGGTATAACCAATCAAAAAACTCGGTGTACATCGGTAGTGCAGAAATATATAAAACGAAGAATGCTGCAGCATTTATCCAGTGCGAGACCCTGAAACCCACATTAAAACGTTTAACCGTTTTTTGATTTCCACCTTTATTCATGGCCATGGTCTCCTTCACTAGAATCATTCTTTTTATTTAATGTATTTGTAATGAATGCTCCAATAACGGCCATAGATGTTACACCTAGCATGGCTTTACCGATTGGCTGTGCATAATCCTTCCAAACAATTTGAGAAAGTGCTACTTTTGGATTCTCAGGTAAACCATATGTTGTCGGCTTGTCAGCCAATATATAAACTGTATTTGTTCCTCTAATTCCTTGTGGATTGTAAATATTTGCATTCGGATAACGCTCTTTAATTTGCGATAAGCGTTCCTCTGCTGAAGAAAGAAGTTCATCCTTATCTCCGTAGACAATTGCCCCCGTGTGACAAGCTGTTGCACATGCAGGCTGTAGCCCTTCTTCCAGGCGATCCGTACATTGCGTACATTTCTGTGCCTTTCTAAACTCTTTTCCATTTTTATCAATATAGGTTGCTAGGTTAATAGCATCAAAGGAGCATGCTTGCACACAATAGCCACAGCCAACACAAGTATCATAGTCAACAACTACAGAGCCAAACTCTGTATGACTGATTGCATTCTCAGGACAAGCTTTCTCACACGCTGCTTCTGTACAGTGCAAGCAGGAAGAATGGCGGAAAAGCCAGTCAAGCCCGCCGTCCTTTCTTTCTTGCTCATTAAATGTTAAGACATTCCACGTATTTGCTGTCATTTTTTCATGAGATTGATAGCTTCCGTGGAACTCTTCTATTTCAGAAGGGAGGTCATTCCAGTTCTTACAAGACACCATACACGCACGGCAGCCATCACATTTCGTTACATCGACCAATTTAATTGTTTCAGCCATTATTTTGCCCTCCTAACATCGCAAAGAAATGCTTTATATTCTGGAATCGTTGAGTTTGCATCTCCAATATGCGGTGTTAAGCGGTTTGCTGTTCCGCCTGTGACAATTCCTTTATATCCAAAATGCCATGGCATACCAATATGGTGAACCGTTTTATCCTTTAACTTATACGGTTTGAAACGTTTCGTAACCATTGCATATGCTTCAATTTCGCCACGTGCAGATGAAACAATGATTTTATCCTTATTGTTAATGCCCTTTTCTTTCGCCAATTCTTCACTGATTTCAACGAACATATGTGGAACTAACTCTGCCAGCCATTCTTGATTTCGGGTCATTGCTCCGGATTGCCAATGCTCTGACAGGCGATAGGTAGTAGCAACAATTGGATATTTAGATACATCCCCTTGTTCATTCTTTTCCGTTTCTCCGAATTGCACAGCCGGATTCATCTGTACACTTGAGAATGAATTGGTCATTGGATTTTCATACGGCTCATAATGTTCTGGCAATGGCCCCTCATTAATAGAACTAAATATTGCCCCTTTACCGCCAGCAATCATGATAAATGGATCTATAAAGGTTGGATCATCAGGCCCTTTATCAACAACAAAGTCTGGAACATCGTTTCCTTTCCATTTGCCCTCAGCTGCATTCCATTCAATTCCAACTCTTGTTTTACTCCATGCCTTACCATTTAGATCAGCACTCGCGCGATTATACAGGATACGTCGGTTAGCTGGCCATGCATAAGACCAATTCAGGAAGTTACTCATGCCTTCATCTGTAGTGTCGCGGCGCTTAGCCAGGTTGTCGTTTTCAGGGTAGAAACCACAGTAAATCCAGTTTCCACTGCATGTGGATCCATCATCTTTTAGATCCCCAAACTTTTTCACTTGTTTTTTTGTTTTCATATCGTAGCCATTTATTTCTCTGCATACGAGATCAATATCAGGATGATCGTGTTCCCCATAATCCCAAGTCATTGCCTTCATCGGCATATCTGCAGGATTGGAGCTATTTTTATACATATCCTTTAAACGGCGCGCAAGCATATGCACAATTTCCAAATCTGCCTTTGACTCGCCTTTTGGCTTAATCGCCTTCCAACGATATTGCATCCAGCGCCCTGAATTCGTCACAGAGCCTTCTTTTTCAAAGGATCCACTTGCAGGAAGGAAAATGACTTCCGTCTGAATCGACGCTGGGTCTGCTCCTGCTTCTTTTTGCCAGAAGGAAGACGTTTCTGTTTCAAAAAGATCTACCGCAACCATCCATTTCAGATTGCTTAGTGAATCTTGTCCCTTCCCAGCATTCGGTCCGCCAACTGCTGGATTAGATCCAAATAAAATTAAACCTTCAAGCTCTTTACGATGCATGGCATCAAACAATCTCATAAATGAATGATTATTACCTGATGTAATTTTCGGTAAGTAATGGTACCCAAATTCATTTCCTTTTGTTGCATTATCCCCATAGAAGGATTTCAGCATGCTTGTATAGAACTTCGGCTTATTTACCCAGTAGCCAGCCTTTGGTGTAATACGATCAAGGAAGCCTTGATAAGTAAAATCACTTTCTGCCGTTGTCGGAACTTGCATATATCCTGGTACATTATCATACAGGAGTCCAAAGTCTGTTGAGCCTTGAACATTGGATTCTCCCCGCAATGCATTTACACCGCCGCCAGAAATCCCAATATTTCCAAGAAGCAACTGAAGAATGGCATAAGAACGAATATTCTGCGTTCCTACCGTATGCTGTGTTCCACCCATTGCATACAAGATGGTACCCGCTTTACCAACTTCACCTGTTGAAGCATATGTTTTACAAATATCTAAATATGTTTCTTTATCTGTACCCGTTACCCCGATAACTGTCTCTACATCATAACGGGAATAATGTTTCTTCATTAGCTGGAATACACAGTTAGGATCTTTCAATGTTGGATCTTTAAGCGTGTTTCCTTCTTCATCTGTTTTGAAAGCCCATTTCGTCTTGTCGTAGCTTCTTTTGCCTTTATCATAGCCACTAAACATTCCATCATCAAATGCATAGCTATCTTCAATAATGTAAGAAGCATTTGTGTATGCTGCTACGTATTCTTTGTGGAAGAGTTCATTTTCTAAAATATAATGAATCATTCCGCCGATGAAAGCAATATCTGTTCCAGAACGAAGTTGTCCGTACACATTTGCCATCTGCGAAGTTCTTGTGAAACGCGGATCTACAGAAATTAGTTTCCCGCCTTTTTCTAATGCCTTTAAAATCCATCTAAAGCTAATCGGATGATTCTCAGCAGGATTCGCACCGATAATCATTAATACATCGGCATGCTTAAGATCATTCCAGTGATTTGTCATTGCTCCACGACCGAATGTAGGTGCCAGACCGGCAACCGTTGAACTATGTCATATTCGGGCCTGATGCTCGATATAGGTTAACCCTAATCCAGCACGGAATAACTTTTGCAATAAATGACATTCTTCATTATCTAATGCCGCACCGCCCAAATAAGCGATCGCGTCCGTTCTATTTACAGTAAGGCCATTTTCCTTATGAATGAATGTGCGATCACGCGTTTCCTTAATATTCTTGGCAACCCTTTCAAGCGCAAAATCCCAATCAACTTCTTTCCATTTATCGCTGCCAGGTGCACGGTACAGTGGTTTGGTTATGCGCTTTTCACTTGTATATACTTGACGGACTGTTGTTCCTTTACTGCATAAGCTTCCTTCATTGATTGGGTGATCCGGATCCCCTTCCGTATACACCACATCATCACCTTTTGAATAAACCAAGATCCCACAGCCAACCGCACAATAAGGACAGATTGTTGGTGTTGGCTTCAACTCAGCAATCTTAAATTCTCTTGTTTTTGCCTGAGCTCCTTTATCATCAAATCCTAGCTCAACTATAGCGAGAGTAGCTGCTACAGCACCGGACAATTTTAAGAACTGTCTTCTAGTAAACTCCATCTATATTCCCCCCTGCTTAGAAAAGCATAAGCACCTAACCCAGGTCTCAACTATTTTAAATAGGCTACTGGCCAAGACCAAAGACCGGCAAAGTACTATCACTAGACACTTTTCTAATTTATATAAAAATATAAAATCCAATTAGTTTGGATGAACCCCCATATTTCTTTCTTCAAGGTCATTGATGACCCTTCCAAAGGAAGTGTACGGAATAGACATTCTTCCCCTTAAATAACCAACTACTTCAATATTTAGAAATTTCGCAAGTTGAATAGCCTGCTTTGTCGCGGCTGTCCGCGAACCAATAACTGCAAAGCCAAACTTTGCTGCTTTAGAAAGCATTTCATAAGATATTCGCCCTGTGGTCAGCAAAAGCAGTTCTTCTGGCTTACATCCCGTCCGAATTGCATGTCCGATAATCTTATCCACGGCATTATGTCTGCCAATATCCTCTCGAACGGTTATCTCTCCATTTGGATGAACGATGCAAGCTCCATGCATACCTCCTGTTTCTGCATACAATGGGGAGCTTTTCGCAAACTCGCTTCGTTTCTTCAAGATATAACTTAATAGATAAGTATTTTCAGATTGCACCTTTGCAAAGTTTTTTACATCTGTCATAGAGAAGAATGTGACCCCTCTACCACAGCCGGCAGTATAATGTTTCTTCTTCGAAAACATTGTTTCTGGATTAAAATCCTCCCGTAAGGTGACTTCAATTGTTCCAGAGTCTTCTTCACAGCGAATGGAGCGGATTTCATCCGCTGCTTCTATCATTCCTTCTGAAAACAAATAGCCGAAAACCCAGTCCTCTAAATCTTGATTTGTCAGCTGGAATACAGCCACTTCATACCCATTTATTATGAGTGTAATAGGATATTCTTCAGGACATCCCTTATTATTCATCGTTTCCACCCCTTTTTAGCTAATGGAAGCGTTGGCCTTGTCATTTTATTACGGAAAGAACTCCCATTGATTATAAGAAAAAGCATCTCATCACTTCTGCGACAATTATCACGAAAAGACGGCATTGGAAGTGAGATTATTATGAAAATTTATTTCTTGTTACGAAATAATCATAAAGGGAGCGAAGGAATACAGCAGTAACATTTATCACGTTATAATTAGGAAGGAAGGATTGAAATCATATTTGTTCATTAAATTGTTAAATTAATTTTTGAACAATATGTGAACTTCGTTAGAGAAAAGCAATCTACTATGACCTATGAAAAATAAACTATACAGTTTCTCGCAAAAGTGTTTATTGTTATAATAGAAAATAGACAATGTCATCTTATTTAATGAAGCACAACTTCAGGGAGGAATATTACAATGACGATGAAAAAAGTCTTAACAATCGCTGGATCAGACACAAGCGGGGGCGCTGGCATCCAGGCAGATCTTAAAACGTTCCAGGAACTAGGCGTTTATGGTATGACGGCTCTTACAACCATTGTGACAATGGATCCCAAAAATAATTGGAGTCATAACGTATTTCCAATTGCTATCGATACACTAGAAGCACAGATAGAGACGGTTCTATCCACTGGAATCGATGCAATGAAAACAGGCATGCTTGGCTCCGTAGAAATTATTGAGCTTGCTGCTAAAGTAATTGATGAAAACAAATTAGAGCGGGTAGTTATTGACCCCGTATTAGTTTGTAAGGGAGAAGATGAAGTCCTTCACCCAGAAACAGCTGAAGCGTTAAGAACCATTCTTGTACCTCGTGCAACCGTTGTAACTCCTAACCTCTTTGAAGCATGGCAATTAGCTCAAACAGGGCCAATTAAAACTGTTGAGGACATGAAAGCCGCGGCTGTAAAGATTCACGAACTTGGTGCAAAATATGTACTCATTAAAGGCGGAAGCAAATTAGAGCATGAAAAAGCAGTTGATCTTCTATATGACGGGAAGGATTTCAAACTGTTTGAAAGCGATCGCATTGATACGACTTACATACATGGAGCTGGCTGTACATACTCCTCCGCAATCACAGCTGAACTTGCAAAGGGAAAAACAGTAGTAGAAGCTGTAGAAATAGCAAAGGATTTCATCACAGCAGCCATCAATCATGGGTTTAAATTAAATGAATACGTAGGTCCAACTATGCATGGAGCCTATCGCCGCTTCGGTGCAGGCCGTATAGAAGCGGAACAGCTTAAATAATAAAAAGAACAAATGCGCAGGACACCTATCCCCTCAAGGGTAACGGTGCTTGCGCTTTTTTTATTTAGGCTCTTTTCTAAAAATTTGTTGTTTTTGAGTAAGCTTTCTACTGATAAAAAAGGTTAGTTGATTGGAGCGGAAGGCGTGAGACTCCTCGGAAATGCATCCGCATTTCCTCGTGCGGTGTCAATTCAAGAAGCCTATTCAACGTCCTGCGGGAGTAGTGGGACAGCTGAGACCCCGCAGGCGCTTTAGCGCCGAGGAGGCTCAGCGCCCACCCCGCGGAAAGCGAACGCCTGGAGCGGAAATCAACCTCTACCAACTACTTTCTCATCAGTACAATATTTGTGAAATAGCCTTTATTGAAGCACCTATTTCGCTTTTCGGTTCCTTTTTTAGTAAAATAAGATGGAATTAAAAAAGACATACACAAATGAATACGGTAAGGAGGATTAGGATGGAACCGGTAATTATCGATCGTGTACAAAAGGAATTGGATCACCTTGCCAAAAAGGAAGTATATATTCATCTTGAAACAACGAACGGAGCATATGCTTCTCATTTCGATGAATCCTTCTTCTCTTCTGGCGCATATATACGTAATGCCCTTCTACAATATGAGCACGGGAAAATAACAGGGAGTGGCCCTTTTCGTATTGGCCTAAAGATGAGCTTTGGCTGGGTTTACGCAGAAGGAATCACCCATTTCGAAGTAGATGATAAAGGAAGGCTGCTTTTAGCTGGTCATGACTTTAGCGGCAAGCTTGCTGTTGCACTACAAATAAGCGAAGAACCGTTCTAACAAATTTAGAATGGGAAAGAAAGGAGCTTACAACATGGAAAAAGAAAAACATGTTTTAGTTGTTTTCCCACATCCAGATGATGAAGCATTTGGCGTTTCAGGAACCATTGCTTCTTATACTAATAACGGGACTCCAGTTACATATGCCTGTTTGACGCTAGGGGAAATGGGGAGAAACATGGGGAATCCACCATTTGCCACACGAGAAACATTGCCAGTTATTCGTAAAAAGGAGCTGCAAGATGCAGCAAATGTCCTTGGAATTACCGATTTACGCATGCTTGGCTATCGTGATAAAACTGTAGAATTTGAAGATGAGTCTGTCATTGCTGCTCATATGAGATCAATCATTGATGATGTAGATCCTTCATTAATTATTACGTTCTATCCTGGCTATGCTGTTCATCCTGATCATGATGCTTGTGGTGCCGCTGTTATTAGAGCGGTTAAGGATATGCCAGAAGCAAGCCGTCCAAAGGTTCACTGTGTTGCCTTTTCAAATAACTGCGAGGAAGAAATTGGTCAGGCGGATATTGTTAATAACGTTAGTGCTGTTTCTGATCAGAAAATTGCAGCTATCAAAGCACATGTGTCTCAAACACAGCTAATGGTTACTGAGATGGAAGAAAAGCTAAAAAACCAAGACCCTGGCGTTATGGCAAGAATTCATAATGAACGATTTTGGACTTATCAGTTTTAGGTAAAAATAAAGCTTTGCTAAACGATATTGTTGGTGCATGAAATCGCCATTGGTGTACCCGCTCATTAAGTTATTCATACGAATAAAAGTCATTCGCGTGTACCCCAATGGCATTTATTCAACAACCACCGCTAAAATAAGCAAAGATAAAAGCAGCTTTTCACTGATAAATGTGAAGAACTGCTTTTTCTTTATGATCTTTTTGCGGGTTCTCTGCTTCCTCTGCCAAGATTCTATTCTATTGGCAAATCGCTGATTTCGCTTTCTTCTTTCTCAAGCATGTCTCTTAAATTTTCTAGTTGATAACCATCTTCCCTTTTGATCATTTTAACGATCATTGGCCTTGTTAATTTCATTCGCAGACCGCTTGTTTTTACAAATGCTTCAAGCTCTACTTGTGTTCCTTCCTCAATTTCATGAAAGACATATTTATATTCAACAATTAATCCATTAGAGTTGCTTCTTGATGTAAAAGATTGATCTTGATTAAATTCAACATATTCCACATCTGCGTAAACTTTATTTCCCCTGACCATTCGAGTTTCCTTAAATTTCGTTCCTTTTCCAATTTCTCCATCTGTAAGCTTTTCCATTTCAGCAACAATAGGCATTATTTCTTGAACATTCTCCATCCCTGCCATATAGCGAAATACTTCATTAACTGGTTTATGTATGATTACACTAGAACGAAAATCAGCCATCTTTACTCCTCCATTGCTTTCGAGCATTTTTTCCTTAGACTGTTTTAGCAAACATTGTGCTTTTAACATGAATGAGTAGAGGTTGATTTCCGCTCCAGGTGCTCGCTTTCCGCGGGGCGGGCGGTGAGCCTCCTCGGCGCATAGCGCCTGTGGGGTCTCACCTGTCCCGCTGCTCCCGCAGGAGTCTCGCACCTTCCGCTCCAATCAACCAACCTTATTTATCAACAGTTATCATTCATATAATTCATTCAATAAACAACAATCTTTTAGAAAAAAGGCATTCCATATTAAATTAGCACTGTTAAATTGGCCAATTGATTTCTGCTACAATCATCAAGTGCAAAAATTATATATTAGCTTTAACACAGCAATTATAATATAAAAAGCCCATAGAAATGCAAAAAAAAAACAGAATTCATTCTTTTAGAATCCTGTTTTAGGCGATTATACTTTTTGATGGAATAGGGAGCAGAATTTGCACCAATCTGTTATGACAATTGTTTTTCCTTTAATTTCTATAATTTCATCTTTTTTCAGCTTAGAAAATACTCTGCTGACACTTTCTCTTGAAGTTCCGACCATGGTAGAAAATTCTTGAACGGTGATGGGAAGTTCAATGTACATTTTATTGCATCGGTTTGCGCCAAATTTACCAGCTAATCTCTCTAGTGTTCTGATTGTTTTCATATAGACATCTAAAAGAGCAATATCTCTTAATATCGAAGTCATATCACGCAGCTGTTCACTCATATAACGAATAATTTGAACGGACATTTCTGGTGAAAGCATAAGCTCTTGTTCTAGGTCATCTGTATTCAAGAAGTATATTTCTCCTTCTTGTACCATTGTTCCTGTGGCAGGATAGCACATGCCTTCCGCATTGAATAAGCATGCTTCAGCGAAGATCTCTCCTTTTTTCTTAATACAAGTGATTAACTCATTTCCCTGTTCATCTTGTTTTGTCAGCTTTACAATTCCTGAATGAACAAAGAAGACTCCCTGTGCCTCTTCATACTCAGAGATGATTTGTTCTCCCTTTTTATACGCCTTTTTAACGATCCGATTGTCAATCAACTGGACTGACTGTTTCGGAAGATTTTTAAACACTTCGATTTTACTTAAGAATTCCTCAATATCCGGCTGTTGAACTGCAATTGGATTGCTCATGTTCATTTCCCACCTCATTAAGTTTTTTCATACTTCTATTTATATTCATTTTATCGAGTCTAACTACGGTTGAATGTGACATTTTTCACACTTATTAATTACACCCCTTTGCTGCATAATAAACTACATGTAAACTTTGTCTTTCTACTTGATATATGGATCTTAGAAAGCCTTTGATACTGCTGGATTCCACGGTTCACAATTTCTTCACTGCCCATTCACAGATCATTCACAATGCAAATTAATATTGTGAACTTTATCACAGGATGACTTTTTTATCCAAGTTAGGATATTAATATACAGCTTAAGAGGGGGGAAAAAAGTGAAAAAACCTTTAATTATATTTGTCATCAGCGCACTAATCGGCCTCGGACTTGGTTATTTAGTATTTGATGTTATCGGTTCTGATGACTCCAAACCAGAAGTAGCTGTTTCCGATAAGGAAGATGCTTCAACTAAGGAAGAAGAAACAAATAATACCGATGATACGGTAGCTGTTTCAGACGACAATATCTTACAAGCAAAGGGATGCCTAGGCTGCCACGCTGTTAGTGGATTAAATCTTGAAGGTGGAGCAACTGGTCCAGATCTGTCGCAGGCATTTAATAATGTCGAAGACAAACACGGCAAGCCGCTTGCTGAATTCTTGAAAGAACCTACATCTGCAGTTATGTCTAGCGTTATTGGCGGCAACCCATTAACAGATGAAGAGATTAGCCAGATTGTAGAAGCCCTTCAAAAGGCGGCAGAATAACAATTCATTTTTTGAAGCTATATTACTATAACAATAAAGGCGGTGCAGCAATTAATGAAAAATTGGATTCCAGCTGCCACCGGTTTAGTAGCCGGTGTCTTAGCAGCAACTGTATTTTTTGCAGATTTTTCTCCAGGTCCATCTGGTTCAGCTACTAGTGGTAGTGTGAATAAGACGAATGCCGAGAAGGTTTATGTTCCTTTTGGAGAAAAAGATGAATATTACTTAATGGCATCTGGTGGACATTCTGGGCAAATGTTCATTTACGGTGTTCCATCCATGCGCCATATTCGTACGATTCCTGTCTTCTCTCCTGATTCAGCCACAGGGTATGGGTTTGATACGCATACAAAAGAATTAATGGGCGATTACAATTGGGGTGATCTTCACCATCCTGCATTATCAGAAACAGATGGTGACTATGATGGGAAATACTTGTTTGCAACGGATGTAGGGAATAGTCGTGCAGCAGTAATGAATCTTGAGACATTTACAACCAAGGATATCATTGATGTACCGAACACAAGCGGTCCACACTGTGCAGCATTCGTTACTGAAAATACAGAGTACATGTTTCTTCCTACACGATTCGCTGTTCCTATCGGCAGAGAATACGCTAGCTTAGATGATTACAGCGAAAAATATCGTGGAGTCATGTCTGCTGTAACATTTGATGAAAAAAATGAAAAATTAAATATTGCCTACCAAGTAGCTCTTCCACCATGGTCCTATGACCTGTCTGATGCTGGTAAAAAGATGTCTGCTGATTGGGCAGTTATGACCACTTATAACACAGAAGAAGCTACAACAAATCTAGAAATCAATGCATCACAAGCAGACCGTGACTATATTGTTCTATTCAACTGGAAAGAGCTTGAGCAAAAGATTCAAGATGGAGAATACGATGAAGTAACTGGACAAAAAATGATCTTCCCTGAAAAACATAAAGGCGGGATCTATCTTGTACCTGTAGCAAAATCTCCACACGGAGTTGATGTAACACCAGACGGCGAGCACTTTATCGCATCTGGAAAGCTAGCTCCTGCAATGACCGTTTTCTCATTCCAAAAAGCATTTGATGCAATCGAAAATCAAGACTTTGCTGGTGAACGTAATGGGATTCCAATTTTAAATTATGACTCTGTTATGGAAAGAGAAGTTGATCCTGAAAATGCACTTGGACCACTTCACACGCAATTCGATGATAAAGGCATGGCTTACACAACGATGTTCATCTCTTCTGAAATCGTGAAATGGGATCCAAAAACTGGCGAAACACTAGATCGTGTTCCAGTTCAATACTCTCCTGGACATTCTGTTGCTGCTGAAGGGGATACTGTAGCACCAGACGGAAAATATATTATTGCACTGAATAAAATTGCCAAGGATTCTTATTTATCCGTTGGACCTTCCCATCCAGAATCTATGCAATTAATTGATCTATCAGGGAAAAAGATGGAAGTCATCCAATCGGCTCCAGTTAACCCTGAGCCACATTATGCACAAATGATTAAAGCTGACAAAATTAAAACAATATCTGTTTATGATAAAGACGAAAGCAATCCTTATGCTGTCTACAACCAGGAAGATACTAGGATTGAACGTAAAGGCAATGAAGTTCATGTATACGGGATTGCGATGCGTTCAAAATTCATTTTTGATGCGAAGGCAAAACGTCCTGATGCACTTGAGGTAAATGAAGGCGATAAAGTATTCATTCACTTAACAAATATTGACTTTGACCAAGATATTACCCATGGTTTTGCGATTAATAGCTATGACTTAAACATGGAAGTACAGCCAGGTCAAACAAATACAATCGAATTTACTGCTAATAAAGCAGGAACGTACCCAATGTACTGTACTAACTTCTGTTCAGCATTACACCAAGAAATGACTGGATATTTATTAGTAAAACCAAAATAAGTAAAAAGGGACTAGGGTATCAATCATGATTGATGCCCTCCCTCCTTTTCTAATAGAAAGGCGTGTTTACATTGAATGGAAAGCGACTTTCCGCTGTTTCATCTTTTCTTTTAGTGGCTGCTGCATTATTAATTGTTGCATCTCTTTTCTTCCCATGGTGGAAGATGGAGTTCTTCGCTCCACAATATCCTGAGGGTTTAAATATTATTGTGTACCCGGATAAGCTTGAAGGGGAAATTGATATTGTCAACGGATTAAATCATTACATCGGAATGGCTAACTTTAGTGAAGAAAACTTTCCAGAGTTGAAATATCTCTCCTATTTAATTGGTGGTCTAGCACTCCTTGTTTTAGTTGCCGCAGTCATTAGGAAAAAGTCCTTCCTATACTTTGTTATTGGTTTATTTGCTGTTGGAGGCTTACTCGGTGTGTGGGACTTAAACCGATGGCTCAAAAACTTTGGTACAGAATTAGATCCGATGGCCCCTATTAAAGTAGATCCATTCGTACCTCCAATTATAGGGGAAAATACACTCGCAAACTTTATTACTTATAGCAAGCTAGGATTAGGAACTTACCTAGTCATTGCTGCATTTATCTTCATTCTAATTCCTTTATGGAAGGATCGGAAAAGATGAGGAAAACCATACGCTTACTCTTCCTGTTGTCGTTAATCGTTATCGCCATGCCAAGCAAAGGTCTTGCATCAGAGAATCTACAAGCCATTATAGATTCTGCTGGTGACGGGGCGGTTATCCACCTTGAAAATAAGACGTATGAAGGCAATATTGTGATTGATAAACCGATTGAAATAATTGGAGATAAGAAAACCATGATCAAAGGGGACGGTACAGGCAATGTCATCTCCATCCGTTCCCCTCATGTAAAATTAAGAAACCTTATCGTAACAAACAGTAGTTTAGATCGTAATAGTTCGGAAGAATACGCAGCCATTAAGGTATACACAGACCATAACTTAATTGACAGTATAACTATTAAACACTTTTTTCACGGTATATACCTTAGCCAAGCCCATCATAATACCGTTCAAAATACTGAGATTACTGGACTAGGCAAAGGACAGATTGCTAATCAAGGCAACGGCCTGCATGTTTACTATTCCAATGATAATACGTTAAAGAATAATGTGATTGAGGGAACAAGAGACGGAATGTTCTTTGACTATGCGAATCGCAATCAAATAAGCAATAATCGCATTAGCGAAACTCGGTATGGATTACATTATATGTATTCAGATCATAACGCTTTTGAGGGGAATACATTTACCTTTAATACTGGCGGAGCAGCGATTATGCATTCCAGAGGGATTACGCTTGAAAACAATCAATTTATTTTCAACTATGGCCATAAATCATTCGGATTACTGCTTCTTTCAGCCATTGATACAGTTATTGAGGATAATACGTTTTTTCTTAACCAACGTGGATTATATATTGACCAATCGACGAACAGTCTAATAAAGAATAATCAAATTGTTAAAAATCAAATTGGTATAGAACTTTGGGCCAGTTCCAATGAGCAGAGCTTTACTTTAAATAAGATCGAAGAAAACACCCTTCCTGCAGTTACACTTGGCGGTAAAGGAAGAAATGAGTGGACGGTAGATAAAAAAGGAAACGACTGGGGGAAATCCTTCCCTGTACTGGATCTCAATCAAGATGGAATTGGTGACCAGCCTATTTCCTATCAATCTTCACTATATGAACTTATTGAAGATCAGGAATTAACTTACCTATTTTTGAAAAGTCCGGCAGTAGCCATTTATGAAAAAATGAATCAATTTTTTCATAAAGAGGAAACCATGTTTGAAGATCCATTTCCATTGGTAAAGAGCGATCACCCCTCGATTCATTGGATCTGGTATGTACTCGCAAGTCTTATGGTATTAACCGTAATTATATTAAAAGGGAGACATCAGCTATGCATTATATTTGGAAAGAATGGAAGGAAAACATAAAAGGAAAGGGATTATGGTTATCCTTTGGGATCATCGTTCTTGTTTCAGTCGGTTTATTGTTTAAATCTTTCGCTCTTTCCTTTGACCAAGGCTTCTATGTTCTCTTAATAAATCTATTTGATGCTTTCGTTTATTTCCTCCCTTTATTATGTTTATTCTTGGGGGCCTTTAGTATCTTTCAAGAAAAAGAGCAAAAAACGCTTATTATGCTTTTAACAAGACGTGACTCTTTTACTAGCTTTCTTTTTAAAAAGAGTCTTGCGGTTCAATCCGTACTTCTTGTGCCAATAATCATATGGTTCTTTGTCTATTTCGTACCTGTAAAGTTCTTCTTTCAAACAGACTTAAAGAGCTATTTTGCCTTTCTCGTTTCTCTCATCTGTTTATTATTAATCTATACACAGCTTGGTATATTTATCGGCAGTATCAGCCGTTCGAGAATGCAGATCGTCGGTTTTTCAATTGCCATTTGGTTTTACTTTTTCTTTATACATGATTTTATTCTGATGTCTTTCCTTTCAGATATCACCTATGAAAATGTAAAATTATTCTCAGCTGTCTATTTTTTAAATCCCATACAGGCCGCTCGGATGTTTCTAGAATCTTCATTAGGCGTATATTCATTTGATCATATGTCCAGGCTTCTAAAATCATTCATGTGGTTGAAACCAGGATTATTTCTTCTAGCCAATGTAAGTATTCTACTCGTTGTATCCTTTATCATTGCGGCAATCTTTCATCGTAAGGAGGGGTCAGAATGATTGAAATTCAAAATCTCCATCAATCTTATGGAAAAAAGACCGTTCTGAACGATGTGAATCTAATAATAGAAAAAGATGAAGTTTGTGCATTAGTGGGAAGAAATGGTGCAGGGAAGTCAACATTAATTAACAGCTTACTAGGCATTCTTCCTGTGAAAAAAGGAACGATATCAATTAATGGAGTGGCAATTTCTAAAAAAAGTCGACCTCAAAATGAAATTGGTTACTTACCTGAAAAGTTTATGCTCTATCCTTTATTATCAGGGTTGGATAACATGATATTCTTTGCCAAGGCCGTTTCTAGTCAGGTTGATGAAAAGCGTATCGAAAGTGTTCTTCAATCAGTTAACCTATGGGATGATCGGAATACAGTCATCAACGGGTACTCTAAAGGAATGCTCCAAAGATTAGGTCTTGCTGTTACTTTATATCAAGATTCAAATATTCTTGTACTTGATGAGCCGACAAGCGGCCTTGATCCAATCGGGCGTAAAGAAATTCTTGAAGCATTAAAGGCTTTGAAAAATAAAACGATCCTGCTTTCCTCCCATCATATGGATGAAATTAAACAGCTCTGCACTCATGTTGCTTTTTTAGATGAGCAGAAAATGACCAAATATACGGTTGAGGAGTTCCTTCAAACTCAAAAATTAGGAGAGAATGACAAATGAAAAAAGGACTATACAGTATTAGCTTTGTTCTTCTGTTTATGCTAGCCGCCTGCAGTTCAGGCAGCAGCTTAGAAATTACGGTTGAAAAGGAGCTTTACTTTCAAAAGGAGAAAACCTCTGAATTTGCTATTAAGGTAACCGACCAGGATGAACCTGTTGAGGACCTAGAAATCACTGCTGAATTTGCTATGGTTGATATGGATCATGGCAAATACGAGGTCAATTTCACTGAAGAAGAAAAAGGGATTTATTCCAGTGAAGTTGAACTGCCAATGGCTGGAGAATGGGAAATTGTTTTCACAATCTCTGAGGATGGAAAAGAAGTTGAAAAGGTTATAGAGTATGATGTGAAAGAGCCCGAGGGAGTGGCGACAATCAATGGGGATTGGGTCACAACTGAAGATATCGAATTTTACCGATTTATTAATGAGCTTCACATTGCCATTAATCGGGAGCAAGCAGAAGAAAAGTATGAAGGAAAAGAATTAGAAGGGGCTTTAGCTAATTTGGATGATCAGGAACAAGCTGTTCAAGATCAAAACACATTGTTAACACAGATTATCCGCCTTCGCTCTGTGGCATTACTTGGTTTAGAAAAAGGCCATGAGGCTTCTAGAGAAGAAGTTAAGAAAGCAATCGAGAGCGTCCGGGAGCAATATGGGCAGTCCCAAGCTGCTCAAAATCTAATTAAGGAATTTGGTGAAGATAAATTCTGGGATAAACAAGAAAAACAGTACGAATTGATCGTCCTCTCCCAGAAGGTCCAAACTGATCTCATTAATAAAGTAAAAGAAGCAAACCCTGATGTCAATGAACAAGAGATCCTCTATCAAACCCAAAAACAATACGAAGAACTTCTTGTATCACAAGTCAATTCCTTAAATATCGTTATCCTATAACCACGTCAGGCACCTTCAATGGACAAATAGGGATATATATATAGAGGCCTGAGAAATCAGGCCCTTTTTCTATAACTCTGATAAAGGAATTTGGTAAAGTTTATCATCCTTCTCAAGTGGATTGCCGCGGCCATCCGTATTATTGCTGACAAAATAAAGGAACCCATCCTCAATATACACATCTCGAATCCGGCCAATACCAGTCAATACTTCTTTCATCTTCTTCAATTTTACATCAAACTCTAATACGGCATTGCCTCTTAGAGCAGCAACGTACAGCTTCCCATTATTAAAGGCCATACCAGAGGGTGCCCAAGTAGTGTTATCCCCTGAAGTAAACAAAGGAGTTTCCATTCCTTCTCTCTGCTCTTTTCCCTTGATAAGCGGCCAACCATAATTATGGCCGGGTTGTATCAGATTGATTTCATCATTTGCTGACGGACCATGTTCACTTTCATATAGTGTCCCATCTGGTGCCCATGCAAGGCCTTGCGGATTTCGATGGCCATAGCTATATACATAGGAATCTTCCATAGGATTATCCACTGGAATGGATCCATCAAGGTTCATTCTCAATATCTTCCCACCTAGTGAATGAATATCCTGTGCAATCTTTGGCTCTTCAGATGCATCACCTGTTGTAGCATAAAGCTTTCCATCCGGTCCTATCTCAAGTCTCCCCCCATGATGGAACTGGCCACTTGGTATTCGGTCCAAAAGAAGCCTTTTTTCCTTCCAAATGTCATCTTCCAGCTTCAACACAACGATTCGGTTAAACTGACCTGATTCATCTGTATACGTATAATAAGCAAATGCTTCATTTGTTTTTGAAAAATCAGGTGACAATACAAAGCCTAACAGCCCAGCTTCTGCGGCAGTTGCCAGTGGCTTTTCAAGAACAACCTGCTGACGCTCTGTACTGCCATCAGCTATTTTTACAATATGGCCCGGTCTTTCAGACAGATAAAAGATGCCCTCACTTTGATCAATCGACCAAGGGATTTGCAGTTCATCAGCAATTACTTGGGTTTCCTTATAAGGAAGGCTGGCTGTTTGCCCCTCTTCTTGCTCGCTCTCCTCTGAATGGGAACAACCTGCACCAACTAAAGCAAAGAAAAGGATCAGCACTGATAGTACATGCTTCATTTCATTCCTCCTGCCAGTACATCCTCTATTGCCTTAGCGACTCCGCTTTCCTCATTGGTAAGTGTCACTTTGTCACACTGTGCTTTAATGGTTTCATCTGCATTGCCCATTGCAACCGATAAGCCTGCCCGTTTGAACATGGAAAGATCATTATAATTGTCTCCAATCGCCATTGTGTCCTTTAATTCCATTCCATTTGCCTGGACAAACTTTTCTAGTGCTATTCCTTTTTGGGCATTGACGCTAGTTATCTCTAAATTTTCCTCTCCAGATGAAGAAATTGCCAAACCCTCTAGCTTGACTAGCCCCTTCTTTGCTTCAGTTAAAATACCGTGTTCAAAGGAGAATGCTAGTAATTTATAAATTTGATGTTCATCATCATGAAAAAGCAGATCATAGCTCTCCACTTTATGTACAAGTCCTTCTGTTACTCTCTTCTCTGCTGCTTTCACTACTTTATTCACATCTGCTTCAGGGTTTGCACTCAAGAAAATATCAACCATAATAGAAACAGCCTTATCCTCATCCAATGTATATGTTCCTTTATTTGTGTAGACTTCAAAATAAAGGCTTTGCTTTTCGAAAATGAACGCAACTTGTTTTGCTATTGGTTTTTCCAATGAATGGGCTGCAACAATTTCTTTACTGATCGATCGTATTTCTGCTCCATTTGCACAAATCATAGGGCAGGTTAAGCCTGCTGCATCTAAGACAAAGCTCGCCTCTGTATATGATCTTCCGGTCGCAATGATCACCTCTATTCCTTGGGATTGTGCCCTTCGAATCGCTGCTCTATTTTCAGCTGTAATCTGCTGAGTAGCAGTTAAAAGTGTTCCGTCCATGTCAATCGCTATGCATTTAATCATTTTTTCACCTTTTTCCTTTTTAATATAGATACTTACTTCCTTCCCTGACACTTAAGTTTGGTAAGGTTGTTGATTCTATGAAGGTTTTTACTGATGCGGGATTTGTTTTTGAGTATTCTCGTAATGCCCAGCCAATGGCTTTTTGGATAAAGAACTCCTTACTCTCTCTGTTTTGCACGATATAGCGGTATAGAAGCTTTTCATTTGTATGAGCTTTATATTTAAGCTGAAAGAGGATGGCTGAGCGACGCAGCCATAAGTGATCACCGTAGGCCCAGTTCTCTATCCATTCTGTAATCACCTCTGGAAATTCGGCGGCAATTGATCCAACTGGTTTGGGTGCGAGCATATCCACCGTATCCCACCATGATTTAGAGGTAATCAGCTGCTCTAGAAAAGGGAGGTGCTGTTTATCCAGCCTTTTCATTGATTTCTCAATGTAATCAAGGGCAGCATACTGGTATTCCCTTTCGGCCTTCCCCCATAAAGCCATGACAAAGTCTGCCTGAAAGTCCTCCTTTAAGATTCCACTCTCTTCGAAAAATTGTTTGACTAATTTCCTTCTATCTGGTGATTTTATACCGAGAAATGGGAAATGATTCTTCATGTAATTCTGCATGGGAATCGCTTTTTCTTCATCTCTGTTTTGTTCAAATAAGTCAACTAATATGTGCAGCATTGCTACATACCCCTTTTTTCATCATATAAATTCATTGTAACTATAAATTATATCAATCATTCAATTTAATAAGAAAAAGCATCACCGCCTTTATGCAGTCATGCCCTATAAATTAAAACTGGTCATTATTAAGGTCATCTTTTATATTATCCATATGGGATTCAATATAGGCCCTCTCAGATGCTGAAACATGCTTCGCATTTTCTTCAGGATCAACATTTTTAATTCCGTGCTTTTTATACCACCAGTCAACCACAAACCCGAAAGCAAGCATGGAAACACAAAGAATGATTAGAAACCACATCATAACTATCACTCCCTTCTTCATAATTATAACACTTTTCTGGAAATAATAATGAAGAATTGTAAATTTATTCTTGTTTATCTACACTTTTAACGGTTGATATCCCTCTTGATAGATACGGCTAATGATTGACTCGATGGCTGGTTCCTCCACAGTTAAATCTTTAATACTGTGGGTCTTTGTAATCTGGGCAATTAGATCGGATGCAGATGCTTCATCCCGATTAAATTTAATCCAATAGCGATTCCCTTCTTCTTTACATATATCTCCACCTGATAGCTGTAAACTACTTGGTGACTCCTCTAAATCAACAATTAGTGTACGGGTTTTCCCGAATCTCTCCTTAATCATTGCTATTTCCCCATCATACACCTTTATCCCATGGTCAATCAGGATCATCCGCTCACAAAGCTTTTCAATATCCTCCATATCATGTGTCGTCAGGATGACTGTAATATTTCGCTCTTGATTAATTTCCTTAATAAAGGTCCTCATTCTTTCCTTCGCGACGACATCGAGACCGATTGTCGGTTCATCTAGAAATAGAATAGGTGGGTCATGCAGTAATGAGGCCGCTATATCAGCCCGCATTCTTTGTCCAAGTGATAATTGCCGTACAGGCGTGTTCAAAAACTCATCCAAACCAAGTATTTCTGTAAATATGTCCATATTCTTCTTATAGCGCTGATCAGATACTTGATAAATTGCTTTTAAGAGATCAAAGGATTCAATCGTCGGCAAATCCCACCATAGCTGGGACCGCTGCCCGAACACTACCCCAATGCTTTTCGCATTCTCCTGCCTATTTTCATATGGCACGAGCCCGTTAACTAGAACCTCCCCAGAACTTGGGACAAGAATTCCCGTGAGCATTTTAATGGTCGTTGATTTTCCTGCCCCATTTGGACCGATATATCCGACAATTTCCCCCTCATTAATTGAAAAGCTAATATCCTTAACAGCCTCTTTCCTCATATATTCCCGCTTAACTAAGCTTTTTAAAGCCCCCATCATTCCTGTTTCCCTTTTCGCAATCATGAAATCCTTTCTTACATTCTCTACCTCTATAATTGGCATCTTACTTCCTCCTTATCTACGAGCCTGTACTCTTATACCGACTTAATCCGAGCATCCAAATACAATAGGCAATAATAAAGAATACAAGACCTACCAGTGGTGAAAAATAGCCGATACTTACAGGAAAAAATGGCGTTTCCTTTTCTAAAATAACTGCTGCAGGAAAATAGTTTACAAAGCCAAATGGGACGACAAACGCTGCAATCCATTGAACAATTTTCGGGTAAATGACTAGTGGATAGTTTGTTAAATTTCTTGCTGGATACATTACGACCCAGTAGAACTGCTGGGATTTTGTTGTCCAGAAGGCAATGGCTGCAATCATTACTAGCATCCCGCCTTGGATGAGGATGCCCCCAACAATGGAAGCGATTAAAAACAGCACCTTCCCACTGGACCACTCAATATGTAGTTCAAAGCTCACCCAAATAAAAATAATTAAACTAAAAATAAACTGCCCGAATGAGGCAATATCAAATTTCATCGACATGAAATGAAAGAAAGGATTAATTGGCCGAACTAAAAAACGGTCGAACGTTCCATTCAGAATATAGGTATCCATACTGCGAAAATGCAAAAATAAGACGACACAAAACCCCCAAGAAAGGATGGCAATGGCAAAGAGGAATAGCATTTCATAAAAGTTCCATGAACCAAGTACCTGAAACTGATAAAGCATTACCCACATTGTGACCGCCGTACCTGTATAAGCTGTAATCAAACCAATAATCCTCATAATAAACGCAAATCGATACTGCATCTGTGCCCGAATTCCTGCTGAAACTAACTTAAAGTAGAGATTCACATATTTAACTACAGCCATTCATTATCCTCCTTGTACAACGACTTTATGTGAGGCTTTATTCCAAACAAGTCTTAATAGCAAATAGCATATGAAAACCCAGAAAATTTGCAAGCCAATAGAAAGCAAGATTTCCCATCCAGCAATTTCTCCGATAAAAATGGCATTCGGTATGTAATAGATTCCTTGGAAAGGCAAATAGACAGCCACTTTTGCCAGCCAATCAGGGAAAAACCAAAGCGGAATCACAGAGCCTGAGAGCAGAGACATCGCAAAGTAAAAGATATCTTCGATCCCGCCTGTTTCTACTAAAAAGAAAGTGAGTAGACCGAAAGCCATTTCGATGCAATACCGAATTAAAAAACCGATAAATGCTGCAACAATAAAACTTACCCAAGTGAATATATTTTCAGGCAGTGTAAAATCCATAAAAATAAATAAAATCGCATATATAGGCAATAGGGCCGTAATTATGTAAAAAGTGACACTTCCGAAATCAGCAAATAAATATCGTAATGGAATATTGAATGGCCTCATTAACTCAAGAGCAATATCTCCCGTTCTAACCTTCTCTTGAATTTCCCATAATGGTGTTCCTGCTCCATTCACCCCAGTCAAAAATTGACTAACAACAATATAAGTCAACATTGCTTGAAAGCTTATGCCTCCTGCTTCTTCCCTTCCTGCATATAAAGCGGTCCAAATCGAACCCCACATGAGGAGGAAAATGAGATTAGACCCTAACCTAGACCAAACATCGAACCTATAAACAGCTGAACGAAGAAAAGCCTTTTTCGTAAAGATCCAATAAACATGTAATCTAGGCACACTTCAACCTCCCTTTATCTGACTTTTAGATATTTTAGCATAATTCAGTCTAATTAGACATGAATGGCATTTCCAATAAACAAAAGAATATGAATAATGAAATCTGCTTAAATTAGGTTGGCATTTCTACTTATATGCATTAAAATGTATTTTGTCTTATAAATATAACTAGCAAAGGTGATCGCTTTGATTAACACAACTAGAAAGAAAGTCGCTCCAGTAGATGTATTAAAATTTCTTATACCTTCCCTTATCGGGATTAGCCTATTTATCGTTCCGTTAAAATATGATGGTGAGATGACCATTCCTATTGCAATTCTTTCAGGGTGGATTCAAGATCTACTCGCTGCTTATCTGCCAGCAATTATGACTGTCATCATTATTTTGACGCTGTTAGGTACAGTTATAGCAAAACTATTCAAACCGGCATTTATTGTTAATCGTCCTTTTTTCAATAGTTTATTCAATGTGCCAACTGTCTGGTTTGGAGCAAGAATATTTGGGACACTATTTGTAATTGCCGCATTTTATAAAATCGGCCCTGAGTTTATTTGGTCCGACAATACAGGCGGCTTGCTGCTGAATGATTTGCTTCCTGTCCTTTTCTCTGTATTTTTATTTGCTGGCTTGTTTCTTCCTTTATTGTTAGACTTTGGCCTGTTAGAATTTTTCGGTTCCATGCTAACAAAGGTGATGCGGCCAATTTTTAAGCTTCCAGGGAGATCCTCTGTTGATTGCATTGCTTCATGGCTTGGAGATGGAACAATTGGGGTCTTGCTCACAAGCAAGCAGTACGAAGAAGGTTATTATACGAAGAAAGAGGCGGCGATTATTGGGACAACGTTCTCCGTTGTTTCTATTACCTTTAGCCTTGTTGTCCTTTCTCAGGTTGGCTTAGAACGATTATTTGGACCCTTTTATTTGACTGTTACGTTAGCAGGGTTAGTGGCGGCGATTATTTGTCCTCGAATTCCACCACTTTCAAGAAAACCTAATACGTACATCAACGGCAAAAAAACGGAATTGGATGAATCCGTTCCAAAGGGATATACATCTTTTAGCTGGGGTATAGTTCAAGCAGTCGATAAAGCAAAAGAGAATCAGAGCATTAAAAAATTCTTCGAGCAAGGATGTAAAAATATTCTTGATATGTGGATGGGTGTTGCCCCTATTGTTATGGCACTCGGTACAATTGCTCTTGTTCTTGCAGAGTACACGCCGATATTTAAATTTCTTGGGATCCCCTTTATTCCGCTTCTTGAAATTATGCAGATTCCAGAGGCAAAGGCTGCATCTGAGACATTAATTGTCGGGTTTGCCGATATGTTTCTTCCATCAGTCATTGGTTCCTCCATTGAGAGTGAAATGACCCGTTTTATTGTTGCTGCTACATCTGTCACTCAGTTGATTTATATGTCAGAGGTTGGCGGGCTTTTGCTAGGTTCCAAGATTCCCGTATCATTGAAGGATTTGTTTATTATCTTTTTGGAAAGAACAATTATTACATTGCCCGTCATTGTAGTAGCTGCCCATATTATCTTTTAATATGGCTGTTTTCACAAATAGTGTCTCTAATGAAAAAGTAGTTGGTAGAGGTTGATTTCCGCTCCAGGCATTCGCTTTCCGCGGGGTGGGCGCTGAGCCTCCTCGGCGCTAAAGCGCCTGTGGGGTCTCAGCTGTCCCACTACTCCCGCAGGAGTCTCATGCCTTCCGCTCCAATCAACTAACCTTTTTATCAGTAGAGAACTTATTCAAAGCAACAACCTTTAAAAACAGTCTAATAATAACAAAAAGACGGACTTGTTGAAGTCCGTCTTTTTGTTTAGAAGCATTGGAAGGAGCGAATTCTGTTAAGGTCTGTTCCGTAGTATACCCAGCGAAATCCTCTCCAGCGCCAGCCGGCTACAGAGGTTCTTCCTACGAATGTTGGATAGAACCAGAAGCTGCGCCCATTTTCAAGCCAGATAAAAGTAAAACGTCGTAAACAGCCTCTTATTGATCCTGGATCTACCGCAAATGTAGAGAAGGAAGATTGCTGCTGCATCTGAGGTGTGAAGGTTGGCGGTGGTGATGATGGCGGACCATCTTGCTGGCCTCCACCTTGATGGCTGCCTCCTCCTCCTGATTGTTGTCCCTGCCCAGGCGGAAATACTGGTGGGAACCCTGGAGGAAATCCAGGCATTCCCCCACCTCCACCACCAGGGAAAATTCTTTCATCCATTATTGGACCTACATTATAAGGAAATGAATACGGATAGTTTCTATAATCCATTGATTTTAATTCTCCTCTCATCATGCATTCCATTTAATGTATGCCGGTTGCCTATTTTTGTGTTTGGCTGCTTCTATATTAATTTCTAGTTTTTTAGCCTAATCCACCTACAGGACCGGACGCCCGTGTAATGATCTCTGTTCGAATTTCATCTTTTAATCGATCAACAATTTTAAAGTCCATTGCCTGTATATAAATTGCTTCTAATTCATCACGCTGTGCTTTTGCCTGCGCAAGATAAGAGATAGCTTCTTTCATTTTTGCCTTATACTGCTTGCTGATTTCACTTATTTGCTCGGCGAAAATTTCATCCGTCCCCGGGATAACCATGTACTCATAGGTATCGATAATTTCATCTCCTGCCCGGCTTGGAAAATATTCATGTGGACTCGTGCTATCAAAGATAGCTAAGCCTAGCTCGCGGACAATGATCATATCTAGGCTATGAGGATCAAAGCCACAATGATATATTTCAATATCAAATCCCCTTTTCTCTGCCTCAGCAGCCAACTTTTTTAAGAGGGTTGACTTACCGGTGCCTGCTCGCCCTTTAACAAAATATCTCTTAGAAAGGCCTTCAGTTAAATTCGGTACGAAATCTACGGCCCCCTTTGGTGTTGCTGCTCCCAGGAATCGATGTCTTACATCTGACTTCTTATTTAAATGTATCTCTCCATAAAATTGCTGAAGCAGCTTGTTTTTTAGCTGATCTGCTTTGCCAAAGTCCATATTTTCTATATAAATCTTTTCCCATTCATCATGTATTTTTAACGCTTCCGCAAATTTGCAGTATGCTGTTTCAAATAACTGACTAACCCTTTGATTTATTTGAAGGATCTTCTCCTTTTGTAAAGCAAGCGCATTTGAATCCCATGCCTCTCCGAGATTAACATACTCCTCAATCGCACCTGGTGCCTTTGGTTCAATGACATGAGGAGCTGTTCCATCAACAATTCCCACTTTCAGTGCAGGAATAATCACCCCATCAATTGAATCATTATCAGATGAACAATGGAGATACTCGATGTCATATCCTTTTTCTGCCCATTCTGTGCCAATGGCTTTCATTAGTGAGGATTTTCCCGTTCCAGGTCCGCCTTTTAATATAAATAATCGATCCAGCCCTTGAAGATTGGATTCATATAAGCTGTAAAAGCCACGGGCTGTATTTCCGCCTGCAAAGTAATTCAGTATCTTTCCAGCCACTTTTACACGTCCTTTCCCGTTCATTACCTAATTTGTTTTCATCTTTACCATATGCAAATAGGCATTCATGGGTGAATGCCTACTTACCTTCTTTATTAGTGAATTTAAGTGGTTTATTTATTAGCTATGTTGCGTTAACCTTTAACTACATCAACCAGCTTGGCCTGGATTACTTCCTTTAGATCAGCAACTTTTAATTCAATCTGTATACCAATTTTCCCGCCGCTGACAACAATCTTTTCTAATGCTGACGCATCTGACGCGATATACGAAGGATAATGCTTTTTCATCCCGATTGGTGAACAGCCGCCTCGAATATAGCCTGTAAGCTGCTGAATATCCTTAACGGCAATCATTTCAATCTTCTTTTCATTAGCAGCCTTTGCTGCCTTCTTTAAATCAAGCTCACTCCCTACTGGAATAATAAATACATAGGATTGTTTGCTATTGCCCTTCGCAACAAGTGTTTTATAAACCATATTTTGATCTCTGTTGATTTTTTGCGCAACCGAAATTCCATCAATTTTCCCATCAAGATTATCGTAGGTTATTAATTCATAATTGACCTTTTTTGAATCAAGAATCCGCATTGCATTTGTTTTTCCTTGAGCCATAGTTTTACTCCTTATGAAAATATTTCCCTTATTTTAACACTTTTATTTTAGTTAGCAAAAGCATGAAAGCAAGTATCTTTGATTGTATTTTCTGGACCCTAAGAAGACATTGATATTGACATTAAATATTTTTATAGAATAATAATACTGACACAATTTTTTCATAAAGTTGAAATATAATTTGAATATTATGACATTATTAACTGGAAAGTGTTATCATAGAAAGTGGTGTTCATTCACTTTTGGTAATATATAGCTTACTCTTACCACCAAATTTGTTAAATAATTGACTTATAAACTTTGATTGCTATAAAACAACACATGAGGGGTATATATGTATGTTGGAAAAGATAACTTTTGATCATCCACAATTATTTATCCAAGCCTTTGAGAACTCCGCCATTGGTATGGCATTAATCGCAGTAAACAGCGGGAAGTTTATAAAGGTAAATCCAGCACTTTGCAACATCCTTGGGTATGAAGAGCATGAACTGTTAGATTTATTGATTACCGATATTACTCACCCCGACGAAAATGAACAAGATTTACAAATTGTTCATTTACTATTAGAAGGGATAGAGCATTCCTGCCATTCAGAACGACGTTACATACATAAAGATACACATGAAATCTGGGGTTTGATGAGTGTCTCCTTAGTAAGAGATAAAGATGGAAATCCACTATATTATATCAGTCAAATCCAGGATATTACAAAGAGGAAATTGACTGAAGAAAGATTTCGAGAAGGGGAGGACAGATATCACCGAATTGTTGAGGAATCCCCTGATGGAGTCATCATTTTAAAAGATGAACGCTGCCTTTTTATTAATCAAACAGGCGTTGAAATGCTCGGCTTAAAGAAAAAACGCGAGATTGTTGGCAGACCCATCTACGATTTTATCCATCCAGGTGATCATAACCGATTTAAGCAGCGCGAGATGAATAAGGAATCCGTTGGGCCGATTGAAAAAAGATTTATTCGTATGGACGGAGAAGTTATTGATGTAGAGCTGAAAACAATCCCTACTATTTATCAGGATCGTCCCGCCATTCATATGATTATCAGAGATATAAGCGAACAAAAGCAGACAAAAAACCTCATTATTAATTCGGAAAAGCTGACAATTGCTGGGCAATTGGCTGCAGGCATTGCACATGAAGTAAGAAACCCGCTTACTGCAATCAAGGGGTTCTTTCAGATGATGGAGAATGATTTAAAAGAGAATAAGATGTATTTTGATGTTATCTCTTCAGAAATCAATCGGATTGAAACCATTCTGAATGAATTATTGGTGCTCGCTAGACCTCAAGAAGTTAAATTTGAGAAAAAGAATATTGAGGTAATTATCAATCATGTGATCACTCTACTCAAAACACAGTCTAATTTAAATAGCATCGAAATAATAATGAGCATTGAACCTAATTTACCGCTTATCAATTGTAATGAAAACCAATTAAAACAAGTGTTTATCAACTTCTTGAAAAATGCAATTGAAGCGATGACTCAAGGCGGCAGCATTATGATTGACATTCGCAAACAATATGCAGATAGACTTGTTATTCGAATCATCGATCAAGGTTCAGGCATTCCCATACATTTATTAAACAAAATTGGTGAACCCTTTTTCACAACCAAAGAGCAAGGGACAGGCTTGGGCATCATGATTTGCAAAAATATTATTGATGAGCATCAGGGGGAAATTAATATTGACAGCTCATCGAACGGAACAAAGGTAGAGATCTGCTTACCTTTTTCTTGAGTACCTTTTCCTAGTTGAAATAAATCCCCATTTATATAGAAAAAGCACAGCATGGTTGCTGCGCTTTTTTTTGCATATTTTATAATTATTAATCCTTTTTTGCAAATGTACTTGGCATCACAACAGCAACAACTTCTCCACGGGCACAAACGGCATCCTCAGCAAATACTTCCACATCTATTTTCCACTTCTTCGGATGAATTTCTGTGATTGCTCCAACCGCTTTTAATGCTACACCTTCTGGAGTTGGTTTGACAAAGTCTACCTTTAACGATGCTGTTACAAATCGAGGTGGCTCTGCACCATCCCCTACTTCATGGCCATTTTTGCGATGAAGTGCTAATGCCGCTGACCCAGTTCCGTGGCAATCGATTAACGACGCAATCAGTCCGCCATAGACGAAGCCTGGAATTGCTTTATGCTCCTCATTTGGTGTATAAATGGTCAATGTTTGTTCCCCGTGCCAGCCTGTCCGAAAATGATGACCCTCTTCATTCAGACGTCCACACCCATAGCACCAGGCAAAGTCATCTGGGTAAATATCCTGAACTGCATGTACTACTTTTTCCTCCATTATACTACCCCCTTTTTTGAATAGTATAACATATCAAACTCATTTTACTTTTTTAAATTTTGGATAACCTATTAGAATAGCAATCACTCCACAAATCCCAATTAAGAAAGGATAATAGGAAAATGGAAGAATACTCATAGGAGAAATACTAGCAACCCCTGCAGCTACTAATATTTGCGCTCCATAAGGAATCAGCCCTTGCACACAACAGGAAAAGATATCTAATAAACTAGCTGATTTACGAGGGTCAATCCCATATTGATCAGCAATATTTTTCGCTAATGGCCCCGCAATCAAAATCGAAATCGTGTTATTAGCCGTTGATAAATCAGTTAATCCAACAAGCCCGGCAATGCCAAACTCTGCGCCTTTTTTCGACTTAATGTTTCTCGTAACAATGTGGAGCAAGAAATCAATTCCGCCATTATGTCTAATAAGTTCTACCATGCCTGCAATCAGAATAGCTAAGAATGAAATTTCATACATACCTGCCATTCCCTCTCCTATCGTTTGAACCAAAGTCATGAATTGGTAGCTTCCATCCATTAAGCCTACGATCCCAGCCAGTCCAATCCCTAAAGCAAGAACAAGAAAGACATTGATGCCAATTAACGCAAAGATGATCACTAAAACATATGGAAGAATCTTCACCCATTGATAGGATTGCTGCATCACTTCAGCATTCTCTCCCATTGTTATTGCCCCTAGAATTACACATGTCACAATAGCAGCAGGCAAAACAATCCAGAAATTCACTTTGAATTTGTCCCTCATTTGCGTATTCTGTGAACGAACGGCAGTAATGGTCGTATCTGATATAAAGGAAAGATTATCACCAAACATTGACCCGCCAATTACAACTGCCATTGCAAGTGCCATTGAAATATCCGTTTGCTCACTAATCCCGACTCCAATCGGGGCTAGTGCAACAATGGTCCCCACTGATGTCCCCATCGATAAAGAAATAAAGCAGCCAATAATAAACAATCCGACCATGAGGAAATTCTGAGGGATAATGGACATGGCGAAATTCACTGTAGAATCAACAGCCCCCATCCCTTTTGCCACCTCTGAAAACGCACCAGCCAAAAGGAAAATCAAAACCATTAACATGACATTCGAGTTTCCAGCACCCTTACAAAAAAGATCTACTTTAGAGTTAAGCGTTTCCTTACGATTCATCGCTAAAGCAACCACACATGAAATGGTAATCGCAACAATGACTGGAAACTTATAAAAGTCACCTGTTACAACACCTGTACCGATAAATAGAATTAAAAATACAACGAATGGCAGCAATGCCATTGGATTCCCTTTTTTACCTACTTCCATAAAATACACCCCCGAAAAATAATCGATCAAAGAGGCCATTTAGCCTTGTTCTGAACACAACAAAAAGACCCCTTCTTATAAAAACAAGAAGAGGCCTTATAAACGAATCTATAAAACACTCTTCTTATCTTTCAAGCATCTTATGCTTGCTGGATTTGGCACAGCAACTCATTCCTCCTGAGTTCCGCTGCCGAGATATCATTGGGCCAGTCCCTCCATCTCTCTTGATAAGAAGATATTCAATTACTAGCATTTGAATAAATAACAGATTATAGATTACAGTAAATCTCCTGTTCATGCAATAGTAATTTTTGGGCGAGGAAGTAGATGAACTAGGGCTTCCACTTATTTCATAAACCACACAATTTGTATGAAATGAATTATAATAGAAGAATAGATTGACCTTATGACAGGAGGATTCATAATGGCCAAGAATAAAAACCAAATCAATAAAGCCAAAGAAGAGATTCTTGCTGGAAGTAGAGAATCAGCAGCAGCAATAGCTATGGAAACTAGGAGAAGACCACAAATCTCACTCCCCTTTTTAGGGAAGTTCTTTACATTGAAAGTTTTGTTCATTGTAATGATCATATTTTTAATAGGGAGTTTGGGTGCCTTTACTTATATAAAACTATTTACTGGAAGCACATACAAAAGTGAAACAGTGAATATTGTTGAAGGGGTTCAAGAATTAGCCACATTAGCTACCGCTCAAGCAGTTGTTACGACAATTATAAAAGAAGAAGATAATAAGCTCTTTAATAAAGAAATTAGTGTTAATTTACCTGGTACGAAAAGAACAGTATTATTAATTGTCCCAGCAACCGTACTAGCTGGGGTTGATCTACAATCTATTACAAATGAAAGTATCATCGTTGATGAGGAAAACAAGGAAATTTCCTTAACCATTCCTCATGCAACATTCATCCAAGATCCTGCTATTCAAATGGATAAAGTGCAAACATACTCAGAGGGCGGCCTATTTAGAGGTGAAGTAAAATGGGACGAGGGTTTTGATCTTGCTGCTAAAGCACAAAATGGAATTATGGAGGAAGCTGCTGATTTAGACCTATTAACTAAAGCTGAAGATCATGCCGTCAATGTCTTAAATAATTTCTTTAGCCAGCTTGGCTATCAAGCTCATATCGACTTTAAATAAAGCATCGAGTATTTCATGCGATAATTGACTTTTCATCCAAAAAGCAACGAATCTATTTCTCTAGTGATTCGTTGCTTTTTCCTTTGCTTCCTATTATTCCTCAGCTAGAGCACGGCCTACTGCTCGGCCAGAGAAAAGACAACCGCCAAGAAAGGTCCCTTCTAATGCCCGATAGCCATGTAGTCCACCGCCTCCAAAGCCAGAAACCTCGCCAGCTGCATAGAGCCCTTGGATCACCTTGCTAGAAGAATCTAATACCCGTCCCGATAAATCCGTTTGTAATCCACCCAAGGTTTTGCGGCTGACAATATTCAATCGAACTGCAATAAGAGGGCCATTTTTCTTATCAAGAATTTTATGCGGGGCAGCTACTCGAATGAGTTTATCGCCTATATATTGACGTGCACCGCGAAGGGCTGTTATTTGTAGATCCTTCGTAAATTTATTATCCATTTCACGATCCCGTGCTTGTATTTGCCGTTCAATATTCTCAAGATCCAACAGCCTTTCTTCCGTTAAATCATTCATCCCTTTAACAAGATCCGCTATGTTATCAGCAATAACAAAATCCTCTCCTTTGTCCATAAATGCTTGGACAGGGGCCGGTGCCCCAGGCAAAACGCGGGACAAGACTTTCTTAATACTTTTCCCTGTTAGATCAGGGTTTTGCTCTGAACCAGAAAGAGCAAATTCACGTTCAATCATTTTCTGCGTCAAAATGAACCATGAATAGCTATAGCCTGTCCTTTGTATCGCCTCTAGTGTTCCTAATGTATCAAATCCAGGGAAATTAGGAGCAGGAAAACGTCTCCCTTCCGCATCAAGCCAAATCGACGACGGACCAGGGAGAATTCGAATTCCATGCTTATTCCAAATGGGATCCCAGTTCTTTATTCCTTCGGTGTAATGCCACATGCGGTCACGGTTTACGATCCGCCCACCCGCTTCCTCAGTGATTGCCAACATTCGCCCATCTACATGTGCAGGTACACCAGAAAGCATATGTTTAGGCGGCTTACCGAGGCGGCTTGGCCAATTTTTGCGGATAAGGTCATGATTCCCTCCAATTCCGCCACTAGTTACAACTACTGCCTTTGCATGATATTCAAAATCCCCGATTACCTCTCTAGAACTTGCTTCTCCCCGCGCTGCTGTGCTCGGAACAAGTATAGACCCTTTTACACCAATAATTGCATCTCCGCTCTCAATAAGTTGATCTACCTGGTGCCGAGGAAGATATGTAACCAATCCGTTTTTCAGATGCTCCCGTACACGGCGTTCGAATGGTTCGACAAGTCCAGGGCCAGTCCCCCATACAATATGGAATCGAGGGACTGAGTTTCCATGCCCCTCAGCCAAGTAGCCACCCCTCTCCGCCCATCCGACAACTGGGAAAAAGCGTACCCCCATTTCATGAAGCCAAGCACGCTTCTCCCCTGCTGCAAATGAAACATAAGCTTCCGCCCACCTTCTCCCCCAATAATCCTCATCATCTTCTCTATCAAAACCGGCTGAACCCATCCAGTCTTGCCATGCTAATTCCTTTGAATCCTTAATGCCTAAACGCCGCTGCTCTGGTGAATCAACTAAAAATAGTCCACCAAAGGACCACCAAGCCTGTCCACCAAGTGACGCTTCTGGTTCCTGGTCTAAAAGCAGAACCCGTTTTCCTGCATTTGCAACCTCGACCGTTGCTACCAGCCCAGCAAGGCCTGCCCCTACCACGATTACATCAAATTCCATTAATGATCGCACCCCTTGTCTCTTTTAATCGTATATTTATCCAGTATCCGTTTCATCTATCATTTTTTTCATTTCTTTCTTCTTGATCTCCCTTTCTATTATATTAACTGATTTTTCATAAAATTCATAAACGTAAATTCTAACCATTCAATGCTACTAGATTTTTATTTCACTTATCTCTAATGGTATAATTTTCATGATTAGAATAGATAAAAAAGCCTTTTAATTGGAGTGACTAACAGTTGGAAACAAAGAAAGCATTACCCATACTTTTTGCTATTATGTTCCTTGTCATGGTGGGTTTTGGAATCATCATTCCTGTCATGCCTTTTTATGCGCAAGAAATCGGTGCTTCCCCCACACAATTAGGTCTATTAATGGCTGTTTATTCTTTAATGCAGCTTCTCTTCGCTCCCATGTGGGGACGTATTTCTGATCGAATTGGACGGAAGCCTGTTATCATGATCGGGATCTTAGGACTTGCTCTCTCTTTCTTTCTTATGGCCATCTCTACACAGCTTTGGATGTTATTTGCTGCAAGAATAATTGGTGGGGTATTGTCTTCTGCGAATATGCCGACTGTTATGGCATATGTAGCAGATATTACATCAGAGGAAGACCGCTCTAAGGGAATGGGAGTTATTGGAGCAGCTACTGGTCTTGGATTTATTTTTGGACCAGCAATTGGCGGTGTATTCTCCCAAACAAATTTAAACATTCCTTTTTATGTTGCAGGTATTTCATCTCTATTTACATTCACGCTAGTGATGTTCGTTCTGAAAGAATCATTAACCATTGAAAATAGAAACAGTCAGTTAAAGAAGAAAGCCTCTCTACTAGCAGCATTCAATGGGCCTGTTTCTATTTTGTTTATTTTACAGTTATTTGTTTCTTTATCCTTGTCTGGCCTTGAAGCAACCTTTGCTTACTTTGCCTCTGAAAAAGCAGATTTAGGTGCTGCTAAGCTCGGCTATATTTTTATGATTATGGGATTCGCTTCAGCCATTGTACAAGGCGGATTGGTTGGAAGATTGACCAAAAGGCTTGGTGAGGGATTTGTCATTCAACTAGGAATTATTATTTCGGCAATCGGCTTCGTACTGATTCTATTTATTAATAGCTTTACGACCGCAGCCTTATTTTTAACGATATTCGGCATTGGCAATGGATTCATTCGGCCAAGTGTTTCCTCCCTGTTAACAAAACAATCAGCAGCCGGACATGGAAGCACCACTGGACTTTTGTCTTCTTTCGATTCACTTGGCAGAATCGTTGGGCCGCCATTAGGCGGGTGGCTCTTTACGATTGCAATCGGGGGACCTTATTATTTTGGAATCGTATTGTCTATTGTTGCATTGCTTTTATTCCAGGTATATAAAGTGAAGGGTAAGGTGGCTGTAGCAAACTAGTACTGTCTAGTGGCTCCTTTTGCTATTTACTCTGATTTTAGTCGTCATGAATGTCTCATGACGACCAATTTTGGTTCACTTTTTCTTTTTGGGCTTTATAAAAGAACACTCCTGCAAATTTATATTGACCTGCGATTAGTTTCCGTTATAATAAAAGTGAGTAATCACTCATTTTGATGTTTGAGGAGGTTTACAGATGGGTTCAACAATCGTCATTAAAGATGTAAGCAAAAGCTTTGGCAAAAAAGAGGTTTTAAACAACATTAATTTAACTATGGAGCCTGGACAAATTTATGGTCTAATTGGACCTTCTGGTTCAGGGAAAACAACATTGGTAAAAATCATTGTAGGGATGGATCGCCCTTCACAAGGTCATGTACAAGTATTAGACACACCTGTACCCAACTTGAAATTACTGCAAAATATTGGTTATATGGCTCAGGCAGATGCACTATATCCTGATTTAACAGGAGAAGAAAACCTTGCCTTTTTTGCTTCCCTATTTGAGTTAAAAAAGGATGTCAAAAAAAAGCGAATTGCTTACGCATCAGAATTAGTAAATCTCACAACCCATTTGAAGAAAAAAGTTCAAGACTATTCAGGTGGAATGAAACGGCGTCTCTCCCTTGCAGTCGCCTTAATTCAAGATCCACAAGTTCTCATATTAGATGAACCGACTGTTGGAATTGATCCTGCATTAAGACAATCCATTTGGGCTGAGATACAGCGTTTGAAAACGACAGGGAAAACAATTGTAGTGACTACCCATGTAATGGATGAAGCAGAAAGATGTGACCGTCTTGCTATGGTAAGGGACGGAGAAATCATCACTAGTGGCTCTCCTGCTGAGCTGAAGAAGCAATTTGCGATTACAAGTTTAGAGGAAGTCTTTTTGAAAGCTGGGGGAAATAAGCAATGAAAATACTAGCATTAGTCAAACGGATCTGTCACCAAATGCTGCGTGATAAACGAACACTTGCTTTGATGATGGTAGCTCCATTAATTATTCTAACCCTCCTCCATTATTTGCTGTCTAGTGAGACGGTTCCCCAGAGGATCGGCGTCAATAATATTGATGAGACACTTATAGAGCAATTAACAGACAAGGATATAATCGTCATTCCATATGAACAACAGCTAAACCCTAAGAAACGAATGATCGACGATAAACTAGATGCCTTTCTTCAATTGAAAGATGACGACATGTATTTAACGCTTACAAATGCACAGCCTTCTGTAACAAAAGCCTTACAAATGAAAGTCCAGCAATCCCTTGCAGCAGTCAATGCAAAGAAACAGGCAAATACAATGGCTCTATTTATACAAACCATTCAAAGCAAGCTTCCAGGGGATTCAATAAAAATAGAAACCATTAAAGCTCCTGAAGTAGATACTTCTTATATTTATGGCAGTAAAGATACGGATTTCTTTGATCAGTTAAGCCCTATATTAGTTGGTTTCTTTGTTTTCTTCTTTGTCTTTCTCATTTCTGGTATTGCTTTATTGCGTGAACGGACAACTGGTACACTTGATCGCTTAATGGCAACACCAATCCAAAGGAGAGATATTGTCTTTGGATATGTGCTTGGATATGGCTTATTTGCCATCATTCAAACGCTTGTTGTTGTTTTTTATTCGACAAAAGTATTAGACATTATGCTTGTTGGCTCTTTGTGGAATGTTATTTTAATTAATTTAATCCTAGCACTTGTTGCCTTGTCATTAGGAATACTATTATCTGCTTTTGCCAATTCGGAATTCCAAATGATGCAGTTCATACCTATTGCCATTATTCCACAAATCTTTTTTGCAGGGATTCTTCCTGTTGATGGAATGGCCAACTGGCTGCAGATTGTTGCCAAATGTATGCCCATGTATTATGGAGGGAATGCATTAGTCGATGTTATGTATAAAGGATTAGGACTAAGTGATATTCAAAATGATTTGTTTGTCCTACTAGGATTTGTTCTTGTCTTCATTGTTTTAAATATAGTTGCCCTAAAGAAATATCGAAAAATCTAACCAGTCTATTCCTTTTTCCCTTTCTCTAAAAAATGATTTAAAATAAAAGCATGAAGAATGGTGATAAAGGAGTTAATCATGTCTGAAGAAGAAGTGCTGATCCATCAACTATTTGATGAAGAAAAATTAACCGACAAGCAAAAGAAAATCATTGTTGCCGCCATTGAATCCTTTTCTGAAAAAGGCTATGCTGCTACATCGACTAATGAGATCGCCAAAAAGGCAGGGGTAGCTGAAGGAACCATATTCCGGCACTACAAAACAAAAAAAGAGTTATTAATGTCTATTGTTGCCCCACTCATGGCAAAGATGATTGGTCCGTTTGTTGTAAATGATTTTAATAAGGTTCTGGATCGCGAATATGATCGGGTCGAGGATTTTCTAAGAGCTACTATTGAAAACCGAAGAGCTGTATTGATCAAACTTCTTCCAGTTGTTAAAATTATGCTTCAAGAAATCCCCTTCCAACCGGAATTACGCGAACAATTTCTTGAACAAATTGCGAAGAAAATATTTGACCGTGTATCAGGAATCATCGAGAGCTACCAAGAAAAAGGGCAATTGATCGAAATGCCGCCCGAAAGTTTGGCAAGGTTGGCCATCACTAATATACTCGGCTATTTATTTACCCGCTATGTTCTCTTCCCTGATAGCCATTGGGATGATGAACTCGAAACAGAGCGTACCGTTCAATTTATTATGCATGGATTAGCAAGAAAAGAGAGTAACTAAAAACAGCAAAAGGTCCCATTCATTCTTGAATTGGACCTTTTGCTGTTATCCTACATATCTGATGGTTTAACCTGATTTGGCAGCCACTCTCGTGCAAAGTCAATAATCGGTCTCTGCTTCATTAGCTTACATGTTGCTGATCCAATTGCTGTACATTTAACAGTGTAGACCTTTTCAAATTCCTTTCCTAATTCTTCAAAGGAATCAGAATCATACACAATTTCCTCATATGTTTTCCAAACACGCTTATCGTTTTCCATTATTGCTGTGCCCTTCTTTACTTTCTCCCTATTTGGAATAGCATGCTCTGCAAAATGCAATGAAGTATTGCTGTCATGCCCTGCACCTAATAATAAGATATGTCCATCTAATTCGTAAATTTTGGCTAACGGGGACTTTGAACCAAACCCTTCTTCTAATGGCTGCTCAGATAAGATATAATCAGCCTCTTTCCCCCATGCCGCAAAGGAATACATCGGGTGTGAACTCCTTTTTACCCCCGGAAAGGTTCTAAAGACCTCAACAATTTTCCCCATTCCCCTAGTAGGAGTTATTTGCGGATCGTAGGCTGGCATATGATCACGGATGATTGGCCACCAATCTTTTGGTACAGGAGGCATTTGCCATTCAGATGGATCAGATATATCTGCTGTCTGTGTTGGCATCACAATAGTTCCTTCAGAACCAACTGTATCCATTAGTGCTTGAACAACAGCAATTGCTCCTCCACAAACCCAGCCAAAAGCACTTAATGAGGAATGAATAATAACAACCATCCCTTTTTCTACCCCAAGATTTTTGAAATCTTTGTATAGACTCAATCTTGTATGTGGTGACTTCAGTTGTTTAATTACATCCTCTTCTCTCATTCCCATCCCCCTTAGCATCTCGTTTAGAAAAATTCGTTTCATGATTCTTCTCCCTTTAGATCACTTGCAATATATGTCTAATTGTATCATCCTCACCAATATATTTGCCGTTCCTTGGCCTTTATTGGACAAAAAAATGATATATTCGCCGTCCGCCTCGATATATTGGACAAAAACAAATTATATTCGCCAAACCCAACAAAAAAAATCTGACACTAGTGGAGTGTCAGATTTTTTAAGTGGCAATTGTCTTAAATAGGTTTATTCGGCTGGTAGGTTGGCTGTTGATTTTTCGCTTGGTTCTGAATACTTTTAGCTGCCGCGGCTTGCACATCTTCATCTAAAGAAAACTCGGTATCTGTTTTATTAAATTGTCCTGCTTGGTTTTGAGCTGCAATCACCTTTTCATGTTCCTGCTGTTCATTTTGTCGTTTATTCATCTTGAATCTCTCCTTTTAGTCAAAGTACATAAGTAGATTTCCCTAATGCAGATACTTTATTCGAGGAGGAAAAACTTCTGAAAGCACAAAAAAACCGAGTACACGTTTACTCGGTTGATTCGCAGCATACACCCTATTACTTAACTAACTGCTTCACTAATTCTCGATTCCGCTTTTTAAAGACTTCATTATGTGAAGAAACCATTCCGAAATTATTTGCATCGGGCTGGATATATTGTTTCGCTTTGTTTACGGCATTTACTGCATCCTGGAATGCACCCGCAATTAAATTTACTTTCCCATCGAACGTTAGAATATCGCCTGCTGCATAGAGTCCTGGAACGGAGGATTCGCTTGTAGCATTTCCAGAAATATAATACTCATCCTTTAAATCAATATTTAATTCACTATTCTGAAGCAGCGCTGAATCTCGCTCAAAGCCATGATTAATGATGACATCATCAATTGGCAAATACAAAACCTCGCCTGTTTCAGCATTTGTTAGCTCAACACGTTCAATGACTTCATGATTTGAATCAGCAATTAGTTTTGTAATTTCTGTATGGAAAAAACAATCAACCGAACTAGTCATAAGCTGCGATACCTGTGCTTCATGACCGTTTAAAGCATCTTTTCGATAAGTTAAGTAGACCTTTTTTGCAATCGGCTCTAACTCATTTGCCCAATCAATAGCCGAGTTTCCTCCGCCTGAAATGATTACCGTTCTATCTTTAAAGCGCTTTAGAGACTTCACAGTGTAATTTAAATTTGAGACTTCAAATCGTTCTGCACCTTCAATTTTCAATTTTTGTGGTTTTAATATTCCACTGCCGACCGCAACGATAACAGTTTTAGAAAAATGCTGTTTTCCGGAGGAACCATTTAAGACAAAAATACCTTCATCATTTCGTGTAATGGATTCAATCTTTTCACTTAATTCAACCGTTGGGCTAAACGTTAACCCCTGTTCTACAAGCTGGTCAATCAGCTTTGCTCCTGGCGTCGGTGTTATTCCCCCTACATCCCAAATCATTTTCTCCGGATATACATGAATCTTTCCGCCTAATTGCGGCTGAAACTCGATAAGCTTTGTTTTCATTTCCCTAAGTCCGCTGTAGAAAGCAGAATAAAGACCTGCTGGACCCCCGCCAATTATCGTCACATCAAATAACTCCTGCTGTCCCATTTCATTCACTCCTACCATCTATTGTAACTGATTATCATTATCATTGTGATTATGATTCAACTATATCTCCTTTTTGTTATTTTCGCAATACTATTGACAAAGGTTCTCAATAGATTTATAGTTTTTTTGTAAACGATATTGAAAATCATTATCAATATACTATCTTATAGGTAGTGTTAATGCTAATTGTTGATTTTGGCACCCCGTTGATTAGAGTGGAAATCAACACACCCTTTTAACAGAGCTATCTAAAAAAACATTTATTAAGAGGAGAAGAGCAACTATGAAAAAGTTATTCATGCCATTCGTGCTATTACTTGTACTTATTATCAGTGCTTGCAGCAACGAACCAACTGTTAAAGAAGAAGAGAAAGAGGTCCCATCAGATCAAGGCAAATCAGATACCATTACTTATCAATCAGAAAATGGGCCAATCGAAGTTCCTGCCGATCCACAACGGGTCATCTTGCTTTCTGGTTATACAGGAAACGTAATTGATTTAGGCGCAAATATTGTTGGGGTAGATGTTTGGTCCAAGAATAACCCAACATTTGCAGATGAATTAAAAGATGTTGAGGAAGTATCAGATGAAAGCTTAGAAAAAATCATTGAATTAGAGCCCGATTTAATTATTGCTGGTTCTACTAGCAAAAACATCGATAAGCTAAGCGAAATTGCTCCTACTGTAACCTATACATGGGGAAAAGTAGATTATCTAACACAGCATTTAGAAATCGGCAAGCTTTTGAACAAAGAGAAAGAAGCTCAAGCATGGATCGATGACTTCAAAGTCCGTGCAGAAGCAGCTGGAGAAGAGATTCGCGCAAAAATTGGTGAAGACGCAACAGTAACTGTTATCGAAGGCTATGATAAGCAGCTTTACGTATTTGGTGATAATTGGGCACGTGGCACAGAAATATTATACCAATCAATGAAGCTAAAAATGCCTGAAAAGGTAAAGGAAATGGCTTTGAAAGAAGGGTACTACACATTATCAGCAGAAGTACTGCCAGAATATGCAGGGGACTACATTGTCTTTAGTAAATATGCAGATGCTGATAGCTCATTCCAGGGAACCGAAACATACAAAAATATTCCTGCTGTTAAAAACAATCATGTATTTGAAATGGAAGGAAATGGAGCATCCTTTACTGACCCAGTTACACTTGAAAAGCAGCTTACTTTCTTTAAGGAATCATTTTTAGGTAACTAAATCTTTATGGGGAATTCTTTTTCTAAAGAATTCCTTTTCCCGTATTCTACGAAATGAAAAGATGAGGACTCTATAATGAAAGAAACACAACCTTCGATCCCATTTATATTTAAGATTTCTGCTGGAATCCTTGTATTTATCGGAATGTTTGTTATCGCCTGTGTTTTTGGGGCAGCAGATATTGCTGTGAAAGATGTATGGTTAGCGCTAACCTCCAATGCGACAGGTGAAAAAATTTCCATTATTCGTGAAATCCGGTTGCCTCGTGAAATTGCAGCCGTATTTGTCGGGGCTGCACTAGCGGTTTCTGGGGCAATTATGCAAGGGATTACAAGAAATCCGCTTGCTGATCCTGGATTGCTGGGATTAACTGCTGGGGCAAATGCGGCACTAGCCATTTCGATTGCCTTCATCCCTGCAACCAATTACTTTGGCATCATGATTGCCTGTTTTATTGGAGCCGCGGTTGGGGCTGTTATGGTTTTTGGAATTGGTGCAATGAAAAAAGGGGGCTTCTCTCCTCTTCGCATTGTGTTAGCAGGCGCAGCTGTATCTGCCTTTCTTTATGCAATTGCGGAAGGCATCGGGATCTACTTTAAAGTATCAAAGAATGTATCGATGTGGACTGCCGGCGGTTTAATTGGAACCTCATGGGGACAGCTCCAGATTATTGTTCCATTTATTTTGGTAGGAATTATTGTTTCGCTCTTCTTCTCAAGACAGCTGACTATTCTTAGTCTAAATGAAGAAGTTGCAGTTGGTCTTGGCCAAAAGACAGCACAAGTAAAGATTGTTCTATTTATTGTTATTATTCTACTTGCCGGTGCTGCTGTTGCACTTGTCGGGAATATGGTCTTCATTGGTTTAATGGTTCCTCATATTGTTCGTGCAATGGTTGGATCGGATTACCGGCTTATTATACCTATGTCAGCGCTTATAGGGGCGACATTTATGCTGTTAGCCGATACACTTGGCCGTACCATTAATTCACCTTATGAAACACCAATTATTGCTATTATTGCTATAATTGGTTTACCTTTCTTCCTGTTCATCATACGGAAAGGAGGAAAAGCATTCTCATGATACAGCCAGGATTACTTAAAAAACAACGAATTCTATTAGTTGTATTACTTGCACTTATTTTACTTACGATATTTGTTGGCATGGGGCTTGGCTACTCATCCATTTCCTATAACCGCTTAATGCCAATTTTATTTGGTCAGGGTACATTTAAAGAGGAGTTTATCTTATTCTCTATTCGATTGCCTCGAATAATCATTACCTTGTTAGCTGGAATGGCACTTGCTTTATCAGGAGCCATTTTGCAAGGGATTACACGGAATGACTTAGCTGATCCAGGAATCATTGGAATTAATTCAGGGGCAGGGGTAGCAATTGCTATTTTCTTCTTATTCCTACCGATTGAAGCCGGTTCCTTTGTTTATCTGCTTCCTGTTGTTGCATTTATTGGCGCTTTAATTACTGCATGCTTAATATATGCCTTTTCGTATAACAGAAAAGTCGGTCTCCAGCCTGTCCAATTAGTTTTAATTGGGGTTGGATTTTCAATGGCACTTGCCGGAGCGATGATTGTCCTTATTTCTTCCGCCGAACGGGAAAAAGTGGATTTCATTGCGAAATGGTTAGCGGGGAATATTTGGGGAACTGACTGGCCTTTTATTCTAGCCCTTCTTCCATGGTTAGTGATACTCATTCCCTTTACCTTATATAAGGCAAACCGTTTAAATCTCCTTAGTCTAAATGAGCCTGTAGCCATTGGTGTCGGTGTGTCCATTGAGAAGGAGCGCATTGTTTTGCTTCTAACAGCTGTTGCTTTAGCAGCCTCAGCCGTTTCTGTTACAGGCGGTATTACATTTATTGGCCTGATGGCTCCACATATAGCCAAAGCATTAGTTGGGCCAAGAAATCAATTGTTTATCCCTATTGCCGTTCTGATCGGCGGATGGCTGCTGTTATTTGCCGATACGGTTGGACGTAATATAGTTGAGCCAGACGGGATTTCAGCAGGGATCATGGTTGCATTAATCGGTGCTCCCTATTTTATGTATTTATTGTTGAAAAAATAAGAAAAGCGCAAGCGCCTTGATCATCGCCGTACAAACTGGAAGGGCTCTTCCTTTCGATAAAGGAAACACGGTTTGCGGTAGCGAACCGATGTTGACGCAATCGTTGCGGAGGAGACCTGAAGTTTGATAGGCGATAGGCGCTGGAGCTAGACAATTCTCTAACTCAAAAGTTAAACTCTCTTATCTTATAAGAAAAGGCTAGGATCCATTGTCGTCTTCCAATGGGTCCTAGCCTTTTCTTTCTAATTAACTTGTTTCAACGTACGTTTCAGAAATTCCTTTGTGCGCTCCCCAGTTGGATGATTGAATATCTGCTCCGGGCTTCCTTCTTCTGCAATAACACCTTTATCCATAAATACGACTCGATCAGATACTTCCTTGGCAAACTCCATTTCATGAGTAACGATTAGCATGGTAAGACCTGAGTCAGCAAGCTCCTTCATGACTTTAAGAACCTCTCCTACCATCTCTGGGTCGAGGGCTGACGTTGGTTCATCAAATAACATCACATCTGGTTCCATAGAAAGGGCTCTTGCAATAGCAACACGCTGCTTTTGACCACCTGATAGTTGTCTTGGCTTTGCATTGACGTACCTGTCCATTCCAACTACTTTCAAGTATTTCATTGCTACCTTTTCTGCTTCTTGCTTGGAACGCTTTAAAATCTTTACTTGTCCAACTACACAATTACCTAGCACATTATGGTTATTGAATAAGTTAAATTGCTGGAATACCATTCCGAGTTTTCTCCGATAGGCATGAATATCATGCTTGTCATCAAGAATATTTTCGCCATTGAAAATAATATTGCCGCCGCTCGGTTTTTCTAATAGATTCACACAGCGAAGAAGAGTAGATTTCCCTGATCCTGAGGAACCGATGATACAGACCACCTCTCCTTTGTTGACTGAGAAATGAATGTCTTTTAACACTTCATGACTTCCAAAGGATTTGCTTAAACGTTGAATATCAATAACAGTTTCCATATGATTCTCCTCCTTCGCTTTTACTTATCTGCACTATACGTACGATCCTCTACCGCTTCTGCCTGCATTGGATTGCCAACAACTGTATAGCTATCTGGCCCATCCAGCTTTCTTTCAAATGCACGAAGGATGAGAGTGACCGTGTAGGTCAATACAAAATAAATAATACTTACAATAAAGAATGCTTCAAAATATCTAAAGTTGTTCCCTGCAACTGTTTTGGTTTGGAAGAATAACTCCGCAATTGAAATAACACTTAATACAGCTGTATCTTTTATATTAATAATAAAATGATTGCCTGTTGCTGGTAAGATATTTCGAATAACTTGCGGCAATACAACATGATTCATTGTTTGAATATGATTCATCCCAATCGCCTGAGCTGCTTCATATTGTCCTTGATCAACAGAAATAATGCCTCCTCGCACAATCTCTGCCATATATGCTCCTGTATTAATCGATACAATCACAATTCCCGCTATGATCGGGTTCATTTGCCACCCAAATGCTGCTGCCGAACCATAATAAATAACCATCGCTTGCACAATCATTGGTGTACCACGGAAAAACTCTATATATATTGAAAGAATAATATTAATGATTTTCAGGAAGCTTTTCTTTGCACCGCGTTCAGGCATTGGAATCGTACGGATAACGCCGGCTAATAAACCAATGATGGCTCCTATAATTGTCCCGGTTAAAGCGATCAAGAGGGTTACACCAGCTCCTCGCAAAAACATCGGCCAATTGGTTTCAACTATTTTCATAATCCATTCTAAGCTCATTGTTCTCCTCCTTAGAAACTAAAGCCGACTACAAGTATGCAGCCGGCTTCACCAGATTATTATTCTGCTGCTGGTTGATTTTTAATTGCAGCATCCATAATGCTGATGCGTTCTTCCTCAGAAATACCTGCCAATATTTCATTCATTTTTGCTGTTAATTCGCTATCCTTTGCAATCCCCACAGCGATTGCCGTATCATCCTCAGATGTCTCGAATCCTTCTGTAAACTCAACCATAGCAAAGTTTTCATTTGCAGCAGATGCACTGACACCTTCTGGACGTTCTGAAACGTACCCATCAATCACACCTGATTCAAGCGCTACCCTCATTGCTGGGAAGTTGTCCATCGCTGTTTGCTTTTTAACACCGTTAATCTGGTCAATCACTGAATAATGGAATGTATTTAGCTGAGCCGTTATTTTCGCGTCGCTGAAATCTTGGATAGAAGTTGCTCCTTCGTATTTCCCGCCTTTTTTAACAACCATGACTAAATCGGATTTATAGTAGTTATCTGTGAAATCAATTGTCTCTTTACGTTCAGCTGTTGGCGACATCCCTGCGATGATTGCATCAATTTTGCCTGATAATAAGGCAGGTACAAGTCCATCCCATTCGGTTTTCACAATCACTAATTCTTTTCCAAGGCCTTCTGCAAGCTTTTTAGCTATTTCAACATCATATCCGCCTGCATATTCTGCATTACCTTCCATTTTCACTCCACCGTTGGAATCATCCATTTGGGTCCAGTTAAATGGGGCATACCCTGCTTCAAGTCCTACCTTAAAGGTATCCTTTTTCGGTGATGCTGATCCTCCTGTTCCTTCTGACTCATCGCTTGTTCCACATCCTGCTAACATAATAATTGCTGAGATAGCTAGGACTAAAAATAATGATAATTTTTTTCTCATGCTACTTTTCTCCTCCTATTTTCTTAGTTTAATAGTTTTAGTATATGCTTGACTTCTAGCTTTTAGGCTTTTTACTAAAAACAAAAAAGCGACCTGAGATGAACTCAAGTCGCTATACGTATAGTATGCCCCTAGAATCCTCTTCTTTCCCTAAATGAGATAGCACAACTCAATAAACCAGGTAAGTTTATCAAGACAGTCCTGCAGTTCTTAACTGCAGACCCAGCAAGTAATACTGAGAATATTACAAACTTCGGCGACATTTCCTTCTCCTTAGCATCCTAGCTTCTCATGCTCCACTAAAGACTAATAAATATCGCGCCTCTACCTCACCAGTTAAAGTGAGGTCTTATTAAATTATATTAACAAGGTTACAGTAGAAAGCCTATTCTGTCAACTTGATAAAATCGGTAGTCTTTTCCAATAGGTTAGATATGTTATATCACCTGCACTCCTTATAGTATTTAGCGCTCTCCATCCCTTGTCACTATGTTTACTATCTTTCTAATACTTAATAGATTAGGGTCATTTCTTTTTTATAAACTGAATACTATCCAAATATTGGTGCAAATTAAATATATTCTCGATTTATCGGAGTGATCAGTGTGCATAATTCATATTGGTTTCTAGCACTTATTATTTCAAGCATTATCATATTTATTTTTATTCTTTTTAAAAGAAGAAATACAGAAACCCTATTTCTTTTATTAGCAATGATTGGTCTCGGCTTTATAATTGAAACGGTTATCTTTACATTTTTAGGAAGCTATGAATATTATCCGAATTTCATCAAAGATCATCCCTATTACGACAACAACTTAGGCGCATTTACTTCAAATGCCTTTGCTTTACCTGTAATCGCAACTCTAATAAGCACTTTTAGTTTAAATTGGATCTGGATGATTGTATTTGCAGGAGTTTTTGTCAGTATTGAATGGTTATTTCTAAAACTTCAAATTTATTCGCATAATTGGTGGAAGTTAGGATATACAGGTTTTGGTCTGCCAATCTACTTTGCAACTGCAAAGGTTTTCTATCAATGGATTTTGAATCTTTCCAAAGGATTTAAGCAGAACTTGATTCTCTATTTAATTATTGGTGCCATTTCTTGCAGTACCCATCTGCTGCCAATTATTTTTTTCTCGAATCGAATATACAGTCCAGGATGGTTTGCAAATCTGGAGCACGATACTACTGCGTTTTCAGTTATTTTCTATTTATGTGATTCTCTTTATTACTGTTTAATAATAAATATTAACTGGAAAAAGAAGTGGGTAAAATATGCTTTAACCGGTTTACTTATGTATGCAGTCAATCAGCTCTTAGTGTCTTTTGGTATCCTTCAAAGTCTTGTTTGGTGGGATCCATTCTACTATATTGGTTTGCCATTATTACTTATTTTTCTAACAGGCATCATTGATAAAAGACTATCCATGACACTCTCATGAATAAAATGTAAATAATTGTAATACATTATGATGGAATATATATAACTAGTGTAAAGCAACTTCCATAAGAGGTGCTCCGATAATGATGAATCAACACAATCCTTCACTTGCAAGAATGAGTGTATTTGGAATCACATATCTTCAAAAGCAAAGCCCGCTTATGATTGCCTGGTGGTCTGCTGTTTTTCCTGGCTTTGGGCATTTCTTTCTTAACCACTATTTAAGAGCAACTTTTTTAACACTATCTGAGGTTTTTATTAATACCTTTGCACACATTAATGATGCAATGATTTATTCCTTTTGCGGGAAATTTGAACTTGCACAATCGGTTGTTCAACCTAAATGGGCCTTCGGGTATCTCATTATTTATCTGATTTCCATATGGGATAGTTACCGTTTAGCTACCTACCAAAATAAAATATATGATCTAACCTACCTTAAAAATATTCAGATCCCAAATGTCGGAATTTTCCCTTCTGAAGTTCAATTCTTAGATAGGAAAAAACCAAGCGTTGGTGCTATTTACTCTTTCCTTTTTCCGGGATTAGGGCAGCTATATGCTCACAGGTTTGGATTATCCTTTTATACGATGATTTGGTGGTGGATTTATCTATTCCTTTCAAGGCTTCATGAGTCTCTTTTACAATTAGTCCTTGGAAATCTTCATGCATCAAGCTTGATTCTTCAGCCACATTGGTTATTATTTATGCCTTCTGTTATGGGAGGAGCCATCTATCATGCTTATACTACAGTGATTGAACACAATAAGCTTTATCGTATCTCGCAACGTCAGTATCTTACAAATCGTTACAGGAATGATGATTTATTTATCTTCCATAAGCAGGTGTAATTCATATGATCATTATTGGAACCTTTAAACAATCAATTGAATTAGAGCAAGCATTAACTGTATTGGAGAATAGCTCTATTTCAAGGGATCAGATCCTTGTCGTTTTTATGGATGATAAGCCTGCACCTAGTCAGATTCCTGGAAGAACACGAAATATCCACTCAAATGCTTTTGAAATTGGCATGGCAAGTTCTACAGGATGTGCAGTTATTGGTGCCAGTGTTGGATTTACACTGTACTTAGGACCAATTATTTGCGGTCTCCTTGGTGCAGTTATTGGATTTGCCATTGGATATGCCCTGTATTATTTTCCAAATAAAAACAAGCTCCACTTAACAAAAATGAAAGGACAACCTGAGGTTGCTGTCATTATTCAATGCACAAAAAATCAACTATTGTTCATAGAAGATATCATGTGGGAAAACCAAGCTATTACAGTCGGGAAAACGCATCTGAACTCAATTAAAAGCTAGTGGGAATGAATAATTCCAAACTTTGAACAAAACATTGCTTTTAGCTAGAAGCCTTTTCATATATTGACCCTAGTACTATTATCGGAACAGTGGGCCAGTCCCCCTGTCCCTAAAGTATATTATTCACAACTATCTGAACAATTAAGGCGATGGTGACTATTCGCAAAATGGGTTTTACATACTTCGGCTTTAGCCTTTTAGCTATACGTACGCCAATTTGAGCACCTGCTACAGAGCCAAAGAGAAGCGCTAGTGTTAATGGCCAAATGATTTTACCTGTTGCAATATAAGTAATCGCCGCGCCAAAGCAGCTTGAAAAGGTAGCAAGACGGACAAAACCAACCGCTCGAATATAGGAAATATTTAAATACCCAAATAAATAAAGCATCAATGTCCCTTGGCCAGGGCCAAAAAGGCCATCGTAAATCCCAATCCCATAAAGACCTGGAATGCTTATTTTATTCATTTTCAAATGGGCATCTCCAGTGAAATCCTTTTTTCCAATAAATGAAGTAATAAAAGCAAATACAAGTAAAATGATTGCCACGATATACATATTTCCTTCTGATATTCTTGATGCAATAAAGCCGCCGCTTATTCCACCACCAACACTTACTGGAATTATCCATAGCGACTCTTTAAGTGAAATATCACCCTTCTTATATAGATGGAAAAAACTCGAAAAGGAACTAACTGTATTCGACACTTTATTGGCACCGATTGCGGAGTGGACAGGTATTCCCATAAGCAGCATGGCTGGCAGACTGATTAGACCCCCACCACCTGCAAGTGTGCCAATGGTTGTTGCACATATACCAATAAAGAAAATAAGCACATACTCCATACTTACACCCCCTTACTCAAAGTATATATCCATAGGGTGTATAAATAAATTTGATAGTTATTATAAAAATGGATAAGTAAAACTTATTGAATAGAAATAGGCAAAACAATTTGTTTTGCCTATTTCTGTATTCTCAGATCATCTTCATTTATCAAGTAACTACGGAACACTTTTAAAGGTTCTTTGACTCAGCTGATTCAATTGAGACAAGGGGCCTGCCCTGCTTATGGTCTTCCGCCTTTTCCAGGGAGTTCTACACCAAGTTCAGCTAATTTTTTCTGAGCCTCTTCCCGGGTGATTGTGCCCTCTCTTTCTTGTTCCATAATGCCTTGAACCTTTTCTCTTGTTTCTTCATCTAAATCTCCAAACATATCTCCAGGGCCTCCGCCCATTTCAGGTTGAGGTTGACCTTGGCCGCTCTCACCAGGACCACCTTGACCTCCTGGCCCGCCCTGGCCTCCTGGACCGGTGCTTCTACTTGTTGTGATACCAGATTCATTTATCCATGTGACAGATTCAGATATCGTAAACTCTACCACTTTTGTTCCTCCTTGATAGTCTCCAGTTTTATAAAGACCATCTGAATCACTCTCTGATGATGAACCGCCAGAGTATAAAATATAAGATGTATCCTTTGTTAATTCAGGGGAACCGATAAAGACAGATTGATAGTCTTTTTTCGGTGAAAAAGTTGTTATTGTATTTCCCTCATTGTCCTCAAGATGAACGATCGTACCAGCTTTCTGTGTTTCAGGATAAGTCATCAATAAAGAATTCTGTGTGGATTGTTCTGATGCAGCTTGTGCCATCCCAGAACTTCCCGCAGCAATTAGAAAACCCCCACTCATGTCAAAGCTTCCATCATAATCTAGTGGGCCGTTGCCATTGGATGTTGGCCCATTTACAATGACTGTCCCATCTGTCATTGCAATCGACCCATTGGCGTCCAATCCGTCTCCTTCTGCATCGACTGTAATATAACCGCCATTGATAATTAGCATATTTTCTTCTGAATCTGATTGGGTACTATTTTCCTCAGCATCCATTTGGTTTTCAGGATTTGCGGCTTCAGAACTTGCTTGTCCATCATTCACAGGACTAAATGGCGTACGGAATCCAGAGCCATCATTTCCTCCGCCAACGTTGATGCCATCATCACTGGCAACTACATGAATTTCACCGTCTGAAACAGTTATTTTTTCACTCTCTATCCCTTCATAGCTTTTGGTCACATTGATTTTTCCACCTTTAATTTGGAGAGAGGTATCTGCGTGAACTCCGTCATCTCCCGAGGCAATTGTTAGCTCACCACCTGCAATCGTTACATTGCTGTTACTGTGGACGGCATCATCAGATGAATCGATGGTAAACGTTCCTCCACCTATAGCTAATTCTGCAGTAGCCTTCAGCCCTTTTGCACTCTGTGATTCTGTTTCTGTTTCTTCAGTAGTTGCCTGATTCGTCTTTACATTCGAATTTTGATTTGGATTTTCATTCGGGCGTGTATTCGGGTCTGCCCCTGGATTTGCATTATCCCCCCATGGTTCGGGAGAACTTCCGCGATTACTTATCGTTTCTGGACTCCCACCTCCAGAGACAATTTTGAAGGAACCATCAGCAATCCATAAAGATGCTTCAGCCTGTATTCCGTCACTACCTGCTACAATGTCATAAGTACCTCCCTCTAGGGCGATGTTTCCTTTTGACGTATCTTTGTCATTCGTTGACTTAATCCCATCACCACCGGCTTCAATCGCGATCTCTCCAGCTTTAATGGCCACTAAATCCCTGCCCATTATTCCATCATCCACTGAATGGATTTGAATGGTTCCGCCTGTTATTTTTAAATCATCCTTACTGGCAATGCCGTTATTGTAATTAGCATGAACGACTAACTTACCAGAACCATTTATTGTTAGGTCATCCTTGCTAAAAATAGCTGCATTTGGTTCATCTGAGAATGAATCTTCAAAACGATATTCTTTTCCATCCGAAATATTATTTACTGTATCTTCTTGAAGAGAAATAATCGTTTTTTCGGCATTAATGATATTAATTGCTGCATTTTCTGTATTATTTATTTCCACTCCATTCAATACAAGCCGAACTGTATTTTTATCTTCGGAATCAACCGCAATTTGGCCATCATCCCACTTTCCGCTTATTACATAGACACCACCTGTTTTTATCGTAAGCGTTCTATCCTTTAAGAGGACGGCAGCAGATTGATCAAACTCAGCCTCAGATCCATTTAATTCGATGTAAGTGGGATTTTCATTTTTCCAATCCATGTAATCATCGTCTTTGTTATAAGTCACTGCCTTAGTAATCGTGTCAGTAATCTCTTTATTGCTGCCATTTTCTGTTGCAGTATCACTATCATTACTGCACCCAGATAATAAGCTTGCAGATAAAAGCGTTGCCGCTGCTATTAAATATCTCTTTTTCATAGTCGTCTCCTATTCCATATCAAAATTCATTCTTCTTGAACACATTATTACGGACAAACCTTAATCCAACCTTAAAACACAATTTTAGGCTGCGATTTTTCAACTTGTTGATTGGAACGGAAATTAACAGCTAGTTTAATAGAGCCTTTTTAATAAAAATTAAAAAACATTTTGCATTCAATCTAATTCGTCCTATAATCTAAGCAATAATAGAAAGAGAAAAGGGGAACATCATGAAGTTATTAATTATTGAAGATGATCAATACCTTTCAGAAACAATACGAGAAACAATCGGTGATATATATGAAACAGAGCAGGCCTTTGACGGAGAAGAGGGTCTATTCCTTGCTGAACAAAATATTTTTGACTGTATCATTCTGGATATTATGTTACCAAACATAAATGGGTATGAGGTTTTAAAACAGCTAAGGAAAAAAAATATTTCAACCCCTGTTATTATGCTGACAGCCAAAGATGGGATTGATGATAAAATTCAAGGATTTAAAGTAGGAGCGGACGACTATATCGTAAAGCCCTTCCATCGCGAAGAGCTCATGCTGCGTTTAGAGGCAATCATTAGAAGAGCAGGAGGGAATTTTGAAGAAAATGCGATTTCCTTTAAAGAGTTAAAATTAAACTTAAAAAATAAAACGGCCTCGATTGGAGAGGAACTGGTGAATCTTAATGGAAAACAATTCGACTTGCTGGAGTACTTGATCAACAATAAAAATTCGATCGTAACGAAAGAACAAATCTTTGATCGAATTTGGGGATTCGAATCAGATACCTCTACAACCGTTGTAGAAGTATACGCAAGTAAATTAAGAAAAAACTTAAAAAAGTTCGGCTATGATCAATATATTAAAACCTTCCGGGGTCTTGGCTATATGCTATCTGAAAATGGTGAAGGAAATGTTTAAAAAAACAATTTTTCGTAAGCAGCAATTGAAATTTATGGCTTTTAACCTCATTGCTTTTACGGTTATCTTTGCCATTTTTGGCGTCATTATAATTGGTCAGGTGCAGAGAACACTGTATTCGAAATCAGATGAGGAGCTAAAGTCATTTAAAGAAATGATGATTGAACATCCTTCAAGAGGATTCGAATCTCCACTTCCAGATGAAAAAATGGATCGTCTTCCTCCCTATGAGGAACGACAAAGAGACCGTCCGAACCCTCGTATCATTGTACTTAAATGGAATAAAGAGGGGGAAATTATCAATCAAAATGAGATTGGCACTTCTTTTTACGAAAGTTTTATACAGGATTATCCATTTGATAAAACAAATATTGATACGATTACAAATACTACCATTCATAACCAATACCATTTTAGGTACCTTCTATTTGAAACGACCGATACAAAAGGTGAAATAACTTATACACAGCTACTGATTAATACGGAGGCAGAACAAACAATTATAGATAACTTTGAACGGCTTATTATCATTTGTTCGATTATCTTCGTCATCCTTTCTATCTCGGCAAGCTATATTTTATCTAGAAAAATGATGATGCCTATCATTCATTCGTGGAATAAGCAGGCTGAGTTCGTTGAAAATGCCTCGCATGAGCTCAGAACGCCATTAACAATTATTCAAAATAAATTAGAGCTGCTGCTAACCGAGCCGCAAGAAAAAATTATCAATAAATTTGAGAATATTGCACTCAGCCTATCAGAAACAAGGCGATTATCGAAGCTCACCTCTGATTTACTAACCTTAGCACGCGCTGACTCAGCTGAAACACAGCTAACGAAACAGACAATAGATATTGATCAATTTATTCAAGGAGTTTGCGCTCCTTATATGGAAATAGCGGAGTCACAAGATAAGCATTTTTGGCTCAATTTAAACTGTAAAGTAAGTATGGAAGCTGATGAAGTACGCCTCCACCAGCTTCTCGTCATTCTCCTTGATAATGCTTTAAAATACACGAGTGATGATGATAGCATTGGAGTAAAAACGTATGTAGAGGATCATAAAGTAGTTTTCGAGGTTAGCGATACTGGGATTGGAATTAAGGAAGAAAACATGAAATATATCTTTGATCGCTTTTACAGAGAGGATAAGGCACGATCAAGAGAAACGGGTGGAATGGGACTAGGACTCTCCATTGCGCAGTGGATTGTAACCAAACATAATGGAACAATTGCTGTATTTCAAAATAAACACCAAGGAACAACCTTTAAAGTAAAGCTGCCAAAGTAGGAGATCACATGTGATCTTCTTTTTTATTTTCTCTAAAGGTCTTTAAGGTTTATTTAAGGTTTGTCCCTAATAATGTGAATCACAGCGCTAATCGTATAGAAGGGGAATGAGAAATATGAAGGCGATGACCTTAAATGGTGTGCAGGGCCGGACCGAATTAAAGCATGAAATAACGAAAATGGACTGCTACCTTCTTAGAAATAGGCTAAAGCATTACATGGAAGTCGATCCACACGCAAATAACGATGGGAAATATGTCATTCGAAGTGTTTACTTTGATAATTTCGACAATAAAGTGCTTACTCAGAAGAAGGAAGGGCATTATGAGCGTGATAAATTTCGGGTGAGGCTCTATGACTACAATACGGATTATCTTACACTCGAAAAAAAGAGCAAGCGTAATAATCTGACATACAAACAAAAGTGCCGAATCAGTATGGAGGAATACGAATGCATCAGACATAGGGACATCCTTTGGATGGAAAATGATTCGAGAGCTCTCATACAAGAGTTATTCATACAAATGAACCTGCTCCAATTAAAACCGGTGACAGTTGTAGATTACGAAAGGGAAGTGTTTATTTATCGTCACGGAAATGTACGGGTAACCTTTGATAGTTCCATCAAAACTAGCTTTCGCAATAATGATGTCCTGAATCCCGATATTGCCATGATTGAAACAAATCCGAATATCGTCATTCTCGAAGTGAAATTTGATGAATATCTTCCCGACGTCATCAAAAAGTTACTCCAACTAGGAGACAGAAGAAAAGGAACCTATTCAAAATACCAAATTAGCCGGATGTACGGCTAATGGGGGACATGGGGGCAGGTACACGGTCCCACATATAAAAAACAGAAAAATTTGGAGGAATAAGTAATGGAAAATGTAAACTTCAGTGATATTTTCAAATCGAGTTTTTTAGAAAAGACAAACAGCTTCTCAATTATTGATTCACTTATTGGCTTATTAGTAGCATTCGCAGTAGGATTATTCATTTATTGGGTTTATAAAAAAACCTTCTCAGGCGTTATTTATTCACACACCTTTAATATCTCATTAATTGTCATGTCAATGGCCACTACATTAATCATTATGGGGATCTCATCCAATATCTTGTTATCGCTCGGAATGGTCGGTGCTTTATCCATTGTCCGTTTTAGAACACCTATTAAAGATCCAATGGACATTGTTTATATTTTTTGGGCAATTGTGTCAGGTATTTTATGCGGTGCAGGTTTTATCCCTCTTGTCATTCTTGGTTCAATTCTAATTGGAGCTGTATTAATTTTCTTTATTAATCGGATTAAAGTTGAAAATCCATACTTATTAATCGTTAGGTATAGTGATCGTACGATTGAAAATCCAATAGAACATGTGATAGCTGAGCATTCATTGAAGCATTCGATTAAATCAAAGTCTGTCATGCCTGGGGATGATCATGAAGTCACTTATGAAATTCGGATAAAGGAAAATAACATGAGCTTTATCAATAATATTTCAGATATGAAAGGTGTTAAATCAGCCATTATGTTAAGCTATGATGGCAATTTCACAGCTTAAAGGGACAGATTCACTGTCCCTTCTTTTTTTGTTCCAGGGACCTGCCCCTGTTAGATTTTCATCACTCCGCCTGTACTGGCTGATGTGACTAGTTTAGAATATCGCGCTAGATAGCCTTTTTTAATTTTGGGTGCTGGTTGGTGCCAGTTGGCTTTCCTTTCATTTAATTCTTCTTCAGCTAGCAGAACTGAAATGGTCCGATTAGTTAAGTCAATTGAAATGGTATCGCCATTTTGAACTAGTGCAATCGGTCCTCCCTCTGCGGCTTCAGGAGAAATATGTCCAATTGAAATTCCACGGGATGCACCAGAGAACCTTCCATCTGTAATGAGTGCAACTTCCTTTTCAAGACCCCTTCCTGCAATGGCTGCGGTTGGTGCCAGCATCTCAGGCATACCAGGTCCTCCCTTTGGTCCTTCATAACGGATGACAACTACATGGCCGGGCTTCACTTCACCACTTTCGATGCCTGCCAATACTTCATCTTGGGATTCATAGACAATGGCTTCTCCCTTAAACGTCTTAATTGAAGGATCAACTGCCCCCACCTTAATAACACAGCCATCTGGTGCAATATTTCCAAATAATATCGATAATCCGCCCACAGGACTATAGGCCGTTTCCTTCCGACGGATCACGTCGTCATTTAGAATTTCTGCACCCTTGACATTTTCATACAGGGATTTACCTGTAACTGTCATTCGATCCCCATGAATAGCGCCTTCCATTTCACAGAGTTCCTTAATAATGGCACTTACCCCACCCGCATAATGAACATCTTGCATCGAATAGTCTGATGCAGGGCTGATTTTAGACAAATATGGAATTCTCTCAGCAACTTCGTTAATTCGATTTAAGTCATATTCGATTTCTGCCTCATGAGCAATCGCTAATGTATGAAGGACGGTATTGGTCGATCCCCCCATCGCCATATCCAGTGCAAAGGCATCATCAATAGTATCTTTTGTAATAATATCCCGTGGCTTAATATCCTTTTTGATCATTTCCACTAAATGTCGTGCTGCATCATAGATTAACTGATGCCGCACCTTTGATGTGGCAACAATCGTTCCATTACCTGGTAGAGCCACACCTAGCATTTCCATCAGTGAGTTCATCGAGTTGGCAGTAAACATCCCCGAACAAGAGCCGCATGTAGGGCAGGCATTGCTTTCAATATCAAGTAATTCCTCCTCTGACATTCGGCCTGATTGATAAGCACCGACCCCTTCAAAAACAGAAACTAAAGACAGAGGCTGTCCGCTGCTTGAAACTCCTGCTTCCATTGGACCGCCTGATACAAATATAGAAGGGACATTTGTTCTTACCGCAGCCATAAGCATTCCCGGTGTAATTTTGTCGCAGTTAGGAATGTAAAATACGCCATCAAACCAATGCGCATTGATGACTGTTTCTGCTGAATCAGCAATGAGCTCCCGGCTCGGCAAAGAATACCTCATTCCAATATGCCCCATAGCAATTCCATCATCCACTCCAATCGTGTTGAACTCGAATGGAATCCCGCCTGCCTCTCTAATTGCATCCTTAACCACATCAGCAAACTGTCTAAGATGAACATGCCCAGGGATAATATCAATATAGGAGTTACAAACACCGATAAATGGCTTTTCCAGATCCTTTAATTTCACTCCAGTTGCATAAAGCAAGCTCCGATGTGGGGCACGATCGACCCCTTTCTTAATCATGTCACTGCGCATACGAATCTCCCCATTCCTTGGATTTCTTAAATACTCCCAATCTTCAAGCCTACTTTCCTGAAAATACAAAAAACCCATCCCCAAATATAGGGACGAGTTGACTCGCGATACCACCCTAGTTCCGTGTAAAAACAACCTGCATACGGCTCTCGATTAACGTACATACATACGTATTCCTTCATAACGGAGGGCTAGCCGGCAATTCTTACTAAACAGTTCAGAAATGCATTTCAGAGATGATTTTCGGATAAGTCCCGAACATCGGCTCTCACCATTTGCCGATTCTCTATGGAACAGGTTCCTATCTTACTCTTCTCGTCAACAATTTTAATTATTCAAAATATATTAACTATTAATTTAACCACTTATCTGGTATTTGTCAATATTTTTATGATAAATACAGAAAACACTAATGTTGTTTGATCCTCTTCTCATTACTCAACAATTACTGTATTTTGAATCCAGCATATTTCCTTAAAAACCCTTAAGGTTTATTTAAGGTTCATCCTTAATAATGATAGAGGGACAGATTCATTGTCTCTTCCAATATAAATGAGGACGAGGGTCCTGCCCCTCTATCCTGCCAAGGAGAAGAAATATGAAAAAAATAGCGACTAAAATAATTTTTTTATCTTTGATTAATTCGATTATTGTGGCTGCCATCAATGTTGGTGGTGCACTATTTATGAATGGAGACCGCGAAAATGCACCTGCTGCAGCAAGTGGTGGTGCTACTGCCATGCAAGAGGGAGGACACTTTTTAATTCCCACTCCCATTTTAATAGGACTAGCCATATCTCTCATCATCGGAATCATTCTATCTTATTTTTTAGGGAAAACTATTTCAAAGCCCATTCTCCAAATGACTGAAATCGCGGAGAGAACAGCTAGGTTTGATTTAAGCGAGGACGATCTATTTTACGAAAGTATACATAAGCAAAAGGATGAAACAGGGCAGATGGCTGAAGCACTATGGCAGACAAGGAAGGCTTTAAGAGATTTAGCCATTCGATTACAAGGTTTCTCATCAACAATTGCCTCACATTCTACTCATCTCACACAGAATACAGAAGAAAATGTACACGCTATTACTCAAGTTGTAGCCACCATTGATGGCATAGCAGTTGGAAATAAAAATCAAGCCCAAACGATTAAAGATATTAACATTACATTGATAGATGTTGTCAATCTAATAGATAATATGACTCGTGAAGCTTCAAATGGTGCAGAATATACAGTAGCTTCTCTTCATGCAGTTATAGAGGGGCAAAAGACTGTGGATTTGCAAACAGCAAAGATGGATCAAAACATTGCCGTATCATCAGAGGCAAACCAATCAATTAATGAACTTAGCTATATGATTGATCAGGTAAAGGGAATTGTTCATGTAATCACTTCTATCGCAGAACAAACCAATCTTCTAGCTTTAAATGCATCGATAGAAGCAAGCAGAGCTGGTGAAGCAGGCAAAAGCTTTGCCGTGGTGGCCGGTCAAATTAGAAATTTAGCTGAAGAGTCCTCAAAGGCAGCAAAAGAAATATCAAATTTAATCACAAAGACAACAGAAAAATCCAATATGGCAGTTACTAAAATTAGTAGAGCCAATTCACTTATATACGAACAAAAAGATGCTTTGAAAATAACCGAATCTGCATTCGAAAAAATTAAAGTCACATATGATAGCATCGTTGATAGCTTTAAACATACGGCAACAGCAATTGAAACCATCAATCAAAAGTCCAAGCGAATTTCTAGCCAGCTTCAAGAAATGACCCGAACCGCTGAAGACTTTGCTGCAAGCACAGAGGAGATATCAGCCTCAGGGCAGGAGCAGCTTGCATCAACTGAAATCATTTCACAATCCTCAAAAGACTTAAGCATAGTAGCTGACAAATTGAATATAGAAATTAATAGATTTAAAGTTTCCTAGTGGGACAGGTTCCCTGTCTCAGCAGATTCATATAGAAAAAAAGAGAAGCCCCGGCGGCTTCTCTTCTTAATGCTTATGCTAGTTCTTCAGTGGATGAGAAGTATTCTTGTTTTTTCTGAGAGTCGAATCGACCTTCCCATTTAGACATAACGACTGTTGCTAATGCATTGCCTATAACGTTTACGACGGTACGTGCCATATCAAGGAGTCTGTCGATTCCTGCGATAAATGCAAGTCCTTCCAATGGAATACCTACTGTTCCTAAAGTGGCTAGTAAGACAACAAAGGAAACACCTGGTACACCAGCAATCCCTTTTGATGTAACCATTAAAACAAGAACTAATGTAACTTGCTGTGTAATACTTAAATCAATATTGTACATTTGTGCGATAAAAATAGCTGCAAGTGCTTGATATAGTGTCGAACCATCCAAGTTAAAGGAATAACCTGTTGGCACAACAAAGGAAACAATATCTTTTGGACATCCAAACTTCTCCATTTTTTGTATTACCTTTGGCAATACGGTTTCAGAACTAGAGGTTGAATAGGCCAAAAGAAGCTCGTCTTTCAATACTTTAATTAAGTGGAAAATATTCACTCCAACTAGCTTTGCAATTCCGCCTAGTACAACGATAATAAAGAAGGCCATCGTTGCATAAACAAGGATCATTAGTTTACCTAGTGGCAGTAATGATTCTAGTCCAAATTTTGATACCGTTACACCAATTAAAGCAAATACACCGAACGGGGCAAACTTCATAATAAGGTTTGTCACCCAGAACATTGCCTCGGCCATACCCTCGAAGAAGGAAAGCACAGGTTTTCCCTTTTCACCAATAGCCGCAATTCCTAAACCGAATAACACGGAAAAGAAGATAATAGCTAGCATATCCCCTTCTGCCATTGATTTGACCACATTACTCGGAACTATATCTACAATAATATCCAATATCCCATGGCTTTCACTTTGTACTTTCTCAGTTGTTTGAACATATTGATCAATATTCCCTTTGGACAGAGACGACATATCCACGCCTTCACCCGGTTGGAAAATATTCGCGGCTAGTAAGCCGACAATAATCGCAATGGTTGTAACAACTTCAAAATAAATAAGAGTTTTTCCGCCAAGCTTACCTAATTGCTTTATATCTCCAGTACCAGCAACACCTATAATTAAAGTAGAAATAATAATCGGTACAACGATCATTTTAATCATATTAAGGAAAATCGTTCCGATAGGCTGTAAGTATGTTTCTACCGCAGGATTTCCAAAGAAAATCGCTCCAACAACAATCCCCAAGATCAAGCCGGTAAGAATTTGATAGGCTAAAGAAAATTTAAACTTTTTCTTCATCAAGAAGTCACCCCTTTATTATAATGAAAACGCTTTCTATCCCCTAGTTAGCTTATAGAATGATTTTATGGGAGACCTATCAAATTCTACAAAATCCGACATTTTTAAAATTTGTTTATTTAAAAATAATCCATTATTCACTTAATGAGTGTATTTTTCCATCGTTTCAAGGTATAACACCTGAAGGAACTTTTTGATATTAATTTTCACCTTTACTAATTCACTTCTGCCTTCTTGGATAGAAATCATTTGATTTCTAATTTCTTGGAAGTCAAAGTAACGGGGGGCATAATATTCAAACTCATGATTCGTATAATCAATGGCTCCCAGCGAAGCTAGATTATTGACTGCTGTTAGAATCGTTCTACGAATTCGCTGTTCCATTGCTTTACTTTCCCTTTTTAAATCGGATTCACTGGATTCTCCCTTCATGGTCACCGCTTCATATAACTCCTTTAAAGACGGCAATTGAGCAACCCTTTTATCTTGATTCATCAGAAACTCAATAATGGTAACGATATCATCACTTCCAACTTCACCGATGATTCCCATATCATTTAATATCGCCAAAACAATTTCTTTTACACTTGACTGTCTTCGTATTGTTTTCGTTAATCCGATATTGGCTAAAGATTCCTGAATGGCTAGCAGTGAGCCCTTGAGTCTGAATTGCTCTGTTGTTTTCTTTAAAATACTTAACACTTCAACTCGATTGATTGGTTTATGTATAAAGAACTCTACCCCTTTTTCGTAAGCCTCTCCAACCATCTCTTTGTTAACAATTTGGGAAATCATAATGAATTGACCTTTAAATCCTTCCATTTTCAAGCGTTCAATCGTCTCAATCCCATCTAACTCAGGCATTAATAAATCAATTAATACAACATCAGGGTGCATAGTAAGAATGGACGAAACACCGTTTATACCACTTTCCGCCTCACCTACTACAACACCAAGATCCCCCTCCATTATGATATTTTTCAGCATTGTTCTACTAGCGGGATCATCATCTACAATAAAATAACGCAGGATTACTCAACTCTCTTTCGTATATTTTCCGTTGGGATTAGGATTCGGAACGTGGCGCCCTCTTCTTTTGTTTCAATTTGAATTTGCCCTTCTAGCTTCTCAACAATTTCTCGTACGTGAGATAGTCCAATCCCAGTTGCAGCAACACCTTGATCATTAAATTTAGTTGTATAGCCCGGTTCAAAAATGATCGAGACATCCTCTATTGGAATCCCCTTGCCTGAATCCTTTATGACAATACAAATATGTGATGACTTCTCCACTACATCTAAGTGGATGTCTCCTTGATTTGTAATGGATTCGACAGCATTGGCTGTAAGATTATTTAAAAGGGCAAGCAGCGGGATTTGCTGATCCGTTTCGAAATCAATGGATATACTTAAATGAAAGATAATATTCTTCTTTAATAGTTCACTATATTTCTCATTTGCCATAACAACAAGATTAAATACATCTGTAAGAAAGAGCGTATCATCGCTTTTTCTTACAGATAGTTTCGTCAGCCCAGCTAAAATTCGCTGTGAATCTTTTTTTACTTCATGAATCTCTTGAGCAATCAGCAGTGCTTGAACACTTAATGAATGCAACTCTTCCTTTTTTAACTTTCGATATAAATCATAGCTCTCAGCTGTTATTTGTTCAATATGATTCATTGATTTTTGCAGGTAAAGGGCTTCTCCATACAGTTCAGAGCCGACACCAAGCATTTCCTGCATCCGTTTCTTTTGTTCCGAAACTGTGATGGAACTATATATTCCTACGACAAAGCAGCTGCGAAATAAAGCTACCCCACTTAATAAAGCCAACTCTCGAAGGTCTAAAGCTGTTTGGTGCAACAGCCCATTTCGCATAAGGTGTTCAGCCACATTTCCAATCCATTCAAAAAGGGAAGCCCAAGCGCCCAAAATGAGTGGGGCTGTCTTATACTTTTCAATTTTGATTATATGTAAGCCTAGCGCATAGATAAAATAAAATAAAAAGGCGGGCAAATGCCTCATGAAGCTTATTGTAATGAGCATTTCACTGAAAAGGATATCCTCAAATACGCGGAAACAAACAACTGTTATCCCCGTAATAATACCCGTTCGAATAAGGGATGGCGGGGACCAAATAAGAACAAGCAAAAAAAAGGTAATACTCCCCAACCCAAAGCGAAATGCCTCTCCATCGAAGGGGACTACTTTCACTTCACTCGCAATTGCCGTTAATAGAGCCGTAAGAATGACTATAAATCCATTGGTTCTGTTAAAACTTTTATTAAAATTTATTTTTGCAGAAATCATTCGTATCACCTAATTACACTTATTTTAAAATAGCCAATGTTAAATAATATTGTTTGTGCACAAAATCGCCATTGGTGTACCCGCTCATTAAGTTATTCATTCGAATAAAACACATTCGCGTCTACACCAATGGCTCCTTATCAACATCATAGATTAACAAAGCCTTAAAATAATATAGCATTTCTTTAAAGATAGTTTCTCTAAAAAATTTATTATTAACAACTCTTGACACTGACCTTAGGGAATACTTCATAGTGGGATTTGAAAGGAGGATCTTATGAAATTGACCGTCAAAGATTTGGCGAATATTGCTGGTGTTTCCATTAAAACTCTTCATCACTATCATAAAATAGAATTGCTTATTCCTAGTGAAATAGGTGAATCAGGTTACCGGTATTATGGTTTGGAGGAACTAAAAAGGTTACAAGAAATTCTCTTTTACAAGGAGCTGGATTTCCCATTGGCCGAAATTAAACAGCTGCTTGAAGAGGAAACCAATAGAATGATTACTTTAGAAAAGCAAAAAATACTATTCGAAAGGAAAATTGAGCGCTCCCATCAATTAATTCAAACGATAAAAAGGTCTCTAGAATATACAAGGAAAGGTGAAAGCATGGATAATAAGTTAATGTTTAAAGGATTTGAAACAGAGGAAGAGTGGCAACATGCCCTAGAGGATCAAAGTAATTATTTAAAAGAGGAATATCAATTTGACCTAAAGACAACTAACATCCCTATAGAAGAAATGAATATGATGGCAATCGAAGCAAAGAATTTCTTAGACAGCATGGCTGAATCTTTAAGAAACGGAGTAAAGTATAATGATTCAGCTGTTCAAAAAATAGTTACTGCACATCTAAACTTCTTAAATAAAAATGGGCATTCCTTCAGCAAAGAGGATTACGTAGATCAAACAAAGTTTTTCTTAGAAGATGACTTTCATAGAGACATGCTAGAACAACAGCAGACTGGGCTGGCATATTATTTACTAGTTGTTGCAGAGAATCTATAAATTACATCTGGAGTCAGTCATCTCATCTGGCTCCAGATGTATTCAATTGACTATCAACCTATAGCAGAGCTACTAGACTGTTACACATTAGACACTTCCGCCAAATTATTAAGCGGCTTTTTCGATTCTCTGTACTGACTCCTGTTTCCTAACAAAATGAACCAATAGATAAACAAGAGGCGTAACCAAAATAGAAGCAAAGAACTTAAAGATGTATTGAGTGATAATTAAGCCTCCTAGTACGGCAATAGGCATTGTCCCATAGAAAGCAATTGTAATAAAAATGGTTGTATCAATTAATTGACTAAGCATGGTGGATGCATTATTACGCAACCAAAGCTTTTTCTCTCCATGCTTGCTTTTTAGGCGATTAAATACATAAACATCTAGATTTTGACTGATCGCATAGGAGATTAAACTAGCAAGAATGACCCGAAAGCTTCCGCTTAAAATTGTTTCAAATGATTCCTGATTGCCGAAGACCGGCGCAGCTGGTAATTGGATAGCAATCGTAATAAATACAATAGCAAGAATTTGCATTATCAATCCAGCTTTAACTGTCTGTTGTCCCTCTTTCTTCCCATAAACCTCAACGATTACATCAATGATTGGGTACGTGAATACATAAATAATGACAGCAGCTGGCAATATCGCAAAATCACCCACACTAAAAAGCTTTACCGCTACGATATTCGCTAAAATTAATAAGCCTACATATATCCCATTTAAATATAAAATCATGTTATTATACCGTCCTTAACGATTATCTACTTTTTCTGGATAAAGATCATGGTTCATCAATCGATGATTGGCCATCTCTTCATATTTAGTACCTGGTTTGCCATAGTTGCACCATGGATCAATTGAAATTCCTCCACGTGGTGTGAATTTCCCCCAAACCTCAATATATCGAGGATCAAGTAATTGAATTAAATCATTCATAATGATATTGACACAGTCCTCATGGAAATCGCCATGATTTCTAAAACTGAATAAATATAGCTTGAGTGATTTACTCTCCACAATTTTCTTATCCGGAATATACGAGATGTACATTGTTGCAAAGTCAGGCTGACTTGTAATTGGGCACAAGCTAGTAAACTCCGGACAGTTAAATTTCACGAAGTAATCCCGATTGGAATGAAGACTATCGACTGCCTCCAGTACCTCAGGTGCATAATCAGAACGATATTGTGTATGCTGATTTCCTAATAGTGTTAAATCCTTTAAACCTTCCTCAACCTTACGGCCAGACATAAAAAAACCTCCATGTAAAAAATGTTTCCCAACACTTTTCAAAAGAGGAACTTCTAACCATTCTATTACAAACATATAGGATCAAACATAAAAAAGCCACGTCCAGTATGGACATGGCGTATTGTCATGTATCCATAGTTTTTTATAGAGGGTATCAGCTATGAACCTCTCCCGATCAAGTTCGGGTATTCTCTCCAATATAATATAGAATACTAAGGAAAACGTCAATTCGTAATTTTTGTTAAATGGCTATTTTCGCAAACATTGTACTTTTTAGCATAAGTTAGTAAAGGTTGATTTCCGCTCCAGGAGCTCCAATCGACCAACCATATTTGCAGTCGGCTTTTTCCAATTAACTTATTGAAAATACAACAATAAAATTACCAAAATATGCATAATTGCAGAATAAATAAAAGCGCTTGCACAATTAGAATTCTCAGTTATAATACTTGTATACAAGTATACTTCATTAGTTAGAGAAGGTGAATTTATGACTGAATCCAAAGAATTACTGTATCCGGCCAAATGGCTTTCTAAAGCTTCTGCAGGTGATCGAGTAGCATGTGAGCTTAGAATGCAAATTATTTTCGGCTTGATTGAAAGCGGTACCATTCTATCTGAAAACAAATTAGCTGCCGATTTTTCTGTAAGCCGCTCACCTATTCGTGAAGCATTAAAAATACTTGCTTCGGAAAATATGATTCGATTAGAAAGAATGGGTGCCGTTGTTATTGGCTTAACCGAAAAAGAAATTGAAGAAATTTACGATGTTCGTTTACTTATAGAAACGTTTGTATTTGAACGGCTAGTCAAAATGGATATTCATGAATTAGTAAAGGAGCTTAGCAAAATCCTTGAAATGATGAAGGTGGCTATCAAATTTCAAGATGCTGATGAGTTTTCCTATCAAGATGTTTTATTCCATGAAACGATTATCCGTGCGAGTAATCATTCATATATCCTCATGATCTGGAATAATTTAAAACCCGTTATGGAAGCGTTTATCCTTTTATCCATGCGCCTGCGCTTTAAGGAAAAGGTCGAGGACTTCACACGAATTGTGGAAAATCATGAGCTTTACATCGAAGCGATCAAAACGAAAGATCGAACGCTCATGATTAAATCCTTACACCAAAACTTTGATGATGTTCAAGGGAAAGTAGAAGATCTTTGGATGTCACAACAAATGCTATCTAAAGGAGTCGAGCAAGAAAATGACTAGCTATATGTTAGGTATAGACATCGGGACAACAAGTACGAAAGCCGTCTTGTTTACGGAAAAGGGCGAAGTCATCCAACAAGAGAATATTGGTTATCCTCTTTACACACCAGATATCTCAACAGCTGAACAAAACCCGGAAGAAATTTTTCAAGCGGTATTACAAGCCATTTCAAAGATAATGAAACATCATTCGGAAAAAAGGCTTTCATTTATTTCATTTAGCAGTGCCATGCATAGTGTTATTGCCATGGACGAGAATGACCAGCCGCTGACGCCATGTATTACGTGGGCTGATAACCGCAGTGAAACATGGGCGCATAAAATAAAAGCTGAGTTACACGGGCATGAAATTTACAAACGTACGGGAACACCCATTCATCCGATGTCACCATTAACGAAAATGGCTTGGATTGTGAATGAACGTCCTGAAATCGCTGTCAAAGCGATGAAATACATTGGAATTAAAGAATATACTTTCAAGAAATTTTTTGACCAATATGTTGTCGACTATTCTCTTGCTTCAGCAATGGGGATGATGAATCTCCAAACACTGGACTGGGATGAGGAAGCATTAACTGTTGCTGGTGTCACTCGAGAGCAATTATCTGAGCTTGTGCCAACAACTAAGATATTTAGCAACTGTGATCTCAATTTAGCTAAACAAATGGGAATCGATCCACAAACACCATTTATTATTGGTGCAAGTGATGGTGTGCTTTCGAATCTAGGTGTAAACGCGATAGGAAAAGGGGAAATCGCGGTCACAATTGGGACGAGCGGTGCCATTCGAACGATCATTGACAAGCCGCAAACAGACGAAAAGGGCAGAATATTCTGCTACTGCCTCACTGAAGACCATTGGGTCATTGGGGGGCCAGTAAATAATGGCGGAATGGTCCTTCGCTGGATTCGAGATGAGCTTGCCTCATCAGAAGTGGAAACAGCAAAAAGATTAGGAATTGATCCGTACGATGTATTAACAAAGATTGCCGAACGTGTGCGACCAGGTGCCGATGGCTTACTATTCCATCCATATCTTGCAGGTGAACGTGCTCCATTATGGAATCCAGACGTGCGTGGCTCTTTCTTCGGTCTGACAATATCACATAGGAAAGAACATATGATTCGAGCAGCACTAGAAGGCGTTATTTACAATTTATACACAGTGTTCTTAGCATTATCTGAATGCATGGACTACCCAGTTACCCGAATCCAGGCAACTGGCGGCTTCGCAAGATCCGATATTTGGCGACAAATGATGTCCGATATATTCGAATCTGAAGTTGTCGTTCCAGAAAGCTACGAAAGTTCATGCCTAGGTGCCTGTATTTTAGGACTATATGCGACAGGGAAAATTGACTCTTTCGAGGTAGCTTCTGACATGATTGGCAGCACCTACAAACACACGCCAAATGAAGAGGCTGTTCAAGAGTATCAGCAATTATTGCCGATTTTTATTAACCTGTCCCGAATATTGGAAGAAGATTATTCACGGATTGCCACTTATCAGCGGAGTTTAATAAATAGATAAATACTAGGAGGAGGGGTAACGATGCCATTAATCATCGTAGCAGTTGGTATTTTAGCATTATTGCTATTAATCATGGGGTTAAAATTAAACACCTTTATTTCATTAATTATCGTATCTTTTGGTGTTGCTTTAGCTCTTGGGATGCCACTAGAGGAAATTGTTAAAACGATTGAAGCAGGATTAGGTGGAACACTTGGTCATTTAGCGTTAATCTTTGGACTTGGAGCGATGTTAGGGAAATTGATCGCTGATTCTGGCGGAGCTCAACGAATTGCGATGACCCTTGTCAACAAATTCGGTGAAAAAAATATTCAGTGGGCTGTTGTAGCTGCCTCATTTATTATTGGCGTTGCACTGTTTTTCGAAGTTGGATTGGTTTTATTAATTCCTATCGTTTTTGCAATTTCAAAAGAATTAAAGGTATCGATTCTGTATCTTGGTATCCCGATGACTGCCGCATTATCTGTAACCCACGGTTTCTTGCCGCCACATCCGGGGCCAACCGTTATTGCTGGTGAATATGGTGCAAACATTGGGGAAGTGTTACTTTATGGTTTCATCGTTGCCCTTCCAACAGTCATTATAGCTGGACCTATTTTTACGAAAATTGCTAAAAGACTTGTACCTGAATCATTTACTAAAACAGGTAATATCGTTTCATTAGGCGAGCAAAAAACGTTCAAGTTAGAGGATACTCCTGGATTTGGGATTAGTGTCTTTACTGCTATCCTTCCTGTTATCCTTATGTCAATTGCTACCATTATTACACTTCTTCAAAAAACATTAGGTTTTGAAGATAATAGTTTTCTAGCTGCTATCCGATTTATTGGTGATGCTGGCACTGCCATGTTGATATCCTTATTAGTTGCTGTTTATACAATGGGACTGGCAAGAAAAATCCCAATAAAAACCGTTATGGAATCTTGTACAACAGCCATTACACATATCGGAATGATGCTCTTGATTATCGGGGGCGGAGGAGCCTTCAAACAAGTATTAATTAATGGCGGTGTAGGTGACTATGTAGCAGAATTATTCAACGGAACCTCCTTATCACCAATTTTGCTTGCTTGGATCATCGCTGCCATCTTACGGATCTCTTTAGGATCTGCCACAGTTGCTGCTTTAACAACAGCTGGTTTAGTGATTCCAATGCTAGGTCAATCTGATGCTAACCTTGCTTTAGTTGTCCTTGCAACTGGTGCCGGCAGTTTAATTGCCTCTCACGTAAACGATGCAGGCTTCTGGATGTTTAAAGAATATTTCGGCCTAAGCATGAAAGAAACATTTGCCACATGGACACTGCTTGAAACAATCATTTCAGTAGCTGGATTAGGGTTTATTCTATTACTAAGTTTATTTGTATAGGCTGCTCTTTTCAAAAAATCTTTGAACTAGCTACATGAATGGTTGTTAGCAAAAAAGGTTAGTTGATTGGAGCGGAAATCAACCTCTACAAATAACGTATTATAGCTTTCTAGGCAGTAAAATCCCTACGTATCAAAGGGACTTTACTGCCTATTCATCTAAAATAAAAGGAGCGGAAAGAATGTTTAATACAATTGGTGTCATTGGTTTAGGAGTCATGGGCAGTAATATCGCTTTGAACATGGCCAGTAAAGGTGAGCAAGTGGCTGTCTATAACTACACAAGAGATTTAACTGATCAGCTTGTACAAAAAAGCGAAGGGCAGGCGATCCATCCTTATTATGAAATCCAAGATTTTGTTCAGTCATTAGAAACGCCAAGAAAGATTTTCCTGATGGTTACAGCAGGTGACCCGACTGATTCAGTCATCCAATCATTAATACCTTTCCTTGAAAAGGGCGATATCATTATGGATGGCGGGAACTCTCATTACAAAGATACGGAACGCAGATATGATGAGCTGAAGTCAAAAGGTATCGGCTATTTAGGAATTGGAATTTCTGGAGGCGAAGTTGGTGCCTTAAAGGGACCTTCTGTCATGCCTGGCGGAGATAAAGACGTATACGAAAAAGTTGCGCCTATCCTTACAAAAATTGCGGCCCAAGTTGGAAATGAACCTTGCTGTGCCTACATGGGTCCAAAGGGAGCAGGCCATTTTGTAAAAATGGTGCATAACGGAATTGAATATGCAGATATGCAATTAATTACCGAAGCCTATACTTTTTTAAAAGACAAATTACATTTGTCTGTTCTTGAAATTGCTGACATCTTTGAATCATGGAATAAAGGGGAACTAAAAAGCTATTTAATCGAAATTACTGCAGAAATTTTACGAAAAAAGGATGAATTGACAGGCTTGCCACTCATCAATGTCATTCTTGATAAAGTAGGGCAAAAAGGTACTGGAAAATGGACAAGCATCCAAGCAATCGATAACGGAATTCCTTCATCCATTATTACAGAATCCTTATTTGCACGTTATATTTCGTCTTTAAAGGAAGAACGGGTAAATGCAGAAAGCATCCTAGCTGGCACAGAAATGGAGCAGCAGCCATTAGATAAAGAGTTGTGGATTGAACACGTCAGACAAGCATTATACATGGGTAAGGTTTGTGCCTACACACAAGGATTTACACAATATAAAATGACATCTGAATTGCACGGCTGGGATTTGCCGTTAAAGGATATCGCTCTCATTTTCCGTGGTGGCTGTATCATTCGTGCGGAATTTCTCAATGTTATCAGTGAAGCCTATCAAGCACAGCCAAACTTAGCAAATTTATTAATCGCTCCTTATTTTGCCGAAAAGGTAAAAAACTATCAAACAGGCTTGCGAAAAGTCTTGTGTGAAGGCATTAGCTCTGGAATCTCATTCCCATGTTTAAGTGCTTCACTCACATATTATGATAGCTACCGTACAGGCACTTCCAATGCCAGCTTGCTGCAAGCACAGCGCGATTACTTTGGTGCCCACACTTATGAACGTAGCGACATCGAAGGGGTCTTTCATACAGAATGGTAATATAAATAGTAACACTAGAATTCAAGACACGCATTTGATTTCTATAAATACTCCAAAAAGCTTAATGATGGGAGACATTTCCTTCCTTCATTAGGCTTCTAAAGAGGCTCTGTTATAACTGAATGTTGTTTTTACTGTATTAGAGAAATAAACGGGGAAATTCCGTTTAAATCGGGAAATACCCATATTTCCTTAAAAATAAAGGAAGTTTTTCCGTTTATAGTAACCAAATCTTTGGATTTTGTCTTATTTAGAGCAGTTACTCGGAATATCTCCGCTTATACCTGCTTTTTAAGCTTCCTCTCTCCATTTAGCCGGAAATTCTCCGCTTATGAATTCTCATACATCATGAAAATCAATAATGGAACATAACAAAGTCTATAAAAAAGCGGTATCGGAAATCCGATACCGTTTTTTTAGCTTATTATTTCCAATAGTTGTTCGCAGCGGCCACTGTTTGAAAATGGGTAGCAATTACCTGAGAGGCAAGTGTAAGGCTGTCTGCGTTTTCTTCATACACTGGTCGCAGTTTCTTCCTAACATCTTCAGAAGGCTGGGTATAGCCAACACCTTTTCTTGCCAATAAAATAGCTAATTCAAATCCCTCTTGAGGTGTTGCGGTTTGTAAGCTTGGAAGCCAATCACTCATGCTAATCATCTCCTTAACTTTCAATTTATCACCAATATATACCATATAGAAGGAGATATCAAATGCCATCTTCCATTAACTTTCCTCTGAATCATTACTAATTACTTGATTCGTATCTTATTAAACTGCCCCATTAGTCCAATAGGAATAAAAGCATCCAGAACGCCGGCCGCTCTTCGTTTTATGTTGATTATGATAATCCTTAAGCTTACCTTCATATACTAATTGAAACGTAGGGACTTCCTGCAGGTCATAGGGGGTGATTAGTGATAGCGGCTTATCAAAATGAATAGTATTGCCTTCCTTTAGCACGGATGCAACAAATTGAGAACAGAAGAAAGCCTTTGTTCTTGTTATTGGCTTATTAAACATAACACCAAATAAGCCTAAAAAATTATAGCGATAAAGGTTCTTTTGTACTTTAAATTCTTGTAAATAGTCATTCATCCTTTGGATTTGATGCTCTGTTGCTGAGAAAGAATAAATGGCACAATCAGCCTGCTTAAATAAACCAGCCGTCACATCTTCCTTAACAAAGCCTCCAATAAATGGATTTCGGGCTGTTTTTCTCCCAAAGCTATATACCTCTGATAACTTGTTATCAAAAGCAATAGATGCATGATTATATGGTTTTCTCGTATATAGCTTGATCAGCTTTGTTAAAACGGTTCCAGTATTTGTTACGATAATATACACCTGTTTTTCAGTCATCATTAGCCTCCTCAAAAACTCTTAAGAAAACTTCTCTACGTTTTACTATACATACAAAAACATAAGAAAAGTTTAATAGAATCCTTAAGATATTCTTAAGTTTTTTGGGGTAATGACCTTTGGCTATACAAAAAAAGACCATTCTTCGTTGCAAAAACAACTTGAATGATCTTCAAAGTCTCAAACACAATTACCTTATTGAAGCCTTCGTTATCTTTATAAATTATGAATTCGCTTTACATCGAGTCCCATGGACCAACCAATTATTCTCCCAACTCAGGTCAATCGATTTTTACAAACGGCCAAAGGAACAGGCTTTTCGTCCATAGGGTTAGAAGAGACCTATCGATGATTCAAATTGAAGAGGGCCTTTTGCATATTACTATTATTTATTTTGTCGCAAATCATCATAAATTTCCGTTAAGAGTACATTACTAGGGTCTTGGCTTAGCTCCCACATCATAGATCCGCCTAAGCCTATTGATTTAATGAAAGAAGTCTTATATCTTATTGATTCCACATCGTCATAGCTGATAAACTGAGACCCATTAAACAGCCAAGGGACTTTAGAATCAGGCGACCAATAGCGGGTAAATTTATTCTTATTAATATATTTCTCTTGAAGTTCAGCATATGAGATGGCAGATCCTCCCCCTGAAAATCGCTGGTATAAACCATTTCTCATTGGCTGAACCTGATTATAAACCCTGCCATAGAATGGAATACCCATAATAAGCTTGCTTGCCGGTACTCCATTATTAAGGTACATCTGTACAGTATCTTGTACACTCCAATCAGAATAAAAGTCTGAATGGGGATCTCTGTATAATGGAGCATTCAATCCAGTCAAAGGGTCCCAAGATCCGTGCATATCATAAGTCATCAGTTGAATATAATCAACATATTGATGAATGAACTTCAATTCCGTATTCGCTGCATACCATTTTCCCGCGCCTCCTGCAATGGTTAGCAAATACCTCCTTCCACTCTTAGCGCTTTCGGCATCGAAGGTTTCTTTAATTTCCTTTAATAATAACGTGAAGTTCTGCTTATCCTCACGGCGGTTTATATTGTCAGATTCCCCTCCTCCAACAGGATATTCCCAATCCAAATCAACTCCATCAAAGCCGTATTTTAAAATAAATTGAAGCAGACTATCAGCAAAAATGATTCTGGACTGCTCTGTTAAGGCAACATCCGAAAACCTTTCAGACCAGGTCCAGCCTCCTACTGAAATTAATGTTTTTAAATGAGGAAATTGCTTCTTCAGTTTGGCTAATTGATAAAAGTTCCCTTTATATGGCTGATTGGCTGTATCCCCTGGAAAGGATTTCTTCACATCAGCCCACGAATCTCCTAAGGCGATTCTTCCATCGGATGATATATTTGCGAATGCATAATTTAAATGGGTAAGTTTGCTAGCATCGATATCTGTTACTTGAAAGTTTGAATAGGCAGACCATCCTGTATAATATCCGACTGTCTTAAAGGTATTTTTCATAGGCACTATCGTTACCGTTTTTGAAGCCCTTGCCGCTTGATTAGATGTATCATAAACGACTGCTTTAAAGGTATGATTGCCATCTGGTACGGAACCGATAGACAAATTCGCACGATAAGGTGCAGAGGTGACGGATTTTATTAATTTCCCGCCATTATAACTATAAAAATTAACCTTGCTAATGCCCTTATCATCGCTAACATTTGCTGATAATGTAATCGTTCCGCTCACTGTTCGACCATCACCAGCTTCAGGAGAAATCTGAAATGCACTCATTTGAGGAGCTTTATCTATCACTAATTTCGCTGTTGTAACCTTGATCACATTACTGGTACCTGATACATTCCCGCTAAAATCTAGTGCTTTTATAAAAAAACTATATGATTTATTGGAATCTAATTTCTTTACAATATACTTTGTAGAGGCTGTATTTCCTATAAGCTTCTTATTCTGGTAAATATTATACCCTTTAACACCCTTATTATCTTTTGATTTAGTCCACGATAGGGATATTGTCGAACTGCTTTTCCCAGTCATCTGTAGTTTAGAAGGTATCGATGGTGCCGTCCGATCAGATGTGGCTGCCTCCGCAACACCGAATATTGGAAAGGATCCTGCTACAAAGAAAATAACAATGAAGAATGTGAATAAAGATAATAATGACCAACGAGGATCCTTTTGCAGCTTCATTTCTAGTCCCTGCCTCTTCTAGTAAAATAGTTTTAATATTTGTAACTCTATTTTAATAGAAGGCTAGACAAGGATATACCGGGAAATATTGGTATAAAAAATAGACAAGGATTTTCTACTACCATCCTTGTCTAAATTCGGTATTTATTTTATTGAAAAAAGACCATTCTTCGTTGCAAAAGCAACTCGAATGGTCTTCAAAATTAAAACGCTGGGATTGCCGTTTCATCATAATTTTTTTCTAAAAACTCACGTACTTCTGGACTTGTCATCGCTTCAGCGAGCTTTTGAATAGGCTCTGAATCAACATTATCTTTGCGTGCGACAAGAGAAATAGCAAAGTCATTATCGATTCCTTCTGTTAGAAGAGCATCCGCTTTCGGTGTCAATCCAAGTGGCGCCGCATAGGCAGGTGTCATAACGACTGCATCTGCATCATCGTACATTCTCGCTAGCATTAACAAATCTACTTCTTCAAATTTATAGTTCTTTGGATTGTTGGTAATATCGGCCTTCGTATAATATGGACCTGTTTTTTCTTTTAAAGTAATGACTTCATGTTGAGCTAATAATGCCAATGAACGGTCGATATTTGACACATCATTCGCAATCGCAATGACAGCGCCTTCTGGCAACTCATCCATTGCGCTGTATTCTTTAGCATACACACCATAGTTTGCAAAATAAATGGCTGTCACTGGAACTAGCTCCGCATCATTGCTTCGATTAAATTCCTCCATGTACGGAACATGCTGGAAGAAGTTTGCATCTACTTCTTTTGCTGCAAGCGCACTATTTGGCTGCACATTATCACCTAATACAACCATTTCAAGGTTAATGCCTTCCTCAGCTAGTTTAGGCTTTACTAGATCAAGAATTTCCGTCATTGGGGGAATAAGTGAAGCTACTTTTAATGTTACTTCTTCCTTGCTTTTTTCTGGTGCTTTTTCACTCTCTTTTGCTTTATCCTCTTGACCACACCCAGCCAAGATGAATAGCGCTATTGTAATGAGTAAGAATACTTTTTTCATGTTGATCCTCCTATTGTTTATCTCTTGTCCATTATTCTTGATACAGTCATTCCTGTAAATTGGATAAGCTGTACCAGTATGACCATAATGATAATCATATAAATCATTAACTCTGTTTTAAATTGCTGATAGCCGTACCTTATGGCAAAATCGCCTATCCCCCCGCCTCCAACCACCCCCATGATCGTTGAATAGGAAATAAAACTAATAATTGATGTGGTTAATCCAAGAACAAGTCCAGACCGAGCTTCTACATAAAGGAATTTAAAAATGACTTCCTTTACGGAAGCACCCATTGAAATGGCCGCTTCTATCACACCTTTTGGCACGTCCAATAAGGACTGCTCGACCAACCGTGAATAATGGGCAATCGCGATAATCGATAGCGGAACAGTTGCAGCGGCTGTGCCAATAGCCGTACCGATAATGAGCCTTGTAAATGGGATTAAGAAAACAACTAATAATAAAAACGGAAAAGAACGGATAATATTAACCAATAAGTTCGAGATTGAGAAAATCAACTGGTTTTCTAAGATATTTCCCTTCCTGCAAAGAAAAAGCAATGTCCCAACAGGCAGACCAATCAAAACCGCAGCCAGAATGGACACACCAACCATCACAAAGGTTTCTCCAATCGACTGCCAGATTTCTGCTTCATATTGTACTAAGACCTCAGGCATGGCTCATGTCACCAGCCTCTGTTAGTTGATTGATAAAATATTTCGGACTATTGTCTATCTGTTGAATCCCACTTGGATCAATTACTACCGTTTCGTAAATTTCTCCCGCTGCCATGACGGTTGCGTGATTACATATACTTTTAACCACTTCCATCTCATGACTAACAATGACAATGGTGACACCGAAACTTTTATTTATATTTTCCAAAACGCCTAGTACTTCACCAGTTGTATTCGGATCTAGCGAAGACGTCGGCTCATCACAAAGCAGCACTTGCGGGTTATTCGCTAATGCTCTCGCAATCGCCACACGCTGCTTTTGACCGCCACTTAATTGAGCAGGATATTTCTCCATTAAACCGTCCAACCCAACAAATCGCAGGCACTCTATCACACGATTTCGACGTTCTCTCTTTGGAAATTTTGCTAATTCTAAAGAAACAGCGACATTCTCATAAACCGTTTTATTTGCCACAAGATTAAAATGCTGAAAGATCATCCCGATTGACTTCCGTGCTTGCCGAAGTGCTTTGCTGTTCAAATTGGTCAGCCTTTGCCCATTCACTTCCACTTCGCCTTCATCCGGAATTTCCAGCAAGTTCATTAACCTCAGCAAGGTTGATTTCCCAGCTCCACTTGCTCCAATGATTCCATGGATTTCACCTTTATTTATTGTTAAAGAGACAGATTTAATAGCATGGAATTGTGAGAAGCTTTTGCTCACTTGATGCAATTTAATCATAAAAAAACCCCTTTCTATGATTTGAAAGGTGAACACATCGCTACTCATTATAGCTTAATCTTATGAGGATGTCATTTAGGGAAATTACTGAATCAGCAGTAAGATATAAAGCCCAAAATAAAGGGCCTGATACACTAAGCATCAGACCCTTTACTCACGGTTTAAGAAAAACGGCCAATGCACGACTAATCAGTGGATGAAGAACCGTTACATGCCCCTCCTCTTGGAAAATACGCAAACTCACTTGAAAGTTTGGTAAGTTCCAAGCAGACAAACGAGCATACATTTGTTCCGCATCCTCTACCATTATCCCTTTTTCCTCAGCCCCTATACCAATCAACAGTGCCTTTTCCCCTGATGAATTTCTATCTTTTAATTTCTGAAAAAATGAATCTTCAAGCGTGTTAATATAATTGTTTTTCCACCATATTGATGGACTTCCAGCAATATATGTTTGAAATAGGTCAGGGGTATTAAACAATGAATATAAGGTGAAAAATCCACCTAACGAGTGGCCAAATAATGCTTGTCTCTCCCGATCTATTTCCAATTTTGATTCAATCACTGGCTTTAATTGATTTTCAATAAAATGAATAAACGAATCTGCTCCCCCTACTTCAGGCCATTGCATTCCGTTCTTTCGTAATGGCAGCTCTTCATTCGTTGCTTGTACTGTATAATCCCAAAACCGCCCTTTTAGATCAAATGGCTCATCGGTCTGGTAACCAATTCCCACTACCACAATTGGTTCAAAGCCATGCGGTTTTCGTGTTTGCAAGCGGACAGCCTCCACAACCGAACCAAACAAAGCATTAGCGTCAAGTAAGTAAAGAACAGGAAAGCCTTGAATGGGCGCAGGTCCTTTTGGTTTGTACATAAAAATCTGGTATTCCTGTTCTCTTTCTTGTGAAACCATATGCCATTGTTCGGTACCAGGTATAGAATATGGCGGACATGTTTTATTCATTTGTCATTAAATCCTTTCCTTACGAGATTTAAACATTAAAAAAATAAAATATGGAACCCCAATTATCGATATAACAATGCCTACTGGCAGCTCTGCTGGAGAGAAAACGGTCTTCCCAATCAAGTCTCCTATCACTACCATGCAGACTCCAATTAATCCACTGACAGGAAGAACATGCAAATGCTTTAATCCAACAAGCCTTCTTGCCAAGTGGGGAGCAATCAAACCTAAGAAACTGATGCTGCCTGAAACAGAAATACATGCACTGATGATACCAACACTGCATAACAAAAGGAGCATCCTTTCTTTATTAACAGAAACCCCAAGACCTGTTACAGACATTTCATGAAGCTGAAACAAATCCAAAACCTTAGATTTATAATAAATAATCGGAGTTAACACGAGTATCCATGGCAGCGCCGTCACAACATACATCCAGTTCGCACTACAAATGCTCCCAGTCAGCCACACAGTAGCCATTTCAAAATCTTGAGGGTTCATTTTTAAGGACACATACAAAGTAAGTGCACTTAGACCTGCGCTTATTGCAATACCTACAAGGATGAATCTTTGTGGATCAATGGTTCCACGCTCCCAAGCAAAAATAAAAATGAGGAGAACAGCTATGATCCCGCCTACCCAGCCAAAAAGAGGCATAAGCATGACAGAAAGCCAATCTGCGCCTTGGATTTGCCCTGAAAAGAAGAACATAAAGAGAACAACTGAAGCACCAGCCCCTGCATTAATTCCAAGGATACCTGGGTCTGCTAAAGGATTACGAACAACACCTTGGAGTACAGCACCAGCAAGACCAATTCCAAAGCCTACTACTATTCCAATTATGATCCTTGGTAAGCGAAACTCAAAAATGACTAAGTCATAATTAGAATCTGGATCAATTCTTAATAACGTTTTGATAATATCCTTTACTGATATATCAAAGGCCCCGTTTGTAATACTCGCATAAATGCCAATAAGCATAAGAATAAAACCAATGAGCAATACACGCCAAAATCGCGCATTTGGATGACTAGACACCTCTTTTCCCTCCTCTCTTTTTAATTAAGTAGAGAAAGTAGGGCACACCAAATAATGCAGTGACCACCCCAACAGGAGTTTCAAAAGGATAGTTTATAAATCTGCTTATCATGTCACAAAGGACAAGAAAGATTCCCCCTATCACTGCTGAACAGGGAATTACCCATCTATAATCCTGTCCAACAATGAATCTCGTAATATGGGGGACAATTAATCCTATAAAGGCAATTTTCCCAGCTAGAGCAACCGAGATGCCTGTTAAGATCACAACCGCTAAGATACTGAAGCCTTTCACTAGCTCCGTTTTTTGTCCAAGTCCAGTCGACATCTCATCCCCTAATGACAAGATCGTAATTGACCTTGATAAGCATAAAGCCAAAATAATGCCCACTACAGCAAATGGAATTGCTAATTTAATGAGATGAGGGTCCATTTGATGCAAACGTGCATTGTACCAGAAGCTTATATTTTGTGAGACTTGAAAATAAGTAGATAGTGCCTGCGAGACTCCACCTAAAAATGTGCCGATAATCGTCCCAAGAATGGCCATTCGAATAGGAGAAAGGCCATCTGGCAGCAACCATGCAAGGCCAAAGACAAGAATGGCCCCGAATGCAGAGCCAATCAAGGAGAAGGTGATCATTGACATTGCTCCTGCATTCGGAAGTAAAATCATAAAGATTGTAATGAAAAATACGGAGCCATCCGTGACCCCCATAATGGAAGGGGACGCTAAATAGTTTCTGGTCATTCCTTGCATTAAAGCACCCGATACGGCAAGGAAGGCACCAATTAATAGAGCACCAATCGCTCGGGGCAGGCGTGATGACCAAATAATTTGGTGATCAATATTTGCCGTATCAAAGTGGGTGATCGCCTCAATAATTGTATTTGTACTCATTGATTTTGTGCCAAAACGAACAGACAACAAGATGAGTATTACAGCGATTAGCGGTGAAATCAATAAGATGATGAAAGCGATAGATCTTTGTTTCCCCATAATGAATCCTCGTTTTTTACTTCTTTATTTTGTAAGCGCGCTAACAGCTTCTTTCAAAAAGTTGATGCGACTCAATGCTGGGCCACCTTCAGAAAGAGGGTCGATCACATTCACAAAAACATGATCATCTTTAAATGCATTTGTTTTATTTAAAATTGGATTTTGCTGTAAATCCTTTAATGCATTTGGTGCTTGGGCATTTTCATTATTTTCAAATTGGATAAATAAATAGTCTGGATTGATTTCTGCTAGCTTTTCCACTGAAATTTGTTCCTGTGCCTTTGCTGCTTGTACTTCTTGAACACCGCTTAAGCCAAGGTCACTATATAACAATGGATTAACAAAAACAGTCTCAGGATAAATAAACAAATTCCCTCCACGAATTCGAACAGCAAGTACTTTTTTACCTTCCACCGTTTCCTTCAGTTTTTCTTTGGCCGATTGAAGATCGGAACTGTATTTCTCTATCTCTGCTGTTGCATCTTCCTGCTTTCCAGTTAACTCACCTAAGAACTTTACGTTTTCTTCCCAATCTGTTGCAATATGTGAGTAGCGAATGGTCGTTCCGATTTTTTCTAATTTCTGAATGACTTCATCAGGGAATTTCGTTGAAGCTAGAATCACGTCCGGCTTTAATTTAAGGATGGTTTCAAAATCAGGCTGGGACTTTTCCCCGATTGGTTCGGCATTTTCTACAATCGATGAAAATACCTCAGGGAATTTCCCGCCTATCGTCATTGCACCAACAGGCTTAACATCCAATAAGACCGAATCCTCCATTGCTTCCATCGCACCAGTTATGACAATATTTTTTACTTCCATAGGAATTGTGTACTCTTTGCCTAAATAAGTGATTGTTCGTGTTTCCTCTTTTTTTGGACTTTCTTCCTTTGCTTGTGTAGAAGCTTCCTTTGAGCTCGTTTTTGGGGCAGACTCTCCGCCATTCCCACATGCTGTAGCCAATAGCATAAAAATAGCAATGATTGCTGTTAGAAATAATTTGTTTTTCATTATTTTTCTGTCCTCCTATTTTGTTGATAATGATAATTATTATCACTAATAATGATAGAATGATCTCTCCCATTCGACCATGGACAATTTACAGATATGATTTAGATTCATTACAGAAATATGTTTACAAGTTGGTCAATGATTCTGCTTTGTGCATATGCAGAGTTTTCTAGCCATGGATCGGAAGACAAATAATGAACTTGGTTCCTCTTCACCGCCTCAATTTCCTGCCATTCTGAGGTATGCTTTAGCTCATTCCAGTGGGCCAATGTTTCTGATTCCTGACGAATTAATAATAATAAATGACTTGGTTCCATTTCCCTTAGTGCCGCTAAAGATATTCTTTCACTCTTATTCGAATTAGGTTCCACAAAGGAAGTTAGCTCTAAATCTTCTGTTAAGGCAGATGCAATGCCTTTACTCCAATGCAAATAAAGATTATTTTTAAACACGCGTACGATCGCTACTTTTGCATTTGGGAGTTGTTCAAATTTCCTAATTAGCCTTTCCTTTGCCTGCTTTACTTTCCAATCATAATGATGCAGCCACCGTACTGCCTCCTCAGAAACCCCTAAGCTATCTGCAATCCATGTAAATTGTTCCCTCCACTGCAATTGTGATGGTACCTTAATAAAGCTAGAAATCTTTGTATGTAATTGACTCTCCTCCTGTTCAGACAAATGATCAGAAACCATCACAATCTCTGCATTTGATTGATTAATAATTTCTATATTAGATTGCCAGTTTACATTATGACGGTATGCATTCAGATGAACAGGGATGTCACTTCCATAGGTTTGATAATAATATTCCGTCCACTTCGGATGAAGGGGAGCAGCGTAAGGAATCATATGAAGGGCAAGCACTTGGCCGAGCAGCTGCCGATCATAGATAGCAATTTTTCGACTCCTTCTCTTCATGTATTCAGTAGGAGAAACCCCTATTTCCTTCTTAAATTTCCTGCTAAAGTAGAACGGATCATCATATCCTATTTGTGTTGCTACTTCCTTTAATTTCATTCCACCTTTTGCGATAAGTTTCTTAGCCATATCAATCTTTACATCCGTTAAATACTCAGTTACACATTTCCCATAGATTTTTTTAAAAAGATCAACAAAATAATTTGGGCTAAAATTAGCCATTCGCGAGAGTTCTTCGATCGTCAGCTTCTCATGATAATGAGCATCCATATATTCCTTTGTCCGTTCTATCGCAGCTAACGGGCCTTCCTCTTGTTCAAAATTCTGCATGAAAATATCATACAGCAGCGCTTGAAAGGAAATTTGACAGTGATATCTATTTAACATCTTATTAGCAAACCATTTTGTAAGAATCTCCTCACACTGAAAAGCGATATGTTTTTTGGAATAAGCCTTATATAGGACACCATGATTAATAAATAGATTTTCATCTTTCAATAGACTCATAGTTGCATTCTGATCAGTTTGCTGAAATATATTGAATCGGAAAAGAAACAGCTCAATTTCCTCACTATGTGAAAACACACCAAAGGTTTGTTCAGGCGCACAGAAAACAAAGGAATCCTTCTTTACCTTATATTCATGTTTATCAATCAAAATAGAACCATTGCCACCCTTCACGATGAAGAGTAAATATGTAAGCGTTAATTGTTGTTTAAACTGAAATTCTACATCTCCATTTATCTTCTCAACATCCTCAAGTCTGATCATCAATTCGTTTAAATATTGTTTATTAGAAGCCTCTTTCATATCTTTCAACATCATCTTCTCCCATTGAAATAAATGTGCGTTTCATCTTGTTATAGTTACTACTAGCTTACTTTAAATTAATGATATTGAAAATCATTATCATTTAATATATTGCTTTTTTCTTATTTTTACAAGGAAAAATTCCTAATACATCTTAGGCATGTTCAATGAATCAGACGGGCTCTTTTTGTACAAAAAAAGAACCTTCAATCTAAAGATAGATCAAAGGTTCCATGTTATATTAATTTCCATCATTGCTTTTTCTTTATCACAATAAGCTATCCTACAATCAAAGAATCAGCTATAAGCTGGCTCTTTTTTGCTTAAACCAAGAACATGAGCTGTTGAGGTATGAATGTCTTGGAATAGCTCTGGATTTTCCGTAAGTGAAATACCATAAGAAGGGATCATTTCTTTTATTTTCGATTCCCACTTAAACATATGCTTTGGGAAGCATCTTTCTAATACCTCAAGCATAACGTGCACAGCAGTTGAAGCACCTGGAGAGGCACCAAGTAAGGCAGCAACTGAACCATCAGAAGCACTGACCACTTCCGTTCCAAATTGAAGTGTTCCTTTGCCAGCCTCCGTATCCTTGATTACTTGCACACGCTGGCCTGCGACCACAACACTCCAGTCCTCGCTTTTCGCGTTCGGAATAAATTCACGCAATTCTTCCATGCGCTTTTCATTCGAAAGCATGACCTGCTGAATCAGGTATTTAGTCAATGCCATCTCTTTTACGCCGGCCGCCAGCATCGTGATGACATTATTCGGCTTGATGGAACCGATCAAATCCAGGTTTGAACCTGTTTTTAAAAACTTTGGCGTAAAGCCAGCAAACGGTCCAAACAGCAATGATTTCTTGTTGTCGATATATCTTGTATCCAGATGTGGAACAGACATTGGCGGAGCGCCCACCTTCGCTTTGCCGTACACTTTTGCATGGTGCTGTTCGACGACTTCCGGATTATTGCATACCAAGAATAAGCCGCTTACTGGAAATCCGCCAATATGCTTGGATTCAGGAATACCGGTTTTTTGCAATAAAGACAGACTGCCGCCCCCACCGCCAATAAAGACAAACTTTGCTGTATGGGATTCGGTTTTGCCGCCGTCCATATTATGAACCTTCACTTCCCATAATCCATCGCTAGTGCGCTTAATATCTTCGACACTATGCTTATAATTCATCTCAACGTTTTTACTCTTTAAATGATCAAATAACATACGTGTTAATGCACCAAAGTTAACATCTGTCCCTGAGTCAATTTTCGTTGCCGCTATTGGCTCATCTGATATACGGCCTTCCATTATAAGCGGAATCCATTCCTTCAGTTTTTCAGGGTCATCCGAAAATTCCATCCCTTGAAACAGCGGATTAGTTGACAGCGCTTCCAAACGCTTTTTCAAATAAGCTACATTTTCTTCCCCCTGAACTAAACTCATATGAGGAAGAGGCATGATAAAGTCCTGTGGATTACGAATCATATTATGGGTAACAAGATAAGACCAATACTGTCTTGAAAGCTGAAACTGTTCATTCACTTTAATCGCTTTGCTAATATCTATCGATCCGTCTGGTTTTTCGGATGTATAGTTAAGTTCGCACAGGGCAGCATGGCCCGTCCCCGCATTATTCCACTCATTAGAGCTTTCTTCCCCTGCGTTTGCCAGTTTTTCAAACACTTTGATTTCCCATTCCGGTGCTAGCTCTTTCAGCAAAGATCCCAAAGTCGCGCTCATGATTCCAGCACCAATTAAGATAACGTCTGTTTTGTTCTGTACGCTGCTCATAATAACCTTCCTTATCCCCTATATTCGCCAAACAGAGTAGGCAATGCTGCTTAAGTGCACAAGAACACCACTTAGGAACACACCTTTTCTATCTTTATTATATAACTATCTCCTAGTCTATTATAAATATTAATAGCTTAAAATATCTACTAATTTCTGATAATAATAAACTATTTAAATTTGGTAAAAGATTGAGACGGCTCTCTAATAGGACGTAGGAATATGAAAGACCAAAATCCTAACTAAGCTTCTATCCATTTTTCGATTCCTTCAATTGGATAATTTAATAATTCCACATGGCCTCTTAACGCTTTACTTCTAATAACAAATGGAACCTACACTTATTTAATATTCTCATTTGACTACTTTTAATAATAAATTACTTACTCACTTCAATTCTAAAATTACTTTGTACTAGTTATTAAATAAGGGATCCTGCTTCTTTTTATGTCTAATAAATTTAATGAAAATTAATATCTTATTAAAATAATTATCGCAAATATATTGACTTTAATAATTAAGCCTATATAATAATTAATATAAATAAGAAATTATTATAGATAGATAATTCTTCTCAGTTCATTGCGAACAACCTATCTATCATTTAAAAAAACACTTTTAGGAGGAAATTATATTATGTCACTTATCGGATCAGAGGTTAAACCATTTAACGCACACGCATATAGAAACGGAGAATTTTTTGAGGTGTCAGACGCAGATTTTAAAGGTCAATGGAGTGTAGTTTGTTTCTATCCAGCAGACTTTACATTCGTTTGCCCAACAGAGCTTGAAGATCTTCAAGAACAATACCCAGCACTTCAAGAACTTGGAGTTGAAGTATTCTCTGTTTCTAGGGACTCTCACTTCACACATAAAGCATGGCATGATTCATCAGAAGCAATTGGCAAAATCACTTATACAATGATTGGTGACCCAGCACATGTGATTTCTCGTAACTTTGACGTATTAGTTGAGGAATTAGGACAAGCAGATCGCGGAACTTTCATCATTGATCCAGACGGAATTATCCAAGCTGTTGAAATTAATGCAGATGGTATTGGCCGTGATGCAAGCACATTGATTAACAAAATCAAAGCAGCACAATATGTTCGCAACAATCCAGGTGAAGTTTGCCCGGCTAAATGGAAAGAAGGCTCAGCAACACTTAAGCCAAGCCTTGATCTTGTAGGCAAAATCTAAGGAGAAGATAGAAATGATACTAGACGCTGATATTAAAGCACAACTTGATCAATATCTTCAATTACTAGAAAACGATATCCTTCTTAAAGTAAGTGCAGGAACTGATGAATTATCAAGGGACATGTTAGCTTTAGTTGATGAACTAGCAGCAATGTCATCTAAAATTAAGATTGAGAATACAACATTAGTTAGAACACCTAGCTTTAGTGTTAATCGTATCGGTGAGGAAACTGGCGTCACTTTTGCTGGTATTCCTCTTGGTCACGAGTTCACTTCCCTTGTGTTGGCATTACTGCAAGTGAGTGGTAGAGCGCCTAAGGTCGATCAGAAAGTAATTGATCAAATCAAAGGCATTAAGGGTGAATATCACTTTGAAACTTATGTCAGCTTAAGCTGTCATAACTGCCCTGATGTTGTACAGGCATTGAACGTGATGAGCGTCCTAAACCCTAGCATTACCCATACAATGATTGATGGGGCAGCTTTCAAAGAAGAAGTCGAAAGTAAGAATGTGATGGCCGTACCAACTGTTTTACTAAATGGAGAAGTCTTCGGCAGTGGTCGTATGACATTAGAAGAAATCCTTGCAAAAATGGGAAGCACACAAGACCCTTCAGAGCTAAATGACAAAGAACCGTTTGATGTACTTGTTATTGGCGGCGGTCCATCTGGTGCAAGTGCAGCCGTTTACACAGCACGTAAAGGCATTCGTACAGGAATTGTAGCTGAACGCTTTGGCGGTCAGATTATGGATACACTTGGCATTGAAAACTTCATTAGTGTGAAATACACGGAAGGTCCTAAACTTGCCGCTAGCCTTGAAGAACATGTAAAAGAATACGACATTGATGTCATGAATTTACAACGCGCAAAACGTTTAGAAAAGAAAGAGCTTATCGAAGTGGAACTAGAAAGCGGTGCGGTTCTAAAAAGTAAATCCGTCATCCTTTCAACAGGGGCTCGCTGGCGTAATGTTGGTGTTCCAGGTGAAGCTGAATTTAAGAACAAAGGTGTAGCATACTGCCCGCATTGTGATGGTCCATTATTTGAAGGAAAACACGTTGCCGTTATTGGCGGCGGAAATTCAGGTATTGAGGCAGCCATTGACCTTGCAGGGATTGTAAAACATGTAACCGTTATTGAATTTTCGGCAGAGCTTAAAGCTGATTCTGTATTGCAAGATCGCCTGAACAGTCTTCCAAATACAACAGTTATTAAGAATGCACAAACAAAAGAAATTACGGGTACCGATAAAGTAAATGGAATCACCTATATCGACCGTGAAACAGAAGAAGAGCACCATATAGAATTACAAGGTGTATTCGTTCAAATTGGTCTTGTGCCAAATACTGACTGGTTAGGTGATGCGATTGAACGCACGAGAACTGGTGAGATTGTAGTAGATAAACGTGGGGCAACAAACATCCCTGGCGTATTTGCTGCAGGTGATTGTACAGATAGTGCCTATAAACAAATCATTATTTCGATGGGATCAGGTGCAACAGCAGCCTTAGGCGCATTTGATTATCTGATTCGAAACTAATAGAATATAAGCCAGATTAAACATGTCACTAGTGAAATGTTTAATCTGGCTTATTTATTTTTGACGTTCTCTCCATCAAGGACAAACGTAAACACCTCTTCTTTATATTCAAAATTACGATACTTATCAATCTGAGTTATCGATAATTTGAATTGCCCTATAATATAAAAATAGTTAAATTAAAGAGTACGTGTGCCTGGAGATATCCTAGGCATTTTTTTCTGTAAAAGTAGAGACTATTTCCATAGTTTTATAAAAAGGGAGAGTTACATTCCATGAATCTATATAAAAAAGTCTTCAAAGAATATTGGAATCCTTATGTAGCCATTAGTATTGCAGGCCTTGTCAGTGCCTTGTACTTCGGGATTACAGGTACAGTTTGGGCGGTTACCGGGGAATTCACCAGGTTCGGTGGACATATCCTCGAATGGTTTGGGATTGATGTGTCGCAATGGGCCTATTTCCAACTAGTAGGTCTCGAAGGAAATCCGATCAGCCGAACAGATGGCTGGATTGTTATCGGGATGCTTGTTGGTGCAATGATTACAATTCTATTAAGCAGCAGCTTTAAAATCCGCGTACCGAAACAAAAGAGGAGATTAGTGCAGGGATTCATTGGTGGTATCATCGCAGGATTTGGTGCACGGCTTGCTCTTGGCTGTAATTTAGCAGCCTTTTTCACGGGTGTACCCCAATTTTCGTTCCATGCATGGATCTTTATGGTGACCACGGCCATCGGAACCTACTTTGGCGTCAAAGTTGTGAGTACGAAATGGTGGCGCGGAAAACCGACCATGATAAAGGGCCGGTTAAGCCCAGGTGGGAAAATGGATGCTCCCAAAAAGAGTATCCAGCCAATCCTAGGTCTTATATTCGCCATTCTATACTTAGCAGTTGTTATTTACTTTATTGCAATAGGCAAGACCCTTCTTGCAGTTGCTTGTATCGCAGGAGCCTTGTTTGGTATACTCATTGAACGCGGTCAAATTTGTTTCACTTCTGCTTTCCGTGATTTATGGATTAGCGGCCGTGCCGTCATGTCAAAGGCAATTGCAGTCGGAATGATGATCAGCGTTGTCATTACATTTTTCTATATTCAAAGCGGGTCTATTGCCCTTATCAAAATAGCTGCTCCAAGCACGGCAATCGGTGGCCTCCTTTTTGGGTTTGGCATTGTACTTGCAGGTGGCTGTGAAACAGGAATGATGTATCGGGCAATGGAAGGTCAATTATTGTACTGGGTGGTAGGCGCAGGTAATATTATTGGAGCTACCGTGCTCGCCTATGGCTGGGATCATCTCGGTATTTATCATGCTCTTGTAGAAAATTGGCCGAAGGTAAACTTAATCGAACAATGGGGACCAATGGGTGCCTTAGTTGGAACGATGATTATGCTGGCTGCTTGGCTTTTATTCTCAAATTGGTGGGAAAAGCGATTCCGTTATGGAACAGGAATCAAACATCAAAAACAAGAACGAGTTTCCCCTGTTACCAAGGAGGTATAATTTATGTCTCAGATCATAGATGTCAATTACACTTTAGACATTCGCGGTGAACCTTGACCGTATCCTGTCATTTATGCGCTGGATGCGCTAAAAACGATGAAAATAGGAGAAATCCTTCAAGTAATTGCGGATTGTCCACAATCTTTTCGAAGTGTACCGGAAGAAGCGGTCAAACATGGATACCAGCTCCTAGCAGAGCCTGAAAAATTTGGGCAAGACATTTATTTTTATATTAAAGTAGTTCAATAGTTAACATCCTAAGTACCCGTGTTAAGTAGAAACGCATGAAGTCTACTAACCGGGTACTTTTTTTACAATTCCTTATTACCCTTCGATCTTAACCCAATAGGTTTAAAGGCAGCGTGATTGTAAAGCAAGTGCCCTCTCCTTCTTTACTTGTAAAACTAATTGATCCATTACAAATCTCGATAATCCTTTTTACAATGGCCAATCCAAGTCCATTACCCTCTTCTGAACGAGAAACATCTCCCTGAAAAAATTTCTCGAAAATACGTGGTTGGTTTTCCTTAGAAATACCGATTCCCTCATCTTTAATTTGAACAACAATAGCATCCCCGTTTTTTTTTAGAGAAATAGAAATCATTCCATTTTCATGAGAAAACTTTATAGCATTTCCGATTAAATTAATCCATAGTTGCTGAACTAATTCTTCATAACTTTCATAGTCGACTTTTTCTAAATTAATTTCCAACTCTAATTGTTTCTTACTCCATTGCTCTTCAAATAGGAGAATGGTTCTTCTTAACTGCTCATCTAAAGAAAAATTTACTTTTTTATTTTGAATGACTTGATTATCTAACTTTGAAAGCCTAAGGATATTGGTTGATAGGTTGTTGAGTCTTTTAGCTTCTTCTATAATAATGTCGGTATATTCATCAAATTTCTCACGTGATAGGTTCTTATCTTTAATGATTTCTACAAATCCTTGAATGGAAGCAATGGGCGTTTTAAACTCATGAGATACATTCCGCATGAAATCCTTTCGTAGATACTCAATGTTTTTCAATTCATCTGTCATTAAACTGAAATTTTCAGCAAGTACACCTATTTCATCTTTCCTTTGATAGTGAATCTGCACATCGAAATTACCTTTTGCCACTTCCTTTGTCGCATCACTAATATAACTAATTGGCTTAGAAATGATTTTAGTAGCAATGAACATGAGAATAGATCCTATCACTGCACATAAAATGACAGTAGCAGTTAAAAGAAGCACGACATCTCTATTTATCTCTAAAGTAATGATTTCATTTAAATTTGGAGTTGCAATAATGACTATGCCCAGAGCTGAAAGGCAGGATATAAGTAATATGGAGATAAATAACAATGTGAATTTTGCTCTAATGGAATGTGAAAACTTATTCATATATATTTCTCCGCTTTATATCCTAATCCACGAATCGTAATAATTTTAAACTCTTCTAATTCATCGAATTTCTTACGAAGTTTCTTGATATGACTATCAACTGTTCTCTCATCTATATCTACATCCATTCCCCATATTTCATCGATCAGCTGCTGACGTGTAAAAATTTGTTTGGGATAGCTCAATAGTTTAAATAGTAAATAAAATTCCTTTTTAGGCAGTTCATAAACTGTATTTTGGGTTACAACGGTAAGGGTGTCATAATCTAAAACCACATTACCCATAGTCAGTTTGTGTTCAGTAGAAATTTTTGCCCGTCTTAATAAGGCAGCAACCCTTAAAACCATTTCGTTCATATTAATCGGTTTTACCATATAATCATCAATTCCTACTCGAAACCCTTTTTCCTTATCTTCAAAACTTTCTTTTGCTGTCACCATAAGTATAGGGATATGAAAATCTGCTTCTCGCAAATTTTTAGTTAATTCGTATCCATTCATATAGGGCATCATAATGTCACTAATGATTAGATCGATATGATGGGTATCAAGCATATCCAGTGCAATCTTTCCATTTTCCGCTTGAAAAACAATATAGCCTTCTTGCTCTAATCGGGCTGTCATTAGTTTTCTTATATTCATGTGGTCTTCAACAACTAATATACTAATCATTTTATCCCACCATCCTTTGTTTAGATATTATCACACAATAAAGAAAGGAGTTTTATGAAGAAGTTTTCAAAGTGGCGATATCGTAGTGAGATGATTGAAAAAATAGGGACTGATATCTTCAGTCCCTCAAAATATGATCCACCGATGTCCTTCATTAAAGGTAATCATTCCATTAAATGTCCTAATTATTAGCTAAACGGGTGAAAGCCTAGCGGCAATTTAAGACCAAGAAAAACTGTAACGATCAAAATGAGTACGCATAGAAATAGAAATCCGATTATTTTTTTTCCTTCTCGGCTTCCCACAAGTATCATTTCGAACAATCCAATCATGGCAATACCAAGTAAAGCTTTTAAAATATACAAGATGGTTATTTTGAAAACAGAAAAGAACAATAATACACCTGTAAGAACAAGTAACAGATAAAATACTCGCAGAATCATATGTAATACTGTTGTGTCGCGTCCCTTTTTCTGCAAGGTTAGTGTAATACAAAATAAGATGATTGTAAGTATGATTGTTGCTAAATGTGCATGAGTCATTATGTATCTCTCCCATATCTTTTTTTATTTTATTATCTTATGATTGATCCTTTTCTCGTCCTTAGGTACACCGGGAAATAATGATGTATGACTTCATATTCTCATTTCCCTCCTTATTTTTTTTCATTCCCCCTATCTCTCGTACATTTACTATTTTATAGAATTTTGCCTTTAATAGTGAATGTACTGTTATTATAAAGCACTTATATGACCTCAATGTGACCTATTGGAGGTCTTTTATTATCAGAAAAAGCCAGTCATAAACATGACTAGCTTTCCACTTTGGTATTACTACATAATAATCATTCATTAAATTTTTCAGTTTACTTCTGGAGTTTTTTGTTGTTTTTCACTAATTCATCCATAGCCCAATTCGTTCTAGCACCAGTCACACCTGTACTTGGAGTCTGATCAGAACCTGTTGTTAAGTCCGCTACAATCCTTTCAACAAGGGGTTGATGAACATGCTGGATTGCAGGAAATTCCCACTGCTCCGTTTTACAAGATGTGGTTAGCATAACAGGATTATGACCAAATGTAGAAAAGGTTATTTTCCCCTTACTGCCAATGATCTCATTTGTATCTACATCTTCATAAGCAGAAAAACACCAAGATCCAACACCATGGACGCCAGATTCAAATTGGTAGGTACCAGTTACGATATCCTCCGCATGATAGTAGCCTGCTTGATTTGAAGCGAATCCTTGCACATCCTTTATAGATCCTAGTAAAAAGCCTAATATATCGAGTGTATGACAGCCTAAATCAAAAAACAGCCCACCACCAGACAGTTCAGGCTGGGTTCTCCATGGGGGATTTTGTTTATTTAGTACATCTTCGGCAGCCTTTTGATATTGGGTCGTTGATACGAAACGAACATCTCCAATCACATTATTTTCTAATAGCTCTTTAATTTTAAGAAACTTAGGTTGGGCCCTTCGGTAATAAGCAACATATAAAGGGACTTTGGCAACCTTGCAGGCAGCAATCATTTCATTGCATTCTGCAAAATTAAGTGCCATTGGTTTTTCTACATAAACAGGCTTCCCCGCCTTTGCCGCCTTTATTGTATATACCTTATGTGAACTAGGGGGTGTAGCAATATAGACCGCATCGACTTCTGGATCGTTAATAAGTGCATCCGCGTCATCATACCATTTTCGCACCCCATGCCTTTTAGCATAATCTTCCGCTAGATTGCCCGTTCTCCTCATAACCGCAACTAACTCGGATTTTGGAACCCTTTGGAACGCTGGTCCGCTTTTCACTTCTGTTACATCACCGCAGCCAATCATTCCCCAACGTACTTTTGCAAGTGCCATTGTCCAGTCCCCCTTTACTCGCATCTAAGCCCGTCCTCAACTAGAATAATTTTTCTCCATTAGAGTCAATAACCCCTTTATACCAAAAAAAGCTTTTCTTCTTTATGCGGCGGAGGTCATGGTCCCCCTCCTCATGCTGATTCACATAGACGAAACCATAGCGTTTTTGGAAACCATTTAACCAGCTTAGCAGATCGGTGAAGGACCACACGCAATATCCGAACAGATCAACACCATCTGAAATGGCCTCTTGAATGGCGATCATATGAGAGCGAAGATACTCAATTCGGTAATCATCATTAATGACATCTCCCTGATCCACCTGATCATATTCACCCAATCCATTTTCACTAATCAATACCGGTAAATCATAACGGCTCGTTATTCTGCGGAGAGCAATTCTTAAACCTTGTGGATCAATATTCCAATCCCAATTCGTTCTTTCCACATTGGGATTCGCAATCGTTTTAAATAATCCTGGTATTCCCGAATCCTTTGATGTTCCTTTTTCACCGGTTGTATTCATTTTCCCGGCACCGATACCGCCTTCTAAAGGATTACTCTCAAAGGTTGTTGACTGATAATAGTTTACTCCCATAAAGTCTGGCATGCCCTCTAGCAGTAGCTCAAAATCCCCTTTTTCAATAATTGGGGTAAGTCCCTTTTCCTCCAAATAGCTCCAAGCCATTTTCGGATATTTGCCCGATGCATATATATCCATCCACCAATGGTTATTTAACTCCTCTGCATTTTCAGCTGCTAAGATATCTATTGGATTGGAGGAAGCTGCATAAGCAGGCGAATAGGCAAAGCTAGGGCCGATTTTTCCATTAGGCACATATTTGCGAAATTCTTTAATAACACTGGCATTGGCAAGATTGGCGTGATGATTGACCTGGTAAAATAATTTTTCATCCTTCATTCCCGGCGGATGTGTGGCATGAAGATATCCGTGGCTTGTGAATATATTTTGTTCATTTAAGCTAACCCAATATTTCACACGGTCACCAAAACGCTTAAATAATTCAACACTATAATTTGTAAAATCCTCAATAATTCTTCTTGATTCCCATCCTCCATATTCCTCTTGAAGTGACTGAGGCAAATCCCAGTGATACAGAGTCAGGATTGGTTCAATACCATTTTTGATTAATTCATTAATTAAATGATCATAAAACTCCATGCCCTTTTCATTTATTTCCCCTCGTCCATTAGGAAAAACACGGGTCCATGCAACAGAAAAGCGATAGGCTTTTAACCCCATTTCCGCCATTAATTTCACATCTTCCTGATAACGATGATAATGGTCTACGGCCATATCACCTGTTGTTCCTTTATATGTTTTTCCCGGGATCCGGACAAACTGATCCCAATTTGACATCCCTTTTCCATCCTTGTCCCATGCACCTTCCACTTGATAGGCAGCAGAAGCTGCACCCCACAAAAAATCCTTCGGGAAGCATTTTAGTGTTTGATGAATCATTTTGCACACCCCTTATTCATTTAGAATGGACAGATTGCCTTTGCAAAAAATGATACAAGGCACCAATTAGATTTGAATCATTGCCAAATTGACATCTTTCAACGTTAATTGTTAAATCATTTTGACTCCGTTTCATCTGAAGTAGTATTTCATTAATCCGTTCAATAAAACCTTCGCGGCTGCTGATGGCTCCGCCAATCAAAATCTTCTCTGGATCAAGCATATACTGTAAATTGTAAATCCCAACAGCTAGTCGTTTCATGAACTTGTCTATTTCATCCTTGACTTCACTATCTCCTTTTTCAGCTAATTCGAATATCCTTTTTCCATTGAAACTATCCGGATCCATTCCTTTTCGCTTGGCTACTTTATTAATTAATCCCCCAACTGCAGCTAGTGAGCTCCATGTCTCTCCCTCGGGCTTGTCGAGATAATCTTCCATAATCATATAGCCAAATTCTCCACAAAATTGATTTTTCCCATGGCGAATATTTTTATTAAGAACGACCGCACCGCCAATACCGGTGCCAATCACAAGACATAGATAATCCATTACATCCTTTGCAGCACCAATCCAGCCTTCTGCTAAGGCAGCACAGTTTGCGTCATTTTCCATTTCAACCGTTAAATGTGTTCTTTCCTGAAGAAGTTCTTTCATATTCGGCCCATGGATATAAGGAAGCGCACTTAATCCTGCAATGTATCCTGTTTTAACATTTACGGCACCTGGCATGCTAATGGCCATACCTTTTAATTCGTAAATGCTTTGATATCTTTTCACAATGAAATCTACTTGATCCAAAAACAATTCAAGACTCTCTTTAGGTGTAGGAACAGAGGACTTATCAATAATTTCCCCCAATTCATCCATAAGGGCATATTTAATAGAGGAACCTCCAACATCTAGAACTGCATAGTAATTCATCAAACAACCTCCTATCAACCCTTTTAAAGTGGAATGTCTATCAATGGGGGTCTTCACTGCCCATTAAGGACGGGATAGAGATTTTTACTGCTTTGTTCCGCAAGACTCACGAATAATTAATTCCGAATCAATTAATACAGGCTTTAATTGCGATTCTCCATTTATTAAATCATTCAGCATATAGGCTGATAATTTTCCAAACTTCTCTTTATCTTGTTTAACTGTAGTAAGCTTAGGGTCGCTGTAGCGGCAGGCAACAATATCGTCGCAGCCGATTATTCGAATATCATGAGGAACATGAAGTCCCTCCTCCTTCAGCGCTCTTAATGCACCAAGTGCCATCAAATCAGATATGGCAAAAATAGCTTCAGGATACTCTTGGCACGCAAGAATTTTCCTCATTGCCTCATATCCGCTATTCTCATGGAAATCACCATACTGAATCCACTCTTCACGAACATCCAAACCAAACTGATTCATCGCCTCAAAGAATCCTAAATTTCTTAAATTAGAAATAGTTGAATCCCATTTACCCCCAATATAACCGATCCTTTTAATCGAATGCAGATAAAAAAACTCAACTACTTTTCTTGATAAATCAATATTATCCGTCATAATGTAACTTGATTTCGGCCCATTTAATTCAATATCAATTCCAATGCAAGGGAAACCTCCCTTAGCTAAATCAAAGATGGCTTCCTCAACCTCTTCCCCAGCAATAACTAAACAGCCATCCACATGGAAATGTTTGCATCGTGCTAAATAGCTCCCATTATCTGATTGAAAAAGTTCGTTGGAAAACATTAAAATATCATAACCAAGTAAACCGATATTTTTTTTAAATGATGAGATTACCTCATTGAAATAAGGGTGTGTCATATCAACATTAATTTTCCCTGCGTAAATAAGACCAATCAGGTTTGACTTCTTCGTTGCCAATGTTCTAGCAGAAAAATTAGGCTCATACCCCATTTTCGTAATGATATCCATTACCTGCTTCTTCGTTTTCTCACTAACTCCTGCATAATTATTAATTACTTTTGAAACAGTGCCTTGGGAAACGCCTGCCATTTGTGCTATATCTTTAATAGTTAAATTCATCTCTAATCCCTTCTATTTCTCACAAAATAATTGATAATCATCGCTAGATACTAAGAGTTTAAACAGATCACAAAGATATTTTGTGAAAAGTTCCTATTTCACAGATCCTTCAGTAATACTCGAAATAAATAAACGGTTAAATAATAAGAATATAATTAAAAGAGGTACCGTTGCCCAAAATACACCAGATAAAATCATTCCAAAATCAACATTCTGTGTATTGCTCAATTGGGCTAGGGCTACTTGAATCGTATACTTTTCCGGATCTCTTAAGACAGTAAACTGCCAAAGGAACTCTCCCCATGCCGCAGAAAAGACGATAATTCCAAGTGTTGCAAATGCAGGAAGGATAATCGGAAGCACAATGCTTCGATAAATTTTAAAATTGGAACACCCATCTATTTTCGCCGCTTCAATTAACTCATCAGGTACAGATTCACTGATATATTGTCTCATTAGAAAAATACCGAGCGGATTTAGGAAGAATAATATCATCACACCTGGCAATGTATCGAGGAATCCTGCCTTCGAAATTAAGAAATACTGCGGGATTAGCCCTAATTGCGGTGGAATAATCATCGTTAAAAGGATTGCCGTGAAGAGGATATTTTTCCCTCGAAATTTAAATTTCGCAAAGGCAAATCCAGCTAATGAACTAATAAATAAAACGACAATGGTCACAACCGAACAAACAACAAAGGAGTTCCACATCGCTTGAAAGAAATCAATTTTATCCAGAACCTTCATAAAGTTATCAACTAACAAGCGTCCTGGCGTAACCGTCGGCGGAATGGAATTATAGGCGGAGCTAGGGCTCGTTGCCATGACAAACATCCAATAAAACGGAAACAATGAAAATAATGACACGATGGACAAAAGTACATAAATGAGGATTCTGCTAACAGGGGTGCTTCTTCTTTTTTCTACTTTACTCATGTGTTTTCACCCCTTTTCTTCCTGCCATTCCCTGCAATTAGCGATGTATTAATTACGGCAAATAAAGTAATCAGCACTAAAAGAATAATGGCCGTTGCAGATGCGGTACCAAAGGATTGCAATTTAAAGGCATCCCGATATAAATACATAACGATAGTCATGGCCTCATCTCTTGTAAATGCACTATTTCCTAGAAAAACAGTAGGTTCAGAGAATAGCTGCAATGCCCCAACGGTTGAAGTGAATACAGTTAAGATAATAAATGGTTTCAGCATCGGCATCGTTATGTAGATTAGCTGCTGAAATTTATTTGCCCCATCAATCGTAGCTGCTTCATACAAATCATTAGGAATGCTTTGAATACCGGCTAGATAAATAATTGTGTTATAGCCTACCCATCTCCAAAATACCATGATTGAAATAGCAATTTTCGTTCCCCATTCAGAGCTGCTCCAATTCACTGGATCAACCCCTGCCAAACTCAACAAATAATTGACCAAGGAAGAGTCGTGATCGCTAAACAGTACGCTGAAAATAAGGGCCACAGCAACCATAGATGTAATATACGGCATAAAAATGGTTACTCTGAAAAAGTTTTTAAATTTTAAAAAGGCTAGATTTAATAAAAAGGCAAAAATAATTCCGAAAACTAATTGTGGGGCGGTGCCCATAATTCCCATAACAATTGTATTATAAACCGATTTCCAAAATAGGGGATCAGTTAAGACAATTTCAAAGTTTGAGAGTCCAACAAATTTCATCGGACTTAACCCATTCCATTTTTGGAATCCTAAATAGATACTAAATAACGCTGGGTATAAACCAACAAGGGAAAAAATGATAAAGAAAGGCGCAATATATAGATAGCCCGAAATCATATCCTTTTTCTCCTCAGACCTATACCGCTTCTTTCTTATCTTTTTCTTCCTTGGTACTTGATGGACACCCACGTCTCCCTTCTTCTCCACCTTTTCCTTATTACTTTCAGGTTGCATTCTCACACCTCTTTTCCGATCAATAGGCGAAAAGTGGAGCCCACTCACTTTTAAGCTCCACATCCACCTCTAATAAACTAATAACCTATCGATTTAATAAATCCTTCGCTCGCTTAATAGCTGCTGTCCACTCTTTTTCCGGATCTGCCCCTTTAGACTGTACATTCTTTAAAGCATTCAACACTTCCTGGTAAACTGGAAAGTATTTTTCCCCTTTATAAATGGCACCATTGATATCTTGAGCGGCTTTCGCAAAGACAGGAGCTGTTGCCTGTCCGCCAAAGAACTCATCTTCATTCGTCTTAAATTCATCCATTTCATAAACAGATGGTGCAGATGGGAACAATCCCTTTTCCTGGAATGACTTCAATTGATTATCAGGAGAAACTAACCATTGGACAAATTCATACGCTTCCTTCGCATTCTTTGTTTCCTTTGGAATAGCGATAAAAGAGCCGCCCCAGTTTGCAGCAAATTCTGATGGCAATGTTGCCACTTTCCATTTACCGGTTGCTTCGGTTGCATTGCCTTCCATCCAGCCTTTCAACCAGCCTGCACCTAACTCTGCTGCGAATTCCCCTTTATTTACTGCATTGGCCCATTCAGGTGACCACATTTCGAATTTTCCTACAATGCCTAACTCATTTAATTTAACTGCATAGTCATAAGCATTTTTAACCGCATTTCCGTTCTCTTCAAGAATTAATTCTCCTTCAGGATTAAGGAAGGTTTCTTGTGCGGCATCTAAATAAGCCCTAAAGGCCATTTCAATACTATCAATAAAAGGTTTACCCGTTTGTTCCTTTACCTTTAAACCAGCTTCTTCAAATGCCTTTGGTGAATTAATTAAATTCGCTACTTCCTCTGGATCAGTCGGCAGACCTGCTTCTTCAAATACATCCACACGATAGTATAAAGCTTTCGGTCCAATATCCGTTGGTAAACCAATTAAGAAATCTCCATCATTGTTTTCACCAGTATTCCATTTCCAATCCAAGTATTGATCTTTAATATCCTTTGCACCAAGGTCATATAAGTTTTCAAAACGATCTTGTGCTACCTTAAAACGATCTAACTGGTCAATTTCTAACATCGAAATATCTGGGGCACCGCTTCCAGCTGATAATGCTGTAAATAGTGCATCATGGTGCTCCGCCGTTTCAGCTGCTCTTACTTTTATTTTGACATTCGGATTTTCTAGTTCGTATGCTTTAGCTAAATCTTCATATCCAGTAGCACCAAACGTCCAAAAATCCAAAGTAACTTGCTTATCTCCTTTTTCAACATCATCAGAAGACGACTTTTCATTATCATTACAGGCTGCTAATGTAAATGCTAGGGCTGTCGATAATCCTACCGCGACCAGTTTTTTCAAGCTTCTCACTTTTCATTCCCCCCACTTTTTTTTTAGCCATTAATTATTTTCCATTTAAATACTCCGCTGAAATAATTATTTTCCCTTTTTTTGTATCATTCACCTTCTTTTTTTGAAATTTGATTCTTAAAACTAAATTATTGCAAGATAACTCGGAAACCGATTTCTAAACTTCGGGAGAAATCTAGTCTTTTCTATGGAGGAAACCGCTTTCAATACAGATTATAAACCTAATATTCAGAAAAATCAATGATTTTATAGAAACCGGTTTCCATAATTTCTTTTAAAATTCTACAAAAAACTCCATTTGGCTCATGCTTTTCTCTCTGGTTTCCTCCATAAAAAAAAGCACGCTGGCTGCGTGCAATAGAATTAATTTGATAAATCGCAATCCTTTAACGGGATCCATTTTGTCTTTTTCGTAAATTTGTAACCAAGCCATAAAATAAGGAATAAAGGCAGTCCTATATAAGAAACCACTATACCGTTCCAATCAATATGATCCCCCATAAAGGCTGAATAGTTTTGTCCTAATACGACGAAGCCACAAACTGCGAAGGCGAAAATAGGGCCAAATGGAAATAACTTTGCTTTGTATGGTAAAAGGCTTAAGTCTTTTCCTTGGGCAACAAATGCCCGTCGGAATCGATAGTGACAAATGGCGATTCCAAGCCATGCAATAAATCCTGACATTCCTGAAGCATTTAGTAGCCAAACATAGACAGTGCCGTCACCAAATAATGAAGCCAAGAAAGCAAGTGTTCCGACTAATGATGTTGCAATCAAAGCATTTACAGGAACACCTCTTTTATTTAATTTTCCAAGAAACTTAGGTGCTTTTCCTTCACGTGCTAAATCCCAAAGCATACGTGTGGAAGCATACATTCCTGAGTTACCGGCAGATAGCACGGCTGTTAAGATCACTGCATTCATTACGGAAGCAGCAAAGGCAATTCCTGCCTTTTGGAAAACGATTGTGAATGGGCTAACCGTTACATCACTGCTTGCAAGATTCCCATTTGTATACGGAATAATTAAACTAATTACTAAAATTGCTAGCACATAGAATAAAAGGATGCGCCAAAATACTGATTTTACAGCCTTAGGAATTGATTTACCAGGATCCTCGGTTTCACCCGCTGCTACACCTAGCAACTCTGTGCCTTGGAAAGAGAAACCCGCTGCCATAAATATCCCAAGCATTGCCATAAAGCCACCATGGAACGGTGCATCTCCAACCGTAAAGTTCTTTAAGCCAATTACCTGACCACCCATGATTCCGAAAATCATTAAAGTACCAACAATAATGAAGATGATTACAGTAACGACTTTAATTAAGGAGAACCAATATTCTGCTTCACCAAAACCTTTTACAGATAGAAAATTTAATAAAAACATGATTACTAAGAAAAGCGCACTCCATATAATAGAAGGCGTATCTGGGAACCAAAATTTCATAATCATGGTAACAGCTGATAGTTCTGCTGCAATAGTTATCGCCCAGTTATACCAATAGTTCCAGCCAAGAGCAAATCCGAGTGACGGGTCAACAAACTTGGCGGCATATGTGCTAAAGCTCCCTGCAACAGGCATGTAGGCGCCCATTTCCGCAAGACTCGTCATTAAGAAATAGACCATAATCCCAATCACAAGATAGGAAAGGAGAGCTCCTCCGGGACCAGCAGAGTGGATTGCTCCGCCGCTGGCGAGAAAAAGGCCTGTTCCAATAGTTCCGCCTAAAGAAATCATGGTTAAGTGACGTGTTTTTAAACTGCGTTTTAAGCCGGTAGTTTCTTTATTGGAAGAAACTGTACCAGTGCTAAAATTATCTTTTCTTTCATCAAATGTTCTCATTGCTTTTACTCCTTTTCATCAGTTTTTCTAGCACATAGTCTTCAATGAAGACCCATTAGCTTTTCTAATTTGGAAGGAGTTTGGAATAAAAAATGTCACCGAAGTAGAATCAGGTGACATTATCAATAGCCCGCATCATACCTTCCGAAAGATAGCCCAACACGAATGGCTGGTAGGACCAATCGTGACAGTTCTGTTCCTATTTGGAGACAGCCCCAGCATGCTTAACCAGAGAGACAAGCACACTTCGGCAGCTTTTCCTTTCAAACGGAGTCAAGTGATGTCTCTGCATCTCGTCCGCCTTACTAATAAAAACTGCGACCTCTACCTCATCGGTTGATGAGGATTTATTATATTAAATTATTACGTTACTAACTTTATAATACTATTTTACAATAGTCAATATCTCGTTGTTTTACCCTATTCCGATATGCCGTTTTAATGGGGATAGTTATCATTTACCAATTAAATAGAATATAAAATAAAGCAAAATACTTTCTAAGTAAAATTTATTGTTAATGGTTGATCATTCTTCTACGTATAAAGCTTGAGCACTCGAATTAAGAAATTAAACATGTCCATTATCACTGTACCTGTCATCAAAGGAGGAAAAGCGGAAATTTCCATGGACTTCCTCCCCATTCCTAAGAGGAGTCTGGTATTAAGGGGAGAATAATCTAATATAGTGATAAAAGAATAAACTTATAGAAAGGTGTGACGAATTGAAAAGGCTATTTTTACCCTTACTTATCTTAATCTCGAGTGCATTATATATTTTTATCATTCCAGATGCGCCACTTCTTCTCAATCTTCCATTTAAGCTAATTCCGATGTGGTTAATCATTACTTATGCTTTTATACAATTTAGAGGAAAAGGCTCTAGCACTAGCTGGATTATTTTAACTGGATTAGTATTTTGTATGTTTGGGGATGGTTTACTTCATTGGTTCCTGATTGGGCTATCTGCCTTTTTAATAGGCCATATTTTTTATCTCATTGGATTTTTTAAGGAGTGGCAATTTTCCCTCATCCGCGTTTTATCGATTATTCCTATCGGTTTCTATGCTATCTTTATTGGTCATATTCTTACCGAATCTCTAATCGAAAATGGAAATAGCGCTTTATTCATTCCAGTTTGTTTATATACGATCATCATATCAACGATGGCCTGGTCTGCCATTATGACCGGCAATAAATGGGCAATTACAGGGAGTATCTTATTCGTTATCTCTGATTCGATCTTAGCGTGGAATCGGTTTGTTTCCGACATCCCTTATTCATCTGTCCTAATCATGACCACCTATTACACAGCCCAATTTTTTATAGCCCGTAGTTTAAAATTCTTTCAAAAGGGGTCTAATTCTTTATATTAGGCCTTTTCTCAATTAATTTAAGAGCAGTTGCTGCACGAAGTATATATTCCCCTTTTCACTCCTGCCATTAATGTAAACAGCCATCGGGTCAAACATCCAAAAAAAAATCAGAGCCTAAGCCCTGATTCATTTTTTCAAAGAAATAATAGACTGTTAAATCTTTGTTAGCACAATACCAACTAGCGCGGAAATAACCCCGATGACCTGATATATTCTGAGCCTTTCTTTATATAACCAACAGCTGCTGAGAACGACAACTAAACAACTTAAACTTACAATCGGGAAGACAATACTTGCTACTCCAGCGTTAAGAGCAAAAAAATAGCTGCTATAACCTATAACACTAATACATCCAATAATGGCACCAAATTTCAACTCTGTACGCTGCCATTTTTCCTTCATAATAATACTATTAATAATCAAATAAGTTGCACCGCCTCCATACATACAAACAAGCGTATTAATGGAATCAATATGTAAATGTGAAGATGTTTTCATAAGCACACCGAGTACACCAAACGATACAACCGATAATAAAATGCGGTACATCCACGGCCTATAATCCAATTTAACACCATTACCTGGTACATATTGGATGATAGCTGCAGAAGCAAGCATAATAATAATGCCACTCCACTGAATGAGCGTAATATGCTCGTGGAAAATAAGTGCCGCACTAAGTATAGGAATAACCGTATTTGTACTGATAAGTGGTGACGTTAAACTTGCAGGTCCCTTCTCAAACGCCTTTGACATTTGAATATTACCGTTTGCATTCAATATTCCGATGACCACACCTAGTACAATGGTTAATCCATTAAATGCTGCAAACCCTTCGACTGCTCCATAGCCAAGCATTAACAAGAATGCAATAAGATAAAAGAAAAATTGCATATGTACCTTTGATAGTCCTTTTCCTGACGTAACCTTAAAAATCAAATTATTAATCCCAAAGCAAAGCATCGTTAGAACGGCAGCTACAATCCACATTAAACAATCCTTCTCTCTCTTTAATAGAATCATTTTAATATAGATTTCAAGTACTTCAAATAGTTTTTATTATTATTTTTCTATTCATTTATATAACCTAATTCTTAGACAAAAACCTCCCTTCCATCAATGGCTTTGACGGAAGGGAGGTTTTTTTGGCGAACAATAGAATGATACATTGAGTTAACTGCTGTTTCACATGGAACATGTCAATTAATGACTTATTCATTATAATTCTTAGGCATACTAATCATCGATTTAAATAAGTCCCCATCGATTTGAATGATAAATTTCCCTTTCTGTATATCAATGAGGCTTTTCGCAATAGAAAGGCCCAACCCACTGCCTTGGCTAGATCTGGATTCATCGCCTCTTTTAAAGCGCTCCATTAATTCATCAGCTGAAATATTTAATTCATAAGCTGAAATATTCTTAAAGGTAATAAGGATTTCGTTTCCTAAATCTTCAATATTGATATACACCCTTGACCCTTTAAGAGCATACTTAAAGATATTAGATAATACGTTTTCAATAGACCTCCATAACAATTTCCCATCAGCTGTCACATAGACTTTATCATTTGGATGATTGAACCTAAATTCTAAACCCAGCTCTTCAATCTTTTCACTTACTTCTCCAAGCCCCTGTGCAATTAATGATACAATATCAATCTTCTCGAGTTGGACCGGAATATTTCCGCTGGAAGCCTTAGCAGCTTCAAATAAATCGTCTGTTAGGAACTTTAGTCTTTTAGACTTTTGATCCAGTACCTCGGTATATTCTGCTATCTTTGCCAGGTCCTTTTCATTTTTTAGTAAATCGACATATGTGATAATCGAAGTTAATGGTGTTCGAATGTCATGAGATACATTGGTGATGAGTTCTGTTTTTAACCGCTCACTTTTTAGTTCATTATCGACTGCATTTTTCAACCCATCGGTAATGCTGTTTATATTGGCAGCTAAGCTTGCAAACTCACCCTTTCCAACAATATCAATGCTGTGATGGATTTCTCCATTTTTTATTCTTTCTACTCCATCTTTTATTGCCTTAAAGGACTTAACTTTCTTTAAGGCAAACCAGGCAGCCGCCCCTATGGTTATCGGGAACATAAAAAAGGTTAAAGCAATCAATAGTGGATACCCAATAACAATCAGTACTGTCTTTACTCCAACATTTCCGCTATCATAAACATTTCTTACAAATTGGACAAGTCCTTTGAAAATTTGATAAATCAGAGAATGCTTAAAAAATGTTCGATTCTTAAAATGTCTCACCATTGATAAAATCAATGCAAAAAAGGCAGCTGAAAATGGAATTGTGATTGGAATGACCCATTGTATATTATGTGGCAGCTCCAAAAGATCAAGTAGAATAACCCAAAACGTTATAAGTCCTATACATAGCAAGATGTTCAGATCAATATATAACTTATCGACTGCATGCAAGTGCAGCTCTTCTTCCTTAAAGGACTTTCTCCCGCTTACAAATGCCAGGTAGAAAAGGGAAAGGATAAATCCTGCTGAAAATCCTAGTAAACGATAAAAACCCTTTGTGGCATTCACTTTATTTTCTTTCCACCCACTTATTTTAGAATCTAAAAACTTCTTTGAAAAAGCCATATAAATAGCATTATTTTCAGAGCTCATTTCATCCATTTGCATGGTAATCCAATTTAAGTACTTATTCTTTTCTACTTCCTTTGGATAAACATCACTTTTATATCCCTCAAACACCATGTAAGATGGATAGGCTTTAAATAGCTGTGTATCTTTCATTGTATTATTCGTAAATACATTTACACCGTCACTGACATAATACAATGGATCTTTAACCTCTTCGATATTGTTCATTAGGAAATGAAATTCTCTTAAATCCCTCTTTATCATTTGATCCTTTATTTGGGCAATTTTATCAGCATAATCCACTTTAAACTTCTCATAATTTTCCGCTTCACTTAAATTTGGATTATAACTTTTAGATTCATACTGATAATCTGAAAACAAGTTCTGTTCTTCCATTCTTAGTTCATCTTTATCGATTGTCTCGCCCTTTAAAATATTTTCTTCATTTTTATATTCTCCCAGCAGCCTCGTAAGATCACTTATGAGACTTTCACTTTCTCTCACGTAAGACTTGCTAAGGAAGTAATTATCTTCAAAAACGATTTCAATATCCCCATCATTCACGGAAACTAAATGAGCAATTGCCTGCATAATACCTGAAAAACATGCAAGCATGACCATAAAGACAATCAATTTTGTTGTTATTGAGTGGCTATATTTTCTCAACCTTATACCCAATTCCCCACACCACCTTTAAATATTTTGGCTCTTTCGGATTGATTTCTATTTTCTCTCTAATTTTTCTTATATGAACGGAAACTGTATTTTCCGGGCTAAAGGCCGTTTCATTCCATACCTTTTCATAAATCTCTTCGATAGAGAACACTCTTCCTGCATTTGCTGTCAAGAATTTCAAGATCTTGTATTGCACTGGAGTAAGCTGAACGGTCTCTCCATCAACGGTAATTATTTTACTTTCATCATCAATCATGAGCCCACCTGTTTTATAAACGTTGCTCTTCGTTTCAAGGCCTCCAAAAGTTGTGTATCTTCTTAGCTGCGATTTAACCCTTGCAATGAGCTCCAAAGGATTAAAAGGCTTGGTCATATAGTCATCTGCACCTAGATTTAATCCTAATATTTTGTCGTAATCCTCAGATTTGGCAGAAAGCATAATCAGCGGGATGTTGTTCTCTTCCCTGATCTTCATGGTCGCTTTGATTCCATCCATCTTTGGCATCATAATATCCATAATCACTAGATGAATTTCCTGATCATTGATTATTTCGATTGCCTCTATACCGTTAAAAGCCTTAAAAATTGAAAAGCCCTCATTTTCCAAGTAAATTCCTATCGCATCAACAATTGCCTGATCATCATCACAAACCAATATGTTCACTACATTCACCCCTGATATGCACTAACTATCGTGCTCCTTCCTCTATTATTCGTTTTTAGCTAGGTTTTTTGCAAACATAAATAAAAGCTTGCGGTTTTTCTCTTTACTAATGAGATTATCTTAATAAAAAAATATTAAAAACTAGTGGATAAGTTTCTTAAGATTTTCTTAAGGTTTTTATTAGAGTTGCACAGTTTTGCAAACAGTATTTCTATTTCATAAATAGTTGGTAGCGGTTGATTTCCGCTCCAGGTTGCGCAGCGACCCGCGGGGTGGGCGGTGAGCCTCCTCGGCGCGCTGCGCCTGTCCCACTCCTCCCGCAGGAGTCTCGCACCTTCCGCTCCAATCAACTAACGTTATTTGCACATGAATTTATTCAGTTAATAATCCACTTGTACCTGCTGGAAAAAATTCTGTTGACATTATTTAAGTATTGATTTCATAATATAATATATTCAAATAATCAGATATACAAATATTAAGAGAAGAAGGGTACATATGAAACAGAAGTTGCTTTCAGGTGGCAGATATAAGGATTATTCGCTTCATTCACTCCAAAAGGATATTATTTCAGGGATTATTGTGGGGGTCATAGCTATTCCCTTAGGTATGGCCTTTGCTATTGCATCTGGTGTGAAGCCTGAATATGGAATCTATACAACCATTATTGCTGGGATTTTAATCTCACTGTTTGGTGGGTCAAAGTATCAGATTGGCGGACCTACTGGTGCATTTATTCCTATTTTATTTGGGATTATTATGACCTATGGGTATGAGAATTTATTGATTGCAGGATTTATGGCTGGGATTCTTTTATTTATTATGGGGGTTTGTAAGCTTGGGTCACTTATTAAATTCATTCCTAAATCTGTTACCATTGGATTTACTTCAGGGATTGCAGTCATTATTTTCATCGGGCAGGTTCCAAATTTCTTAGGTCTAACGGGTGTGAAGAACCATGAATATTTTCTCAATAATCTTTACGAAATAATTAAACATATCGATAGTATTAACCTATATAGTCTATTAACTGCTGGGATTTGCTTAATAACCATTCTATATATGCCAAAATTACTTCCTGCTATCCCAAGTCCTCTAATTGGGCTTATCGTTTCGACTCTAATTGCAAGTTTTCTCTTTCCTACTCACATAGCAACAATTGGTTCAACCTTTGGGGCCATTCCAAATACGCTACCCAAATTTGAATTTCCCTCCCTTTCATTTGAACGGATTCAACAGCTAATTGGTCCTGCCTTTGTGATTGCTTTCCTTGGAGCCATTGAGTCGCTATTGTCTGCCGTGGTCGCTGATGGGATGACAAATAGTAAACATAATAGCAATCGAGAATTAATTGGGCAAGGAATTGCAAATATGGTTACACCAATGTTTGGTGGGATCCCTGCAACCGGTGCGATCGCAAGAACGGCTACGAATATAAAAAATGGCGCAGCCTCCCCCCTATCAGGCATTATACATGGGATCGTTGTTCTGTTGGTTCTATTGCTTTTTGCACCATACGCATCGAAAATACCTTTGGCAAGTATGGCACCGATTTTAATGATTGTTGCATGGAATATGAGTGAACGTCATGTATTTTACCAACTGTTAAAAGCCAAAACAGAGGATTCCTTTGTTTTAGTTATCACCTTCTTATTAACCGTGTTATTTAATCTGACTCTTGCCGTTGGAATCGGTCTTATTTTGGCTATAATTATTTTCACGAAACGGATGAGTGATATAATGGTAACGGCTAAGGCATTACCTAATCCTGAGCATAAGCAAGAAAAAGTAGACACTCAAATTGTGACAGATTCTCATGATTGCCCCCAAATTAGTATTTATAATGTAGAGGGGCCGCTCTTTTTCGGCGCAGCACAGACTTTTCAACAGAGTATTATGAATACCATTAACTACAAACCGAAAGTACTTCTTTTAAGAATGGGAAGAGTACCGTTCATGGATATAACAGGGGAATCTCATTTATCTAGTATTGTAAAAGACTTTTCAAAACATGGAATTGTCTTAATATCTGGCTTAAATGCTCAGCCCAAAAAGGTATTAATTAAGACCGGTTTATATCAATTAATTGGCGAAAGGCACTTTTTTGAACATACTGGAGATGCCATCAATTATGCACTTTTACATTTAAACAAAGATAAATGCATTGGATGCAAACATTTCGCTTTTAGGGAATGTGCAGCCTTTTCAGGTGCTCATGATATAGTGGAAGAAAAAAGGAAAGTGTTTAATGCCTAATCTCTTTTAATAGGAGGAAATAGAATTGAACTTAGAGATGCAAAAATTCAAGGCAGATTTTTTTAAAGCTCTTGCCCATCCGCTTAGGATAAAAATTCTTGAGTTACTGGCTGAAGGTGATAAAAGCGTTAACGAAATCCAAAGCCTTGCTGGAAGTGAAGGTTCCGCTGTTTCACAACAATTAACCGTACTTCGCGGGAAAAATATTGTGACAGGCACGAAAGACGGAAATCGTGTCATTTATTCCTTGCGTGATCCGATGATTGTTGACCTCCTTTCTGTTGCACGTCAAATCTTTAACAATCATTTAGTCGACACGATTAATATGTTAGACAAATTAAATATCCAGATGGATGAACCCATGCAAAATGGAAGTACCGTGAGTGATGATAATTAAAGTAAATAAAACTTATATGAAATGAGGCCCCTTGGAACACTGTTACCTTCCATGGGGCTCTTATATTTAATTGAGGTTAACATTTTATAAAAATTTGTCACAGATATCCACCCTTCATCGTCTTGAGTATAAACTAACAAATGGAGGTTATCTTATGACTCAAAAATGGGATGTTGTGATTATCGGTGGCGGATTAGCTGGTTTTGTAGCAGCAAATTATTTAACTAGAAACAATTTATCCATATTAGTACTCGAAAAAGGAAAAAAGGTTGGTGGAAGGGCTAGAACGGATCAGATACACCAGCAATATTTCAATTTAGGTCCACATGCATTATATAAAAAAGGAAAAGCCATGTCGATTCTCGAAGAACTAACTATTCAGGTTCCTGGAAAATCACCTCAATTAGGAGGTGTTCTAGTTAAAGATCATTTGGAATATACTGCACCTTTTACTCCTTTAGGCCTTCTTACAACAGGGCTTTTAAATTGGAAAGAACGTATAGAATGGGCTAACACACTGCTGAAAGTAATTTCGATCCATACTGAAAAGCTAGAAAAGCAAACTTTCGAGCAATGGGTTCAACAAACGACTGATTCAGCAAACATCCAATCCTTACTCTATTTACTAGGTAGACTCGCAACCTATTGTCATGCTCCAGATCAAGCGAGTGCAAAGATTATTGTCTCTCATTTAAAAACGGTCTTGAATGGTGTACTTTATTTAGATCATGGATGGCAGACAATCATTGACCAACTCCATAACAAAGCCGTGGTCTCTGGTGTACAGATTGAAACACATAAGCGAGTCAAACACATTGCCCCCCTTGAACAAGATTCTTTTAAACTCATTCTATCTAATGACGAAGAGATTTTTGGAAAGAACGTGATATGTACAACTGGCCCTCATGAACTCCAGCACATGCTAGGTGAAAAATCTAACTTTTCTTTTACTAAAATGAAGCCTGTAAAGGGAGCAACGTTCGATGTTGCTTTAACACAGCTTCCGAATCCTAAGAAATTGTTTGCCATGGACATCCAGCATCCGCTTTATTTTTCCGTTCATTCCAATTATGCCCGGCTCTCTGCTGAAGGCAAAAGTGCCGTTATGCATGTGTTTAAATACCATCATCCAGATGAAAAGATAGATGAGAAAAAGGTGAAGAATGAGCTTGAGCAATTCCTAGAAAAGATACAGCCAGGATGGAAAAACTATGAGATCACCAGTCGATTTATCCCGCAAATTATAGTTAACCAGCGCTTACCTCAAATAGGAGATGAGCAAATATTACAATGTTCTAAACAGGGAATTCCAGGATTATATATAGCAGGAGATTGGGCTTCTCCAGATTTCATTTTGGCAGAAGGAGCCGTTAGCAGCGCGAAACAAGCAGCTGAGGAAATTATGAAAAGGGAAAAGAGTTGATATCGTGCAAATTAGTAATGAGGACTATCAACAATATAAACCATTATTATTTTCGATCGGTTATCGTATGTTAGGTTCGATCGCGGATGCAGAGGATATTGTCCAAGAAACCTTTTTAAAAGCGTACCAAATGGATGAGCAGAAAATTGATAATAAGAAGGCCTACCTTTGCAAAGTAGTAACTAATCGTTGTCTAGATGAATTAAAATCGGCACGGCATAGACGGGAACAATATGTAGGACCATGGAATCCTGAACCATTATTGCTTGAGAAGCTAGATGGCTCTGATCCATCTGAAATGGTCTTGCAAAAAGAAGGATTGAGCATTGCCTATTTACGGATGATGGAGCACTTAGCCCCCGATGAACGAGCGGTCCTCCTTTTAAGAGAAGTATTTGACTTCTCCTATTCGGAAATTGCTATAATCATTGAAAAGAAAGAAGAAAACTGTCGAAAAGTCCTCAGTCGGGCTAAGCAAAGGATCTCACGAATTGAGGATGAAAGCTTAGACTATGAGCGGAATAAGTCCCTTATTCATCGCTTTATCCAAGCATTTCAAATGCAAAAGACGGAAGACTTATTAGAACTTATCTCTGAAAATGTCACACTATACTCGGATGGCGGAGGAAAAGTCAAGGCGGCTCTACGCCCGATTGTTTCCCTATCCAATGTTTTAGCCTTATTATATGGAGTAACAAAAAATGTCCCCAATGACTTTTATTTTGAGATCAGAAACGTCAATAACCAGCCAGCAATCGTAGTTTTTTTGAATGGAACACTTCATAGCATATTGAGCTTCTACATTTGTAATGACAAGATCAACGAAATGTATTTAACGATGAATCCAGATAAGTTACCCATTCGCTAAAGATAGAAGGGTAAAGTCAACACTGTCCCTAAAGGTTCATTTATTATTCCCTTTAGGGACAGCTGCTTTTCATCTCTAATTTGATATGAAAGTATTTGTTTATTTGTAATACGGTCTGTTTACATGGAGTGACTAATTATCCCTTTCATTTCTTTAGGAAGAGATACTTCCCCCTCCATATATTCTTTCAAAGAAAACTTCATCGGTTTACAATTCTCCCCTACTCCAATCATGAGGCTTAAATTTTTTGGTGAATAAACAACTGTATGCAACGTACCAAAGTACTCTTTATAGTATTTAAAAAATAAAGGAGATTGGTCACTATTAAAATGATGATAGGCAGACATAGGCGGCAGATTCTCTCTTAATAAGTAACGTAAAAATTCCTTACGTTTTACTGAGCCTTGTATCTCTATCCTGTTTTTCACTTTCAAAACATCTGATTCAAAGTGATTTGTACATATGAGCGGATTGGTGAAATGAGTGATCTGTTGTTGTGGAGACGCTTCTACTATTACACTTTTTCCACTTGGATCTGTAATGGAGTAATTGTAGCAGTAACCATGAGGGATACTTGTAATAAATGTTAGCGCTTCTTCAATATTAGCACATTGTTCTAATAGCATTCGGACAATAGTTGTTGCAATAAACCCCTCTCCTCTATGTTCATTATTTACAAAATGCAACCCTACTACGAGCCCTTTTTCATTCATTCCATCCAGTCTGCCAATGACTTGCTGACTTAAACCTACACTAACATAGCCATCTGTCGGATTCGTAATAACTAGTCTAGCATCATACATTACAGGGCTAAAATCATAATTACGCACGTAATAGCCATCGTTCACTAACGTTGTGCACCCCATCTTCGGAAATACGACATCGTATCCACTAAAAAGTTTAATGATCGAATCGAGTGGCCTATTTAATCCTTCTGCCAAACCCTTTAATTCTTGAAAAAGTTTCGGTGAAACATTCTTTACTATTTCCTTTGCCCTTTGTGAATTTGAGTTAATTGTTAATTCCAAAAGCTGATTCATTTGATTTAAGATGGGTAATGACATTATTTCTTTCCCTTGCTCTAAACCAAATTGATAATAATCTCCTCTCAATTCTACTATTCTTACAACTAACTCTTCCGTTTTACACATGTAGTTTATCCTCCCTTTTCCCCAATTGAGTGACGGGCATGAATAAATCGAGATCTGAAAAACCCTCCCCACGATACCATTCTAGTATTGACCCAGTAGGAACCCATTTGTTTTCGCTTGCATAGTTTATTAATTTTCGGTAGCCATCTTGTATGTTTGTGATTGGATCATTAAAAGACATGGCGATACATATACAAGAATCCATTTGTTCTATTAATGCCATTTCAGGCAGCTCATTTGTTTGTGTGTCTGCTGGTACACCAAAGCCAATTTGCGCCTTAATCAAATCTTTCCCAGATACATATTTTAAATAAATATTCTTAAATGGAATATTTAATTTCTTAAGTTCATTCCCATTCTTACTAACATGTTCTTTAAATTGCCCAACTTCAGATTCAGCAGAAAACCAAACAATCGTTTCCGCACATTTCTCTATCAGATAAATTTGTTCATTCGTATAATCACTCTCTAAATAACGTAAACTGACATGTAAGATATCTAGTTTCCCCCTTATAATCTGAATCCACTTATTCATCATTTCTTGTCGGGTCTTATCATTTTCTTCCTTTAAATAAGCTTGAATATCTTTTATCGGTACATCAGCTAAACGTAAACTTGTGATTAACTTAATTGTTGCAATTTGAGTCTCAGAATACACTCGATACCCACTAGAGTTTCTGCCTACTGAATGGAGTAAATTTTTAGACTCATAATACCTCAAGGCACTTTTGGAAATACCCGTTCTTTCTGAGAAAGCCTGTATTGACATGAACTTACTCAAACCATCATCCCCCTTAAATTTAATGTTACACCTTAAAGCTGCTTTAAGGTCAAGAGGATATACAAAAATAAAAAGCTTGCTACCAGGCAAGCTTTTTGTATGAGAGTGTCCTTCATGGAATGCAGCTAGCAAGTAATTTCACTCCCTTTTCAATTTCTTCAATTGATAATCCGCCAAATCCTAACATGATATAGGAATGGCCCTCGGAGTCTGGATTAAGCCAAAAGCTTGAGGAGGAATAAACTTTGACTCCCTTCTGTAGCCCCTTTTCAATCAGCTCAGATGTAGATATGCCCTTTAGTTTCAATAAAATATGCAGACCTGACTTTTCTCCAACAATTTTTACTTTCGTACCCATATATTGTTCAATACTTCTTAGCAGAGCCTGATGTTTTCTTTGATATAGCTTGCGCATTCTTCGTATATGCCTTTCAAATTCACCGGATTGCATGAACTGGCCCATCGCCCTTTGTATAATAGGAGAAACAGATTGATTATAAGCAGCGAACCTTCGTGAATATTGAACCATTAAAGAGGGTGGAAATACAATATAACTTAGCCTGACTGAAGGAAGAAATGATTTAGAAAATGTCCCTAAATAAATAACCTTTTCCTCTTCATCCAGCGATTTCAGTGAAGGAATGGGCTGTCCTTGGTATCGAAATTCGCTGTCATAGTCATCCTCAATAATGTATCCCCCTGTTTCATAAGCCCATTTTAGTAATCGCATTCTTTTCGAAATGGATAAAATCATACCTAATGGAAATTGGTGAGAAGGCGTTAAATAGACGGCTTTTGCCCTGCTCTTTTGAATATGCTCCACTGACACACCGTCCTTTTCAAGAGGCACAGGTTCAATATGGCATCCTTGATCTTCAAAGACAGAGCGGACACCATTGTAACCAGGTTCTTCCATAGCTACGGTATTTTCTTGGAGTGCTAAAAGTCGGCAGATCATTACTATGGAAGTTTGCGTTCCGCCCGTTATAAGAATCTGTTCTGGTGTAGAGCGTACACCTCTGGATTGCAATAAATAGTTTGAAATCTCTTGCCTTAAAGTAAGCTCTCCTTGTTTTTCACTATACTGAAATAACCAGTCGTTCTCTTGAACAACTGCGTCTGACAGACATTTCTTCCACTGTTTCAAGGGAAATTTATCAAGATCAACATTTCCATATTCAAAATCTACAAGAACTTCACTTGAAGGCTTACTCTCCATCATCATAGGATGTTTCACCTTAATCGAATGCAGTGAAGGTTTCTCAATCTCAGCTACCCATATTCCGCTCTTAGGGACACTTTCGAGATACCCCTCTGATTGCAGCTGCTGATAGGCTGTCTCAACTGTGTTCCGGCTGATCTTTAATTGAGTCGTTAGCTGACGAATGGAAGGCATCTTCATTCCTGGCAAAAGCCTGTCTTCTTCAATTTCCATCTTAATCCAATCATATAACTGGCTGTATAACGGTTCTGGCAGCTCCCTATTTAAAAATGGGGAAAGTTCCACGGCTACCCCTCCATCTGTCCCTATTAAACTTTTTCATTCTGTCACTTTTACCATGTACAGAAATTTCTTAAAATGAGTTTATCATTAATAAAGAAAGTTGGGATGAAATATGCATAAGATTCGTCAAGAAAAATTAAGGTGTACAGATGATACGCGTATTAATCAGTTTTTAAGCCAAGCTCGTACAGGTTATCTCGGATTAACGGATGGGGAGCTTCCTTATGTTGTTCCTTTGAATTTTATTTGGATGAATAAAGCTTTGTATTTTCATGGAGCTGCACATGGAAGAAAAATTAATTTGATTGAGGCCAATCCCAACTGTTGTTTCACAGTAGCTGAGGATTATGGAACGATGGTAAGTCCGATACCCGCCAAGACTGATACTGCTTACATGAGTGTGATGCTGTTTGGAGCACTAGAAATGGTCAGTGATTTAACAGAAGCTACTGCAGCAATGCAAGCCATGCTGGATAAGTACGTACCCGGTTACTATGATAAAAGCCTTTCCCATTCCCATGTGGAGAAATATCGATCCTCTCTAGGGAGTCATACCGCTGTTTTTAAACTTATTCCAAGCGTACGAACGGCAAAAGAAAATCAATTGGATCCGCAACTAGCTTTCTATCCTGGCAGGAATGTTGAGATGAATAGTTGATAATACCTGTAATCCGTGTGGACCAAAAAAGGAGCCAATGCTCCACGATGCATCGGCTCCCTTTTTATGTAAAAACCTCAATCACTATTCTTCATAAAGTTCTGCTTCTCCAAGTAATTTAGCACAGTCTGTGAAAACTCAATGTGAGATTCCTTCGTGTATTTGGCAATAGTATAGACCTGAGCCAGATTCTTTAAGCCCAATTGTTCTGTCATTTCCTTTAGCCTAGGAATGTCCATATAGCGTTTCCATCCCTTTTCATTTCTTTCTTTATAGATTTCTAGAATATCCTCATCTGAATAATCACGATACTGTTCATAGTGAACAACTCCATGCCTTGGCAATCGATCTCTTGGAGCAGGGTTCTCTGCAGGGTATCCTAAAGAATAACCAACAATGGGTACGACATTGGGCGGTAAGTTTAGAAGTTCACCAATTTGATCACAATTTGCAAGCGTTGAGCCCATATAACAAATCCCTAGCCCTTCATTCTCTGCTGCTAATGCACAGTTCTGCGCTGCCAACGTGGCATCGATCGCACCTATCATAAAGCTCATAAAATTATCAAAATGTACAGGTGCATCATTAAGTGTAAGCCATTTTCTCATTCGATTAAAATCAGCACAAAAGGTTAATAGGATCGGTGCATCTACAACCATCGATTGTTCCATATGTGGGGTGTACAATTTTTGTTTAAGCTCTTTGTCTTTTGTGACGATAATCGAATAAGATTGCATATTGCCGCTTGATGAGGCACGAATGCCTGCATCTAATATTTGCTCTAGCAGCTCTTGACTTACTTCCCTATCTTCATATTCTCGTATGGACCTGTGTCCGTATATCACATCATTTAATTCCAAAGCAATCACTCCTTATTTAATCGTATATGTAAGAGTTTGAACAATCTTTTTTATTTATAAAGCAATCTATTCATCTGGTTATTACCGTAAAACATTCCACATTCTCTTTGATAGAGAGAAGTGCAAAGTCCCTGCTCATATTATATCACGGTTTCCGAATAATCTGATAAGTAGAAAAGGCGTTTTTATTTGAAAATGTTATAATGAAGTGGTCTGGAGGATCGAGCAGCTAGTTGTAAATATCAATCCCTAGTAACTTAAATACTACGAAATTTTGAGTTTTCACGGGTGATCTATAGCAATCTTTATTATAATTGAACTATTACTTGTTAAAGAGGGGACATTAGTGAATGGAGATAATAGATTTTTCTACAGAAGCAGTTACTTCTGAGCAAGAACTTAGAGAAATAATAGGTATTCCACACGAATACGTCGTAAAAAAGGAAATTTCAATGCTAGACGAGCATTGTAAAGAATTCATTTCGGAGTCACAGCTATTTTTCCTTTCTACAGCAAGTGCTGACGGGAAATGTGATGTTGCACCTCGAGGGGATCTACCAAGCAAAATACTAATCTTAAATAACTATCAATTAGTCCTGCCTGATCGTCCTGGTAACAAAAGAGTCGATTCCTTTGAAAATATTTTATCAAATCCACATGTAGGACTCGTTTTCCTTATTCCGGGGTTGGATGAAGTACTGCGCATAAATGGAAAAGCAACCATTATCAAAAATAAAGACATCTTAGACAAAATGAGTTTAAATGGGAAGCCACCATTACTTGGAATTGGCGTGGACGTAGAGGAATGCTTTATCCATTGTTCCCGAGCACTGAAAAAAGCAGGAATTTGGAACCAAAGTACTTGGCAAACTAAAGAAACACTGCCTTCCAGTCTTGAAATATTCCATGCCCATCTTAAGATTAATGGAGTCGATATAAAGAAATAATATCCTTCATTCAATATTGAAAAAGAATAGAATACTAGCCAAAAATAATCAAGCCCCTACTCTTTACTTGATTATTTTTGGCTATTTATATTAATGGAAAAAGCCTAACTTGCATAGACAACAGCTATTTTCATTACACTCTCTCCATTCAATGGACTAAATTTGATATTGTTTGTGAGGGATTGATCCACTTGCTTTCTACTGGTGAAGAAATAAATAATTGGTCTTTAAAGCCAGCCCCTCTAAATCCATGACCTTCCACTGTTTCAATCGGTACAAGTGTCATCGTTTTTGGACATATTTCATATAGTCGCGAAAAGCCGTACTCATCCTTACTTGAAGTAGTAAATATTTTTTCATTTGCACTAAATAGGTCTAAGAATGCTCTTTCTGTTACCGGTTGTTGAAATCTCTGCCACTCATTCTTATCTGCATGTAATATTTCAATGCTCCCTGACCTTGTAAATGAAGAGCCTTCGCAATATAAAGAGATTGATTATGATCAATATAAATAGATGAGATCATGGAGCTTTCTTCTTTTTTCACATGAGTCATTTCGCCACTTTGCAAAGAGTATTTCCATAACCCGCCACTTTCCTTATTTACTTGAGTACCGATATACACATTACCCTTGTGATAAAATAGAGATCTAATGAATGGCCGGGTACTAAGCGCATGAAATGGTTTGATTACATTCCAATTTGAGCCAAAATTAGTTGATACATATAGCCTACTGCCACCATGAGTAATAATTAATCCGTCACTATTCCCGGTAATATCCCATAAACGTTGCGGCGTCGGGAAAGACGTATGATTCCATTTCTTTTGATAAGGTTCATAACGAATAATTGTCCCGTTATCTCCAATACCGAATATATGGCGGCCGAGCCGAATTAATTTGTATATATTTTGAGTAAGGCTATACTGCAGAAGCCATTCCCCTGCTTTAAATGAGTAAATGCCAGCTTTTTTAACAGCAACTATAAAAGGACGATCCGGTGTCGATAATACTGCCGTTGAGCCCATGCTAAACAAGTTCTGATTCCTTTGTTCTTACCACCCATTCAAAAACGGATTGGGCAAATTGCTGACACTCTATCACCTGTTCATCTGTTTCAGGGGCAAATTCCACTTTCAATCTTTTATCAAATACAAGACAGCCTTTCTCCTCTAATTTTTCGGCAAATACATCTACTGCTCCGCAAAATTTGGGGTAAGCATAATCGCCTGAACCAAAGCATGCGACATGTTTTCCCGATAAATCTAAACGATCCAATTCATCAAAGAAGCCCTCTGCTTCATAAGGCAGATCTCCATCCCCCCATGTGTATGTTCCTATGAAAATGCAGTCATATGGTAAAACGATATTTCCCTCTATTTTATCAAGGCATTCCATTTCCACTTCACATCCTGTCAAAAGGAGACTTTCTTTAAGAGCATTTGCGATATCTTCTGTATTACCAGACATACTGACATATCCAATAAAAAACTTCATCATCACAACCTCCTACTGATAATCATTTTCATTCAATCAAATAATAAGTGAAAATGATTATCAATGTCAATTGTAATTTTATAAAAAGATAATTTGGTCATTCAAATACTGCAACATCCACTTAGGTGCTTTTTCCCCCTCAACTATTTACACCACACCAATCAAAAACGATATGGCTATCAACTTGACTCTGATAATAATTTTCAATTAAAATATATTTAGTGATAATGATTATCATTATTAGAAATACTACTCCTAATGAATGTTTTACGAAGATCCTTTTACATATTGAAAGAATAAAAAAGTAGGTTGTGAAATTACAGGTGATTTAAGTTTATATTAAATGGATAAAGGGGAAGTATGTATGTGGAGCTATAAAAATATCCAGTTAGAAGATTCTCAAAAACAGGACACTTCGTTTTTTTACGAGGAGGTAAGAGCATGATTCAATATTTCATCGCAACAGAAACCTTTACACATCAAATTGAATGTTTTTGTCCAGGTAGTATACATGCAACTACCATAACGATTAACAAAATGGATATTATAGAAGTCATTAATCAACAAAGCTTCGCATTTAATAATGGATGGTATGTTCTAGCTATACTCAATAGCCATGGACATTTCTATATAGCCCTAGAAGATTTGGATCAATATTTTCACTTAGGAAAACTTGTCACTGAATTTGACTTGGGATTGAAATTAAACTATTTACGTTTTCAAATCGATCAGGCTCTAGAAGTAAGGGATGAGGAATTATTTTTAACTCATACAAAACAATTAAAAGAATCTAGTGATCTTAAGCTGAGATTAGAGGGCTTTTTAAATAATACAGTTATAAATCATTCGTAATAAATATTAGGTACTCAAAGTCACATTTTGGAGAGAAAATATAAATGAATAATATTTCAAATAGAACAATAGGTAATGAAAAACAGCTAATCATTCAGCAGCTGCTAAACATGGAGTTTTATAAATCATCTGATGATCGTCAGTTATACGAGTTAACATTACAAGAATTAAAACATGAATATTATAAATATCTAGAAGGCAGTTAAAGCTAATAATTAGTAATTGGATTCGTATAAAGAGTTCAATTACATAACAAAAGTTGGGATAATACAACATAGATATTATCCCTAAAACAGCGCCTTATCGAATAGGATTCTCAAAGTTCCAGTTAGTATAAATTACTGCTGCAGTAACTGGATCTGCGGACGTATCTTCTGTAAAACCACCTATTAGATTGCCCACTCTAAATGTAGGCTCAAATAATTGTTCTTCCTTAGATGGTGCTGTTGGACCATCTATCCCCAATTCTGTTTTATCTGTGACCACTACTTCCATTCCGTTATCCAACGTAAAGCTCAATCCATCTTCTCCCACTTCTGTTATAACTCCTTCAATATTAATCATTGCTTTTGCAGCAGGTCCTGTATTATCCACCACAATTCTTTCTGTCAAATCTAACTCTGCATCGTTGTTTATATTTGTTAAAGCCATCACAGCAATTACGGCACAAGCTACTAAACCCCCAACCATTAATTTTATATTTTTCATAAAGACCCTCTTTTCCTTTTGTTCATATTCCATCATCTCTTTTTGCATTTTGCTCTTAAATTCTTCGGAAGCATGAATCTGCTTCATCACTTTCTTATAAGCACTCATCACACTTAACTCCCTTCTTCTAAAATGTTCTTTAGCTTCATCCGCACCCTTCTCAGCCTTGAACCTACGGTGTTTACTTTCATCTCTAATAAATTAGCAATTTCAGCAGTCGTGTAGCCTTCATAATAATGTAAATAAACAATTGCCCTCTCTTTTTGATCAAGTTCGAAAATCTCAGGAAGAACGATCTGTTCCTCTTTTGCGATAAACGTCATCTCTTCTGTTATCGGTATCGTCTTCTTGACGCGGGAGGATTTAAAGTAATCCTTGCATTTATTAAAAGTCACTTTGATGAGCCAAGCCTTTAAATGTTCTTCATTATCGAAGGGCTTTTTCTGTCTCATAAGTGTCATATAGACCTCTTGAACAATATCTTCCGCCTCAGACATATTCTTTGTCTGTTGCACAGCAATTCTTATTAAGGTGTCACTATAAGTTTGAACAATCTCATGAACACGTAAGCCGGCGAACGTTTTCATACCCAACCTCCTTCACTTCATAATACGATTCAATTTCGTTTATTCGTGCAACAGAAATTTTTTTCACAGAATAATTTTATAAACAAGCTATTCCTTTACGAACTTTAATAGAAAAAGGAGAGAGAATTCATCAGTAATAGATAAATCCTCTCTCCTTCATAGGTGAAGTATTTAGTGTTTAAATTTAGAAATTAATTTATTTAACTCTTCTGCCATAAACGAAAGGGACTTTGCTGATGCAGAAATTTCCTCCATCGAAGCTAATTGTTCCTCTGTAGATGCTGCTACTTCTTCTGAATTTGCAGCATTAACCTGCGCAATTTCAGCTAGCTCATCCGTGGTCGATGTAACCTCCTGAACTGCTGCATTCATTTGTTGAGCAGTTGAAGAGATTTCATCCATTTGAGGAGTGATCTCTTTTGTACTCTTGAGAATTTGATTAAATTTCTCTATAGCTTCGTTAGATATTTCTACCCCAGCTTGGACATCACTTGTTACAAGAGCCATAACTTTAACGGAGGTTTCTGTATCATTTTGAATTCCTTGAACAATATCGTGAATTTCCCTTGCTGACGTTTGAGATTGTTCAGCAAGTTTCCGTACTTCGTCAGCAACAACAGAAAATCCTTTACCATACTCACCAGCTCTTGCTGCTTCAATTGCTGCATTTAAAGCAAGAAGATTGGTTTGATCCGCAATCCCAGTAATCACATTTAAAATGGAACTGACTTCCTTAGAGCGCTCATATAAGGATTTTATCATTGTATTGGATTCCATTACGGACTTATGAATTGAATTCATCTGATTAACGGTATTGGTAACTGCCTGTCCCCCTGCCTCTGCTTGGGTAGTTGTATGATGAGCAAGTTTTGATACTTCTATGGAGTAATCTGTGATTAGAGACATACCTTCAGAAACATCGGCTATAATCCGGGAGTTATGATCCACTCCAGTTGTTTGTTTCTCCGCACTACTTGCCACTTCTTGAATAGCAGCTGATACTTGTTCTGTTGCCTCGGCCGTATGTTCAGCACTTGCCGTTAGTTCTTCCGCAGATGCTGCAACCCGTTCGGCACTTTGTTCTACTTCTCGAACCAATATTTTTAGACTCTCCTGCATTTCATTAAAGGCCATTGCTAACTGGCCAATTTCATCATTGGACTGAACTTGAATATGCTCTGTCAAATCCCCCTTACTAACTGTTATCGCCTTCTCTTTTAACACCTTAAGAGGTCTAATGATTGATTTTATGATAATGAATACTAAAAAGGCACCTACCAGCAAAGCAATCACAATAACAAGCATAGTTTTTTTCAAAATGGGAGATGCTGCATCACTGATCTCCGATTGTTTTATGCCTCCTGCTATTTTCCAACCTGTCAATTGGTTAGTAGAAAAGGCCATTATTTTTTTTGCACCCTCAAACTCGTATGTAAATTTCCCTTTTTCTTGTTCGTACATTTTATTATAAAATTTTTCTTTTCCTTCACTTCCAGCCTCTATTTTAGGATGTGCAATGTATTTCTTTTCATTATCTAAAAGAAAAGCATACCCTTCATCACCTATTTTGACTTGTTTTACTAGCTTTTGGATGTAATTTAAATCTATATTGACTGCCACTACCCCTGACCCGTCTTGAGTGGTACTCATAATAGTTACGACCAAATCTCCTGTACTAGCAGATTTACTTGGATTTGATACAATTACTTCTCCTTTATTTTTCATTGCCTCTTCGTACCAATATCTTTCTCTTGGATCATAATCGGGATCCATTTTTCTCTTTGGTTCTTGAATGAATAAGCCCTCGTCTGTTCCAACAAAAACACTATCAGCTTCGGGGTGTAAACTTATATACTGATCAAGAAGTTGACGTATGCCTGGACTACTGTCTCCCTGATACTGATTTGATGAGATCCTTTTGGAAAGTACATCTATATCATGTCTTTTAGTCTGTATAGTATCATCAATAGACGTATTTAATAAATCGATAGTCCCAGAAAATCCATCCAATATCTCTTGTTCAACAGCATTCTTTGCAGTTGTATACGATAGCGATCCTATAATAATGGCAGGAACTATTAATATGAAGGAAAAAGCTAAAATTAATTTTGGTTTAATATTTCTAAAGATATTTTTCAATACAGGAACCTCTTTCTCTACTTTTCTATTGTTATCATTTTACTTCCATTTCCAAACACCAAGTATTGCTTACATTAAAAGCTTTGTTAATCAATATTGTTGGTGCAGAAAATCGCCATTGGTGTACCCGCTCATTAAGTTATTCATTCGAATAAAACGCATTCGAGTGCACACCAATGGCTCTTTATCAACATCAAACATTAACAAAGCCAAATTAAAAAAGACTATTCTCGGAATAGAATAGCCAAGCTTTTTTTAAAAATTTATAATCTCGTATTCACTTGTAGGTTAACTTGTTTCAAAGGTTATAAATATTGCTCCCTTTTCAACCAATAATATAGGGTAAATTACATAATCTTAAAAATTATAAACTCCCCACCAGATGTTTCAACAAATTTTAACACGTTTCTACATTTATATACTATCTAACTTACACATTCTTCATTAAAAATTCACAACTTTGTCAAAAGTACTATCACTAAAAAGGCTGGGACAAAAATTTTTCAGCAACTAAAAAAGCCGAACTATTATTAGAAATGCTAACACAGCATTCTGCAATAGTCCGGCCTTCTCTATTTAGATAATAGAAAATGAATTTATCATTCGGCTTTTAACAAAGCTAAATTAGTTATGTCCCAGCCTCTTTCACATTTGTAAATATATATCTATCATTTGAGGGCAGGTCTTGGTAGAGAAAAAGGAGCGATAACCGTATCCTTTCTTCTTCATTTCATTTGCAACATACTTCTTTTCATAGAAAAGTGCCTTTTTATATATGGGATAGCAAATCTATCAAGTCCGTAGTAATACCTTCCTTTTCCAATAAACAGCAGAATCATTGCTAGCACAAAAAGCTTTGCATCTAGACTAGCTAATCCCATCCCCGCCATTATAAAGTTCAGATTCATAAAGGCACCACCAATTAATGCTGGAATTGTCGCTAGCCCTAAGATTAATCCTAAGCCAACAAGAAACTCTCCCCAAGGGATGAGGATGTTAAAAAACTCTATATTCGGTAATGCAACTCCTTTGAGAAAACCGGCATACCACCCTTGAACTGTAGGATTTTCAATTGTTCCTTGTAAAAATCCACCTGCATCAAATCCAGAACTAATTTTATAAAAACCTGCTTTGATCCATTGAAATCCTAACCAAATTCGTAATATAGTCAAAACGAATGCCACTATTGGTCCATTTATATGTTTTTTCATAATGAGTTTCCTCCTTTAATTGTGAATCACTTCACAATAATCATTAAAAAATTTTAAGTTAAGCTATAGTAATTAAAAGTTTGTGAAATTATTCACTTGTCTTTATACACATATTTACTTATTTCTTAATCTTCTCCCCCGCAAATTACTAATCATCATATGAATGTTAATAAAACCATGATGGCCTGTCCCCTTTTTTCATTTGTATACATATATTTTAACGAGCCCATTCATCTATTTCCTTGATTTAGATCAATTTTTTTATGAAGTTGTTTTATGGAATAATCATTAGGAGTGCTCTTATGTTACATAAGGAAACATGAGAGGAATAATATCGCTACATGATTTATTGATAAATTTGGCGCTGACCCTTTATTGATCTCCGAACTTCTCATAAAAAAAACCAACTCTCACTTAGAGAATTGGTTTATACATCATCCTTTTTTCAATTGCCCACGAATCACTCCGATAATGGCTGGCAACACAGACACAAAAATAATGGCTAAGAGAACCGTTGAAAAATTGTCTTTTATAATTGGGATATTGCCAAAAAAATAGCCTAGGATCGTACAGATGCCCACCCATAAAGCAGCACCCGTCACATTATAAATCAAGAAATAACGATAGTTCATTCGGCTCGCCCCTGCAACAAAAGGAATAAATGTGCGAATAAACGGCATAAAACGAGCGATTACAATTGTTTTTCCTCCATGCTTATTAAAGAAATCCTCAGCCTTCTTCATTTTATCTTGGTTAATCAATCTTCCCATAAAACTATTATTTGAGATGGTTGTCCCTACTTTCCTGCCGATATGATAATTGACTGTATCTCCAATTACCGCCGCGGCAAAAAAGAAAATGAGTAGTAAAACAATGTTAAATGCCCCCATCGCAGCAAGAGCACCACTAGCAAATAATAAAGAATCACCTGGCAAGAAAGGGAAAATCACAACACCCGTTTCCACAAATACGATTAAAAATAAGATTCCATATGACCAACCGCCGAAATTTTTGATGATTTCAACTAGATGTTCATCAATATGTAGGATGAAATCAATGATATTTTGAATTAATGTCAAAGTTGTACCCACTTTCATTTATATATATATTCTCATATTATTTTTTTCTAAAAGCCATTAAGAACACTCTCTTTTCCCTATAAGTTATTCTAGCATATTTAGCAAATAAAAGATCGTTTCCCCTTTATTAAAGGAAAAAGTATCCTCTCTCCGATGAACGGAAGGTCTCATAAAATCATCCTGAAACGACAAAGGACAGTACTGTAAACAGTACCGCCCCCTATTATCAATTTCTATCTCTAACCATCTGTGTATCCCGTATATTTTTCTGGATGGTGATTGCCGCAAATAGACTAAGTACAAATGACATAGCATAAAATCCCTTTTCACTTAAAATGATGCTGCCGGCATTATAAAGTCCAATCGCCATCAAGGAAATAGCAATAATCACCGCAAACCAGCTAAGCCCGTAATAGATACCGGAAACAGGGATATCCTCTTCCTTATCCCTAACCGCTTTTTGCAGTGATACAGCTGCATACAATCCGAATACCAATAAAGCAAAGTAGTACCCCTTCTCATTTAGTTCCATTCCCACATTGAACAGGCCAATCAGATAGGCGGAAACACCCACCACTAAAGCTGCCCAGCTTGCCCCTTTAAAGGCGGCAGTCGGCTCTCCTTCTTTTCTTTCAGGCTTTATCTTTGGTTTCTTTTCATCACTCTTCATTAACGGGTTTTCATTCAAATCAGACATTAGTCGCTCCCCTTTACTGTCATTCAAAATGCAGATACCTTCACTCCTGCTATAAGAAACATTATAGCGATTTTTTACATATTTTGTTTACTATTATTGAATTAATTTATACTTTTTACCACATTAAATAGTCCTATTTTAAAGGTATTGATTGGAGTGGAAATTTATGACACAGTATGTGAGACCACTTATATCAAGGACTAGTTGAACTGATCAAACAGCAGCTCCTTTTTTAACAAGGTCACTCATGTTCCTTTACAGTCACTTGTCTATCTATAATTTTACTTGGCAAATAAAAAAGGCTAGAGGTTCTCTAGTCCTTTTATGGTGCCATTTATAAAGAGTGTGCAAAATAAGTTATTATTCGTTGCTAAAATCATAAATTCATGTACCTTTAATGCTCTGCTTTAAGAGATTATTTGTGGTACGGTTCAGCGTAATGTACCTAAATGAGGTTTTTAAAAAGCAAATTCACATGCTTTTTTTAGAAACTCATTTTCTATTACGCCTCCCTAGCCAAATGTGCTGGCTCCACCATCTCAAAACACAAGCTTCCCTAACGGCAGAAACTGCCGGGACAGAGTGCCTGTCCCTTCGTCCCACCTACAAATAATCCCCCTGTAAAACAACTCTTTCGTTTGGAACCAAGCAAATGGCAATGCCTTCATCTTGATCACACTTGTCGTCAAGGAGCAAAGCATATTCACCGTTCCGGTCGAAGAGTAAAGTCCTAGGGATGAACTGTTCCGGTGCATTACTTTTGCAGTAATCATTGAGCAGCTTTTCGATTATACTCACTTTCTGCTCTTTGTTACTGTCCCAATCAGCAAATGCCTTTTCTTGGTCTGAGGTAATTCCATCCTTTTCGTAGTAAGCCTTAGCCTTAACCATGATATCTACGGTTTTATCGAATAGTACCAACACCGTTTTTGCCTTCCATCCCGTGTCAAAAATCAATTCTCCGAATACCTGGTTTTTCATGCGTTATCACCTATTCCTTTTTTAGCTTCAGATATGCCGCCGCTATGGGGGATATTGTTATGTATTTCGCTTGGCACCTTCTGCATAGTCTTCATATCCCTGCATTCATGCCATGTGTAGCCATTCTCTTTACGCCAAGCGGCGACTTCCTCTGGGGTGCATCCTTTTTGCTTTGCCAACTCGATGTCGGCTTTATCAAAGTTATCCGGCCTATTGTCAGAAAACGATTCAATCTCCACTTCACCTTTACAGACCTTACTGAAATCCGGTTCGCCATCCTTGAATGGAATGCAGCTTATTTCATACTTATCAAGGATTTCACTCCACGTTTTTCCTTCTGGATTGGCCTTACCCGGAACAAAATCCGGGTCCGGAAACCAAATGGAATTGCCGCGCTCACCATCCCAGTGCCCATTATTCCCTTCAATAGGACAGTTCCTAAATTTTTCAACAACTTCTCCCAATGGCTTGTCATACTCGCTCATCGGATTATCAAATTTCTTGCCTTCAGTCATTTTTCCAAGGGGGCTTTCGGCGAATCGATTCACAGTCAATTCCGCCACTTCTTTTAACGGAAAAAAGTTCATGGAACTATCTCACTTCCTTTTCCGCATCAATCCATTGCCTATAGATCCCTCTACGGACTTCTGTTTCGTTTTTATTTTCTGCCATATCTTTCATAAAGCATTGGCTCAATGTCATGATTACCTGCTCGCTTGCATCCGGAGCAAATTGTCTGACGGTTTCAGCTAGTTTCTTGGACAAGTCCGTATTGTCTGCAGCCGTGGCTACGATGTTTTCAATCCGTGCCCTTAAGCCCAGGATATTCGTTACGCGCCGGGCAAGCTTGGAAAAATTCCCCTCACTCCATAACAACAGCGAGTTGTTTGCATGATATTCTATGACTTGCTCTTCTACGAATTCGCGGTCCCGTAAGGAAAATTGAAACGAATCAATATTCCTCTCAATCTCACTTATATCAAATCTCAGCCGTTCGTTTACCCTTCCCTGAATAAGGAAATAAAGCAACTGCTGGCGCAATTGCGTTTTATCGGTAAAATCACCTTGCATGTCATGTTTATACTCTTTTTCGGCAATCCCGCATTTATTGATTTTTACCAAAACAGGTTCAACCCAGTCGTTTTGATAAACCGCCGCAACGCCGCGCTCCAACTTGGCTAACTCCTCAATTTGCTCCTTGTTGAGGTTTGCAGAAAGCCCCACGAGTTCACGGTCGTTATATTCCGGCAGACGTAGGATGATTTTCGTGTTTGTATTCCGAATAACCGACAAATCCAAAAGGCCCGGTGATTGGTCGGCAATAATAAACCCTTCGCCATATGTCCGCATTTCAGCGATTGAATTGGCAAGAAGTTCCACAGATTTCCCCAGCAGATTTGAACCTTCGGACACTTGTTCCGTTGAAGTGCGTTTTAATAGATTATGAGCCTCTTCAAGAACAGTTATATGTCTTAATGGACTATTAGTCTTACTGAAGGCCATTCGGTATTCATTTAACCGCATCACAAGCAAGCCCATAATCAGCGATTTCGTTTCCACTGAACCCACACGGCTAAGGTCAACAATGACACTTTGATCAAATAAATCGGCATCGCTCAAATCATCGTGGCAAAAAATTAATCCGTTCAAACCCGTCGTTAACGAGCGCACACGAGTAAGCAGCGCGCCGGAATAATCACCTTTATTATCCGCTGAGTAGTTGGATTCATTTATCACGTTTTCAATCTGTTCCAAAAGGTCGGAAAAATTCGGAAAGACCCCTCCCCTGGAATTTTCCGATGTGCTGATGTTCCACCCCACTGCAATGTACGCTTTTTCCATCGCTTCTTTTAAAATTGCGGGCATAGCCGCATACATCGGCCAGCAAACATTAAAAATCTCAACAAGTCTGTCCAAATGCTCCAAGACATGAATATCGGCCGGGAAACGAAACGGGTTAATGCGTAATAGTGCAGACTTCTTTGGATTCGTTCCATATACAGCAACATCGCTAAATTGGCCAAATACATCTTTATATTCGCCTTTTGCCGGTTCAACCACAAGGAACGGAATATGATAAACATTCCGAAGCTGTTCAAGCATGGCATAAACCGTGTTGCTTTTTCCGGATCCTGTCGACCCGGTGATAAACGTATGCATGGATAGCGAATCGAGGTCTAGTCTAACATCGGTGTCATTTTCTTTGCCCATGTTGAACACTTTGCCAAGAGCAAAATTGCGGGTGGATTTGCTCCTCGAATATTTCACCACTTCTTTGCCGAAATCGGCATGTTCAATAACAGGAAAACCGCAAACCGATTTGCGGGGCAGCCCCATTTGGATGGCAAGTTCATTGCCGCTTACAAGCGAAGATGCTGTTACTGGTACAACCGCTGAATGGGAACGGTACTCAAAAACAGGGTGGATAAAGTTCGTAATATAGTCACGAAGCATGGGCAACTGCTTTTGTTTTTGATTGCTGTTGCCCCAGAAATTTATCGCAGACATTTCAACCTCGGATTTTTCACCGATCATCAATGCCTTATACGTTCCGGCCGCCATTTCGACCGTTTCCTGGCTATCGGAAAGAAAGTATGCCGCGCTTTCCCACATACCAAAACTTTCACACTCGTCAATTCGCTGTAGCTGCAAATCAATTCTCTCAAGCGTATTAAGAATCGTTTTGTTCTGCATGGTAAGTTGCAGATTGTCTGACACCCCCGTAGTCAAACCCTTCGTTTCGGTATAGTTTTCATTTGTACTCTCATTGGTCGAGTCCGACACACCGAAAGTCTCAGACTTGGTTGAAGTGAAGTTTTCAGTTTCAGCTTTACCAGTAGTTGCCGACGTTCCGGTTGTTCTGGTACCGGTCGGAATCACATTGATCGCCGCCCCCGCTGCTCCCGCTGCCAACAAACTAAGTCCGCCGGTAAACGGTGTTGCAACGATTCCCGCAACGCCGACGACCGCGCCGAGACCGCTTTTAATAACCCCTCCAAGACTCTGGTTTGTTTTCGAGTCGTTCGTTGTCATGCTTTCATTAAACGTTGTCCCTTTTGAAAAACTTGTCCCCGATTGCGTGGAGCTATTGGTAGAATGTGAGCTTCCTACAGTAGTACCCTTGGAGAACGCATCGGAAATACTAAGCGCAGTATTTGTGCCGTAGCTTAGCTGCATATTTGCGAATGGCGACAGTTGAGTATAGATCTGCTCATACGCGCGGCGCGTTTCCAAAAGCTGGTTTGTCGGCGTGCTCTTCGCTAAGACAACGGCGGTATAACGTTGCCCTTGCATGGCAAGAGCAAGTTTCTCAAGACCCTGTATGTACGTTTCATTGTCCTTGAAATTCTCATACTTGTCTTTGGCTACACATGATACAGCAGCGATATTCTTCGCTTCAATTTTGGCTAGGATCTTTTCCGCTTGCGGGTCAAGTAAATCAAGCGTTTTTACACCAGGGAACTGGCCGCTTAGGGCGTTACGCAATGTATCCTTAAGCGACTTGGTTGTTCGTTTGTCGTCAAGAGAGCGAACGCCCATATAGAAATCTGTTTTCTGGCCGTCGCTATCAGCAACGATAAACACACCACAATTAAGATTCTGTACGGAATTGAAAACGGACGCAAGTTTATATGTCGAATATTCATCGTTTTGATAAACCATCTCGGTAATTTTGAAAAGACGAATATTGCCGATCTGCTTTAGGCTATCATCTAGCGGAATCACTTCTAAATCGGTCAGCTTCGATAGATAGTTCTTAAGAACAATATCATCAACAAGAACACTCGCCTCCGCAAGCTGATTTTGAAGCGTATCATAGCTTGGCACATTGCTTTTATGCGTTGCCGGAACACGTGCGGACGGATTACTTATGGTAATGCCCGCATTCTTTTTCTTCACAGAAAGGTCTAAAAAGTCACTCATGTAATTGTTCCCCATTCGTAGCAATTGCGACAGTCACGCCTCCGATAACCGCTCCGGCCACAGCCCCGCCGACAATAGCCACACTTGCAGCGGCGGCTATTGCTCCTCCAACTGCAGCTCCAGCTATTGCACCGCATGCAACTTTTGCACTTCGGTTAGAATAAGAATAACCCCGTAGACTGTGGTTTCCTTGTCCACCACCGGCACCCTGTCTGGTGGATGTTGTCTGATTGCCGCTTCCCACCTTTTGTCGTCCAGAACCATAAGCCGCGCCAAACTGTTCGGATGCACGACTTGCACCTTGAGAGCTAATTGCAACAGGGCGATTATGGCGGACAACTTTTTTCAAGAGGTCAATCCTATCCCGGGAAAAGTTCCCCACAACCTGAACCATAAGTTCATTCATATAATGATCCGTCCATGATGATTTTTCGTAATTCAGCACACGCCCATCATGGTCGTCATACAACTCTTTCATGTTCCTTGCCGCATTCAACATTTCGTTAAATTCCGTGAATGACGGGTCGTTCAGCAGACTGTCTTTCATCATGATCCGGACGCGCCTCAATTTTCCGGAGGATACTGCATCGTAAAAGGTGTTGGTCAAAGTCATTTCATTTCCTCCTATATTTCGAGAATGGATTCCACTTTTGTCTTAATTGCCTCTAGCCATTGCAACTTGCGCTCCGTTTCCTTAATACGCTCCTCGGCTTTCCGTTGGTCAGTGGCAAAGCTTTCAAGTTCAGCAAGTTTCTCTTTAAGAATGTCATCAAGCCGCTTAAACTCCATATTAAACTTATCAGCGATTCGTTTCGATTGTTTAAGGGTGAATTTCTGAGCATTATCACCGTTATCGTATAATGCCTCTTGCATTGGGGCAAGGTATTGCTGGGCTAGTACCGATCCATCAATATACCTGACCGTTTTATAAATGTTACGGGTTTTGGTGACATATTCGTTCTTAGGCCAGAAAGCAAAACTTTCAAACCATCCTCTTGTCTGTTCTTTTACTTCATAGGTTTCCGTTCCTGTTACCCGCCTGTCTTCGCGAATCAGATGCTGGAACGAAAAATTAGTAGGCACAACACTGCCGCCCATTAATTTTAACGGATCAATGGAAATCCCCATTTCCTCAAAATCCATTTCTTCTGTTAATGAAATTAGTTTCTGACGGTACTCTTCAATCAAAGCAGAACCTGTTTTGATTAAATTCTCTCGAACTAATTCATCCAGTTCAACTTCAAAATCAGGAATGAGCCTTTTTGCAAACTTGTCAAGGCGCTCTACCTCGTCTTGTGCATCATCAACATCCAATTCTTGACCTCTTAAATTGTCAATTTTCTTTGTAATCCGCACTTGGAACTTTTTAATAATACTTTCGACAACGTCGCGGGAATCATCGTTTACCTTTACTACTGCATTATCGACAGCATTTTTGAATTTCTTGGCGGATTTGGCATCATCGATTTTTTTTCGGACCATTTCAATTTGCTCAACAATCTTTTTGCTCTCTTTCTGATTTTCGATAAGTTCACGCTTAGTCTCTTCAAAACAGCCGACTTCATCAAGTTTATGCATAAAGGTATCCACAATATTTTTGATCTTTGCTGTTTTGGCGTATTTCTGGACATATTGCCGGATTGCTGCTTCGACAGAAGGGATACCTGTATGAATCAGCGCTTCGCCCTCATCATCGTAATTTGCTTTTGCATCCAATACGGCTTGATTTACTTCTCCTTGTAAACTTTGCGGCAAAGATGCATAGGTTTCAAAATGGAGCGGTGCATTCCCATTAGCCGGTATTCGATTTAATTTTCTCACCTTAAAGAAAATATCATCCAGTGTTTCTTCGTCTAATTCCACATTGTTTTTCTTTTGCCGGATATAAAGCGCCGGCAATGCGGCAATGGGAAACAAATTAGGATTCGCGACCCCGTGCGTCTTTAGATAGGCGCGGACACGATTTAATGTCTCAGCGGTATCACCGTCTTCTTTCTTACGGTCATCAAGTTTGTTCACAACAAATATAAAGCGGTCTTTTGATTGCTTGCCGCCAACGGCCATACTTTCGGCCACACGCTTCAATAGTGCGTTATCATCATCCGTTCCAAATTCGCCTGTCATTATGTATAAAACTAGTGATTTAGATGATTTACTTAGAAACTCACTTTGAACCTTTTTATGATGCGGGTCGCGTGAATTATTCGGTCCCGGCGTATCAATTAGCACCAGAGAAACATCATCCGTAGCCACAAATGGAATATTGCCCGCAATCTTAATGGCAGATACGTTCTCATCGGCGTTTAGGCGTTCCATTGTTGGGTAAGTAAGCTGTTCGTGCGTTTCCACAAGAACGGATTCTTTATTATAAACCTCAGCTTCCCAAGGTATTTCCTCTTGGCTAGTATCTTTAATTCGGGTAATAATTGCGGTACAGGCCTCTTGTTTTGACGGCATGAGTTTCGTTCCAAGCATCGCATTAATAAGAGTTGATTTTCCCGCGCTCATCGTGGCGACGACACAGACCTCAAAGTCGCTGCTTTTGGCATGATTGAATGCACTGATGATTTCAACGTCACGCAGTTCATCAAACGGCCCCGCTTGGATTTCATTGAATACTTCGTCAATTAAAACTTCCTTGTCCGTTGTTTCCTTTGCGGGCCTGCGCTCAAGCGTGGCAGTAAGTTCCCCGCGTTCGTGCGCTTCAATAAATACGTCGGCCAAATCCTCGTAGTCAGGCAGCGTGCCGTGAAACAATACTTGGAAATCGATATCATTGTACTCGTCGATCAGGATTCTTGGAAGGTTCTCAACCCACTGCTGCAGGCGCGACCCCGGTGCCGCCAGTTCACCAAGTTTGCTATTTTGCGCTAATTTTTTATCTTCAACAATGATTTCCGTTTCCAGCTTAAAAGGATTATACTTGATAAAGACTTTTTTCATAAACTTCCTCCGAATAATAATGTTTCTAAACCATAAATCCCACATCTTTTGCTCATCAATAACGGTTCACTATCGCTATCTACACTGTTTACACCATCATAATATTTTGACAGGTCATATTCAGGCCGACTAAACTTCCTGACATAGGCGTCATATGCATCTGTTTCATCTTCCGACAGTGGCTCACCGTGCATTTTCAGCTTAATTAGATAACCAAAATAAGCAGATAGCGGGTAGACTATTGGGTTTTCAAACCCCAGCTCCCTAAGGTCATTCTTAACACCGTTCATACTTGCCTCTATTGAATCCTCAGTTCTTTTGAAGTCATCGATTTTGTTAAGAACAAATACAACCTTTTCCCTCGGCATATTCTCCGCGACCCATTTCAAATAGCGCATCTCCTCATCCGTGCCGAGTTTATTCGCATTAAAAATGTACATCAACAGGTCGTACTGCCCCTCCACTAAAGCTTTTTTGGTAATCTTCCCATGCTGGCGGTTTATCGCTGAATTCACGCCGGGAGTATCAATTACACAAACTCGGCCATCGGAAGAAGCCATAGTTCTAAAATGCGAAGCAATGCTGCTTACCTCCGCCTGATCCAAACGAATAAGGTCCTCGCGACTTGCATCAAGATTTAGAGGAGGACCGGAAAAATGGATGGTTTTGTCTTCAAATGGCTTGTTGTAAAGGTAGCAAAGGTTACCCGTGCAAACTTCTTGGGAAGTCCGTGTCAGCGGCTTGCCGATGATGGCATTAATGAGTGTAGACTTCCCTGCGCTCATATTTGCCGTAACGACAAAGCGTTTTTCCGTATGTGCAAAGAATCGGCGATTTTCACGGAACTGGGCAAGCAATGGCTCTGTGAACGCAAACGCGGAGGTTACTTCATCATCAATCCATATTGCACGGTGCATCGATTCCATCAAAGCCGCTTGGCGTCTACTAAGGAAACTTTGCATGAATCGAAGCGACCGATCAATCGCATCTCTATCCAACAGAATAAGGGCAATGTCACAAAGCAACCAATATCTATATTTCCTGCGCCATGGCTTTATTGGGTTATTTACAATGGAACGAATAACTTCCTTGTATCCTTCATCACTTAACTTGTGCAGGTTCTCGTTTCCTACGAGGAAATCCCGATATTGACCAAGCCGGACATTTGTATACTCTGTATCGGTTGCGATTTGCTTCACGAAATACTCTAGCGATTGGTAGTAACGCGCCTTTAGTTTTCGTCTGCTTGCCATTAGTGGATGTCCCGCAAGCGACATTGCTGCGGAAAAATTTCTTGATTTACTATTCATTTGAAACCGATATCCTTCCTACCCTTTTGAGGGGATTTCTAGTTGCCATGCTTAGGAATTCCAAATTTCAAGTTGGTGTCTTACATTCTATTCTAGTAAAATTTCGACATAAAATGAAAAAATCCTACAAAAAAACCTTATTCAGGGAAATAGAAAATTCTATTAGGATTTTATGTATGATTGAAACTATTAAACTGCAAAACTCGACAAATTCCGGGGCGTGACAGGCACTGGCACAAAAATTAACACCATCAAAGAATTAGTTGCTAATCATCAAAAGGAAGGTCATGATCAAGATATGACCATCAAACCAATAACGGCAGATCAAATTCGTCAACAACTAAAAGAGTTTCTTGACCTGAAAGACCTTTTATCTGCTATCGAATCAGACAGCTACTTGTAGCATCAATTGAAAAAATAGAAATAAGCAAAAAGGAACTTAAACATATCCATTTTTCCTTTATTGCTTACCTACCTGAAAGTGAAAAGGATCATAATGATCCTTCACTACATAGCCTATCAAACTCTACCCCACTAATCTTACGGGGTTTATATTTTACCCCAAACCATTACCTATTTATGATAAGGTTCCCCCCGCATAATCCGAAACGCCCGATAAACCTGTTCCACCAATATCAGCCTCATTAACTGATGAGGAAACGTCATTCTTGAAAAGCTTAGCTTCTCGTTCGACCGCTGCAAGACTTCTGCACTCAATCCAAGTGATCCGCCAATTACAAATGCCACTTTGCTTTTGCCATAGGTAGCAAGCTTGTCCAACCCATCGGCCAGTTCCTCAGATGTTTTTAGCTTGCCTTCAATAGCTAGAGCAATCACGTGGGCATCTGGGTGGATTTTTGATAAGATCCGCTCGCCCTCTTTTTGTTTAACTTGGATCATTTCTGTTTCACTTAATTCTTCAGGTGCTTTTTCATCTGGAACTTCGATGATTTCTATTTTGGCATAGGACGATAGTCTCTTTAAGTATTCATCGATCCCCTGTTTTAGGTATTTTTCTTTTAGCTTGCCAACCGTTATAATTGAGATATTCACAGGCCATCCTCACTTTACAAACAAGATATCCACAATACTTATCCACATATCCACATTTTCTATCCACATATTGTGTAAGATCATTCGTTCGCCACCATATATATAGCTGGATTTTGACAATATTCACAGGCTGTTGATAACTTATTATCCTCTGAAATTTTAGATAATTGAGGGAAAGTTTCATACTCATCAACGACTGTATCTATTGCTACATCAACATGTTCCTCACAACTGTATATCATTTAATCATTCCTCTTCTCATAAATGTTATCTACTATTATTATTTGAATTGTGGATAATTTTGATTCCATTCTTTTCTTTTCACTTATCCACATCCCATCTTATCAAAAACAATTAGCTTTGTTAAATATGAATGTTGTGCATAAAAAAAAGGAGAGCACCCACGCTCTCCTTTTTACCTATTTAGAATGTCTCACCGCTCAGTTTCATAGTTGTTTCGGCTAGCTTCCCTGCTCGGTAATACTTAACTTTCATTTGGTCTCCAACTTTTTTCTGATTGTACAAATGCTTTCTCAGATCGATGACATCGGTAATTGCCTCGCCATCCATTTCTACAATGACATCCATCTCTTTCAAACCTGCCTGAGCAGCTGGTGAGTTTGGCTCAACGGTCGTAATTGCTACACCTGATTTCACTTCAGATGGAAGCTTCAAAGCCTCCTGCTGATAATATCCTGGAATTTCACTTACTGATGCCAACCCAATTCCCATATATGGCCTTCTTACTTCTCCATACTTCTCAAGATCTTCAATAATCGGCTGAGCATAATTAATTGGAATGGCTAGCCCAATTCCTTCTACTGCTGATTGAGCAATCTTCATTGAATTTATTCCGATCACTTGACCACTTATGTTCACTAAAGCTCCACCACTGTTCCCTGGATTGATAGCTGCATCCGTTTGAAGAACCTCTGCCTGCCAATCAGCCGTTCCATTCTGATCAATATCCACTGGTACCGTCCGCTCTAGGCCAGAAATAATCCCCTGTGTGACTGAACCTTCAAAAGTCCCTAGCGGATTTCCAATGGCAATCACAGGCTCACCCGTTTTTAGAGCAGCTGAGTCACCAAATTCTGCAATTGTTTGAATATCTTTTGAATCTACTTCTAATACAGCAAGGTCTGTCCATATATCACTTCCAACTAACTTTGCTGGTATCTTTGTTCCATCAGCAAGACTTACTTCAAGCTGTTGGGCACCTTCAACCACATGGTGATTTGTGATGATAAAGGCACTATTCCCCTGTTTTTTATAAATAACGCCTGATCCCGATCCTGCCGGCACCCCATCTTCTCCATTTTCTCTTGACCAGAAGCCAGCTGCTTGAATGTTTGTAATACTAACAACGGCATCTCCAGCCTTATCAACTGCTTTTGTTACATCTGTCACCACATTAAGTGATACATTTTGAGTAGGGACATTCTTATTTCTAGCAGAATCCTCTTGCACATGCTCACCTGAATCTATCGAATAAGGGAGAACATTGTACTCGAATAGTTTTGGGACAGCAATAATGACAAGAATAGCACCGAGAATGACTCCTACAAGACTTGCCAAAAAATAGCCGCCTTTATTCCCCTTTTGTCTATTTGACCGATTTTGATAATCTTGATCATAATAACCCACACTGCACCAGTCCTTTCTTTTCATAATAGAAAGTAATAACTTCTCGATTTCAGTGATACCTTGCCTTTAATACGAGTATTAGTCCTAGGATTTAGTCTTCCTTCTTATCCATTATTATACTCCCTCATTTTTAATAAGCTAAGGAAAAAGATACGCAAATAAGCATTCTTACGACTTTGTTCATAAGTTTGCTGAAATTTGTTAAAAAAGAGGAATGAGTTCCCGCTAAATAGCGATACTCATTCCTCTTATTTCCCCTATTTCCACTATCAAACAGCAGTTAATGCAGTCGGTATCTTCGGATCTGTATCATACAATTCAAACTGCTCCCCGACCCGAATCCCCCTGCTTTCCAGTGTTTGTTCGACAGACATTCTCGCTAAATCCTTCATATTATTATCCTGGCTTAAATGAGCTAAGTAAATGCGCTTTGTGCGGTCACCCGCTACTTCACTCATTGCTATTGCTGCATCCTCATTAGATACATGCCCGACATCACTTAGGATTCTTCTTTTAATACTCCATGGATAGCGGCCCATCCGGAGCATCTGAACATCATGATTGCTTTCGAATACATAGGCATCCGCATTAGATATAAGGCCCTTCATCCGGTCGCTGACATACCCCGTATCTGTAATTAAGACAATCTTCTTTTCTCCTTGATGGAAAACGTAGAACATTGGATCTGCAGCATCATGTGAAACACCGAAGGATTCAATATCTAAAGAACCGAAAGTCTTCACTGTTTCCATATCAAATATAAACTTCTGCTCCAGTGGTACTTGTCCAATCAGCCCATCCATTGCCTGCCATGTTTTCTGATTTGCATAAACAGGCAGCCGGTACTTCCTAGCCAGTATCCCTACACCTTTAATATGATCGCTATGCTCATGTGTAACAAGTATGCCTGAGAGATTCCCTATCTCTCGGCCAACCTTTTGAAATAGAGCTTCCATCTGTTTCCCGCTCAGACCAGCATCAATCAGAAATGAATGATCCTCTGTCGCAACTAATATCGCATTCCCTGTACTTCCGCTCGCGAGAACGCTAAATTGCAATGACATATTCTCTCACTCCACTATTTTTTTCTCTTCTTTATTCAATTGCATAATTTGACCCTCGAAGGCATGGACAAATAGATTTTCTTCATCATTGATAACAAATCGCCAGGCTGGTGTCAAAACCTGTGAGGTGCCCGTATGTACAAAAGTAACATAGCCAGGCTCTACTTTCGTTATTTTGCTTTTCGGCTTTAATGAGCCATTTTCATATAAGGTTTCAATCGCCTTTAAAGGCTGAATAATTTTTTCCTCTTCGGAGAGTTCTTCGATGTTTTCTAATAATGTTTGCTGATAGGTAACAATATCGTTTTCATCATTTAGAAAAATGGTCAATTCCCCACTAATATTTTTATAAAAGACCTTATCCCTAAACTGCTGATAATAGATGATCATATTCCCCTTCTTCTTCCAGAAGCGATACTGATCCCCGTACAAAACATGACTTTTGATAAAAGAATTAACCTCTGTTGAATCAATTTTATCACTAAGCTCGTATGGCTTGTCTAAAACAGATTCTAAAATTGTTCCATCCTTTACTTCAACGTCTTGTCCTTTTAACTTTGTATTTGCTAACTCTTCTAAGCCCTCATTATTAAAATTCTTTGGCTTAGCACTTAAATACATATCTTTTTGATAGACTTTTGGAAGCTCCACATACTCAATTTCATCGGCTTTCAGTCTTTTTTCAAATGATGTTTCTGTAAGAAATTCATATTGACTTAAACTTTTCAGTTTAAAGAATTCATACATTAGGTAAATATCTAAAACAAGGAAGGTCAATATAAAGATTGTCTTAATTTTACTCCAATCCATGATTGCCTCCTTCAAACTCATCCATTGAAATTTTGTACCATGAATGATTGTATTGATAATACCAAGAAGGTTCAAGATAGACTAATGGTGTTTGTGGATCCTTTGTCATCGTATACCCTAGCACGATATCCTGAACTAAATCAAGATCAAAGTCTTCCATACTTTCCAGCCATTCCAATACTTCATGACCCGAACTCAGCGTCTTTTCTACCGTTTCAGTTAGGACTCCAAATGAAAAATTACTGCGTGAATACTCCAGAATCTCATTTTGTCCCCATTTATGCCTGATTTCAGAAATTCCGTTCTCATCACTAAACACAGGGTAGCCTTTATCCTCGTAGAGCCTAAACAGCACCCTATGATTCAATTCATCCACCTCAACAAATCGATATTTACCTGTCCATCCCCCATGTTCATTAACAAAATCAATGCTTCTTTTCAGCAGATTATTGGAAGGAAAGTGACTCTCACTGCTTTCAACTGGATTAATATAAGAAAGGGTGTTTTTATCATAATTCACGCGCATTAAACTGGAATAATCCTTATATTCTTCTCCTGAAAGCAGATAATTCTTCTGAACAACACTTGGATCAATAAATAGAGCATTCTTATATTTTTCAGAATCCAATGGGTTGGATAAATACTGATAGCTTAACATTTTCGTTTCTTTCTCTGGAAGAAAGAAAATTCGTTCATTAGAGGACTTATATGGAAAATACTTTACATAGTTTATTGTGTATTCGACATTTTTAAAGAAACTAGTATTGAAATTAGAAACGAAGGAGGAAGGAACATGGCTTCTATAAGCTTTCTCATTCTTAGTAGAAATGAAATAAACGAAGCTCTGTTCCTTTTGTACTCCCTCTACATCGATCACAATTTGATCAAACTGAAAATTTGGCAGGTCTTTATCTTTTATATCAATAATTGACCGATAAAGGTCGATTGGAATAGAGTCTGGAAACACAATCACCGTATTTCCGGGACTATGGCTGAACGAATAAGGGTTCTTTATCTCATCTGAAATATTCTCAAAATCTGTAAAATTCCATCTGCCAATCTCAGTAATTATTTTCTTTATTTCATTTTTATCAACTGTACCATAATGCTTTTCTTTTGAAAGATGGTAATAAATTCGATCAGGCTTAATAATTTCCCCAACTTCTTTCTTTTCACTGATCGCAACCTTTTCAACTGTATTTTGCTTTTTCATCATTTCATAATTAGGCTGATACATCCAAATACTCCATGTTAATAGCACACTAAAGCATACTAAAAAGACTAATATGACTGATTTAATATTTTCATATGTCATTCCCAATCATCCTCTTCAGTACGAACATAAGGCAGGCTGAAAGAAATAGTTGTTCCTTTCCCCTCTTTACTCATCGCCCATATTTCACCGCCATGTGCTTCAACCATTTCCTTGGCGATTGCAAGACCGAGTCCGGTACCACCCAGTTTCCTTGTTCTTGCTTTATCTACTCGGTAAAACCTGTCAAATATTTTATCAATATTCTCCTTTGGTATTCCTACACCCTGATCAGAAACACTAATAATAAGCAGATCCATTTTCTCTTCCACCCTGAAAGTCACTTTGCCTCCTTCTGGAGAGTACTTCAGTGCGTTGGATATAATATTATCTAGCACTTGGGTTAGTTTATCCCCATCTATTTCGACAAATGCTGAATGAGCAGGAAGCTTTCTTTCAAAAGTAACATTTTGCTGTTTTGTTAATTCAAATCGGTCAATAATCCGATTATAGAAAGCAATAACATCGATCCAGTCTTTCGTCAGACGATAATCCTTGCTATCCATTTTCGATAGTTGCAGCAAGTCATTAACCAAGCGTATCATTCGCTCTGTTTCATTTTGTGTCACTTCTAAAAAGTTAGGCGCTATCTCTTTATCCTGCCATGCACCATCTGCAAGCGCTTCTAGATAACTTCTCATTGTTGTTAAAGGCGTTCTAAGTTCATGGGAAACATTCGCAACAAATTCTCTGCGTTCCATATCAATTTTTTCCTGTTCAGTAATATCATGAAGAACAGTAATAAGCCCGTTTACAAACCCTGTTTCCTTTTGTATAACTGAAACATTTGCCCGTAAAATTAATGTATTAGCTGGCCCGCTATAATCCAATATGACTGAATCCCGTTCGGCAAGCAGCTCATCAAAGGTATAATCCTCTTCCAGACCAAGTAGAGTAACAATCGGGGAGGACAGAACTGTTTCACGTGAAACATTCAACATTTCTGCTGCTGGTTCATTAATCAAAATGACGCGTCCTTTGCGATCGGTTGCAATCACACCATCTGTCATATAGGACAGGACAGAAGAGAGCTTCCGCCTTTCCCCTTCAGTTGTCGCCTGGGCCTCCTGTAACTTTTTCGTTAAATTATTAAATGTCATCGCTAGTTGGCCAATTTCATCATACCCATACACCTTTACCTTCCGAGAAAAGTTCCCTTTTGTCATCGCTAAAGCATGTCTTCTCATATCTGACATGGGCCTTGTGATGGTTTGCGCTAAGAGAACACCCAGAACGGCTGTGATGGCAAGGGCGATTGCTGTTCCAGTAATAAAGATATTATTAATCTGTCTCATTTGCTGAAAGACATTTTCAATTTTTGCTACTAAATAAATAGCCCCTTTGACCTCGCCATTATGCTTTATTGGCGTCACTAATACCCAGATCCGATTCCCTGTGTGATCAATATGATCCTCACTTGCTTGTTGTGCGGTAGCAATGGTCATTCTAATCAACGTATTAGTTGTTCTTTGTCCAACGACTCCTTGGTTATCTGGATTAGATGTGCCAATAATCTTTAATGTATCTCCCTCAATCACATTTACTTCCGTAATATCAGGTGAATAAAAGTCTCTTAATAATTTATAGACATCTTCATCAAGGGTTTGGCCATCTTCATCAGGCAACCGCTCTTTTGTCATCTGTTCCTCAAGATAATAGCCAAGTAAATTGACCCGATCCTGGATGGTCGTCTTAAAATTATCCTTTAATGTAGATTCTAATTGTCTAACAAAATAAACACCGATAATCTGCATGGCAATTAATATTAACAGTACATAAATAATGACAAATTTCAGGTGAATTGACCGGAAAAACCCTACCTTTTTCATTGATTATCCTTACTCCTGTTCGGGATTTCGCAAGTAATATCCTACTCCCCTTCTAGTTACAATCCAGGTGGGATGACTTGGGTTATCTTCAATTTTTTCACGAAGACGTCTAACCGTTACATCAACTGTTCGAACATCTCCATAATAATCATAGCCCCATACTGTTTGCAGAAGATGCTCCCTTGTCATAACTTGTCCAATATGCTTTGCCAAGTAATGGAGCAATTCAAATTCACGATGGGTCAGTTCGATAGTCTCTCCCCGTTTAGAAACAACGTAGGCATCTGGGTGAATAATAAGTGAACCCACTGTAATTTCATTGGTCTCATCTTCTTCAACTGTATTTGCAATAATTTGTTGATGACGCCTTAAATTAGCTTTAATACGAGCAATAAGCTCCCTTGTGCTAAATGGCTTTGTCACATAATCATCTGCCCCTAGCTCAAGGCCAATGACTTTATCAATTTCAGAGTCCTTAGCTGTTAGCATAATAATTGGCATATCATATTTTTTCCTTACTTCCCGACAAACTTCAATTCCATCTCTAAGCGGAAGCATGATATCAAGAAGAATTAGATCAGGTTTGATTTCCTCCACCTTTTCCAACGCATCGTTTCCATCATAGGAGCAGAAGACTTCATAGCCCTCTTTCTTTAAATTAAATTGCAGGATATCTGCAATTGGTTTTTCATCATCTACAACTAGAATTTTCTTTTCCATATTATTCTCCTTTTTTCATCTGATTATTGGGAGTAAGTAGATTTCAATTTATTATTATCTTTTCTCAATTTTACTTTACCATTTTTATAAATGGAAATACATTATTAGAAGTTATAGTATAGTAAAGCACGTGCACTGGGCAGGAGTCTATTAGAAAGCCTGTTTTCGCAAACATTGATGCTTTCAACGTGAATTCGTAAAAGTTGATTCCGCTCCAGGCGCTCGCTTTCCGCGGGGTAGGCGGTGAGCCTCCTCGGAGTATCCGCTCCTGCGGGGTCTCACCTGTCCTACACTTCCCGCAGGAGTCTCGCACCTTCCACTCCAATCAACAACCTTATTTGTAAACAGTTTTCCTTAATGTAACCTATTCAAAAACTACAATTTCCCATAAAACGACCATTAGAAAAGAATCAATAAAAAAGACTCTAGTATGAGTAACTAGAGACTTTTGCTGCGAGGGCTATTAACGAATGTAATTTAATGGATTCTGCAATTCGCCATTTTTGTGGATTTCAAAATGTAAATGAATGCCTGTTGAGTTGCCTGTTGAACCCATGATACCTATTTTGGAACCTTTTGATACGGTTTGACCTACACTCACATCTATGGATGCCAAATGCCCGTATATTGTACGGTAGCCATTATTATGATCGATAACAATTTTATTTCCAAAACCGCCATCATACCCAGCTGACACGATGACTCCATTATCTGCTGCTTTTATCGTCCGGTTACTTGGTCTAGCAATGTCAATACCTTTATGCATTCTACCCCAGCGATGTCCAACCTTGCTTGAAATATATCCTCCATTGGCCGGCCAGATAAAGCTTCCTTCACCACGAGAAGGTACTACCTTCGTTCCTTTAATAACAATATATTTAGCAGGCTCCTGAAGCACTTCTTCTTTCGTCATTTCTTTTGAAACTAATTGTCCATTTAGCTCAGAAAGTCGATAAGTTGCTGCACGAATTCCATCTTTTCCTTCTTGCTTTACTTTCCTATCACCTTTAAACAAGGAGGAGTCTTCAATAACTTCCTTTTCAAAGGCAATTTTTTCCTTTGCGTAATATTCCTTTTCGATTACAACTTGAATATATGGCTTCAAGACCGTTACATTCAATTCTTGATCAATTTTTAGAAGGGAATCTTCTGTTAAACCAGGGTTTATTGCAAGCAGTTGTTTCAATTCAAGGTTATGTGCATGGGCAATTCCCCCAAGTACATCCCCTTCTTTCACTTTATACTTTGTTTCCTCAACTGAACCCTTTACAAGGAGTTTAACTGCTTCTTCAATATTCAACATTTGTTCAGGATTAATTTTCTCATTTGTAATTGTAACTTCTTTTGATAACCGAACGTCTAATAGACGAGATTCATTTTCCTTTAATGGTGGTAATGTACTAGTATTCGATAATTTTTGTGCTTCTAATTTATTTAATTGATCAACAGTTATGTACTTTAATTTTAACTGACGAATAACCTCTTTTGCCTTCTCTTCATTTTCTACATAGGCTACTGGGTTTCCATCAATTACTAAAGCAGCAGCTTCAGCCTGTACACCAATTTCTTTGACCACTTCTCTAGCTACTTCAGAATTATTTGTTGCGGCATTCGAATGAAAAACCTGCTCTGGTATATACGTTACTTCCGAAGCAATCGACAAATGAAGATCTGTATAAGATGCCTGTGACTCTGCTAACTTAGCATTTACTAAGCTTTCAATCTCATTTTTATCAGAAACTGTACCTATGTATTTATCATTCACATAAACATAATAAACAGTTGTCAGCTTTTCACTATTTGCTAGTGCAGAGGCACCTCCTGCAAAGGCAAGAGCTACAACAGCTGTTGCAGTTATTGCAGTTTTTCTAAAGCCTGATGTCATTTTCTTATATGTATAATTTTTTAATTGAATTAATTTATTTATTGAACCTTGCATTGTTACATCCTCCTAGACTACGGTAACTAACACACTTTCATATAGTGCTATGTAACTACTTTTAGTTCCTGCCAATTTTTACTTCTTTACTTTATCATAAAAGGCCTAGGATATAATGATAGATTTCATAATGTAACAAAAATGTATAATAGATGACATTTTACTGCCATTTTTCTATCAAAGAAGTGAATTTGTTAGCGGGAAATGTCGGAAAAATGAATCTTCTATATAGGTAAATAATCCCTATACAGCGCGGTTTTGAAGTGATTTTTCATTTAGAAGTTGGAAATGTATGGAGGCATAGAGGAATAGTTGTTACTATTTCAAAGAAACTAGCCATTTATTACAATTGTGTAACAAAAAGGAGTATGAATGATTCATACTCCTTTTTACTATCTTTTTCTTAAATGGCTCAGGACGGAATCGAACCGCCGACACAAGGATTTTCAGTCCTTTGCTCTACCGACTGAGCTACTGAGCCGTATTTGATATGGTTCCCTATAAATAGATTCTTTTAAAAACTGTGCTCATAAATTCTCGCGAATTTCCTCGCAGATCGCCACTGGAGCTTAATCTTAGATGTTAGCGATCCTCTACCGACTGAGCTACTGAGCCTTATTAATAAATATGACAGTTAGCAAGGAGGCTGTGCTTGCCAGCCGCTCACCAACTGTCATGTGCCATGACCCCTACGGGATTCGAACCCGTGTTACCGCCGTGAAAGGGCGGTGTCTTAACCGCTTGACCAAGGGGCCATATTCAAAAATGGTGAGCCATGAAGGACTCGAACCTTCGACCCTCTGATTAAAAGTCAGATGCTCTACCAACTGAGCTAATGGCTCGGTATAAATTACTCATCACTTATGACGACGCTTTTTATAATATCATATATAATAATTACATTGCAATAACTTTTTTACTTTTTTTAAAAATACAGAAGCCCTGAACGAAATCAGGGCTTCTTCTTCTATTAGTTTTGGCGCCAAGGGCTTCTAACTACATTTGTTTGTGTACGGTCTGGACCAACAGAGAAGATGGAAAGCGGGATACCTGTTAATTGGGATACACGCTCAAGATAATGACGAGCATTTGCTGGCAGCTCATCTAATGTCTTGCAGCTAGTAATATCCTCTGTCCAGCCTGGCAGCTCTTCATATACAGGCTCACATTCAGCTAATACCTTTAAGCTTGCAGGGAATTCTTCAATGACTTCCCCTTTATAACGGTAAGCTACACAGATTTTCAATGTTTCAATTCCTGTTAATACATCAATGGAATTAAGTGAAAGATCAGTCAGTCCACTCACACGGCGAGAATGACGAACAACAACACTATCAAACCAGCCAACACGACGAGGACGGCCAGTTGTTGTTCCGTATTCACGGCCAACTTCACGGATTTGATGACCAATTTCATTATCAAGCTCAGTTGGGAATGGACCATCACCCACACGAGTTGTATAAGCTTTTGATACACCAACAACATGTTTGATTTTTGAAGGACCTACACCAGAACCAATTGTTACACCACCAGCAACAGGGTTTGAAGAAGTAACAAATGGGTATGTTCCTTGATCAATATCAAGCATAACGCCTTGTGCGCCTTCAAATAAGACCCTGCGTCCTTCATCAAGTGCATCGTTAAGAACTACAGATGTATCACAAACATAGTGCTTAATTTGCTGTCCATATTCATAATACTCATCTAGAATATCTTCGATTTTAAAACCTTCTGTTTCATAAATACGTTCAAATAAACGATTCTTCTCTTCAAGATTACGTGCAAGCTTTTCCTCAAATACTTCACGGTCTAATAAATCAGCCATTCTGATGCCAATTCGTGCAGCTTTATCCATATAAGCAGGGCCAATACCCTTTTTCGTTGTGCCAATTTTGTTCGCACCTTTGCTCTCTTCTTCTACTTCATCTAGTTTTAAATGATATGGCAGAATAACGTGAGCGCGGTTGCTGATTCGAAGGTTATCAGTTGTTACACCTTTTTCATGTAGATAAGCCAATTCCTTCACTAGTGCTTTCGGATCTACAACCATTCCGTTTCCAATCACACATGCTTTATCTTTATAAAAAATACCTGATGGAATTAAGTGAAGCTTGTAAGTTTCTCCATTAAACTTAATCGTATGTCCTGCATTGTTTCCGCCTTGATAACGTGCGATAACTTCAGCATTCTCAGAAAGAAAATCGGTAATTTTCCCTTTTCCTTCGTCTCCCCACTGTGTTCCAACAACAACTACTGATGACATATAAAACGCACCTCCGAGATTTCCGTTATTTAAAGTAAACATTATAAATTTAAATTTGTATCAACAATTTAACGTACAGCTTTTGAGTACTGACTATAATATTCTTTATATCCCATTCAAACATTCCTATTTTACCAACATTTTTAGACAAAAGTCAATAAAACACGAACAATTTCTACTAAAATATAAAAATATGTTCGTTAATAATTTCAAGCACATGCTTGCACTCTTGTAACACTATGATTAAAAAGGAAAAGGAGCTGTCCAATAGTCTGGAAATAGACTTATTGGACAGCCCCTATCTAGATAAGGCCACTATGCACCTGGCGGCATGGATGAATCATCGTATCGCCGCTCTAAATTTACGAATTTATTGTACTCTTTAACGAAGGCTAGCTGAACAGTACCAACTGGACCATTACGCTGTTTGGCAATAATAATTTCTATGATATTCTTATCCTCTGATTCTTTATCATAGTAGTCATCACGGTAGAGAAAGGCCACAATATCTGCATCCTGCTCAATACTTCCTGATTCACGGATATCTGACATCATTGGACGCTTGTCTTGACGCTGCTCAACCCCACGGGAAAGCTGAGAAAGAGCAATAACTGGAATCTGCAATTCACGAGCTAGTGCCTTTAATGAGCGGGAAATCTCCGATACTTCCTGCTGACGGTTTTCGCCTGAACGGCCGCTTCCAAGAATCAGCTGTAAATAGTCAATTAAGATCATGCCCAGGCCATGCTCCTGCTTTAAGCGGCGACATTTCGAACGAATTTCTGTAATCCGTACTCCTGGGGTATCATCGATGAAAATACCTGCATTTGATAAGCTCCCCATCGCCATTGTCAGTTTGCCCCAATCATCATCGGTAAGCGACCCCGTACGAAGCCTTTGAGCATCAATATTTCCTTCTGCACAGAGCATACGCATAACAAGCTGTTCTGCCCCCATCTCAAGACTAAATATCGCGACGTTTTCTTCTGTTTTTGTTGCCACATTTTGTGCAATATTTAATGCAAAGGCCGTTTTACCTACAGAAGGACGGGCACCGACAATAATTAAGTCATTGCGCTGGAAACCAGCAGTCATTTTATCTAATTCAGCAAATCCTGTTGCGATTCCCGTAATATCGCCTTTTCGATTATGCATGACTTCAATATTATCGTAGGTACGAACGAGTACATCCTTAATATTATGAAAAGCACCTGCATTTTTCCGTTGGGCCACTTCAAGAATACTTTTCTCTGCTTCGCCTAGAAGGACCTCAACCTCATCCTCACGCGCATAACCGTCCTGAGCAATATCTGTTGCTGTACGAATGAGTCGGCGGAGCAATGATTTTTCTTCAACAATTTTTGCATAATATTCAATATTAGCTGCAGTCGGGACAGACCCTGCTAACTCACTTAAGTAACTTACCCCGCCAGTATCCTCCAAAAGCTTTGCTGCGCTCAGCTCTTCAGTTACTGTTACTAAATCAACAGCTTTACCTTGGTCATTTAGCTTTAGCATCACATTAAAAATCTTTTGGTGAGCCGCACGGTAAAAATCCTCTGGTATTAATATCTCAGAGGCTAGCGTGAGAGAAGATGGCTCAAGGAAAATGGCACCAAGAACAGCCTGCTCCGCTTCAATGTTTTGGGGCGGAAGACGATCTGCGTATAAATCACTCATCTATTTTATACCTCCATCATACGCTTAAAGCGAACATATTTAGCACCGTTTTGAAACGTTCATCATTTATCTCTAATATATAGTAGTTTACTAGAATATATGGTAATCCCCATTGAATTTACGTTTTTTTGCTTAGAAAAAATGTGACCAGCAAGCACCGATCACATTTTTTCTAACCTTTATAGTTTAACATGTTTATTCGTAAATGGAACTTCCAATTTTAGTGTGCTTCTTTTACATGGACATTTAAAGTGGCTGTCACTTCAGTATGAAGCTTGACAGATACCTTTGTGTAGCCCAATGTACGAATCGCATCAGGCAATTCAATTTTACGTTTATCAATTTTTAGGTTATGATCTTTTTGAAGCTCTTCTGCGATTTGCTTACTTGTAATTGAACCAAATAAACGGCCGCCTTCACCAGCTTTTGTTGAGAATTCTAGTGTAATTTTATCCATTGTTTCTTTTAATTTTTTTGCATCTGCAAGCTCTTCAGCAGCAAGCTTTTCTTCTTTTTTCTTTTGGGCGCTTAATGTACTAACATTAGCTTGGTTTGCTTCAACCGCTAATCCTTGCTTAATGAGGAAGTTTTGTGCGTAACCGTCAGCTACGTTCTTTACCTCTCCTTTTTTGCCTTTTCCTTTAACGTCTTTTAAAAATATTACTTTCATCCCTTTTTTCTCCCTTCGATATATTCATCTATAGCTATTTTCAAACGTTCTTCTACTTCATCTATGGTCACATCTGCAAGCTGGGTAGCAGCATTTGTTAAATGCCCCCCGCCTTCAAGATTCTCCATAATAACTTGAACGTTTAAATCACCTAATGAACGAGCACTAACGCCTACTGTGTATTCTGACCTTTTGGAAATAACAAAGGAGGCAATCACACCATCCATTGTTAATAATGTGTCTGCTGTTTGTGCAATAAGCACTTGATTGAGCTCCTGGTCCGGCTGACTTTTAGCAATAGCAATACCCTCACGGTAAAAATAGACATTCTCAATTATTTTCGAACGCCTTATATAAGTCTCCACATCTTCTTTGAGAAACTTCTGTACGAGTACCGTATCTGCCCCAAGAGATCGTAAGTAAGAGGCAGCATCAAATGTCCGGGATCCCGTTCGTAATGAGAAGCTCTTCGTATCGACAATAATGCCGGCTAATAACGCTGTAGCTTCAAGCATTTCAACTCTTCCATGCTTTGGCTGATATTCAAGAAGCTCCGTTACTAGTTCGGCTGTGGAGGAAGCATATGGCTCCATATAGACAAGCAATGGATTATTAATAAACTCTTCTGCCCGGCGATGATGGTCAATAACAACAACATGATCCATTTTATGGATTAATCTTTCTTCTATTACCATTGAAGGTTTATGAGTGTCTACAACCACTAATAACGTATCCTCTGTTGCTATTTCTAATGCTTGTGCTGGACTAATGAATTTCGCAAACAACTCTTCATTCTTCTGAATCTCGGTCATTAATCTTTGAACACCTGTATCAATTTCTTGAAAATTAACAACAATATACCCTTCACGCTGATTCATTTGTGCGATTTTCCGAATGCCAATAGCTGCTCCAATAGCATCCATATCCGGATTCTTATGCCCCATGATAATCACCTTATCACTTGCTGTGATTAATTCCTTTAAGGCATGTGCAATAACACGGGCACGAACTCTAGTCCTTTTCTCGACTGGATTTGTTTTCCCTCCGAAAAATTTCACTTTCCCATTTGTCTGCTTAATCGCCACTTGGTCACCGCCACGGCCAAGGGCTAAATCAAGACTCGATTGAGCAAGAATGCCTAATTCAGGCAAAGAAGAGACACCTGTTCCTACACCGATACTTAATGTTAGAGGAACATTCTGCTTCGAAGTGGTTTCTCTTACTTCATCAAGAATAGTGAATTTCCCCTTTTCAAGCTGATGGAGAATTTGCTCATTAAAAACAGCAATAAATCGCTCCGATGAGACTCTTTTTAAGAAAACACCATTATCAAGAGCCCATTTATTGAGGATGGAAGTCACGATATTATTTAGACTGCTTCTTGTCTGGTCATCCATCCCTTGCGTTAAATCATCATAATTATCTAAATAAATAATAGACAGCACGGTTCTTTCTTCTTGATACATTTTTTCAATTTCTGTTTGTTCTGTTACATCAAAGAAGTATAAGAGCCGTTCATCTAATTTAAGAATGACGCGGAACTTCCGGTCATGGAGAGTGATAATTTCTGTTTCTACTTCCTGCTTGATAAGAGGAACAAGTATATCCCCTACATCATAAAGCGATCTTCCCACTAACGTATCTTCATCAAAGCATGAGGCTAAAAAGGGATTTGTCCATTCAATATAATAATCATCATTTATTAACATAATCCCAATCGGCATTTCCATTAAAGCCTCTTCACCGACTTTTTTAACCCGATAAGATAACGTTGTTATGTAATCTTCTGTTTCCTTCCTCTGTGTTGCATCCATTTTAAAGATATAATAAAAGGGAAGAAAGGCAAGAAGAACACCAATTACACCCAATATCCAGTTATAGTACGCTAGTAAACCAAGAAGCACCACCGTAATGCCCATCAATCCATAGATTGGATAGCGAATGGACCGCTTTTCTAAATATGAAGGCATTCTTTTCAGCTCCCAAACAGTCGTGTTAATAGGAAGTTCAAAATGCTTTGTCCTCCTTTTGAACACCCTCTTTATCCATTCCTATTTTCTAAACTTTTCCTTAATCCAAACCCTAAGTCAATTATACCTAATATCCTCACAATGGAAAGGAGAATTGGGAGAAGGAATATGGAGACAGTTGCAATAATAGGTATAGTCTTAGATACACCTTTCAAATGACAAATATAATAGATAAATGACAAGCCTTGAATAACCATGCATAGCTGAAGAATAAACGAAATATTGACTAAAGCTAAGTACCAATAATCCCCTTCAACAGGATTAAATACAAAGCTTGCTAGTATTGTTAATAAATAATACCAAAGAATACTCTTCGGCAGCACAAGTTCCCTAAATGGCTTTCTCTGGTCAACCGTTACCCCGAATCTTTTAACAATTGGGAAGGAAACCACTTCAATCAAGAAAACAGCAAATATTGAGGTTAATACAAATAAACTTGGTGTCAAAGATTCTACCATTTTCGGTACTGCCTCAAATTGTTCTATGACTTTCCCATCAATAGTCTGACCCGTCGCATCAAGAAGCTTTCTTGAACTATCAAAGGATTCCTTCATTATGGCAATCAATTCTTCAATAAGGTTCATCTTGAAAAAAACAACCATCGCTGCATATTGCACGAGCAAAGTAATAAGAAAGACAAGTGTGGCAGCAATAAACGTAGACATTCTTCCCTTTTTTACTTGAATAAAGTAGCCGATAACAAGCCCAGTCACTCCATATGAAAGTGTAAACGGAATCGCAAGAACCGTTCCGACTATGAAGGAAAGAAAAACAGAAGCCACGAAGAAAATGAATGAATTCATTCGTGTGTTTTTTGCGGCAAATAAAATAAATGGGACAGCCAAAAATAAGTTTGTCACAATCCCAAGCACTGGAACATAGACGGTTATTAGCATTAAAACACTAAAGATAGCTAGAAGGAGTGCCCCTTCTGTTAACTTATGTACATTTTTCAATTTTCCACCCCCTAGTGGGTACATCCATAAGGTCTATTTTAGCTAGTAATATTAAGAGATTCAACCATCTGAGCTAGGAATCGTTTATGTATGATTCTTCTTAGCTAATTTATCATTATATACATGCTAATTCTCGAGTATATTCTGTGAAAAATGGATAATAGAAAAGGGATATCAAAATGAATGATATCCCTTTTCTATTTAATTTATTTTAGGCTATTTTTGTAAATATAGTTGCTAAATAATACATAGTGGGGTAAAGGTTGATTTCCGCTCCAGGTACTCGCTTTCCGCGGGGTGGGCGGTGAGCCTCCTCGGCGTTAAAACGCCTGTGGGGTCTCACCTGTCCCACTGCTCCCGCAGGAGTCTCGCACCTTCCACTTCAATCAACCAATCTTTTTTTGCCAACAGTGTTCATCGATTGACAAAATTAGAAATAACCCCCTATTAAAGTACTCTAATTTATTTTAAAACGGTCTACTACTTCTTTTAATTCATTGCTTAATTCTGTTAGTTGCTCTGCAGATTCTGCAACGGATTGAAGGGCATGAAGTTGTTCATCAGTTGAAGCACTTACTTCTTCACAGGAAGCAGCTGCCTGCTCGGACATTGCTGCCATGCTATGAATTCCACTCACTACTTCATCTTTGCTCTTAGCAATATGAGTCATTTCATTGCTTATATAGAAAATTGATTTCCTCATTTCTTCAACTAGTCCTGAAATGTTTTGGAAATTCAATTCGGTTTCATTGACTACCTCTGATTGCTGATTAAAGGTTTCCTTTGTCTTACTCATTGATTCAACCGCTAACAGCGCTCCACTTTGAATGTCGGTTATTGTTTGCTTAACCTCATCAGTGGCTACAACTGATTGTTCAGCTAACTTTCTTACCTCATTTGCTACAACAGCAAAGCCTTTGCCATGTTCACCTGCGCGAGCAGCCTCAATACTGGCATTTAAGGCTAGTAAATTCGTTTGTGAACTTATTTCTGTAATTGTCGTCATTACCTTTTCTATCTTTTCGATCTTATCTTCAAGGTCATTTATAACATTTTCCATCGAACCAAGGTATTCCTTCGATGTAGCAAATGACCCTTTTAGATCGCCAATTTGCTTTATTCCTGATTGATTGATGCCATCTGCTTGTTCAGCTAGCAGCGTCATCTCAGTAGCCTTTTCGCTGATGTCATTAATCTGATTACTTAATTGATTTGATAGCTGATTGGCTGTTTCAGCCTCTGCTGCTGATTGAGTCGCACCTTTGGCAATTTCATTAATAGCTGCAGCCATTTCCTCACTAGAAGCGTTTGTTTCTTCAGAAACGGCACTTAAACTCTCAGCAGATTCTTTCACATTATTAACAGAATCGTTCACTGTAGTTAATATCGACTTCATACTTCCAACCATTGTATTGAAATGGCCACCCAGCTCACTAATCTCATCCTTCGAGGTTACGTTCACATTCACCATTAAATTCCCATTTGATACTTGGCTAAATGCCTTCTTCAGTAATGAAATAGGTTTGGTCAGTCCAGCAGCTACAAAATAAGTAATGACTAAAGCAATGACAAGACCAATAATCGAAATCATAATAATGCTATTTCTTATTTTCAAAGCTGTTACTATTAAATCCTTTTCTGTGTATGCTGCGCCTACTTTCCACGATGTATTAGCAACAGTGTTATACACTAATAACTTTTTGTCACCTTCATACACATAATTGATAACATCTTCCTTATTTTTACTCTCAAACATTGATTTAATAAATGGCAGATCCATTAAATTATTGCTTCTTTCAGTTGGATGAACAATAGCTGTTCCTTCTTTTGAGAAAACAAATGAATAGCCATGATATCCAATTTGAACCTCACTAATCATTTCTGAAATATTTGCAAGCGTGATATCTAGTCCAACTACACCAATTACCTTTGATCCTTCTTTCACGGCATGAGAGGCGGTAACAACATATTCTTTCGTTGCCTTATCAACATATGGCTCACTCCAGACAACTTCATCTGGATTAGATGCAGCAATTTTATACCAATCTCTTGAAGTAGGATCAAAATCTGCGCCTAAATCCACTGCAGGAATAATTTCTAAATCCTTCTTTGCACTCGCCACATAGATAGAAGTGACACTTCCGTATTTATCTATAAAATTTAAAAAGTCCTTTTCTAATTCCTTTTTTGACTGATCATCAATCACCTGACTATTACTATTGGCATAGTCCATTACTCGCTGGGATTCAGATAAATATTGTAAATTGGTTGAATACGTATCAAGAAATAATTGAAGTGATGTATTCATTGAATTGACAATACTTTTTGTTTGACCAACTACATCTTTCTCAATTTGGTTTTCTGTTTGTTGGTAAACAAAAAAGCCTACTACCAGCAATACGGCAATAAACAATGACGAAATCAATAAGATCAGTTTTCCCTTTATTGATTTTAACAAAATATTCTCCCCCTTATTTTTTATATTCATTTGAATAAGGAAGTAGATTCAATAGCATAAAAACTTGAAATACCCTCCGACATCCCCCAATATTCCATGTTGAAGCTAGTATTAAACAAGGTTTTAAAAGCCACCTCTTCTTCCCCATTTGTACAAAAAAATGCAGAAATACACTTAATTAATAGTAACATATATTTTTTTACTTAAATATTTGAAAGATGATTTGTAATTTTATAAATATTCCACTTTAACGTATAAAAGCAAAACCTGGAATAATTGGCATTTTTTGCATAGAAAAAGACACCGAAGAATCGGTGTCCTACTCTTAATTATTCACCTGAAACATAAGGCAGTAATGCCATAGTACGTGCGCGCTTAATAGCAGTTGTTAATTTACGTTGGTATTTAGCGTTTGTACCAGTTACACGGCGTGGTAAAATTTTACCGCGCTCAGAGATGAATTTTTTTAGAAGATCAACATCTTTAAAGTCGATGTGAGTAATTCCGTTTGCAGTGAAAAAGCAAACCTTACGACGTTTTGCACGTCCGCCTCTGCGTCCTCCAGCCATTGTCAATTCCCTCCTTTTCTATTTCTTATATAAGATCGTTTAATAATCAATCATGTTAAAACGGTAGATCGTCATCAGAAATGTCTATTTGACCATCATTTGCAAATGGATCTTTATCTACTCGCGTGTAACCTTGATTATTTCGGTTGTACTGTTGTTGTTGATTCTGATTGTTGTTTCCGAATGGGAAATCCTGTTCCCTAGGAGCACCATAGTTTGCACCTTCGCTTTTGCCGCCAGAACTATTACGCGGCTCAAGGAATTGCACACTTTCAGCCTGAACTTCCGTCACATATACGCGCTTTCCATCTTGGCCATCATAACTACGTGTTTGAATCCGTCCATCAACGCCAGCAAGACTTCCCTTTTTCAAGAAATTTGCTACGTTTTCAGCTGGCTTTCTCCAAATAATACAGTTAATAAAGTCTGCTTCCCGTTCACCTTGTTGATTCGTAAACGTACGATTCACAGCAAGTGTAAATGAAGCAACCGCTACTCCATTTGGGGTATACCGCAAATCTGGATCCTTTGTCAAACGTCCGACAAGAACAACACGGTTCATCATCAGAATCAACTCCTTCCAACCATTGTTTCACATGGAACATTGTATCTATTATTTTTCGTCTTTAACAACGATTTGACGGATAATATCTTCGCTGATCTTAGCTAAACGAGTAAATTCATCTACTGCTTTTGCTTCAGCATTTACATGCATTAATTGGTAGTAGCCATCGCGGAAATCATTGATTTCATAAGCTAAACGACGCTTACCCCACTCTTTAGAATCAGTCAATTCCGCACCATTATCAGTTAAGATTGTGTTAAAACGCTCAATAAGAGCCTTTCTAGCCTCATCTTCAATATTTGGGCGGATGATGTACATAATTTCGTACTTTCTCATCACTTTCACCTCCTTTTGGTCTAAACGGCCCGTCTATACGGGCAAGGAGCAATATACATTACTCACAAGTTGAAAGTATAGCATATAATATACAATTTTGCAATGCAGGTCCTTTAAATATTAATACAGATGCCTGCACATCTATTATTTAATTACTGCATATGACGATTGAAATGCTGTCTTAATCCTTCACCAAGGATATTAAAAGTCAATGTTGAGAGAACAATCGCTAGCATTGGAAAAAAAGGAATCCAAAAGGCAGTAATAACATCTCTGCGCGCTTCTCTAATAAGAGTTGCCCAATCTACACTTGTATTAAAGATTTGACTTTGTCCAAAGTTAATCTGGATCAGCTCCTGTGAAATAAATACATTAATAATTGCTAGTTGGCCAATCAACATCGCTACACGGCCTGCATCAATAAAAAAATTCACCCATATGCTTGGTAAAAGACTCGGTAGATAATGGGATAACATCATATTTATTGGCTTTACACCAATCGTTACTCCTGCTTCAATAAAGGATTTCTGTGAGAGGGAATGCGCCTCTTGCTGAATAATAAAGCTAACCCTTCCAACCTCAACAAGAGCAATCACAAAAATGGACCAATAGAATCTTTGCTCATGAAATAATAAAAAGGGCAAACAAAGAATTAATGCCGTTGTAAATATAACAGGGAAACTTGAAAAAAGCTGATTCCACCATTTATTAAGCCATGAAAAGAATCCTTTATTTTTCATGCCAAGAAGCCCTAAAGGAATAGCTAACGCATATCGAAGAATAACAATGATAAAAATAAGGAAAAATGTATCCTTTGCACCCACTACTAATAAACTAAGTAAATCTCTCCCTTCTCTATCTGAGCCAAGCGGGAATTTCTCAGAAGGTGGAAAAGGAGCTGTTTCAATTTTGCCTGGGCCAGGAAAAATTACTCGCTCTCCTTTTAGCTCTGCATCCACAAAAGGTAAACTTTCACCGAAAATGGTCAAAAGGGCTAACATCCCAGTCATAATTAAGCCAATCATTAAATAGTAATTTTTCAAATGATTCCCCCCTTTTATGGAATTCGAAGACTTCTCTTAATGAGTAGGCCAATCAATTGAGCCACTATAACAAGAAGCAAAAAACATAAGCCAATCCCAATGACGACTCCTGGCTCAAATCCGCGGAAAGATCCCATATTGAAAGACGTGCTGAATCCAAGGGCAGTAAATAATCTGTAGGCCAGACCTTCGTACCCGATCAAATATTCGACAATAAGAAGGCTGGACAAGGTATGAATCATTAATGAAGTCATATGGGACAAAATCATTTTCATCCCATTTCGCAAAATATGGCGGTTTGTCACTTTAGACATAGGAAATCCCTTTGCTTTTGCTACTTGAATATAATATTGCCCATCCTCATTTGATAGAGCAGCTGATGTAATCCTTGCCATGTACATCATTGGATAAATGGATACTAAAATAGCAGGCGCGATGAAGCCGTACCAATTTGACTGGCTAAAGAGGCGCAGGGATGGGAAAATAAAAATAACTAGCCATTGCAGGCAAATGACAATAAAAAAGTCAGGGATGGATTGCAGAAGCCATGTCAGTCCATTACCAAGGATACTCTTTCGATTAAATCTATTTCTGTAATCAAAAACTCCCTTCCAGACCCCCATGAGTAAACTAATAATAAATGCTGGTATAATAATCTTTAAACTGTTGGGAAAGAAACGTTTTAGTTCATCTTCAACAGTCACATTTTGATGCCTTGTCTCACCTAAGCTTTTTTCTTTCCAAACCAATTGTATGTATTGAACGATATTGTCTTTATACTCTTGCAAGGAAAATTGATATTCCATTTCTACCGTCTGAGCCCTTCCTCCTACAGACATGGCTGGATTTCGCGGGAACAAGACAACTAAGAGTAAGGCTGCGATGATAATCACATAAAAGAATAAGTTCTTAATAAACATTCCGGCAATATCCATCTTTCCCTCCAAACAAAAGGTTATTTTACAAAATCATATCAAAAATAACTAGAATATTCTATTAATTTACCATATATCTCTATAGAACTCTACTCAAAATTGGGAATCTTAACATAGAAAAAGCTGTCCACTAGTCGTAAAGTTGACTTAATGGACAGCTCTTTTATAATTAGCTCGCGATTAAACATTGAAACGGAAGTGCATGACATCTCCGTCTTTAACTATATATTCTTTTCCTTCTAAACGAACTTTACCAGCTTCTTTGGCTGCTGCCATATTGCCTGCTGCTAAAAGGTCGTCATAAGAAACTGTTTCTGCTCGAATAAAACCTTTTTCAAAATCAGAATGGATAACGCCTGCACATTGTGGTGCCTTCATCCCTTTAATGAATGTCCATGCACGAACTTCTTGTACACCAGCTGTAAAATATGTTGCCAGCCCAATAAGATTATAGGCAGCTCTAATTAACTGATCAAGACCTGATTCTTGAATGCCAAGTTCTTGAAGGAACATTTCCTTTTCTTCCCCTTCAAGTTCCGCAATTTCTGATTCAATCTTCGCACAAACAACAATAACCTCAGCATTATCTTTTTCGGCAAATTCTTTCACTTGCTGCACATATTCATTTGAAGATGGATCTGCTACATCATCTTCACCAACATTTGCTACATAAAGCACAGGTTTAATGGTTAATAGGTGAAGACCTTTAGCTACCTTCATTTGCTCTTCTGTAAATTCTACTGTACGTGCAGGCTTGTCTGCTTCAAAGGCCTCTTTAAGCTTTTCAAGAATCTCCATTTCAAACATAGACTCTTTATCTTTTTGTTTCGCCATTTTTCCTACACGGGCAATCCGCTTATCAACTGACTCAAGGTCAGCCAAAATTAACTCTAAGTTAATAATTTCAATATCATCTATCGGATCTACTTTTCCAGATACATGTGTAATATTATCATCCGCAAAACAACGAACAACCTGACAAATAGCGTCTACTTCACGAATATGTGACAAAAACTTATTGCCTAATCCTTCGCCCTTACTTGCACCTTTTACAATCCCTGCAATATCCGTAAATTCAAATGCCGTTGGAACAGTCTTTTTCGGTTGAACAAGCTCAGTTAATTTGTTTAGACGATGATCCGGCACTTCTACGATTCCTACGTTCGGATCAATTGTACAGAACGGATAGTTCGCAGATTCCGCTCCCGCCTGGGTAATTGCATTAAATAAAGTAGACTTCCCAACGTTCGGTAAACCTACAATCCCAGCTGTTAAAGCCATCTATCGCCACTCCTCTATTTAGAAAATATCTATTATAAACAATGGTTTCACTCATATAAGCCCCTCACAATTATAGAGATATAAGGGTAAAAAGACAAGCATTCATGAAAACCAGTCATTATGATGATGATTCCTCATTCTTTACTAAGATTTTCTTCATTTTCCGTGCAAACTCTCTGCGCGGGATTAGTACACTATGGGCACACCCTTCACATTTTATTCGGATATCTGCGCCCAAGCGAATAATTTTCCAACGGTTGGTTCCACATGGATGTGCTTTTTTCATCTCAACCACATCATTTAAACTAAACTCCTTTTGTTCCACCATTAGCCCCCCTATTCTATTCCTTCTCTGGCATCCTTTCACCATTACCTCATTTATGAACATATTATCAAATAATTGCCATGAATAGAAATGAACCTACTACAGGATTGAATAAAACAAGAATATTTTTCTACTATTCCCCTTTTTATAGGACATTTTGCCCTGTTTGATCTTTAAATTTAATCGTTACGTATACATTGCTAAATTCTTCCGTATACTGTTACTACTAATTGGAAAGAAGTTATCGAATGACTCAAACTCGTACGTTTCTTACTTAAAAAAGAGGGGTGGAACCATTGAATGTAAGACATAATCTGTTTGATAAAAAGGACGGCACAACAAGAATTCCACATAATGAGGCAAATGCATCAATGAAACTAGCAAAGGAAATCAGCTATCTATTGCCAACTAGTGTTAGCAGCCGTCCAATTGTCTTTGTCTGTATCGGAACAGACCGCTCAACTGGTGATTCATTGGGGCCACTTGTCGGCACACTTCTTGAAGAAAAAAGACAATCCTCTTTTTTTGTTTATGGAACACTTGAAAACCCCGTCCATGCTGTGAATCTCGCTGAAAAATTAGACGAAATAAAGAAACGCCATTTCAACCCTTTTGTTATTGGAATTGATGCTTGTTTAGGCCGTTTAAAAAGTGTTGGGGTCATCCAAGTAGGTGAAGGGGCAGTAAAGCCTGGTGCAGGCGTCAATAAGGAGCTTCCTGAAGTGGGACATATGCATATTACTGGGATTGTTAATGTAAGTGGATTCATGGAGTTTTTTGTTTTGCAGAATACAAGACTTCATCTTGTCATGAATATGGCAAAGACCATTGCAAACGGAATTTACAAAGCAAGCTTGGAATACGAGCCTAGTCCTATTTTATCTGCATTTAAATGGGAATCAGATAAAGAACAGGATATTCAAAGCAGCAATATGTAATAAGTAGAGGAGAAAATCTCTCCTCTACACTTTAAAAGTATAATTGGTAAAAGTGAATAATTGTTACAATAACTCCTGTTACAAGAATAGCAGGCAGTAAATTAGCCACACGGATTTTTGTTATTCCTGCCAGATTCAATCCAATCGCAAAAATCATAACTCCTCCTGTAGCAGTCATTTCAGTAATAAAGCTATTCATAAGCTCTGTTGGCACAAATCGATCAATTTGAGTAGCAAATAGCGCAATCAATCCTTGATAAATCACTACAGGGAAAGCTGAGAAGAGAACACCGACTCCAAGCGTAGTCGTCAAGATTAAGGCAGTAAAACCATCTATAATTGACTTTGTATATAGAACGTCGTGATCACCTCTAATTCCACTATCTAATGCTCCAATGATTGCCATCGCTCCAATAACAAATATTAAGGTAGCTGTAACAAAACCTTGAGAAATGCTCCCCTGCCCTTGGCCACTTGAACCCAGTTTTTTTTCTAGCCAGTCTCCGAGTGCATTCAATTTATTCTCCAAAGCAAAATACTCTCCTATCACCGCACCAAAAACAAGACTAATGATTACGACTAAAAAATTATCCCCTTTTAAGCCCATTTGAAGTCCCAGCACCATAACAGCTAACCCAATTGCATACATAACGGTTCCCTTCATATTTTCAGGAATCCGATGGAGTAATTTACCTAATAACGTTCCAATAATAATCAATAATCCATTTACAAGTGTACCAAGCAGAAACATCTCTTTTCTCCTCACTAAATCTATTTCGAATTACGAATGATTTTTAGAATACAGTACACGAATCCGACAATTTTTACAATATTTTTTTATTTTCCCCAATAAATTCTTATTAACAAGCCGCTCTTCAGAACAAATGCGCAAGCGCCTTGATCACCCCCGATAAGCACAAGACGAGCCTCCCGGAAAGGTGTCCTTTACCTTTCTGGGAGGTTTGGCTTGTGACCTCGAGGGGGTAGGCGCTGGAGCTGGACGCAGACAAACTTGTCGCAAAGTTATCCACAACATCCAAATTTATAATTTCCTAGACATAAAAAAAATAAACCATCAGCATGATGGTTTATGGATTACTTCGTTATCTCTAACAATTCAATGATCCGCTCTAAGTCTTCCTTTGAGAAGAATTCAATTTCAATTTTCCCTTTATTCTTCGATTGTTTGATGTTAACAGTTGTTCCAAAACGCTCACGAAGAGAGGATTCCCGTTCTTTAAGAAAGACATCTTTTTGTTGTGCAGGCTTTTTTGTTTCACGTGAAACATCGTTCAGTTGTTGAATAAGCTGCTCAAGCTGACGGACATTAAGATGATCCTTCATCGTCTTTTCGACAACTGCCTGGAGTTTATCCTTTTTTCTTAAGCCCAAAAGTGCCCTGCCATGTCCCATCGATATCTCTCCATCGGAAATAAGTGCTTGTATTTTCGGTGGGAGTGATAATAAGCGGATGTGATTAGCAATATGTGGGCGGCTTTTTCCAAGACGCTTGGCAAGCTCCTCTTGGGTTAGCTTTAGCTTTTCTATTAAAAGCTGATAAGCTGCCCCTTCTTCAATTGGTGAAAGATCCTCTCGCTGTAAGTTCTCTAGGATAGCGAGCTCCATCATTTGCTGCTCATTCAGTTCTCGTACGACAACAGGCACCGTTTCAAACTTCGCTTCCTTTGCTGCACGAAAACGCCTCTCACCTACAACAATTTCATAGCCCTTGATACTTTTTCGAACAATAATAGGCTGAAGAATGCCATGTTCAATAATCGATTGCTTCAGTTCCTCGATTGCTTCCTTGTCAAATACTTTCCGTGGCTGATAAGGATTGGGCCTCAGCTCTTTTATTTTAACTTCGCGAACCGTTTCTTCCTTCTCGGTTTCCATGTTTGTAAAAAAGGCATTCAGTCCTTTTCCTAAGCCTTTAGCCATTTGAAATCACTTCCTTTGCCAAATCTAAATATACTTCAGCTCCGCGGGACTTCGGATCATACGTAATAATTGGCTCACCATGGCTGGGTGCTTCACTTAGACGAACATTTCTAGGAATAATCGTTTTATAGACTTTATCTTGAAAATACTTTTTCACTTCTTCAATTACCTGTAAGCCTAAATTAGTTCTTGCATCAAGCATGGTTAATAAAACACCCTCTATTTTCAAGTCCTGATTTAAGTGCTTTTGAACAAGACGAACAGTGTTCAGTAACTGACTTAATCCTTCTAAAGCGTAATATTCACACTGAACAGGGATAATAACTGCATCAGAAGCGGTAAATGAATTGAGTGTAAGTAATCCTAGGGAAGGAGGACAATCAATAATAATATAATCGTAATCTTCCTTAATTTCTTCCAATGCTCTTTTTAGTCTAACTTCTCTTGAAATCGTCGGCACTAATTCAATTTCTGCTCCTGCTAATTGAATTGTTGCTGGAATGACGTAGAGATTTTCAACTGATGTTGGCATAATTACCTTAGACGCTTCCACATCATCAACTAACACATCATAAATGCATTGTTCCACATCAGCCTTTTCGATCCCAACACCACTTGTTGCATTCCCTTGAGGATCTATATCTACCAATAAGACTTTCTTCCCTATGTATGCTAAGCATGCACCAAGATTGACTGAAGTCGTCGTTTTGCCAACTCCACCCTTTTGGTTTGCAATTGCAATTACTTTGCCCACGATATCACCTGCCTTCATCTTCAATTAAGTTTTTTGTCGCATATATATTAATAACTTCAACTTTTTAAAAATAGCAGTCACGTAATCTATTTTATCATGAAAAAGGCAAGAGGATATTTTTTTTGTTAAAAATATGGAGAAGGACAGAGGTTTTTGTAGTTATTAATAATGCAGATAGTCTAATAGCCTGTGGAATACGCATTTTAAAAAGTGATCTATCAAACCAATCACTTTATTTATGCATACTCAACAGGCTATTTCAACTGTATAATTTATGGCTGTTTTCGTAAATATGGTTGCTAATTAACATATAATTGGTAGAGATTGATTTCCGCTCCAGGTACGCACCGAACCGTGGGGTGGGCGGTGAGCCTCCTCGGCGCCAAAGCGCCTGTGGTGTCGCACCTTCCGCTCCAATCAACAACCTCTTTTAAAAAGGACTATATTTATCAAGGATCAATTAAATAAACCTATTTCTTTTTAGGTATTTTAATCGTGATTTGATAGAATTCATCAAATTCTTCTTCTTTGGAATCTAAATTAATCCCACTGTCTGAAACCATAGATAATGATTGACGTATCGTATTGACCGCAATTCGCATATCTTTACTAAAGGCTTTTCTCTTTGCCTTTGGCTTAGGATTATTCTGTTCTAGAATCCTTACAACTCGATCTTCTGTTTGCTTAACATTTAGACTTTTTTCGATAACTTCCTCAAGTAATTTCACTTGCTTTTCAGGATCCTTTAAAGGGATTAGTGAACGGGCATGGCGCTCTGTAATCGCTTTACTTAATAAGGCGTCTTGGACAAGTTGAGGGAGTTTTAAAAGTCTAAGCTTATTAGCGACAGTTGACTGCCCTTTGCCTAAACGCTGTGCCAGTGCCTCTTGCGTTAGATTATGCAGCTCTAGAAGCTTTCCGTAAGCAACAGCTTCCTCTATCGGTGATAATTCTTCTCTTTGGAGATTTTCAATTAAGGCAACAGAAGCTGTTTCTGTATCATTAAGATTCTTAACAATAGCCGGGACTTCATCCCAGCCAAGCTTCTTCATTGCTCTCCATCTTCGCTCACCAGCAATAATTTCGAACTGGCCATTTCCAAATTCCCTTACTACAATCGGTTGAATAATCCCGTGTGTATGAATCGTTCGTGACAGTTCCTCAATTCGATCATCATCAAATACCGTTCTTGGCTGAAAACGGTTAGGAACAATAAGATTAATGGGAATTTTCTTTACTTCTTCGAAATCCCCAATTTTCTCTATATCCACTTGATCTTCTAATTTTTCCGCTTCTACTTGTTCTCCCTTTTCGCCTAGGCCAAAAAAGCGTGAGAAAGAATGCTTCATCACCCTGCACCACCTTTACGAAACTCCCTATTACATATTCTCTATAAAAATGACAAGTCCTTCCGACTATCAATATTAACCCATTTTTTTCGTACTAAAATTGTGAACATTTCTGCTTCAACTTTGCTAAGACTGTACTTGCAAGTATTATTGCTAAATAAATTTTATCAGACAAAATTCCTTGATTATTAAATAAAACGAGTCAGATTATTGCATTAACCTATTTATTATGCCATATTTCTGTGAAAAACGTAATATTATTCAATTGGTGTTTTGTTTGGCGTACCTGGTTTTCTTGGGTACTTTTTTGGTGTAGCCTTTTCCTTTTTGATAATTAAAATATTCCGTTCGCTTTCTTCTTGAGGAAGTGTGAAGGAAAAGGATTGATCAAGCTTACCGCCTAGGACGGCAATCGCCTTTTTCCCTGCATCTAATTCTTCTTTTGCACTTGCACCCTTCATCGCTACAAAAGTCCCACCTACTTTCACAAGTGGTAAGCAAAGCTCGCTAAGTACGGATAGTCTTGCTACAGCTCGTGCAGTGACCACATCATACACTTCTCGATGCTCCTTTTTCTGACCAAATGTTTCTGCACGATCATGGATAAATTGGACATTCTTCAAGCCCAATTGATTTGAGAGATGCTCTAAAAAACCAATTCGTTTATTCAATGAATCGACAATGGTCACATGAAGTTCTGGAAAGGCAATTTTGATAGGCAGACTTGGAAAACCTGCACCTGCACCAACATCGCAAATATGTAAAGGCTCATTAAAATCAAAATAAAAAGCAGCCGAAATCGAATCATAATAATGCTTTAAATACACCTCAGGCTTGTCAGTAATGGCTGTTAAATTCATTTTTTCATTCCATTCCACTAATGTGGAGTAATAAGTTTCGTATTGTTGAAGCTGCTGAGGCGAAAGCGAGATCCCCTTCGCACTCAGCATATCAATAAATTGTTCTATATTCATCGCCTAGTCCTTTCCAAATGTCTCGCTCTATTCATTTGAGACTCTTGCAATCCGTCCCTGTTCAATATAAATCAGCAAAATTGAAATATCTGCTGGGTTTACACCAGAAATCCTTGAAGCCTGTGCAATCGATAAAGGCTGAACTTCTTTTAAATTATGTTTTGCTTCTGTGGCAATTCCGTTAATGGCATCATAGTCAATGTTCTCAGGAATTTTTTTGTCTTCCATCTTCTTTAAACGCTCAACTTGCTGAAGGGATTTTTCAATATATCCCTCATATTTAATATGAATTTCAACTTGCTCTTCAACCTCGGAATCAAGAGCCTCTTCACTAGGAACAAGCTGCTGAATATGCTCATATGTCATTTCTGTTCGTTTTAATAGATCAGAAGCCCTGATCCCATCCTTTAATTCACTTCCGCCTAGATTATGAATTAGTTCCTGAACTTCAGCGGTCGGCTTGATGATTGTTTTTTGGAGTCTTTTAATTTCGCCTTCAATCGATTGTTTTTTTCCTAAAAACTTTTGATAACGTTCTTCTTTAATAAGACCAATCGAATGACCAACTTCTGTTAAGCGCAAATCCGCATTATCATGACGAAGCAATAAGCGATATTCTGCACGTGATGTAAGCAAACGATAGGGTTCAGAAGTTCCCTTTGTAATAAGATCATCGATCATTACACCAATATAGGCATCAGAGCGACTTAGAATAACCTCTTCTTTTACTAATGCTTTTAGCCCTGCATTTATTCCAGCCATAAGACCTTGCCCAGCCGCTTCTTCATAGCCTGACGTTCCATTGATTTGGCCAGCGGTAAAGAGACTTTTAACTTGCTTCGTTTCTAATGTAGGCCATAGCTGGGTTGGTACAATTGCATCGTATTCGATAGCATATCCAGCACGCATCATTTGTGCGTTTTCTAGACCAGGTACACTTCTAATTAAACGATGCTGAACTTCCTCAGGTAAGCTTGTTGAAAGACCTTGAACATATACTTCCTGTGTATTTCTTCCTTCTGGCTCCAGAAAAATTTGATGACGAGGCTTATCGTTGAAACGAACAACCTTATCTTCAATGGAAGGGCAATAGCGCGGACCTTTTCCTTGAATCATTCCAGAATACATAGGTGATCGGTGGAGATTGTTATTGATTATTTGATGTGTTTCTTCACTCGTATATGTTAGCCAGCAAGGAAGCTGATCTGTAATATACTTAGTCGTTTCGTATGAAAAAGCTCTTGGTGTTTCATCACCAGGCTGGATTTCGGTTTTGCTGTAATCAATGGTATGACTATTCACTCGAGGAGGCGTACCCGTTTTAAATCGAACCAAATCAAAGCCTAACTCCTGAAGGTGCTCAGAAAGCTTGATAGAAGGCTGCTGATTATTAGGGCCGCTTGAATATTTCAGTTCACCTAAAATAATTTCACCTCTTAGGAAAGTACCAGTCGTTATAATAACTGTCTTCGAATGGTAGACTGCTCCTGTTTGGGTAACAACACCTTTACAAACACCATCTTCTACAATTAATCTTTCAACCATCCCCTGGATGAGAGTTAAGTTTTCTTCCTCTTCAAGTATCTTCTTCATTTCATGCTGATACATAAATTTATCAGCCTGCGCCCTTAATGCTCGGACAGCTGGTCCTTTTCCTGTATTCAACATTCGCATTTGAATATGAGTTTTATCAATTACCTTACCCATTTCCCCACCTAATGCATCAATTTCCCGGACAACAATTCCCTTAGCTGGTCCGCCAACTGATGGGTTGCATGGCATAAAGGCAATCATATCTAAATTGATAGTAATGACTAATGTCTTCGCACCAATACGGGCAGATGCAAGGCCAGCTTCACAGCCTGCATGACCCGCGCCAATAACGATGACATCATAGTTTCCTGCTTCATATGGCATAATTCTGCCTCCTTTATTCTTCTTTTACTTTCCTAAACAAAACTGTGAAAATAATTGATCGATTAGGCTTTCATGAACACTGTCTCCAATAATTTCACCGAGCAATTCCCATGTTCTTGTTAAATCGATTTGCACAATATCTATTGGTGTTCCCATATTAACAGCCTGAAGTGCTTCTTCAATCGTATTTAATGCTTGATTCAGCAATGCAATATGGCGAGTGTTTGAAACATAAGTTAGATCCCCTGTTTCTATTGAACCTGAAAAAAACAAAGATGCAATTGCTTCTTCTAATTGATCTACCCCCTTATCTTCTAATAAGGAAGTCGTAACTATTTTATGACCTTTCGAAAGCACTTGAACTTTATCCATATCTATAGCTTGAGGCAAGTCTGTTTTATTGACGATAACGATAACATCCATGCCTTCAACAGCTTTAAATAAGTTTTCATCTTCATTTGTAAATTCATCGGAATAATTAAGAACCAGTAAAATAAGATCTGCTTCTTTTAATACCTGCCGGGATCTTTCTACACCGATTCGTTCAACAATATCTTCTGTTTCCCGAATACCTGCAGTATCTAGTAATCGTAATGGAACACCACGCACATTAACATATTCCTCAATTACATCTCTAGTCGTCCCTGGAATGTCTGTTACAATCGCCTTATTTTCATGAACAAGACTATTTAGTAATGATGATTTTCCTACATTCGGACGTCCTACAATAACTGTAGACAATCCCTCTCGCAAAATTTTCCCTTGTTGAGAGGTTCTCAGCAGCTTTTCAATCTCTTCTTTGACATATGCCCCTTTTTCCAGCAAAAGTGTATGTGTCATTTCCTCAACATCATCATACTCAGGATAATCAATATTCACTTCTACATGTGCCAATGTTTCTAAGATTTCTTGGCGCAGCTTTTGAATCAGCTTAGAAAGCCGCCCTTCCATCTGTCCTAGTGCTACATTCATAGCCCGATCGGTTTTGGCACGAATTAAATCCATCACTGCTTCTGCCTGGGATAAATCAATACGTCCATTTAAAAACGCCCTTTTCGTAAATTCCCCTGGCTCCGCAAGCCTTGCTCCATTATTCAAAAGCAGCTGCAGTACACGATTAACAGATACTAAGCCACCGTGGCAATTAATTTCAACGACATCCTCTTTGGTAAAGGTTTTCGGACCTTTCATCACAGAAACCATTACTTCCTCAGCCACTTGACCTGTCTTCGGATCAATAATTTGACCATAGTGGATTGTATGGGAAGCAACATCTTTAATCCTTTTTCCGCCGATTCCTCTAAATAATTTATCTGCAATGGCAATCGCATGATCACCACTTAACCGAACAATCGCAATTGCTCCTTCACCCATTGGTGTTGAAATAGCCGCTATTGTATCAAACTCCATTTAAATCCACTCCACTCACTACACTAGCAGGTTTCTATTTATACCAAATACCCAAATAAATAGAATAGCATATGCTCATTTGTTAGAAAAGAACGGAGTCACCTTTTTTGCTTCTTATCCACAAGGTCACTCTTTGCATTCTTAACCTTTTTTATCCACATTCCTCTAGATTATTATGCTCTATTTTAACTTATCCACATGTGAATAACAATAAAACCAAATGATAATTCACATTCAGGCTGTTTTCGCAAACATTGATGCTAGAGAAATGTAGTTAGTAGAGGTTGATTTCCGCTCCAGGTGCTCGCTTTCCGCGGGGCGGGCGGTGAGCCTCCTCGAAGCACACGCTTCTGCGGGGTCTTACCTGTCCCACACTTCCCGCAGGAGTCTCGCACCTTCCGCTCCAATCAACTAATTTTTTTGCCAATCGTTTCGTAACTTTTTAGAGCAACAAAAAACTCCCAATCAAATGATTGGGAGTTCGTTTCTATTTATTTGGTGTGATGACAAGATGTCGATGCGGGTCATTTCCACTTGAATATGTTTTTACCCGTTTATTTTCTGCTAGCGCTGCATGAATGACTTTTCGTTCATATGAAGGCATCGGTTCTAAAGCAACACTTTGGCCAGTTCTTACTGCTTTTTGTGCTAGCCTTTCCGCTAATTGAATAAGGGTATCATTGCGTCTTTTTCGGTAATCTTCTGCATCAAGCAAAACATTCATATATTGATCAGAATAACGATTAATCACAAGTTGTGTTAAATATTGTAAAGAATTTAATGTTTGTCCTCTTTTTCCGATCAATAGCGCAATTTTCTCACCTGTTAAAATAAATTGGATATTTCGCCCTTCACCTACAAGCTCAATTTCAACAGGTGCACCCATCTTTTCACTAACATCTGACAGGAATTTCTTCGCTTCTTCAATAGGATCCTGCTTCTTAACAGCTTTCACAATAGCAGGACGTGAGCCAAAAATACCGAATATCCCCTTTTTCCCTTCATCAACAATCGTAATCTCTGCATGCTCTTTCGTTGTCTGTAATTGAGCGAGAGCCGACTTTACTGCTTCCTCGACGGTTGTCCCCGTAGCAGTTACTTGTTTCACTTTTTTGCTCCTCCTGCATTACCGGTTGCTTTTGCACTCTTTAGCTCCGGCCCTTTTATAAAGTACGTCTGTACAATCATAAAGATATTTCCAACTACCCAGTATAATGAAAGAGCTGCTGGGAAGTTAATTGCAAAGACAATAATCATGATCGGCATTAGCCAAAGCATCATCGCCATTTGTGGATTTTGATTTGCCGTTCCAGCCATCATCATCTTTTGTTGAATAAATGTTGTTACACCCGCAATAAGCGGTAATAAATAAATTGGATCTGGAGAGCCGAGGTCAAACCATAAGAAGCTATGATCAGCAATTTCCCTTGTACGTGTAATTGCATGATAGAATCCAATTAAAATCGGCATTTGAATAATTAGTGGAAAACAGCCTGCTAACGGATTGACACCATGCTGCTGAAATAATGCCATTGTTTCCTGCTGCAGCTTCTGTTGTGTTTTTTGATCCTTTGAACTATATTTCTCTTTCAGCTTTTGCATTTCAGGCTGTATTGCCTGCATTGCCTTTGAACTTTTCGTCTGCTTAATCATTAGCGGCAGTAAGAATAAACGAATAACGATCGTAACGATAATTATCGAAAGCCCAAAGCTACCTCCAGCAAACTCTGCCACTTTTATAATAAACAGTGAAAGCGGATACACTATGTACTCATTCCAAAACCCTTCACTCTCAGAAGTAATCGGTTGTTTGATTTCTGTACAGCCAGCTAAAAGTGACACCAAGAAAATCAACCCGATTACCAGAAATATTCTTTTCTTCAAACGTTTTTTCCTCCTTACTGCTTAGAAAATAAGTATATTTGGATATTTACTTTTGCTTACACACAGATTTATATGTATTTTACCATTTTTACTATCTATTGTCTTTAAATTATATAGTCTCTTTCAAGTGTTCAAAAAGGCTGTTAAGAATGAAAAACGACTGTTGTACATTATTGCCATACTTTTATTTTTTCAAAACCCTAGAGAGCTTTAATACATGGGTCAAACTTTTTTTTATTTCGTCCAATCCCATTTCAGCTACAGGCTTCCTAGCAATAATTATGTAGTCAAATGGGTTCTGCACTTCATTCTCGAACTCATGGAATGCTTGACGGATATATCTCTTTATCTGATTTCTGGTTACAGCATTTCCGATCTTTTTACTCACAGAAAGACCGATTCGGAAATGCTCCTGCCCTGGCTTTTTAAGTGAATAAACCACAAATTGGCGATTTGCAAATGACTTGCCCTTTTTAAAGGCTTCTTGAAATTCTTTATTCTTTTTCACTCTATACTCTTTTTTCATTGTCATTTACACCACCTTTAAGACATTTACGCATTTCTATGATTATGGAAAAAAAGACCACTGACGTTTCAGTGGCCTAAGCAGATAATACTTTTCTTCCTTTACGACGACGACGAGCAAGGACATTACGTCCGTTAGGCGTACTCATACGACTACGGAATCCATGAACTTTGCTTCTTTTACGCTTACTTGGTTGGTAAGTTCTTTTCATTATATGACACCTCCCTCGAGGAATAGCTGCTAAAGACAGTCTTAACTATTATAAAGATGCTACTAGAATATTGTCAACTCTTCATTGTATAAGTTCAGAAATTCCTAACTGAATTTAAAAAGTTCTACTAAGAGAGTTTACCCTCTTTTTATCTTTCTGTCACTTAAAAAATTATATTTTAAGAAAGTAAATTTCTCCATTAATCATCGCTGCCCTACCTTGTGGATAAATTTTCGACAGGTTTTTTATTATCCACAGCACATATTGACAGCTTTTTCACAAAAAAAGGTCTTGTGGACAGTTTTTATACCCAATATGTTAAGCTTGTGGATAATATCTGAAAAATCGTTGCACCTCTTAGGATTATCTGTTATCATAATTGTGTTTTCACTCTTAATAATTCATTGTGCATAACTCCGTTATCCACAGATTGTGGATATCATGTGGACAGTTTATTCAAAGGGATTGTAAAACATTGTCCACAGGTAGTGGATATTGTCGAAATCCTATTTTACTTCCTTATTATATATTTTTCCACATCATTATTTCGATAGATTTCAAAAAAGCGGATATACGACCTCATAATATTGACTTCTTATTGGTAAGTAAGGATGAGTAAAGGTCCAACCAAAATAAAAACATGGTTCATTCATATAGGTTGTACAACTTGTATAACCTATATTTTTAATGCGGAATTACGTAAAGCAACGCAAAAAAATAGGAAGAGGAGGGACAATGATTGGAGAATATAGCAGATCTTTGGAATAATGCTCTTGCTAAAATTGAAAAAAAAATAAGCAAGCCAAGCTATGAAACATGGCTAAAATCAACTAAAGCCCATTCCCTTCAAGGGGATACTTTAGTCATTACGGTTCCAAATGACTTTGCCCGTGATTGGCTTGAAGAGCGATACTCCAAACTGATTTCTGAAATTGTCTATGAAATAACAGGCGAAGAATTGGGAGTTAAATTTATTATCCCGCAAAATCAGACTGAGAATGATCTTGATCTTTCTAATCTTCCTAAGAAGAAGAAAAAAGAAGAGGAACAGCCCGAACTGCCATCCATTATGCTTAATCAGAAAAACACATTTGATACATTTGTTATCGGATCAGGCAACCGCTTTGCACATGCTGCTTCACTTGCAGTTGCTGAAGCGCCGGCCAAAGCATATAACCCTTTATTTATTTATGGGGGAGTTGGACTTGGAAAAACGCATTTAATGCATGCGATTGGCCATTATGTATTGGATCATAATCCATCTGCTAAAGTTGTGTATTTATCATCAGAAAAATTTACAAATGAATTTATTAACTCCATTCGTGATAATAAAGCCATTGATTTTCGCAATAAATATCGTAAAGTGGATGTGCTATTAATTGATGATATTCAATTTCTAGCTGGAAAAGAATCGACACAAGAGGAATTCTTCCATACTTTTAATACTTTGCATGAAGAGAGCAAGCAAATTGTCATTTCAAGTGACCGCCCGCCAAAAGAAATACCAACACTTGAAGATCGGCTTCGTTCCAGGTTTGAATGGGGTTTAATAACTGATATTACGCCGCCAGATCTTGAAACGAGGATTGCTATTCTCCGTAAGAAGGCGAAAGCAGAAGGATTAGATATTCCGAATGAAGTCATGTTATATATAGCCAATCAGATTGACTCCAATATTCGTGAATTAGAAGGGGCACTTATCCGTGTTGTTGCCTATTCCTCTCTAATCAATAAAGATATTAATGCTGATTTGGCTGCTGAAGCACTAAAGGATATTATTCCAAGCTCTAAGCCTAAAATAATTACAATCCTTGATATTCAGCGTGTTGTTGGGGAACATTACAATGTAAAACTTGAGGACTTCAAGGCGAAAAAGAGAACGAAATCCGTCGCTTTCCCACGACAAATTGCGATGTATCTTTCAAGGGAATTAACAGATTTCTCCCTTCCTAAGATTGGTGAGGAATTTGGAGGAAGAGACCATACAACCGTTATTCATGCTCATGAAAAGATATCCAAGCTGATCCAAACGGATACTCAATTTCAAAAACAGCTAAAAGAAATTCATGAAGTCTTAAAAATATAATGTGAATAACTCCGAACTACTTACACACAGTCTGTCCACATGTGGATAGGCTGTGTTTCCATTCAAAAAATAGAGTTATCCACATACTAACAAGCCCTACTAGTACTTCTATTATTTTTTAAAAGAAAAATATATACCTATCTTTAAAAAAAATACTTATATTCGGAGGATTAAAAAATGAGATTTATAATCCAACGGGATCGTTTAGTACAAAGTGTTCAAGATGTAATGAAAGCTGTAACAAGCCGAACGACTATCCCGATTTTAACAGGAATTAAAATTGTAGCGACAACCGATGGGGTCACATTAACAGGCAGTGATTCTGACATTTCGATTGAATCCTTTATCCCAAAAGAAGAAGATGAACATGAAATTGCTGAAATTAAGCAAACAGGATCGATTGTTCTCCAGGCAAAGTTCTTTAGTGAGATCGTTAAAAAGCTGCCAACAGATATTGTGGAAATTCATGTAGAAAATCAATTACAAACCATTATCCGTTCAGGCAAATCTGAATTTAAATTAAATGGATTAGATGCTGAGGAATATCCACATCTACCGCAAATTAAAGAAGAAAACATTTTTAAAATCCCAACAGATCTCTTGAAAATGATGATTAGACAAACTGTATTTTCAGTGTCCACCTCAGAAACACGCCCCATCTTGACAGGTGTAAACTGGAAGGTGGGAAATAATGAATTAATCTGTGTTGCAACAGATAGTCACCGACTAGCTTTGAGAAAGGCTAGAATTGAGACTGAGGCAAATGAAAGCTATAATGTTGTTATTCCAGGAAAGAGTCTAAGTGAATTAAGTAAGATACTGGATGATAACAATGACTTAATTGATATTGTTATTACGGAAAACCAAGTTTTATTTAAAGCGAAGAATTTATTGTTCTTCTCAAGATTATTAGAGGGGAATTATCCTGATACTTCAAAATTAATTCCAAATGAAAGTAAAACAAATATTGTTGTAAATACGAAGGATTTCCTTCATGCGATTGATCGTGCATCATTGCTGGCAAGAGAGGGCAGAAATAATGTTGTTAAGTTCACAACAATGACAGAGGGAAGTATTGAAATTTCGTCCAATACACCGGAAATCGGAAATGTAGTCGAGGAACTCCAAAGTCAACAAATTGAGGGAGAAGACCTGAAAATCTCCTTTAGTGCGAAATTTATGATGGACGCTCTTAAAACACTGGAGGGCTCAGAAATAACAATAAGCTTCACTGGTGCAATGAGGCCATTTGTTATTCGTCCAGTAAATGATGATTCCATTCTTCAGTTAATACTCCCAGTTCGAACATACTAAATAGATTCAAAAAAGATTGAGCTACCAGCAGACTGTTGGTAGCTTTTCAATCGTATTAACTTATCTTTGTATATTAGTTAGTTATTTAGTAAAATAAAGTATTGGATACTATTTTAGAAAGAGTGAAATAATGACGAAAATTAAAATAGAGACAGAATACATTACATTAGGCCAGTTTTTAAAAGCTGCGGATATGATCCAGTCAGGCGGGATGGCTAAGTGGTTTCTGAGTGAATATGAAGTATTTATCAATGGAGAACAAGATCAAAGAAGAGGTAGAAAGCTTCGATTAGGGGACAAAATTGATATCGCTAGTTTTGGTTCTTTTGAAATTATCTAATCCTCTTCGAAGTCCAAAAGGATGTAGCGCCTATGCATATTGAGCAGTTGCTTTTGAAAAATTATCGTAACTATGATGAATTAGAGGTACACTTCGAAGATAAAGTAAATGTTATCTTAGGTGAAAATGCCCAAGGGAAAACAAATGTAATGGAATCCATCTATGTATTAGCTATGGCTAAGTCACATCGAACTTCAAATGATAAAGATCTTATTCGTTGGGATCAAGAGTATGCTAAAATAGAAGGACGGATAAAAAAAAAGCACGGCTCATTGCCAATGCAATTAGTCATTTCCAAAAAGGGAAAGAAGGCTAAGTGCAACCATATTGAACAGCAAAGATTGAGCCAATATGTTGGGAATATGAATGTTGTTATGTTTGCTCCGGAGGATCTTCATCTTGTAAAAGGCAGTCCACAAGTAAGACGTCGATTTATTGATATGGAGATAGGGCAAGTTTCCCCTATTTATTTACATGATATAAGTCAATACCAGAAAGTTCTTCAACAGCGCAATCATTATTTAAAACAACTGCAAATAAAAAAACAAACCGACCACACGATGCTTGAAATTTTAACAGAACAATTTATTCAAATAGCTGCGAAAATTGTATTTAAGCGTTTTGAATTTTTGAGACTGCTTGAAAAATGGGCGATACCGATCCATGTAGGGATATCTAGAGGACTGGAAACATTGAAAATAGAGTATAAGCCGTCAGCAGATGTATCAGATGAGCAAGAATTGTCGAAAATAGTAAGTGTCTATGAGGAAAAATTTGCTAAAATAAAGATAAGAGAGATAGAACGCGGAACAACAATGTTTGGACCTCATCGGGATGACCTTCTTTTTTTTGTTAATGGACGAGATGTACAAACATTTGGTTCACAAGGCCAACAAAGGACCACTGCTCTATCTGTCAAGCTAGCAGAGCTTGAACTGATTCATTCTGAAATTGGCGAGTATCCCATCCTTCTTCTAGATGATGTTCTATCGGAACTGGATGATTATCGTCAATCGCACTTATTAAATACGATACAGGGAAAAGTACAAACCTTTGTCACGACAACTAGTGTTGATGGAATCGATCATCAAACACTAAAAGAGGCTGCTGCGTTTCGAGTGAAAGCTGGAGGTATACTTAAGATTCAATGAGGTGAGTGTTTGTATATTCATGTCGGAGAAGATATATTAGTACGTTCAAAGGATATCATTGCAATTTTAGATAAAGAAAGTTTCAACTCTTCTAAGTATGTAGAGGAGTTTTTAGAATGCAAGAATCATTCAATCGTAAATCTTTCTAAGGGGTCATTTAAATCAGTAGTCATCACCGCGAAGGAAGTTTACTTTTCCCCATTAGCTTCTGGAACACTAAAAAAACGTTCCCAGCAATTAGCTATTCATGAATATTAGAATATATGGAATTACCAAAAGCGGACTGACAGTAATGTCAGTTTTTATATAGATTATTGATTAAAGTGAGCAAAACGAAAGTGTAGGTGATCGATGTGTCTATGGAGCAAAAGGCTGTGCAAGAGCAGTCCTATGATGCGAATCAGATACAGGTACTAGAGGGTCTTGAAGCAGTAAGAAAGCGTCCGGGAATGTATATTGGTTCTACCAGTGCTAAAGGTCTCCATCATCTCGTCTGGGAAATTGTCGATAATAGTATTGACGAAGCATTAGCTGGCTATTGTTCAGAAATTAATGTGTGCATCGAGAAAGATAATAGTATAACTGTCACTGATAATGGACGAGGCATTCCTGTAGGTATTCAGGAGAAAATGGGTCGGCCAGCAGTTGAGGTTATCATGACAGTTCTACATGCAGGTGGGAAGTTTGGCGGCGGAGGATACAAAGTTTCTGGTGGTCTACATGGTGTAGGAGCGTCTGTAGTTAATGCTCTATCATCGGAATTAGAAGTTTTTGTCCATCGTGATGGTCATATTCACTATATAAAGTTTGAACGCGGGGCTATAATTGAAGAACTTAGGGTTATAGGTGAAACGGATCATACAGGGACTAAGACACACTTCAAGCCGGATGGAGAAATATTTACTGAAACAACTGAATATGATTACGAGACACTTGCCAACCGAATTCGTGAGTTAGCTTTCTTAAACCGTGGCTTGAAAATTACGATTGAAGATAAGCGTGTGGAAGATAAGAAAAATGAATATATGTACGAAGGTGGAATTAAGTCGTACGTTGAACATTTGAATCGTACAAAGGATGTTATTCACGAAGAGCCGATTTATATTGAAGGTGAACGTGAGGGAATCAGTGTTGAAGTTTCCATGCAGTATAATGATGGTTTCACTGGAAATATTCATTCCTTCGCAAATAACATCAACACATACGAAGGCGGAACACATGAAGTAGGATTTAAAACTGCTTTAACTAGGGTTATTAATGACTATGCTAGAAAAAATGGGATATTTAAAGAAAATGATGCTAATCTTTCTGGAGAAGATGTACGTGAAGGGTTAACTGCAATTATATCTGTTAAACATCCTGATCCTCAATTTGAAGGACAAACAAAAACAAAGCTTGGAAATTCTGAGGTTCGAGCAATTACTGATACTATTTTTTCAGAAACACTCGAAAAGTTCCTATTAGAAAACCCAGCAGTTGCCAGAAAGATTGTGGAAAAGGGACTTATGGCAGCACGTGCAAGACTTGCAGCCAAGAAAGCGCGTGAATTAACAAGAAGAAAGAGTGCACTTGAAGTATCAAGCCTTCCTGGGAAATTAGCGGATTGTTCTTCAAAAGATGCTTCCATATCTGAACTTTATATTGTAGAGGGTGACTCGGCTGGCGGTTCAGCTAAACAAGGGCGAGATCGCCATTTCCAAGCTATTCTTCCGTTAAGAGGAAAAATCTTAAATGTAGAGAAAGCAAGATTGGATCGTATTCTTTCAAATAATGAAGTAAGAGCGATGATTACTGCTGCGGGAACGGGGATTGGTGAAGATTTTGATATTTCTAAAGCGAGATATCACAAGATTGTCATCATGACTGATGCTGACGTTGACGGTGCTCATATTCGAACACTATTATTAACGTTCTTCTATCGTTATATGAGAAAAATACTCGAAGCAGGCTATATTTACATTGCTCAGCCACCGTTATATAAGGTGCAGCAAGGGAAGAAAATTGAGTATGCATACAATGATCATCAATTAGCGGAAATCATGAGTCAATTACCAAGCCAGCCAAAGCCAAATGTGCAGCGATATAAAGGTCTGGGTGAAATGAACCCTGGGCAGCTTTGGGAGACAACGATGGACCCTAAAACAAGAACTCTGTTGCAAGTGAATTTAGATGATGCAATTGAGGCTGATGAAACATTTGAAATTTTAATGGGCGATAAAGTAGAACCACGTCGTCATTTTATCGAAGAAAATGCACTATATGTAAAAAATCTGGATATATAATTAGGATGCCAGGATAGATTCTAGATTATTCTATCCTGGTTTTACATAGAAAAGCGGTGGCGAGAAGTCACTTAATGATAAGCATGTAAACATGCAGGAAGTTTCACTTATAAGGGAGGTTCTTTAAATGGCCGAAACTCCGAAGTCTCAGATAAAAGAGAGAAATATAAGCCAAGAAATGCGTGAGTCTTTTCTTGATTATGCGATGAGTGTTATCGTATCGCGCGCGCTACCGGATGTAAGAGATGGATTAAAGCCTGTTCACCGTCGTATCTTGTATGCAATGCATGACCTTGGTATGCATGCAGATAAGCCGTACAAAAAGTCAGCACGTATTGTTGGGGACGTTATTGGTAAATACCATCCACATGGTGATTCTGCTGTATATGAAACGATGGTTCGTATGGCTCAGGATTTTAACTATCGCTATATGTTAGTTGATGGACATGGAAACTTTGGTTCAGTTGATGGGGACTCTGCAGCAGCCATGCGTTATACGGAAGCACGGATGTCAAAAATCTCAATGGAACTTCTAAGAGATATTAATAAAGATACAATTGATTATCAAGATAACTATGATGGGGAAGAAAGAGAACCTGTTGTTCTTCCCGCACGTTTCCCTAACTTATTAGTAAATGGAACTTCAGGGATAGCGGTAGGAATGGCAACAAATATTCCACCACATCAGCTAGGAGAGGTCATCGATGGGGTCCTAGCAGTGAGCCAAGATCCTGAGATCACCATTCAAGAATTAATGGATATTATTCCTGGTCCTGACTTTCCAACTGCTGGGATCATTTTAGGACGTAGCGGTATTCGTAAAGCTTATGAAACGGGAAGAGGATCTATTACTTTAAGAGCAAAGGTAGAGATTGAGCAAAAGGCAAATGGCAAAGAAGTGATTATCGTCAATGAAATCCCTTATCAGGTAAATAAAGCAAAGCTTATTGAGCGGATTGCTGAACTTGTTAGGGAGAAAAAGATTGACGGAATTACAGATCTTCGTGATGAATCAGACCGTGATGGGATGAGAATCGTTATAGAGGTTCGCAAAGATGCTAATGCAAGTGTTCTGTTAAATAACTTATACAAACAAACAGCCATGCAGACGAGTTTTGGTATTAACTTACTTGCCTTAGTAGATGGCGAGCCGAAGGTCCTAAATTTAAAGCAATGTTTAGTGTACTATCTTGCTCATCAGAAGGTTGTTATTCGCCGTAGAGTGGAGTTTGAATTAAGGAAGGCAGAAGCACGTGCCCATATCTTAGAAGGTTTACGTATTGCACTTGATCATTTGGATGAAGTCATTGCATTAATCCGCAGCTCTCAAACAACAGATATTGCCCGTGAAGGATTAATGACAAAGTTTAATCTTTCTGATAAGCAGGCTCAAGCTATTCTTGATATGCGTCTTCAGCGTTTAACAGGTTTGGAACGTGAAAAAATTGAAGATGAATATGCGAACTTAGTTAAGCTAATTGGGGAACTGAAGGCAATTTTAGCGGATGAGGAAAAGATTCTTGAAATTATCCGTGAAGAATTAACTGAAATTAAAGAGAGATTTAATGACAAGCGCCGCACTGAGATTGTTGCCGGAGGAATTGAGCAAATTGAAGATGAAGACCTCATTCCGCGCGAAAATATTGTTATTTCTCTAACCCATAAAGGTTATATTAAGCGTCTGCCGGTATCGACTTACCGAGCGCAAAAACGCGGTGGCCGCGGAATTCAGGGAATGGGAACAAATGAAGATGATTTTGTTGAACATTTAATTACCACCTGTACGCATGATACAATCCTATTCTTCACGAATAAGGGGAAAGTATACCGTGCTAAAGGGTATGAAATTCCTGAATACAGCCGAACGGCAAAAGGGATACCGATTATTAATCTACTTGGAATTGAGAAGGATGAGTGGGTTAATGCTATCATTCCAGTTGAAGAATTTGTTGATGATTGGTTCTTATTCTTCACAACGAAAAAGGGAATTTCAAAGCGTTCTCCGCTAAGCTCGTTTGCTCATATAAGAAATAATGGACTGATTGCCTTAAATTTAAGAGAAGATGATGAATTAATTTCTGCGCGTTTAACAGATGGAAGCAAGGAAATCATTATTGGAACAAGTAATGGAATGCTCATTCGTTTCCCAGAAACAGATGTCCGTTCAATGGGACGTACAGCAACAGGTGTGAAAGGGATTAGTTTAAACGATGAAGATGAAGTTGTAGGAATGGAAGTTTTAGAAGATCATTCCCAAATCTTAATTGTTACTAAAAACGGGTATGGCAAACGCACTCCTTCTGAAGAATACCGTATTCAAGGAAGAGGCGGAAAAGGAATTAAAACATGTAATATTACTGAGAAAAATGGCAACCTTGTATCAATGAGAGCTGTAACTGGAGAAGAAGACTTGATGCTGATTACAACTGGCGGAGTTCTTATTCGTATGGCTGTTAATGATATCTCTACAATGGGACGTAATACACAGGGTGTAAGACTGATCCGTTTAGATGAGGCACAGAATGAATTTGTCGCAACAGTTGCGAAAGTAGAAAAGGAAGAAGATAAACCTGAAGAGGAATTAACAAAACCGCTTGAGAGTGCTGATTCTTCCGAAGAAGATGTTGAAGTGAATGATCAGGAATAGGATGGAATAAGGAGGGACACAATTTTGTGTTCCTCTTTTTTTATAAAATGAAGTAGAATGTTAGTAAGGACTCACGACATTTGAGGTGTGATAGATATGCGTGTAGATTTAAAGGAGCTTCAAGAAGGCTGTATTGTATCAGCTGATATTTATAGCCTGACAAATCGTCCAATCATAAGTAAAAAGACGATCATAACGAATGAATTAATTGAAGTGTTAAAAGCTTTTATGGTAAAAGAAGTAGCTGTAGATAAATTAATGGTTAATGGTTCCCCATTTATTCCTAAGGAAGTTTTGCATGAAGGAGGAAAAGAGTCAGGTAATGTCTCTTCAGGTAAGGAAGTTAGCCTAGAAGATGCCTTTATAATGGGTGTTCAAGAGTATAAGAGAGAATTCAATAATTGGCAAGCAGGTCTTCCAATTGATATTTCAAGGATTAGGAATATCATGATCCCTCTCGTAGAGAAATCAGAGACAGTGCCTTCTAAATTATTCTCCTTGCACCACTTATCAACGGAAGATGAGTATTTATTTCAACATGCGGTTGCAGTAGGATTAATAAGTGCATTTATAGGAAAAAGGCTAAAAATGAACAAAGGTGACATTGTTCAATTAGCAATTGGAGGCTGCTTATCTGACTCTGGAATGGCAAAGATTAAGCCAGCAATCTTAACAAAGAAATCTACTTTAACACAGCAAGAATTTGAGGATATAAAAAGGCATACTACCTATTCTTATAAAATGGTTCAAAATATATCTCTTTTAAGGGAAAGTATGAAAATTGGAATATTACAGCACCACGAAAGATTGGATGGAAGTGGCTACCCATTAGGAGAGCAAGATAAGAAAATTAATATCTTCGCAAAAATTATTGGGGTTGCTGACACATTTCATGCAATGACTTGCAGCCGTCTTTATAGACGGAAACAATCGCCATTTAGAGTTTTAGAAATGATGCTCCAAGATATGTTTGGGAAATATGATATCACTGCCATGCAGGCAATTGGATCAGGTATAATGACATTTTCAATTGGCAGCAATGTAAAGTTGTCTGATGAGCGTGTGGCTGAAATTCTATTTATAGAAGAAAAGTCTCCAACAAGACCGTTAGTGAAGATTATTCATACTGGAGAACTCATACACTTAGAGAAAAATCGCCAATTGTTTATTGATGAAGTATTAAAATAGATCGTATATTTACGGTCTATTTTTATTTATGCTCATTGTTTGAACATCCTATTTGGAAAAGTTATATAAAATGATGAAAAAACTCTTGCAATCGATTTGTTTAGTTGTTATACTAATTCAAGTCAGCAAGAGACAAGTTCACTTCTTTTATAAGAAATAAAGAAATTGTTGACATCAACAAAGGTAAATGATATAGTAATAAGGTTGCTTCAGATGAAAAGAAAAGCAAATAACATTGATCTTTGAAAACTGAACGAACAAAAACGTCAACGTTTTAAATTTTTATTTATGAGCTAATCAACTCTTTATTGGAGAGTTTGATCCTGGCTCAGGACGAACGCTGGCGGCGTGCCTAATACATGCAAGTCGAGCGAATCTGAGGGAGCTTGCTCCCGAAGATTAGCGGCGGACGGGTGAGTAACACGTGGGCAACCTGCCTGTAAGACTGGGATAACTTCGGGAAACCGGAGCTAATACCGGATAATTCTTTTCCTCTCAT
>NZ_JBIACJ010000007.1:0-287582 GCF_042865275.1 Cytobacillus mangrovibacter | reverse complement strand
GCGTACCCATGTGTTGGAATAGATTCACATAATATGAAAGTAATGTTAGGAAGCGTGTCGAAAAATATTTTTTTGACACCCCACCAACGGGTCAAACCGTTGATAAATCAATATTTATAGAGGGAGGAATTTATGATGAAACATTTAATAAAGAAAGATCCATATTACGTATATATCCATACTTGCTTCTTATCTCAGCTATTCTTTACTTATATTTTCACTGTAAATTTGTTGTATCATGTGCAAATTGTTAAACTCAATCCCTTTGAACTTGTATTGGTTGGGACCGTACTGGAGCTATCTGTTTTTATTTTCGAAATTCCGACAGGAGTTATTTCTGATTTAAAAAGCAGAAAACTTTCTATTATTATTGGATATAGTTTAATCGGATTAGGCTTTTTAGTAGAAGGGTTGTTTCCATTTTTCTTAGCAGTTATCCTTTCACAAATATTATGGGGGATTGGTTATACATTTACGAGTGGTTCATTACAAGCATGGGTGAGTGATGAGGTTGGAGAAGAGCGTGCGGCTGGAGCTTTTATGAATGGAGCAAAAGCAGGCAACCTTGGTTCAGTACTTGCGATTCCTTTAAGTATTATTACAGGCATATTTATGCTGAATCTCCCCATTATACTTGGCGGACTTTGCATGTTGGGGCTTGCTATTTATTTAATGATCCATATGAAAGAAGAAAAGTTCATACCATTGAAGCTGGAAAGTCAATCATCCGCTTGGAAGAATATGAAATTGAATTTAAGCAAAATAGCTATTTATTCAAAAGCAAGTCGCTTGATACGATTACTTTTTCTAATCGCTTTGTTTTTTGGGTTTTATAGTGAGGGATTTGATCGTTTATGGTTAACACATTTCTTAGAAGCATCTAGACTCTCCTTTTTCTCTGAGAGAAGTATTGTACTAGTAACTGGAGGCATTCAATTTTTAGTTGTTGTTGGCTCTTTTATTGTTCTTAATATAATTAATAACAGTTCGATCCATAAGCATCTACATTTAATTTATATCTCCCTATTTATTGGAAGCTTACTGATAATTAGTTCATTAATCGGCTTCTCTTACTCCACGTCTATAATCGCCCTGCTCGGATTTTATTTGATCATTCAAATGGTTAGACAGATCATGCAGCCTTTAGAAGAAATATGGTTAAATACGATAATTCCGGAATCGTCCGTACGTGCAACATTCTTTTCTATGAAAGGACAAATAGATGCAATCGGGCAAATAAGCGGCGGTCCAATTATTGGAGGAGTAGCTTCGATATTTTCAATAAAAACAGCGATTCTTATTAGTGCGGTTCTCTTATCACCTGTCCTTTACTTATTAAGAAAAGCTTTAAAAATTTCTAGAGGGTGAGATGTTCACCCTCCTCTTCTTTTAACTGGAAGATGAATTTCCATATAAATTTTCTTATGCTCCCAATGATGGCAATTTTCATCATAATATTCAAAATCATAGCTGTTTTCATCTACTTCATAGCCTGAATGTGGGAGCCAGTCTTCAAGAATATAACGCCAAGTCCCTTTAATGGAAGAGACAAACTGATTTGTTTCTACCAAAGGTGTTCTAAAAACTGCATATATGGCGGCAGGTATCTCCTGTTTAACCATTTCTCGTGGAAGCTCTGTAAATTGATCATATTCTACTGCAAAAAGAAACATAAAATGTTTTTCATCTATATCATGATTAATGTTAAAGCAATACTCCCCATGCTTCTTTGGATTGAGTAATGTATAAAGGGCAGTCTCTATAGAACCGTCATTAAACCCGCCATCTTCCCAGAAAGCTGGTGCATCTCTTGTGTATGAAATATTCCCCAACTGGACTTCAAACGTTTTTCCTGCAACCCAAAATGCTTCTTTTGAAATCATCTTCGGCTGTAGGATCATCCCTCCTACCTCCTTTTGCTGCAATTTCATTAAATCAGGTTTGAGTGGGTGTGAGATAGGACAATGAAGTTTATATAGACTCGGAGAACAGCCGAAGCATCTCTTAAAGGCTTTTGTGAAACCTGCATGTGTCTGAAAGCCATAATCCAAAGCAATTTCGATTATTTTCTTATCGGTTGTTAGCTCAAATATTGCATATTGCAGTTTTCTTCTTAAGACATAGTCCATAATGGGATAGCCAATATGCTTATTAAATAGCCGGTAAAAATGATATGGAGAATATCCAGCTATATTGGCTAATTCCTTCGGATCGATCTCTTCTTTAATCCGCTCCTCTATGTAATCAATAACTTTTTGCAGGGTTTGAATTTGCTGCATTTTGTTATCATCCTCTTAAACTATCATACTTGTATCCTTTTGGAAAGAAAATTCCTTGATAATATATTTATAATTTAGCAAACAAACGATAATGGCAGCCAAAGAGGATACAACTAATAAGGTAAAAATAATGAAAATCTGATATTTTACTGAAGCGAAAGGATCTGCTCCTGCAAGAATCATACCTGTCATTGTTCCAGGTATTTGAATAAGACCGACTGTTTTTAACATATCAACTGTTGGTATCATAGCGATTTTAATTGCTTTCTTTTTCAAAAATTCCTCTTCCATTTCGGGATTGTTTTTCATTGCTTCTAAAACAACCGCACCTGCAATCATCGCATTTCCTATAAACATCCCGCCTACCGGAATTAGATACTGTGCTTCAAGCGGGATAATATCAAATACTAGCCAAATACAGATACAGAGAAGGACCGATAATGCAATTCCAGCAAGTAAAATAAAAAAGGACTTCTTCCTGTCCATTCCCCTTTTCGATGCATTTAATGAAGCAATAATCACCATTAGAAAAATATAGCCGAATACAACTAGAACATTTTCTAGGGAAAATAAAAATGAAATAAAAAATCCTAATAATAATAATTGAATAAATCCTCTAATCGAAGAATAGAGAATATCCTTTCCCATCCCTAGCTTTTGGTTCATCGAGATAATAATTGGAACAAAGACAAATAATAGAATAATGAATAATGCGAGATTGCTAATTTCTTGCATGAATAAAACCTCCCATTATTCATTTTAGGCTATTATTTGGAGAAATCTAGTATTTTTTTATGTCAGGTTGAGATTTTGAATGAACGACATTTCTTATGTTTCCTAATCATATTTCGTCCTTCATACACTCGATGAACGATTCTCCTCACGTTTTTCCTTCAAGCTTTGTCCTTCATTAACGATCTTATTTTTCTTAACTAACTGCTAATTATCAGCCCTCCTTACTTAAAAATACGTAAAAGAAACCCATTTTCCTTCAAATCTGGGGCAAGAAAAGAAACGCCAGAATTAGCTAATACAGCTGAGACAATCGTCCAAATGACTAAACTAGCAATCATCCAGCCTGTCACTAAGCCTCTTCTTGATCCAAAGCTCATTCCCATGAATGCTGAAATATGTGATCCTACTAAAAGAGGCCCAAAAATTGTTAAGCCGGGCAGTCCGTATTTATCAAAAAGTGCTCTTGCTCTTTTTTGCTTCTTGGAATCTTGTTCTGTTTCTGTTCCTTCTGTATACTGACCTCCCACACCCTCTACTTCATTGACCACATTTCGTTTTAACTTTCTTGTTTTTAAAAGGATTTTAATTTTATCAACAAAAACGATTAAAAGTAAAATGGTTAATAGGTTTCCTAAGAATCCGAGGATGGCTACTGGAACTGGCGATAATCCGCCAATGATTGCTAACGGAATAACTGTAACTAGTTCAAATAATGGAATAGCTGCTAATAAAAATACTAATAAATATGATACTAACATTACATCACCCTAATCTGCTTTAATTTTTTGGATTGATTTTATACATGCCAATATCCAAGCCGATGAACTTCTTCTCTTGGAGCAACACCTATTTGATTATAATTATGATCAAATATTTTCAACACTTCACTTTCCAATATTTCCACATCCTATATATTTTTTCCAATGGACTATAATTCTTATTCTATAGCTGATTACTTATGAACTCAACTATGATTCTTTTTATAATAAAACAAGAACGAAACCATAATTGATTTCGTTCCTAAAAACCTCTACCTATTTAATATAATGGAATATTCAATTTCTCTTTGACCTCGAAATAACGAGTAACAGAAAGTAAGTGTAAGGTTACCTCCTCTGGAACTTTGTCAATGTCATACACTTCTAGCTCTATAGTAGTTTTATAACGCCCGGCTTTATCTTTCTCATTAAGAATAGAACCACTATGGAAGGCCTGGAAAGCATTCCCTTTATCATCAACAATTGCCCATGCTCCCAGATCGGATGCTGGTAATTCTTTACCGCCCTCCATTTCAATATTAAATGTTGTTTCCTTCTCAATTGGAATGAGCGATTTACGGAGAGAAAATTTATTCTTTGTATCCGCTTCTTTAATGGTCATAAAGTTACCTTCATACTCAAATGTGACAGGCTTCTTTTTTAATTCCTTTGGCTTGATTTTTATTGATAAATCAGAAGGGACAGTCTTTGCTACTCCATCTAAAACAAATGTAAGTTTTTGATCATTTTTCTGCGGAATAAATGATTCATTCCACAGTACATGACCCATTTGTTGCATATCTTGTCCAGAACCTTGAATCATTCCGAAATCACTTGGATGACCTTTTCCTTCCAAAAAGGTATTATGATAATAAACAGCCTCTCCTTGCTCATTTTCAATATGATATTGAGTAGCTGTGCCGTAATTAGTAAAGGAATAAAGGATTTCCTCTCCAAATTTCTTTTTGAGCCTACCCATTTCATCTTCTACACGTGCTTTCTCTTCTTTAGTAAATGCAGTTTCATATATCAATTCATTAGAGGAAGGAGCAAATCTAACTTCCTTCATTTGAAGGGCCACTCCTTCCGTACTTATTTTTGCTTCATTTAAAGAAAGAGTAGTTGTATATTTTTTGCTTTCTTTCAAATCAACAGGAACTTCTAATTTCCAATTGCCTTTAATCCCGTTTAATTCGACTAAATCAAATCGTATTGTCACTTTATCAAGTGCAGCTTGTTCCCGTAAAGATAGTTCAACTAACCCGTAGTCACTGCCCTCAGTCCAACCGCTCCCTAAATGATTAAGCATTTTTCCGTCTTGATCAATTGCTGTAATCTTATTTCGCGATTCTGGGAGATCCAGATAAGTATCCTGTGGCTCACCTTTTTCATTTAACACTTGAAATGACAAGGCTATCCTTGAGGTATCAGCAACCACATCTTCGACTTTAAAAGTAATTCCATTATCCTTTACCTCGAGATTGACTCGTTCGGCAAGACCTGCATCAGCTGCCATTCGTAAACCGTCATCCACTTGATCTGTAGTGAAGAACCCACCTATCCATTCGGCAAAGCTCGGACTTAATGCTGTACAAAGACCTAGTGTTAACACAACTGCTGCTGCCGGGTACATAATTTTCTTCCATGATTTCTTTTTAATATTCACTACCTTTTGACCATATGGTTCGAGCTGATCTAGGACAATTTCAGTAAAATGATCTGGTAACGGTGGCGTTTGCAGTGTTTCTTTAATGAAACGCTCTTCTTCTTTAAAAGCATTTATTACTCGTAAGCATTCCTTACAATTCTTTACATGATTGTGTATCTCAACATGCTCCTCTTCTACAAGAAGGTTGTCGACATACTGAGAGAGTTTATCTGCCGCATAACATTTCATGAAAATATCCTCCTTCACGTTTTACCGTATCTCTCATTTTCTTCTTAGCCCGATGAAGCTTATTGCGTACTTGAGAGAGAGGGATTTCAATTAATTCACTTATCTCGTCATAGCTTAATTCATTCACATATCGCAAGAGAATAATCATTCGCTCATCTTCTGGTAAAGTGGCAATTAGCCGTTCAAGCTGTCTGCTTTTTTCTTTTTTAAGGAAAATAACTTCTGGATGATTCGGATTAATAACTTTTTCTTCGTTGACTTCCACCTGCTTCATTTGATAGCGCTTTTTCCGGAACTCATCCATACAATGATTAATCGCTACCCGATACATCCAACTAGAAAATGATCCGTTACGATCAAATTTGCCCAATTGGTTGTAAACTTTAATAAATGCCTCTTGCACTAAATCTTGTGCATCCTGTGGATTTTTTGTCATTCGTAAAATAGTTGCATAAAGCTGGTTTTTATATTTATTAATAATGTTTGCATAGGCTTGCTTGTTCCCTGCAAGCACATCCTGCACCCATTGAAGTTCCTCTTCCATTTTGACCTCCTAATTAAAAAACAATCATGCGCATGACTTGTTTTCATCTTACATCTATTAGAACGAGTTAGGATGTAAAATAATTTCATTGTTTATCAAATAAATTTATTTCTAGCCAAAATAAAAAAAGCTGCACCTTAAAGAAGGTCAGCAATTCATCATTTCGGTTCTAACTTATTTGTAATTATCCAGTCGCATGAAAAAAGAGCTTGGATGTTCCCAAACTCACTAACTTTTTTTATTAGCACAATTAGATAAATCAATAATAATTCGGACTAATCAAAATCACTTTCTTCTTCAATTTTTAGAATTTTACCGGATTTCGCAAGGATTTCTACTTCATATATTCTGTTATTTGCTGTTAAAATATAAACCTCGTAAACCAAAACCCCATTTTCTAAATCTAAATCTACATGCAGAACTTTTCCAGGTACACGATTAAGTGCAATTTCTTGCGCCTGCTGCTTTGTCAATCTCTGTCTATACATTTGTGTTGGCTGGCCATGATAAAAATTTTCATACATTTGAAAATTTCCCCTCCTCAAAAAACTCAACTCATTTATACGTATGTATTAGACAATTTATTGGTGCAGCTTAAGAATTCTTTTAATTAATGAAAAAGTCCAGTTTATAATTTTAAAGGGTGAAGCACGATGGCTTCACCCTCCAAATACACGTTTATTTTATATACTTTACAACAGCCATTTCTTTCCCAAAACGATCACCATTATCTACAAATCCTAAGCTTGCGTACAAATGGTGTGCGCCTAAATTATCCGGATGATAACCGACAATTATTTTCTGTGCATTTGGCATTTTTGCTATCTCTGCAACCATTAGCTCCGTTGCTTTTTTTCCAATTCCCTTGCCTTGGAATTTTTCATCGATCATAATTCTATATATCCAATAGCCATCAAGCTCTTCTACTACACTATTATACATGAGAAAGCCTACTACTTGATCTTCTAGATAAATCGCATATGGTTTTAATGTTGGTTCAAATTTAGATTGTGCAATGGATATGGCATTCGATTCAAGAAATGCCTTCTGATTTTCCGCAACCTCTAATAGGCAGCATTCATACCAATTATCCGAATTTAATTCGATTAGTTTAATATTGTCTGTTTTCATTTTATTTCCCCTCTCAAATGTTGGGGAAACGCAAAGTTTGTTAACTAGGCATATTCCCCTTTTCAATAAAAACAAGTTCTTTAATCAACATAAATGAACGCCTCCTTTAACAAACATTCGTTCAGACAGTTAATAAAGGAATCAAATGTCTGAACTATCAAATTATACCATAAATAATCACTATCTTAAAGTCTATTATATCGAAGTAAGTTGAATTAAAGGGAGAGCTGCTAGTTGCCTAATATTTTTCCGGATATGTCTCCAGCAAAAATTTACCGATTCAAAAAATATTTTTATCGATATCTGCCATATTAGTATTTGTTGAATACAGTCCATCTTAGGGTAAATGATATGGGATAACAACTGCATGGCAAGCTTTTTCATAGAACTCAATCGGACCTGCTCCCCCGATAATGGCATACTCATATCCGATCTCTTTCATCTCTTTTAAACAATGATGCAGGAGTATGGTTCCCACTCCTTTTATCCGATTTGATTTGGATACGCCCATTGGTCCAAAATAGCATTTTCTCCCTTTATACACATCAAAGGCTGCAAATCCTATTATTTCCTCTCCAGCAACAGCAATATATATGGAAGGGTCACTTTTTAAAAATCCATCCTTTATGGTTTGTGACCATTCAGAAGAAAAGTTTGTTTCAACAAATTGTATGAGCCTAGAATAATCGCTAATTGTAACCTTACGAACAATGTTTAAATCTATTTGAGGAAAGTGATATTGGCTAAGATGGGTAATCATATCCCTAGAAGTCGTTCCAAGATTCAAAATGATTTTCTTGTCTCCATCAGATAAATACGAGTCAATTACTTTTGTTCTTAACAATGCCTTGAGCAAATGCCCTTCATTCAAAAAAACTTGATTATAGTGTTTCATATAATTCACTGCTTCTTGAAAAACAAATACGACCTCCTTAGATACAGGAATATTAAATCGAGCATCTTTCACAGAAATAACATCCAAATTAGCTTTCTCATTTGTAGCCATTTCTCTTAATGAAGATATCTCTATTTCACATTTCATGGAAATCTCCCCGAGTGCACCCATTTTCTCCTGAAGACAAGCTATAAGCAAATGTACGGGCATTAAGACATGATCTGCTTCTTTTTCCGCATTTCTCATCATTCTAACCATTCTTTCAGTAAAATGAATAGGTGAATATTCCAGTGCTTCCACCTTCCTTATCAATTAATCAAATATCTATTACTACATCAGCATTTTCAATTGGCTTTTCTTCTTTCATATAATGATCTTCTCCTGGCCAATACCTTCTTTTATACTTATCAAGCCTAGCTTGGTAATCCCCAATATATGAATCTCGCTCAAGCACTCTCTTGTATCTTATTTCACGCGGACAGTCTAGAAAAATGATGTAGTCATAAAAGCTTTGCCATTCCTTTCTTTGAAGAAAAATTCCTTCAATAAGGACAATGGCGTCAGAAAGAATAGGTGTTTGTTTTGTTGTAAATGAATCTGTTGAATGATTATAATATGGCAATACAAGCTCAAGACTATTATTATGCAATGTCTTAAATAAATGACTCACTAGCATATCCACATCCCACTGCAAATAATAATATTCATACCATTCTTCATGACCAGTATCATATCTCTTATTTCTTTTAACGATATGATCATCAATATGAATAATCATAACCTTATATTCATTACTTCTAATCTCACTTTCTATTCTCTTAATAAGCGTCGTTTTGCCAGCACCACTTAATCCATCTATTGCCACTAAGAATGGACGATTTTTATTAGTACGTCCTGAATACTGAAAAAGTATGCTTTTAGTAATTTCATTAGCTGCCATTTAACATATTCTCGCTTTCACTAGAACCAATAGTAGTAATTCTTTGAACATTTTTAAGCGCTGCTTTATCGAATTCTAATTTATAAATATCTGGCATTTGGAGACTTTTCCAAAAGTCCAAATTATACGTTTCATCAAAAAAGTTCATGATTAAAACCATGATATTTCCATGTGTTCCAATGACAATATTTTTTCCTTCAAAATAATCTAATATTTCCAAGGTAGCAAGAACGCCTCTTGCTTGCGCAGTTTTATTAGACTCACCACTTTTCCAAGAAAACTCAGGATCACTCCACACTTTTTTAATAGCTTGATCAAAGTCTTCAACTGGCCTTTCTGATAGAATCCGCTCTCTAAATCCCTCCTCAATGATTATTTCTTTTTCAATAAATTTTGCAATACCTTCAACAGTTTGTATAGCTCTTCTATATGGGCTTGATACAACATGATCTATATTTTCAGTTCTTAATAGGTTGGTCACTTCTTCAGCATCTAGTATGCCTTTTGCTGACAACGGTCTTTTACGTTCATCAGGTGTATAGGTAGAATGTGCATGCCTAACAAAATATAAATTTGTCATCCAAATACCACCCTCCAAAGGACTTAATAGTTATTTTCATCCTATTATGACAATAATCTGAAAAATAATCCAATAAAAAATGAAACTGTGCTTAGAAGGTTTCTTATTTCCTACCCTTATACCAAATACCCTATAATTACCCATTTAATGACATAAAAAATAGCAGGAGAATTAAAAAAAGAATTTCTCCTGCTATTTTTATTCTAGGTGCTAAGCTTTAAGTATTTTGTCATGTTATTTTCTTGAACACGTAATAAAGGAAAATTAGTTCTTTTTCACTTCATTCATTAAATACTTTACGAAAGCTTCGTCTTTCACTAGCCATGCTGCAAATTGTCTTTTTAAATAGCTTTCGCCTTCTTCAAAGCTTTCAAAAGTATCCGCAAGCTTTACCTGGTTTTTATCAATTGCCCATTCTTGTTCACTTAGTGGATACAGAAGAAAAAGGGTTTCCGCTCGATCTTGATACAATGTACCAAATGAAGAACTTTTTAGATTATAGCGGTTATGCCTCGCATCTTCACGCAATGGCTCAATATGAAAAGTCTCTGTTACAAATTGTTTATAGGCAACTTCCGTCAATGAACAGCCCGATGCTTTTGCATGTCCACCGCCACCATACTGGCCAGCCACTTCAGACACATCAATATGATCATGAATGGTACGAAAGCCTAACCTCTTGCCACCAATATTAACAATGGCTATATAGTCAAGATGAGGATATTCTTTTCCTAATTCATTTCCAAGTTCAGAATGATAGGACTCAGCATACACAATCCCAGCAAAATGATCACCGACTTGGCATTGAACAAGTTCTCTTCTTTTCCTTTTTATGTAGCGTTCAATCTTGTTGTCTTCCATATCGAGCAATTTTCTCTCAAAGTCATCAAAAAAGAAGGAATCACTATCCAGTAATCTCTGAATCATCTTTTCCTCAAATTCCTCAATTGAAATAAGATAAAAGAGAGCATTCAGCCGTCTTGCCTGCTGATTATTGTTCTTCTCCCATTCCCAAGTATCATATTGTCTGACAAGTTCCACAAATTCAGTTATGGCAGCAGTTGAACGCAACAGTTGATGTTCTATTAAGTAATTGTATAATAATGATGTTGCTGAAGTTAATTTCCCCTCTTCATCTTCAACAACGACATGTCCCCATTCATAATCATTTAAGGAGAGCGATGTTTTATGATGATCGATCAACTGAACTTTTCCTTTATTTTGGTAAAATAGCTCCAGCCTTTCCTCATTTGCTTCATTAACAGACAGATCTGTAATCAATAAAAAGGTTTCTTTCTCGTCATTTTCCAAAAACCATTCTACTTCACGATTGAGTGCAGAAATAGAATTATAACGAACCTTTATGTGATCGCCAAATGCCAGCTTAGCCAAAATTCCACAGCCAACCCCATCTAAATCGTTGTGAGTCAATAGTTTATACATATAATCACCCTTAAAGTAGTATGGATACTAAATTATTATATATTCAGTATCTCTCGAATATCCTCTTCAGATAGAGCTGAAGTGTTCTTATCAGATTCAATGATCTCATCTATTAAATCTTTCTTTTTATCCTGCAGCTCATTCATTTTCTCTTCAATGGTTCCTCGAGAAATAAGCTTAATCACTTGAACAGAATTTGTCTGGCCAATTCGGTGAGCACGATCAGCAGCTTGCTCCTCCACTGCAGGATTCCACCAAATATCATATAAAATAACGGTATCTGCACCTGTCAAATTAAGTCCTGTACCGCCAGCCTTCAGAGAGATCAAGAAGAAGTCGCGCTCCCCTTCATTAAAGCGATCACAGATTTCCACTCTTTCATCTGAAGGTGTTTGCCCATCAAGATAAAAAAACGGCAGGTCCCTTATGGCTAGTTCTCTTCCTATGATGGCAAGCATCTTCGTAAATTGGGAAAAGATTAACACCCTTCTACCCGAAAGCTTTGATTCTTCAATAATTTGCAAAAGCTGAATTAACTTCGCCGAATCATCCTTATAACCGTCTACAAATAATGCAGGGTGACAGCAAATCTGTCTTAACCTAGTTAAACCCGCCAGAATTTTGATTTTATTTTTCCGTAGCGTATCTTTGTCTAAATGCTTAAGTGTATCATGTTTTAATTTGGCTAAATAAGCGGCATATAGCTTCTTTTGTTCAGGAAGAAGCTCGGCCGATTCTGTGTACTCAATTTTTTCAGGGAGCTCTGAAAGTACATCCTCCTTCATTCTGCGAAGCAAAAATGGACGGACCCTTCTTGCTATTGTTTTTCTCGAAAGATGACTGTATTCCTTTAAACCTCGAAAAAGTTCAGGAAAAACAACATGAAAAATCGACCACAATTCCTCTATTGAATTCTCTATTGGTGTACCTGTTAAAGCGAAACGATGATTTGCCTGAATCCGTTTCACAGCCCGAGCTGTTTGGGTAATCGGATTTTTAAATGCTTGAGCCTCATCAAAAAATACGGTATGAAAGAATTGTTTCTCCAGCCATTTGATGTCTCTCCGAACAAGTGGATAGGAAGTTATCACAACATCCAATTCCAAAACATCTTTTTGTAAATGAACTCTTTCTGTTTTTGTTCCATCAATGACTACAGCTTGTAGCTCAGGTGCAAATTTCATCATTTCATTCAGCCAGTTATATGTTAAAGATGATGGACAAACAATAAGAGCCGGTTGTTTATTTTTACGAATGATTGGAAGCTCAGACACAATATAGGCAATGCTCTGTAATGTTTTCCCAAGCCCCATATCATCTGCAAGAATGCCTCCAAATCCATATGCAGCGAGTAATTTCATCCAGTTAAAACCAGCCTGCTGATAATCCCGCAGCTTGGATTGTAACCCTTCTGGTACAGTGAAAGCTAGTTTATCCGGATTTTGCAGTGTTTCAAGAAAATTTTTGAATGAGTCCTCGATTGTTAATAGTTTGCTATTTTCTAACGTATCAAGGAGTTGTATACCTCTCACAATAGGGACGTTCAAACCACTTTCAAGATCTTCATTTTGTACAGGCAGTGCAGTTAGAAAACGCTGTATCTCTTGAAATTCCCACGTCTCTAAAGAAAGGAGGGAACCACTTCGTAAACGGTAATATTTTCGCTTCTCTTCTAAAGCCGATAGGAGCTCTCGTATTTCCTTTTCAGAAACACCATCCATTTCAAATTTGAATTCAAGCCAGTTCGTCCGTTCTTTTTTCATTTTGACACTTATACGTGGAGCAGCATTCTCTCTAAAAATTCGATTTCTCACTGCAGTTGTTGCATAAATTTGAAGAAGCTTTTGTAATTTAGGAATCTTATGCGTTAAAAATTCATATTCTAGTTCTTCATTATGTAAAAAATATCCACCTTCTGTTTTCGCAAATGAACTACCCTCCATTAATTTTAAAATAACCTCTTCTTTTGCATCATCTCTTATAAGCAGAGAAGCCGTTTTAACTTCATTTTCATCCAGCGGATTGATGATTATATGTTCATAGTGAAATTCTAATCCAGCAAGCAGCCGATTCTTCACTCGATCCAAATAAAGCTTTGCAATTAACGGCGTTTTCAAATATTGCTTTGTAATTGATTCATTTATTTGGACCTTACCTAATCGTTTCAAACCTGGGACCACTTTTTCAATGAAAAAGTCAATCTGATCTCGATGAATCATAACTTGGTTCGTTCCTGACGCATCAAGCATTTGTTTTAGCTCATACAGGCGATTGCATTCGTCACTTCTCAGCTCCGTAATTTTCCCTCTAAATATTACAGAACGATAAGAATAAAGGATAATCATTTGATCCAAGCCCTCGATCTTTAACACATAGCCTTTTTCCACTGTTCCTTCAAAAAGAAAATGCAATGGCAGCGTTTTATCTGATAATTGCAGGCCTTCATACATATTTCCGCCATATGTTAGCTTTACTGAAGGTGCAAGTACGAGGAGCTGCAGCAGCTTCTCCCATGATGTTGGAGGAATAAGCAGTTGAGCATCACTTACTTTAACATTTATTTTATTGGATAGACTTTTCCTATACATGTCTTCATCATTAACAACTTCAATAAGCTGCCCAATTACTGCAGCTGTCTCTCTTTGAAAACAATGAATTTCTGGATTGTGGGTTAATGTTTTTGAAAGAAGGCTTATTCTTCCATGTTTAATATTCGCTAAAAATTCACGGATTTTTTCCACCTTATTTGAACCTATACCTATTTCGATTCCCATTATGATTTGGTTCTTATCAATGGTAATAGGTGTACAGAAAATTGTAGCTTCAAGAACTTGTCTATTTTCAAAATGCAGCTGATGGCCACTTGAGCGAATGGGCTTGCCATTAAAAAGAGAGATTATTTCTTCGGTGAGTCCCTGAGGTGTGTTACTTTCCCCTTGGTTACTTAGTTCTTGAAAAGAAGGAGGCGCTTCTTGACGCTGACGGTCATAAATTGCAAGTAAGACAGCCGCGACATGCTGACATTTTCGATCGTATGAAGCTAATTTTGGACAGCTGCATTCTGTGCGAAATGCTCCATTCTCTTCCTTTTTAATTGTGACATAAAAATCCTCAGCCGCTGCAACAATTGCTTCACAGCCTTTTGGTCCAGAATGAATAAATGTCACCTTATTTGCACGATAAAAAGCGTCACCTCTTTTATAGGAGACGATTCCGCACATTTCAGTAATCATTTTCTGATTTATTTTGAGATTCAAAAACCCTCCCCCTTTATTTCTATGTTGAATTTATTCTTCGTATTAATCCAATAAATGATCTTGTCATTAATGATTTAACAATAACACTAATAACTGTATGATACCATCGCCAGCCTCTTCCCCATTCAATTAAATTCGTTCGTCGTTCAGCCCAAAATTCGATTATAAACATAGGGAACGTAAATAAGACCAACTTATAAAAAATAGCAAACGGTTTATCCTTTATCGTCATTTGATTATATATGATCGAAAAAGTTGGATAAATAAAAAAATCAAATAATATATGTGTTTTAAATACTTTTGGCAAAAAACGAACCGGATATCTAACGATTTTGTGAGCGGATAAGAAACTATCTGCAATAAAATTTGTCGCTGCATTAAAGAAATAGACAATTATCCAATCCTTTATCGGTGGTTTTCTCATAATAACTGGAATAAGCACAGTAATATTACTAATAAAGACTATTATTAAAAATAGTTTATCGAATTGTTTCCCTTTCATTTATAGCCCTCATTTTATTCTTATTATTTTGAAGTTAAGTTTTTTCTATCCAACGCTTTAGGTGGTTGTTCCATCCAGCCCTTTTCAATCATAATTTTTGTTGCACTCTCGACAAAAACGGCGACTTTCATTAACGAATTTGTGTAAAGTAGTGCTATATCACGCCTTCCATTTACCGCCAGCGAATTGCCAAATGCTCTGATTTTCATTGTAAACATGTCCATTTTATGAAAGAGCATTAGTTTATCTGAAAATGGAGAGAAGGTAGTTCCTGTTACTAAATGGTCAAGGAATGTTGGAGTAGGTAAGTTTTCGTTTGTCAGCATTTTCATGTAGCGTTCAAGATTTTTCGTTGTACCATCTCTGCCCTTTTCAAACAGTTCCCGGATTTTCTCATCCTTTGCGACTTGCGCAAATGCCATGATAAGTGTCTTACTCGCTACATTGTTTTCAATATTATCGTAAAAATGGGCAATTTCTAATGCGTGTAGTGGTCGCACATCGCCAAAAAAACCATTTAAAAAATCCTTTTGAACAAATTCAACCTTTTCAGGTATAGGAATCATCGGTGGTTTAATAATATACCCTTTATTTATTAATATTTCCTTTATTTGTTCCATCAAAGAAATGGTAGAGTGCATACAATGAATAAAAAACTCTTTTACATCCTTTCTAAAAACAAGTGGGATTGCCACGTTGTATATACTCAAACCTGCTTTTGCAGTATATTTCAAGTAATGAACATAGAATTCATCCTGAAATAATCTCGGGGCACCAAGATTGACATCCTCTTCACCAAACCCTTCTGGAACAGGAAAGCCATCCTTTTCAAATATTTCCTTCGTTGTTTGCATAAATTCCTCGCACAATTGTAAGGCGTTTTGTAATAAATTTTTAATATCTTCATCCTCAACATGTTGAAGATAATAGCTTAAAATACATTTTGACATACTGTTCCCCATATAGGTTGCCCAAAGTTTGCCCATTTCTGCAGAACTTAGCTGTTCATTGGAGCTTGTTTTATTAGCACTTAATTTAATCGGCTTAATATTTTTTTGCAAAATAAACTCTCCTTACCCATTTTTTTGATAGTATTTTCCTGCATTCAAAATATATACTGAAATCACTTTTACTCCCCTATAAACCCTTTACTTTTAGAGGAAATATTTGTATAAATTTATAAAAAAAGAGACCGACATTCATCATGTCGGCCAACCTTCTTATGATTATTTATTATGGATAAAACACTCTTACTATTTATCATTTGGTCCATCATCATTTTCAACAATATATTTAAGAATGGATAGTTTGTTGCTCCAAAACCTTTCGTAGTATGAAAGCCATTGCTTTACTTCTTCCAAAGGTTCAGAGTGCAGCTGATAGATTTTCTCTCTGCCTTCCTTACGTCCACTCACTAGTTTTGCTTCCGTCAATACATGAAGATGTTTTGCGATGGCTGTACGGCTCATTGGAAAATGTGCAGTGATTTTTGAAATAGGCAGTTCTTTTTTAGAAAGTAATCGCAGGACCTCTCTGCGAGTGGGATCTGCTATCGCTTGAAAGACATCATGCTTCTGTGCTGCTTGAGACACTTAGTTCTCAACAACCTTTTGAAGCTTCAGCACAATTCCTGACCAGCCTTGATTCATGCGCTCACGAATAACTGATGCTTGTTCACCCGCTTTTGGCACGACTACATCATCTTCTTTCCAGCCGCCGTGGATAAGAGTAAACTCTGTTTGATTACCTAGATCTTTCAAAATAAATGACACAATCCATCCATCTGTGTCCCATGAAAAAGTAAGTCGATGTGGTTCATCAAGTTCTAATACTTTGCATGGAGAGGGCCCAAAAGGTGACTGAACATGAAATTCATGACCTACTTCTGGCTGAAAATCATTTTGCATGAACCATGAAGCAATTCCTTCCGCATTTGCAACTTTCTCCCACACTTTTTGAATAGGTGCTTCAATAATCACCTTTTGTTCGATATCTTTTACTTTGTTTTGATTTGTCATAATAACGCTCCTCGTAGTAGATGATATAACACCTTTTGGTTACATTTCGATAATATAACACCATTTAGTTTTATGTCAAGTTCTTCTTCATCAATGAAAACTAATATTCCCCAGTTAGCACAAAAAAATTGTAAGCATCTGACTATTATCACATAAAAGGACTTTAAGAAGCATTTACTCTATCCATTTCTAAGGACTTTCCTTTTTCATAAATATGGAGATGAACAAATCCGTAAAGGGCTGAAAGTAGCAATAAACCTCCTGACATTATGTAAATCATTCGGACTCCGATCAGGTCTGTTAAAGTCCCAATCCCAATTATTGAAAAGATAAAAATAAATTGAACTAGTGTAGACCTGGCAGCAAGTATCTTAGTCAACGTATGATCATCTGTACTATTTTGAAACATTGTTTCCTGAGCTAAGTCTCTCAATTGATAGGATGGACCCATTAAAAGAACAAGAACTAAAGCAAGATAGGGCTGGGACACGAATCCATACATTAACGTAAGCAATCCAAAAAGGAATGAGCCTGCAAGCATAAAAATAGTTAATCGACCTTGCATCCATTTTGAAAATCGGAAAACAAGCAAACCTCCTAGAATAGTGCCTAAATAATAACCTCCATTAATATACCCCCACCATGTCTCCCCTTTCCCAAGTGCCTCTTGTGCAAAAGTTAAAGTAACAGCCCCTATCCAAATCGTTCCAACCCAAGCCTCCATTAAATCCATGATGATCAAGATCCTGAGTCCGCTATGCTGAAACAGGTACTTCCATCCGCTTGTTATTCGTGTCCTGAATCCTTCTTGTGATTTGATGTGTAATGATGATTGTACTTTCACTAAAAATAGACACATAATAGAAATAACAACTAGCCCAAAGGTAATAACAAATGTTGTTTCCTTTCCCCAAAAAGCAAGTACGACCCCTCCGAAAGTCCAGCCTGCAAACAAAAATGTTTGATCCACACTTGAAATCAGACTATTCGCTTTCACTCTTGCATTTTCAGGGACAATCACTTTTACTAAAGAGCTTTTAATTGGTGAAAAAAAGCCATTAAAAAATGAAATAATGGATAACAGAATAAAGATCATAACTAAAATAGCCACAGTCAATTTCTTGTGAAACAGCACAAATAGTCCTGCAAGCAATAACAATTGAGTCACTTGTGCAAATATTAGCAAATACGTAAGCTTCCATCGATCAGACACTACAGGCAAAACAATTCCGCTTCCCATACGTGCGATGACACTTACTAATGTGACTGCAGCTGACAATGTTGTTGAGCCCGTTTCATTATAGAGATGTAAAACAACTACCATGGTATACAATGCAAATCCGAGATTTGTTGATGTTTGACTGATAAGTAATGCATAGTAGGAACGGTTCAAAGGGTATCTCCTCTTCTGTAAAGTAACTAGAATCTTTTTTTATAAGCTAGTAAATTAGAGTGAAACGAAAATAGGCTTTTCACTAAAAGATTACGACTATATTATACCATCTCCTCGTTCATTGATTGACGTTAGGCATGATTAGTATCTATTCGTTACTATGAATGTGATTTTCATTAGATGATGGGGATGATTTACTTCATTTCACTGTAAAAAAACAGGCTTAAAATGCAAGAATGGAAAACCTTCTTGTATTTCAAGCCTCACTTAAGTTATTGAAATCCCCCTGTATCCTGATTATCTCCCATCATATAGTTTGAACTATCTCCGGGCTTTGCGTTAGGATTGGTCGGTATCGGAGGATGATTATTAATTTTTTTATGTCTCCTGTCTATAAAGAAAGCAAATGCTAATATCGTAAGCACGATGATAATTAGAAACCAAATCGTACAACTCACACTCCTTATTTTCCCACTCTATCATAGAATATGGTTGTGATGAATATTCAGTACCTTCTTTAAAAATTACATTTCTTTTGGTGCCTCAATTCCCAATAATCTTAACCCTTCTTTCAGAACAATTTGAACGGCATAAACAAGTGATAATCTTGCTTGTTTTTGTTCTTGATCATCGAGAATACGGACAGATCCATAATATTTATTAAAAGCCTTGGAAAGGTCAAGAACATATTTAGCCATTTGAGACGGATCACAATCATTAAAAGCACGAGTAATTACATTGGGAAAGGCCATTAAATTTGTTATTATTGGCCATGCTTCATTATCTGAAAGGGCTAACTGGTCATTGCTTTCCAAATAGTTCCCCTTTTTCAAAATAGAGGTTGCACGAGCATGTGTATATTGGACATACGGACCCGTTTCTCCTTCAAAGCGCAACATGTCTTCCAACGAAAATTCAATATCATTTAATCGATCATTTTTTAAATCATGGAATATAACTGCACCTACTCCAACTTGACGAGCAACAATCTCTTTAGATGCAAGTGCTGGATTCTTATCGATAATATTATTCTTGGCAAGATTTATCGCATCCATTAACACTTGTTCTAATAATACAACTTTCCCCTTTCGTGTAGACATTTTCTTTCCGTCTTTCAGCATCATCCCAAATGGAATATGTTTGAGTCCTTCATGCCATGTATACCCCATTTTTTGCAATACTTCGAACAATTGTTTAAAATGGAGCGTTTGTTCGTTCCCTACAATATATAATGACTGAACAAACTGGTAAGTATCGTGACGATAAATAGCTGCTGCTAAATCACGAGTAGCATAGAGAGTGGTTCCATCTTTTTTCTTAATTAAACAAGGTGGTAAATCATTATCGATTACGACAACTTTTGCTCCCTCTGATTCTTTTAATAACTTCTTTTCCTCTAATATTTGAACCACTTGATCCATTTTATCATTATAAAAAGCTTCACCATGAGTTGAATCAAAGCTCACACCTAATAATTTATATATATTGGAAAACTCCTCCAACGATTCATCTCTAAACCATTTCCACAGTTCCAGAGCCTCTTCGTCTCCTTCTTCTAGCTTCTTAAACCAAAGTCTCCCTTGATCGTTTAAATCAGCATTTCGTTCAGCCTCTTCATGAAACTGAACATATAATTTTAGAAGCTCTTTGATTGGATTTTCCTTTACCTTTTGTTCTTCCCCCCACAGTTTATAAGCAACAATTAATTTTCCGAACTGTGTACCCCAATCACCTAAATGATTGATTCTAATTGGCTTGTATCCACATTTTTCAGAGATTAATGCGATCGCATTCCCAATTACTGTAGAACGTAAATGTCCCATTGAGAAAGGCTTTGCAATATTAGGAGATGAAAAGTCAATTGTGATTACTTCTTGATCTCCTATGTTTACATCCCCATATTTTTCTTTTTTCGAGATAACTTCCTGAATAATGTATGAGGACACTTCTCTTTTATTTAAAAATACGTTGACATACCCGTTTACTGCTTCAGCATTTTGAAATTCATTGGACAACTGAACTTTCTGTGTAATTTCAAGTGCAATCGTTTGTGGTGCTTTACGGTAAATTTTTGCTAATTCAAAGCATGGGAATGCCAAATCGCCCATATGCTCAAATTTCGGCTTTTCAATCATACTTTTCAACTTACTTTTTTCCATATAATCTTTTAATTGACCATAGAGAACATCTGCTAAAGCATCTTTATAATCCACCATTTTTTTCCCTCCCAAAAATAAAAAACACCCGTCTCTTTTCCGAAGAAAAGAGACGGGTGTTTCACTAACCCGCGGTACCACTCTACTTGTTTCATAAAAAACCACTCAATTTGATAACGGGGTCTACCCCGACTTCTCCTACTTACGTTCAGAAAAGCATCTCCAAAGTGCGGTTCATTATTTGCCACATGATCAGGCTTCCACCATCCCTGACTCGCTTTGCTGCAACAAACAACTACTCTCTTTGTCATTGATTTTAAAAAAGTATTTTCAATTATTATAGCCGTTCGTATCGAATTTGCAATAATTATTTGGATATTTTAATTATAGAAATTTCCTTTGCCTCGTATAGGGTGCTATGAATAAAGGTACCATCTTATCTCATTACTTATTTATTCATATGTTCATAATCTAATACTTCCACTTTGAACCCATGACCGCATCCAATTTTGGGGCTGTCGCAACTCGGAGATACTCTTACTTTAACCAAGTCTTGTGCATAGTTGACTGGGGCAATTCTTTCGTCAGGAACTTGAAGACTTATAGAAATATCATATGAATGATTGTTGTTATACACAATACCAACAATCCTTTGTGCTTGCCAACGAAAAGCAGCATAATCATTACTAGGATACTCTTGCATCACCCTTTTATCTATATATGGAAATATAATATCTCTAATAATGTCTTCTGGTGTAACATACCAGTCATCTGCATACGGTTTAATTTCCTTTGTTTCTGGAAGGTTTTTAGCCTTTACTATAATATTTACGGATAACATTAATAAAATCGTAAAGAGAACAATCATTTTCTTCATGATATCACTCCCATGAAATAATACAGTTAGATTTAGCATTCTAAAATAATATTATCCACAACAACAGTAATCCGTATTTCCAAACCTTATTGTTTCGATCGACATTAATTAACCAAATTAATGTTCAATATATTTTATCCGTTAGTAATACAAGAAAAGCTGACTAACCAACAGCTCCGTTCTTTAACTCTTGCCCCTATTACGTCAAGATGCCTTATCGAACTTCAATTATAAAAGCATAACTTGAGCTTCCCTTTTCCCAACTTGCATGGACATCGTAAATATAAAATAACAAAATAATATCCTCCTTTTTGTGTGTTGGAGGAATTATTGCCTAGATTCTAGAAATGGAAACAAAAGTATTGAACCATCGGACGGAATAGCTACACTAAACAACGAACAAACTGTTGAAACATTATAAACACACAAACGTCTAACTAATAGAGGAGGAGATTTACTTGAAAAAGGTTATAGGAGTTGCCGGTTTGGTAATTATCATTTCTCTTGTAAGTGTCCTTATGTTTACAAATGATTTTTCAAATATCAAAAAGGTAGAATACCAAAAGTATAATCACTCTAATGGCACTTTCGGTGAAGTAATTGTAATTGATGACAATGATCGAATTATCCAAATTACGAAGATATTTAACAAAGGAAAACACCAAAATATTCAATATAAGAAGGCTAATCACGAAAGCTTTAAATTAACTTTAACGTATGAGGATAAAACTACTGAAATCATCAGGATTTGGGGAAATATGGGACGGGATTTTGACCTATTAGAGAGTGATACTAGGGAAGGTGTATATAAACTTAAGGACAAGAAATCAAGGGGAAAATTGTTTGGGATTTTAAACTAACGAGGGCGATAACTTAAAAGTGCTGTCGCTTCTTCAACTATTTGTGCAGGATTGTTAAATCGATAATTAGGAATTAAAAATAATTTAATAGAATTTTGTTAGCCAAAAGAAATTCAGACATTTGCAAATTTGTTGAGTAATTATTCCATAAATAAAATTCATTTCCGATTCAATTTATAATACTATGGTGACTTTGTTGAGGACGATGGCTTCTTTAGGCGGAAGATAACGACTGATAATATATTGGCCTAACGGGCAGTTAATGTTTTGTAAAACAATCACAAAATATCCATTTTTATGTTAAAGTAATAATGATGGGAATTCTTAACTTTCTGAAGGGTAGTGACCAAATGAAACTAAATCGACATCCCCGTCCAACAGACCATTATGATAAAAAACTTTACCAAGTTGATGAACAAATTTGTGCTTTATTGAAGCAGCGTAAGGAGATTTCAAACAATAATCCAGGTTTTCCACCTGATGATGTTATCTCAAATTGGGCTATAAAGTACAATCTTTATGAAGAATATTTAAGTTCATTATTTGGAGCACTGAGAATGGAAGATTTCTTTAAACCTCGTGTTGAACCCACTGGATTTAGAAAGCACTTACCTGTTTTAAAATCAATAGAAATAGATGATCGTTTTTATTCAGTTACTGCTATTCGGCAGTACAATAATGCCAGCATAGTACAGCTTCATGTCGATTGGGATGAGCCTGATGATTCACCAATTGATCGAATTAACAAACGTAATAATAATACATTTGAATTGTTTATAAACAAGCAATATAATTGTTGGAAGGATCGGGCAGGAGGCTCAATAGGTCATTCAACATACAATTTCATTGTTTCACCACCGTTACCTGATGATATTTCAGAAATTGAGTTAGTTTTTAAAGAATATAGCGACACCTTTTTGGATAAACCAACAGGTCTTGAAATTGTAATGAATTTAGAGTGACTTCTCAGACAGATGCGTTTCTTAAAGGAGAAATGCCTATTCTTATTGAAGTAAAGGGCAGATTATTTCAATAAATCTTTTGGATATTTTGGATACTTAATTGAGTTGGTCTTTTTCTTATGGTTACTAATTGGTTAGTTTTTTTGCATTCTCATCACGTTATCTGAACTAATTAAATTTTTGTTGATTTAAGCCGTTTAAGATTTTGAAAAATAAAAAAGCCTAACCCCTTCATATTTTTAGCGAAGAACTAGGCTTATAAATTTAACAATCGCTCCCAATTGTTGAGTATCGGTATTATTCCCTTTGCAGCAGGTTTCATTGAATTAAAGTACCCGCTAGTTTAACGGCTCAGCAATTAACTATTATCCCTATTCCAAAAGATATCCATTAAATTCGAGAAAAATATCAAGAGAAACTGCCGATAATGATCCCTGCAATTATGATGCTGATAACATGAAAACCAGCCGTTATCAAGTAAAGTTTCAACTTCATCCCTTCATATAGGGCATTCGTGGCAGAGGTGCCGGCAATGACAAGACCTACTACTAAACCGAGCCACAAACCATCTGCCCAACCATCTATATTTGACCATTGAGCAATAATCGCTAACAAAAAAGAATTTACAATAGCCATCAAAATCGAACCAGTCATTACTTTTCCCACGCTGGGAAGATCCTTCTGCTTCAACCCCTTTAACGTTTGCCAAGTATTCCAGAATACCATAGGTGAATACCAGAATGAACCGAGAATACAAATAGCAGCCGCACTTAAAATTACTGCTAAATAACTTATTGCACCAAAATCCAAAACCACTTTTTTTCCTCCCAAAATCTTACTTCTTACTAGTCTTTTCACATCAATTATAAAAAGAATAATTTATATTAGCAATGGCACTCTTAATCACTATTTGTTTATTAACTAACCTGCCCTTTACTACCATAACTATTGAACATTTCAAATACAAATGATGTAAGCAAGAATTCTTTGATATTGTGTTTTGTGATTTCTGTGCTGGTCCATCGACAAACAGGAATCAAGCAAAGTAGGTATCGAGGTGTTTCGTAGCCACCCCCTTAAAACGGTCTATCCATTGTTTCTTACAAGAATGGAGACCATTAACATTTTGAATGTGGTACAACCCCTTGATAACGTGTTCGCTATCATTAGATCTTCTCCCCTTCAATATCTTTAATCTTTTGTATTAAGTTTTTTAAAAAACATTAATGAATCGCTATTCACTTTGTGTTAAAATTTAACAAAAGAGTTGTTACTGGAGGTACATCATGTTATTAAAAAGGAACTTCAAAGAACAAAAGATAAATGGGGTTCAAATCGGAAACGGAACGGTTGCATTTCAGGGAGTCCAATTAAATGTTCATTGCTTTGTTGTTGATGGAGTTTTAATTGATACAGGGGCAAAATCATTAGAACAGCAATTTATGCCCTTTTTTAATCAACAGGATATTAATCAAGTAATCATTACGCATTTTCATGAGGATCATACAGGATGCGCCTCCTATTTACAGAAAGAAATGAAGTTACCTATTCATATGAGTAATACGATGCTTGATTATTGTAAAAAGAAGGCAGATTATCCCTTGTATCGGAAATTATTTTGGGGGAAGCGTAGCCCTTTCCATGCAAAGGCCATTGGCGAAACCTTTTCATCCAAAAATGCAACATGGGACGTGATTGAAACACCTGGTCATGCAATTGATCATTTAGCTTTTTTGAATCGTGAAACTGGACAATTATTCACTGGGGATTTGTTTTGCCAGGAAAAGACAAAAGTCATATTACGAGAAGAAAGCATTCCTACAATCATTGAATCCCTATATAAAGTATTAACCTATGATTTTCAGGATGTGTTTTGCAGCCATGCAGGCTATTTGGAACTGGGGCGTACGGCTTTACAAAAAAAGCTTGATTATTTGTTAAATCTACAGGAGGAAGTGATCAAGCTACATAACAATGGAATGACACCAAACCAGATTAACAGCACACTCTTCCCAAGAAAATACCCGATCACTATGTTTTCTTCAGGGGAATGGAACTCCATGCACATTATAAACTCGATTATTCAGGTATAAATCAAAAATAAAATCTTTATCTATATTAGAAGCCTAATTTCCCGATAATCTATTAAGATATTAGGCTTTACTATTCCTAATGCTTAGAACCCCATCCCTTTTTACTAATTTCTAACATAGATCTTACTCCATTAAAAAAGTCATACCTTAGATAGTATGACTCTCTGATCATTTATTCTACTATAAAATTTATCTTTAATTAAAGATCGTTAACCAAACCAACCGAAAAAATCTGTCGTAAACATCGATATTACTAAAATAGAAGCGAAAACTAATTGGCTAACGGTTACAATATATGCTTTTTTATTTGCTGCATATTTCCATTCCATAAATGCCCTTAAAGTTTCAGTTACAAGGATAAAAATAAGCATAGCGATTGGTACAAATTGCAAATACAAAAATCCCCCTACCGGATCGCTCATGCTGTAAATGTAAAATCCAAATAGAATGACAACAAAAGTAATCCTAATCATCCATTCGATTTTTTTGTGTTTCTCATTCACATGATTATATGAAAAGAATTTCTTTTTCTCTACTTTCAGTAATTTTCTCATGAATATATCAAACAAAACAAACACAAGAATAATAATGGCTATCAAAAGAATTAATTTCAGAAAAAAGCTAGCTTCTAACCCATACAAAAATTCTCCCCTCCCCAGCTTAACTTTACCACATATAACCAATTAACCCAATTGTTTTCCCTATTTATTTGTTCAATACTTATTTTTTAAACTCAAATTCTTCTGTCCTTTCTTCACCAGAAATCATATCTTTAATTATAAATTGATTATTATTAACTTCGTCTTCACCAATGATGATAACATTACGAATGTTTTCCTTATTTGCTTTATCAAGAGCCTTCCCAATTTTCTTGTCACTTAGCTCCAATTCAACATTATAACCCTTATTCCTTAAATAACTTGCCAGTAGCAGTGATTCTTTCTTTGTATTCATTGGGATAATATAAAAATCCACTTTCAATTGTTCAAAAATACATTTGTTTAATGAAGTAATAGCAGAATAAATAACGTCTAAGCCAAATGAAATGCCTACTGTTGAAAATGTTTCATCCGTTCCTAACAGTCCACCGATTGCATTGTCGTATCTACCTCCACTTCCGATGCTGGATTTGATTGATTGATCCAATAGAAAGATTTCATAAATGGTACCCGTGTATATTTCTAAGCCTCTTGCTAAAAATGGATTGAAGACACATTCCCCTTTTATATCAAGATATTCCAAATACGTATCAAGCTCTCTTAATTCGCCTAACCCCTGCTTAACAAGTTCATTTTGTTTGGAAGCTCGTTCAAAATAGCTATAACTTATATTATTTTTATCGATCAAAAACTGTTCAATTAATTTAATAGGTGACTTTGCCAATCCCAGACCATTAAGCTCAGAAATCACTGATTTCACTCCAACTTTTTCAAGTTTATCAAGGATTAGTACAACGTTATTAATCAACTTTTTATCTGTTTCAAAAAATTCTAGCATTCCTGTCAATAGCTTTCGATTGTTATATTGGATTGTTACAGCCAAATCAAGCTTATTAAAGGCATCTAAAGCCATTTTCATTAATTCGGCTTCTGCTATCTGAGATTCGACTCCGACAAGATCGACATCGCATTGAGTAAATTCACGGAACCTCCCCGTTTTTATTGGGCCATCTCTAAATACCTTTCCAATTTCATATCGTTTAAAAGGCATGCGTAATGTAGGGTTCATTGCAACGACCTTTGCAAATGGGATTGTGAGATCGTATCTTAAGGCAAGATCTCTTCCACCTCTATCTGATAATGTATACATTTCCTCTAAAATTTCAGACCCGCCGCCATACTTTGAAGCAAGCAATTCAGTATAATTTAATATGGGTGTTTCCAGAGGTTTGCAGCCATATTGGACAAACGTATATTCTAAAATCTTTGTTATTTCCTTTCTTACCTTTTCAGCATTTGGTAAGTAATCTTGTGTACCTTTTACATTTTGATAATTCATTTTTCTCATTTTCAGTTACCTCCACCTATTTTTTTGTAAAATAAAAAACCGCACTTGATATAAGTGTTGAACTTAATCAAATACGGTTTAATGATAAATAGCCTTCCTATTTGCGATTTATAAAAAATCGTATAGCAAGGCTAATTTAAATGATGATGTAATTGACACAATGAAATCATTTTCTTATAAGTAACCATTATATTCCACCTCTAATTTCCAATTACATTATCATATTCTAAGAAAAACAGCAAATAATTATTATTTGTTAGACGCGATATATTGATTTCTCGCTGCACCTAGTCCGAATAGCAAGAGTAAGATCGATGCGCCAATCAAAATGAGAAGTGGAATCGTCCAGCTATTTGTTACATCATGTATATATCCGAATAGTGCTGGCCCAGATGCAGCAAGCAGATAACCGACTGATTGCGCCATACCAGACAGTTCTGCCGCCTGCTGTGCATTCTCTGTACGCAAGCCAAAGAACATCATAGCTAAACTAAAGGCAAATCCTCCACCCATTCCTAATAAGATTACCCACAAAACAATCAAACTCGTACTCCCGTAAAGCAATCCAAGGGTTCCAATAAAAAATAAACTAGACGTAATGAAAACTAAAGAACGCTGACTGGACATTCGTCCAGCAATAATTGGAACGATAAATGTAAACGGAAGCAAGGCTAACTGCATGATGGAAAGTATCCAGCCAGATTGATCTGAACTTATTCCTTGTTGCAACAGAATTTCTGGAAGCCAGGCGATAAGTACGTAAAACACCATCGATTGTAAACCCATAAACAATGATACTTGCCATGCTAACGAAGAACGCCAAATGTTTACATTGCTTGAAGATGTTTGATTATGAACAGATGCTGCATTCTCATTGCGGCGTTTCATTTGAGGCAGCCAAAATAAAATAGATACAAAGCTTAGAATTCCCCATATTCCCAATGCACCTTGCCATCCAAACCCTAAACCAACAGCAATCGGCACACTAATACCTGATGCCATGGCACCAAATAAATTCATAGAAATAGAATAGACACCCGTCATTAAACCAATTCGTTGCGGAAATTCCCGTTTAATGAGACTAGGCAATAATACATTACACACGGAAATAGCCATTCCAATTACAGCTGTCCCGATATATAAAGTAGCAACTCCTGAAAGGGAACGCAGGATAATGCCAATGGAGAGAACAATGATGGAAACTAAAATAACCGGTTCCATCCCAAACTTTCTTCCTAATTTGGGTACAATCGGTGAAAAAAGCGCAAAAGCAAGTAAAGGCAGCGTGGTAATCATACCGGCCATTGTATTTGAAATATGCAATTGATCCCTAATAAACCCTACTAAAGGTCCTACTGAAGTTAAAGGTGATCGTAAATTTGTTGCGATAAAGATAATCCCTACGATGATCAGCCAAACAGCTGCTGATTTTTGAACGCTTGGATTTGACTTAATATCCTGATTAATCCGAGCTTGACTTATTATATTCATGTTGTTCCTCCTGGTGCTTTTAGAAAATAATCTATTTTCTTTTTACTATATTTTTGATGTATACTCCGCTTGTTAGAGTAAACTATTTTATCATTAAAGTATACTCTAATAGATAATTTTTGAATTATTAATTCCTTTAAATAGGGTTTTCATCAGATTACCAAGCATGAATAACCCCCTATTCATAAATAGTAAAGGGTTTACCTTAGAGATACATGGCCTTTCGGTAGCCAAACACCTCTATTGACGACCGAACTCATTGGATTTTATTCATTTCAGTAGCCAAGCATCCCTATTGGAGACCGAACTCATTGGGTTTTATTCATTTCAGTAGCCAAGCACCCCTATTGGAGACCGAACTCACTGAGTTTCCTTCATCTCAGTAGCCAAGCACCTCTTATTCCTAAATTGATAGAGGGTTATTCCTTATAGTTGCGATAATAAGATTCCATATTAATAATTTTGTATTTATATAAGGAGGATTTCACGATTGATACTAGAACTTTCTTATACATATTCAAGTACTTTTATAAACTGGAGGTATAACATGATTGATGTTAGAACTATTGAACCTGAGATGACTTACAATCTAAGGCATTCCGTTTTACGTCCCCATCAGACGGTTGAGGACTGCAAATATGATACTGACATTGAGAGTGGAGCTTTTCATGTTGGCGCATTTTATCAAGGGAAGTTAATTAGTGTTGCTTCCTTTTGTCTAGAAAGAAATCTCGATTTCTCTTATGAAAAGCAGTATCGATTGCGGGGAATGGCAACTTCTGAGGAATATCGAAAGTTAGGTGCCGGAAGAACTCTAATTGCTTTTGCCGAAAATTTAATTAAGAAACAAGGAATTGACTTATTATGGTGTAAAGGAAGAACGACTGTTCAAGCATACTACAACAAATTAGGTTTTGAAGCCCATGGTGAGGTTTTTGACTATCCTCCAATTGGCCCTCATATTATGATGTATAAAAAATTGTAAGTATTTAAATCAACACTATTTGAAAATAAAAATCGCAGTGTGCATCAAATGGATATTTGCCCAATTGATAGGAAACGATAACATTATCGATTGCGGTCAAATATCCACATGACCTCCTTCACATTTAACGAATAAGGAAGGTAATATAATGGATTTTCCTTTAATACACACAAACTTTTGGGATGCAATTATAGCCGTTCCAGTTGTAATGACCGTTACCCAATTACTTAAAGTCTTTTTTAAAGTACCAAAAATATATATTCCAACTATTGCACTTGCTGTAGGACTAATCATTTCTGTTTTTATAAGCCACCGTCACAATTTAGTTGCTGGACTTTTTATGGGATGGTTCTATGGTTATGCCGCTATCGGTTCATATGCTTCATTGAAGACAACCATTATCACCTATAGGAAAAAGAAAAATTAAGGCAATCGTATAATTAAAGTCTTCTTCAAAATTCTAAAACCAGCTCTCTTTCCCCGTGTCTCCTAAATATTTAGCATTAGAATTATATCTTTAACAGGTGCCACCCCTTTCCAAAACCTTTCCCGTTTTCTCTATTCTAATTGATCTTGGTCATCATTTACTCTTATGTAATATGATGACTATTCCACCACCTATTTATCCCCTACCAGCTGTCATTAGTGATATTTCAATCTGTAGCTCCGCTAACCCCCTAAATTAATAATTTTCCAATAATTTCACTTTTATTTACGATTGACTATTGACTCCAATTCATTAACGTTGTATGGTTAGTTACATAAGTAATTAACCAATATGGTGGTGAGCAAGTGAAACAATTAATTGATGATGGTCGCCCTATCTTTCTACAAATTTCAGAACGTATTGAAGACGACATTATTGATGGTGGATTGCCAGAGGAATCGCAAGTTCCATCGACTAATCAATTCGCCTCATTTTACAAGATTAATCCTGCAACTGCAGCGAAAGGCGTCAATCTATTAGTGGATGAAGGAATCTTATATAAAAAGCGAGGGATTGGAATGTTTGTTATGAAGGGAGCACGTGAAATAGTCATTAACAAGCGAAGAGAACAGTTTTTTGAACAGTATGTGATTACGATGGTTCATGAAGCAAAAAAACTTGGGATTACGGTAGATCAATTAACCGATATGATTAAAAGAGGTGAACAGAAATGACGAAAAAGGTAATCGAGGTTAATAAACTTGATAAATCATACGGAGAATTCAAAGCAGTTGATGATGTCAGTTTTACAATAGAGGAAAATAAAATTTACGGTTTACTCGGAAGAAATGGTGCTGGCAAAACAACGCTAATGAAGATGATTACAGCACAAGTATTTCCAACCAGTGGCCAATTAAAAGTTTTCGGTGAGCATCCTGAAGAAAATAAGAAGGTATTAAGTCAAGTCTGTTTCATTAAAGAGAGTCAACAGTATCCAGATAATTTCCGGGTGATTGATATTTTAAATGTCTCAAAATCAATCTTTCCTAATTGGGATGAGGAATATGCACATTCTTTAATAAAGGATTTTAACCTTCCATTAAAAAGGAAACCAAAAAAGCTATCAAGAGGCATGCACTCTGCAGTCGGGATTGTTATTGGCCTAGCAAGCAGAGCGCCGTTAACAATTTTTGATGAGCCCTATTTAGGCTTGGATGCTGTATCTAGGGGGTTATTTTACGATAGACTAATGGAGGATTATTCAGACCATCCACGTACGATTATCCTTTCGACCCATTTAATTGATGAAGTTAGTAACCTACTTGAGCACATTCTCGTGATTGATAAAGGGCAACTAATTATTAATGAAGAGGCAGAAAACTTACGTGGAAGTGCGTATACGGTAACTGGGCAAGCATCGAAAGTAGAGGCATTTCTAATAGACAAAGAGGTTATCCATCGGGAACCGTTTGGTGGATTACTTTCTGCTACAGTAATGGAAAGTAAATACAGTACAATTCACAATCAAGGGGCAGCTAATGGACTAGAAATTTCTCCTGTGTCTTTACAGCAATTAGTTGTTCATTTAACAAAGGGAGAATCTACTCATAGGGGAGCGAATGCTGAATGAATATACAAAGTGTATTAAAAATGTACTCTCAGGATAAATTGACTTGGTTCTTAATACCCAATATTATCCTTTTCTCAGTGTTTCTTTTCACTTTATTAGTGAGCATACTTATTTCAGCTGGTGAACAAATTTACACCGGAGGAGCTTCCTACATCTTTTTCTATATGTTGATCATTGGAATAACGGTTGTAAAACAGACCTTCCCTTATGCAATCGGGATGTCAATTAGAAGAACGGATTACTTCCTTGGTACAGTTGCAATGAGTGTAGCTACAAATATATTATTTGGAATATTGCTAGTGATCCTGTCCTTTATCGAAAACGCAACAAATGGATGGGGCGGCCGAGTGCATTTCTTTCACTTCCCCTACTTGAATGATGGAACATTATTTGAACAATTAATGATCTATATTATTGTATTGATTCATTTATTTTTTCTCGGATTCCTAATATCCAGCTTTACTCGTCGTTTTGGAGGAAAAGGTCTTCTTATTGCAGCAATATCACTATTATTAATAATAAGTGCTGCATTATTGCTAGTAAACTATTACGGAGCTTGGATAAATATTTTTAATTGGTTCGCCACCCATACAGCTATCCAAATAGCTTATACGCTCATATTACCTACTTTATTATTTATTGGGTTATCTTATTTGATGCTGAGAAAAGCAACAGTGTAAATATTTAGGGACACGTTGACAAATACGTGTCCCCTTTCGGCTTTTTACTTATTAATCCTTTATGGATCATCGCGTTCCTTTTAATTTACACTATTTATCCTCATATAGTGAATGTTGTTTTTTCTTCGTTTCGATAACTTCCTCTTCATCATCAATGATGGAAGTGGCAGTTCGTTTGAATTCGGATAATGTCTTTCCAAATGCAGATCCGATTTCTGGAAGCTTCTTTGGACCAAAGACTATTAAAGCAATGATTAGAATCAATATTAAGCCAGGGATTCCTATATTCGATAACATATTTTCTCCCTCATTTCGTCGATTAAGCTAGGATGCCGCCCTTTTGTTTATAGGATAAAATACCTTCAGCTGCCCGATAAGATAACGCACCAACTGTTCCAGTAGGATTATAACCACCATTATGGGCAAAAGCTGAAGCACCAATAACAAAGACATTTTCAGCATCCCACATTTGCAAATAATTATTAACGGCAGAAGTATTCGGATCTGCTCCCATAATAACACCGCCTGTATTATGAGTAGATTGATACGTTGTAATATCGTAAGGACCTAGCTCATTCATCGAATCAATCTGGTCTGCTCCCATTTCTTTCATGATTTCTACGCATCGGTCAGTTAAATACTTCGCCAGTTGGCGATCCTGTTCCTCAAAATCGTATGTAATCCGAATAAGCGGATCTCCAAATTCATCCTTATAGGTTGGATCAAGATCCAAATAATGATGCTTAAATGGCATACTGGACCCTTGTCCTCCAACGGATAGCGTACGATTGGCATATTTTATTGAATTTGCTTTAAACTCCTTGCCCCATGACGGAGTTCCTTTAGGCACCTTGTTATTTGAAATCGGTCTTAAACCTGTTTGAGATATGGCAATGGAGCCTCCATGAATAAATTGTAGATTGGAATGATCAAAGTTATCTCCATTATAATCATCAATCACCATCCCTAATGAACCTGCACCAGCAAAAGTATTAAACTCTTCTTTTTCAAAGAAACCTGTCGCATTTCCTTTTTGAACTTGGTAAGCGTAATTTTTTCCGATGACTCCTGTACCTGTCATTGGGTCATATGGACGGCCAATGCCTGATTGCAATAGTAACCGAACATTATTAAACACATAGCTAGTTAACACAACAATATCCGCAGGTTGTTCAATTTCTTCTCCGGTTGTTGTATCTACATATAAAACTCCAGTTGCCTTATTACCTGTTTTTAACACGCGTCTTACATTAGAATGCGTACGAATTTCGAATTTCCCTGTCTTTTTTGCTACTGGAAGAACGGTAACTACAGGATCTGCTTTTGCTCCATATTCACACCCAAACCTCTCGCAATAAGCACAATATTGACATGCAGCACGCGATACCCCGTCCGGATTTGTGTAGGCCTCGGAAAGATTTGCAGAAGGTCGATTGTATGGATGCAGTTTTAGATTTGTTGCTGCCTTCTTAAACATTTCAAGTGATGGTGTTGTTTTCATCGGTGGGGTCGGATATGGACTGGATCTTTTCCCGCCTAGCGGGTTCTCTTCTCCAGAAATCCCAGCCATTTTTTCAAATTTATCGAAATAGGGCTCCAATTCATCATAGGTAATTCCCCAATCTTGAATGGTCATATCCTTTGGAATCTTTTTTTCACCGTATCTCTCAATTGTTTTGCTGCGAATTTCAAAATCATAAGGTAGAAAACGATAGGTTTGCCCGTTCCAATGAACACCCGATCCCCCTAGTCCATCCCCTAATAGGAATGATCCATATTGCCGCATAGGCAGCGCACGGATCTTCTCATTTCCTCTGAATGAAATCGTTTCTTTCGAAAGATCCTGCATCAGTTCGTATCTTAACGCATAACGCAGTTCATCATGCACCATAAAATAATCTTCAGTTTTTCGTTCTTTCCCTCTTTCTAATCCGACACAATTCAAGCCTTGCTTCGTAAGCTCGGCAGCGATAATTCCACCTGCCCATCCAACGCCAACGATAACAACATCAATCTTTGGTAATTTCTTTGCCATTACAATCACCTCATTCGTAGTTCCATTTGTGGGAAAACTCCTAGCTAATGTCCTAGGTGATCCTTTAAACTTACCGGAGGAATCACTGTGAATTTTTTATCTATGATACCCGTATAGGCCATTTGACTGCCTGGGTAGTTCCTCATTTTCCAGCCCTCCATATTTCGGTTTCCGCTGTATAATGGGTCACTATACGCCCCTTCTAATGTACTGCTCCTTAGCATAGAAAAAAATCCGCTTGCAGAAATCGTTGTAAGATTGACTTTGTCCTCTGCAAAATCTGTTAAAATATCGTCTTGTTCTTCCTCACTCAGCTCAATAAAACTCTTTTTATACTTCGTTAAACTATGATTTTGCAGTTCTCGTAAACCAATATCAAATATTTCACGACGCTTAATTCGACCTTGATACCCCTGGACTTTTTCACCCTTGAAGAAAGGAGGCTGCATGTATTCCCTTGAATTAAAGCCCCATTCTCCACTTAGCTGATGATCAATAAAGAAGGCCACACCTAATCCTTTCGCACCTGGTCCATTATCATCGGCTGGAAAAATACGTTCGGTTGCTGCTTCAACTATTTTAAATTGCTCTTGAGTAAAATACATTAATGCTAAATTATAGTTTTCAGTTTTCTTGTCGACCTTAACATTTTCTACATTGGTTTTCTCTTTAAATGGAATTAAACTGCCCAATGCACCACCTACTGCCAAACCTCCAAGCGCTATACCAGAACTCTTAAGAAACCTGCGACGCGAAAGAGATTCATTCTTATCCTGATGATTGGTGTTTTCTGGCATAAAGTCCACCTCCTACATTTTAAGGATAGATTGCCCGGAAAAAATCTATTCATACATGAAAAAAATTTGGGCAAGATACCATTAAATCTAATTTTTCGAGGTGGAAAATAATGAAAATAATCTGGAAAAATACGTTAATAATTAGCGGATTTTTATTCCTCACTGCATGTGCAGGTCAGGAAAATGCAATTGATGAAACGGTTAAAGCAGAAGGAGGTCAGCAGCATAATACACATGGAGTAAACGAAACAAGCGTCTATGATACAAGTGTGTCAACTAGAAATATAAATGATGGCTTAATTATTCCAAGTGAAAACGGGGAAAAAAGACAGACAACCGATGAACATGGAGGAACCTCTCATGGAGCAGGAACGAATGTATACAGCTTAATTGGGAGCTCAGGATTACATGATGGAGGAATCTCTTCCCATCTTGAATCAAGATTAGGTGGTGAAGGAATCAACGGAATCAAGGTGTTTGTTCTGGATGACACGGTTATTCTTGCACGAGCAACTCCTGAAGTGACCTCCACTCAATACGATTCCATGCAGGAACATATCCTGAATGGTGTGGATGGAATGTCTAGAAAAGACCAAAACCAAGCAGATACAGTTAACATTGCTGCCGATGAAGAGGATGATAACCTCATTAAAGCTAAAAGTTATATGAACAAGGTCTTTAATGGCAATGTGCAAACGCTAACGGTAACAAATCCTGCGGCTATCGTTCTGATTGAAAAGATTAAAAACGATATAAAAGCAGATTCTGTTCCATATGATGAAGTATCAAAAGATATTATTACACTCATCAAAATGACAAAGGAAAAATAGACAATAAAATAATATTTCTAAATCAAAAAAACGCAGGTAAATTACTGCGTTTTTCCATTATTTTTTCGTTTGTATATAACTTTTTATTTAAAATAGGCTAGACCAATTTATACATCAAAATGTCATCTACATATAATTCCTCACTGAACTTCACTTCTTTAATCTTTCGCCCCTCTTCTATAAATCCAATACTTTTATATAAGGAGATTGCCCTGTGATTCGTTGATAAGACACCTAAACTTACTTTCTCAATTAGAGGGTTTTGTTTAGCCCAGTTTAATAGTTCTGTAATAAGGAGTTTACCAATACCCATTTCTCGATAATCTTTTTTTATCATAATAAAAAAATGACCAGTATGGGCAAGCCTTTTCGTATTTTCTGACCGAAATACAATTAAACCAATTACTTTCCCTTTGCTTTCTGCAACAATAATTGTTTCTCTTTCATTCTCTAAAATTGTTTGTATCCAACTTCTTTGCTGCTCCGTTGTTTCATTAAATTCTTCTATTACAGAAATCATAAATTCATTTTCTGAAATTACTTCCTTTTGAATTTCAAACACAGCCTCTGCATCATCTAAATTTCCTGTTCTTAGGGCAACTTGAATATTAATTTCTGTCATCTATGTATCCTCCGTATATCTTTTTTCACTTTAACTTTATCAAAAAAACTCCTTCATTTGAACGTTCCCTGCCTGATTTCATTAAAAGTTTTCTTCAGTTCAGTAGCCAAGCATCCCCAATTGATTATCATTTTTCTGTTCCTTTCTCATTGATCAGGGGATCCTCATCTAAAGTGAATTTGTCTTCTTCCTTTGTTAACTTGATCCTCATATTTTTATGAATGATTGCAATTGGATTTTCTACAAGAACTTCATTTAATCCGTTCAAATATATCGTATAACTCCCTCGCCAGAGTAGAAACATATGGTGAGGTGATAAGATTATGTTAAAAACGAAGAAAAAAGTTATTATTTGTTTTTCCATGATTTTATATTTATTTTTATTCAGTCCTTCACCCCATTCAAAAGCGAGTGAAACGACAGGTGAAGATAAGCGAATTCAAGAACTGGAACGGCGTTTAGATAACCTTGAACCACCGCAACCTACATCTATCATTGATTCACCTTTTCCCTTTGAGACAGGTACAGAAGTCTATTTTCCTACCGATATCATTCCTATCTCTGAAGTGTTAAAGCAAGGGACAAAAATTCCTTTTAAAACGATAAAAACCGATTCGAACTATATAAGACCCATTTACGAAGAACAATGGCATAGCACCTATTGGGGAGGAAGATGGAGTTATATGCCATCTCGAATTCATTATGCTCTCCATCGGCTATTCACTTTTTATGATATTGGGCTTTCAGGAGAATTAAATTTCCAACAGAATATAGGAATTACGTTTCCCACATTTCAGAATGAAACAGACCTTGACCTATATTTAATTGTTTTTCAAACAGATGTGACAGGTATTTATACAAAAGGGAATCAAGTGGTTGTTGTCGGAACACCAAAACGAACTGGAGTAAAAGTATTAACAATTAAAACGGGCGATCTGCAGCCCAGTAACAAGGAAAAATATTTATTAGTTCAATTAGCCACTAATGGAGGCGAACTTGACTATTCTCTAATTAATTATCAACCACCAGATTTTTGGTTCAAGCAAAAACAAAAAGCAAATAAGCATAATAATTCCGAATGGGACGGTGTTTCGTCTCACGTGTCCCAGTAAGATAATTTAAAGAGCAGCGAAAAAAGTTGAACGTTGCTCTTTGCCGTCACTTAATTAAACGAAATTTACTCAAGTCTCTTTAGACCCTTTAATTCTATTAATCTATAGAAAGCTCCATTTCTCCTTCATAAAATAGGTACCGATACTTAATAATCACCTTATGAACTGGCTCCTCGTGGCTCAATGTAATCGCATAAATAATAGCGGCTTTGTCTGCTTTGCCTTCATTTACTTCTTTAAGCTGCTCTTTGGGGTTCGTCTTTGGTTTCAGCATTACTTCATCTAAATCTTTAAAAGAATACTCTCTTGCTTCCTCCCCATCAAAATTGTCAGAGATAATGAAGCCTTTAGAGTGATTGCTTACCTGAACTTTTGCTTTTGATGGTTTAGAATTATTATTTACCATCACATCTTGAATCTGGATATCACCGAAAGGGTAATTGTTCCCTACGTCCACTAATACAATTTGATTTTCCATTGCACTAGCACTCTGTATTGCAGTAAAAGGTGGAAGGAATTTCAGACATAAATAACCGGCAGCAAACAGTACTATAACCAAACTGATGCAAATGATTAAAATTCTCTTCAACATTGTTCCTCCTTATCTGTTTATTGAGTCGTCATAGTTACCATTAGTCAATACTTACCACTCTTTTTAATCCTCTCAATCATCCGTAAAAATTTTAAATGCCCCTAATATAAATACTATTGGAAATATCACTAACAGTAATCTGAGAGCGTGTATTTCAAATATGAAACTTAATAGAAAGATAGGCAATCCAACTATAGCAATAATTGAGACGAATTTAGTATAACGGATAGCTGCTTTAGAAATTTCTGGTTCTTCATTGTACATCCATCTCTTTCCAAACAACAAACTTTCTTCCGGGTAAAAATAAGTCCAAATCAACACTGCATATAAAGGAATCATAAGAATTACTGTAATAATAATTTCAGCCATAAAATCACCCCTTTTAAAGGTTAGTTATACTAATGATGACTCTTTTATTATTACGTTTTCTTTCATAAAAGGTTTCTAATTTAATGAAAGGAGATATGTTGTTCCCTCAAAAGATATTTTTTACTTTAGGTAGTTTGCTGAATATTAGCGAACTATTTCTTAAAGACAAATGGAAAATTTATGTTAAAATCATTTTATAAACTACTAAAAAGTTGTTACCAAAAACTTTAAATGAGGTGGGTGTAATAAAGAAAAAGGTAGGATGGTCAATTTCTATAATGGTACTTTTAATAGGAATTGGTATTGGTTACTATTTCATTACATTATCACTATATGAGTCGTCAAAAGATTTATACGGTTTCCCAATTCCTAAAAAAGGCGAATTAGTTCAAGAAAGTAACAAATCAAAAAGTTATGATTGGGCGAGGGCTTCTGAAGAAAATGGAATACCTTTTGATTACAAAATCGCACTTAAAGCAAATGGTTGGAAAAAAGGGGAAAGAGAAGGGGCTTCCGTTTTATACAAAAAAGGAAATCATACAATTGATTTGATTTCTACTACCAAAAGTTTAGATATTATTAAGGTAGAGTAGAAGGCACTTATTAGCCCCCATTGACAATTAGGAGCTTTTAATTGAATGGAAGATAGTTAATTCTACATCCAAAAATGCTCAGAATTTACTCTGAGCGTTTTTACTTGTTATTTATATTGCTAATTTCCCTATTATAAGATTTTATGATTCTTGCATATGATTTGAGTTATGATAGCGCTCGGCTTCTTCTGATTGTATGAGCTGTGTCAATGCTGCAAAAGCAATCAATGCACCAGCAAATTCAATATATGTACCCGCCACTGCAATGGAGTTGCCCTTATCTTCCTTTTCCCGAAGAATATAAAGATTGGAAATCGCATCGAGCAGGGAGCCAAGTGAAATAAGCGCAGCCCCTAGAACTACACCTTTCCCCTCATCCTGCACCCCGAATGCCTCAAACGAACCACCGACGGTTTGAATCCCGCTGCCAAGTGCATTCAACTGCAATCCAGCCTTTTCTTCCACACCCTTCAGAATCATTTCGTTCGCAATCGCATTTGCAGCATTGCCCCCCGCTTGAAACCAGCAGCCGATAATCGCCAAAAGCTCCTTTTCATCTGCTTCTCGATCTTCTACTAATTTTTCACGAGCAATCGCCTGCAGACTATTTCCAATCCCTTCAATCGTATTCCCCTTCACAACAAACGCTAGGCCATCGTCTTCCCTTGTCACAAGTACTTTTGTTGCTCCAACAGCGGAGAAAAACGTGCCTGCCACTAAAAATCCCGTCCCCGTCAAGAGCAGTTCCATATCTTTATCCATTACTCACACCGCCCATCAAGCTATTACTCGCAATATATTCATCTAGTGTGAGATTGTTGAATTATTAATAATGGATCTTCCATCGGTGCGGTTTTAAAAATTTTTTAAAGACTTTTTAAATGGAACAAAATGTAATGTCAGTAAAGAACCAATAATAAGAATAAAAGGACTACCAAAGTGTCATAATAGTGTAACTTTCTCGTTTCTTTAACTAAAATCAGAATCAATTTTAGAATAATGAAGAACAACTTCTTCTAGCACTTCAATACCTATTAATATATCATCTAGATCGGTATACTCGTCCGGATGGTGACTAAGACCATTTACAGATGGAACAAAGATTAGTCCTGTAGGACATAGTTTTACCATATTCATGGCATCATGCCCTGCTCCACTTGGCATCATATTGTACGGGAGATTCCTTTTCTCACAAATTTTTTGTATTACATCATTAATTTCAGCAGATAGCAATACTGGTTCCTCAGAGATTATTTCATGACTAATGATTTCTAGCTGTCTAGTTCTTCCCACTAATTCAATAGTTTGAAATAAATGGGTTAACACCCTCTGCCTTGAATCTACTGAAGTTGATCGGATATCAACTTTAATCTCAACTTCTCCTGGAACAACATTCATTGCACCCGAATGAATATCGACAACACCAACAGTAGCAACAGTTCCATAAGGTTGTTCTTCAATTGCTATTTTTTCAAGCTCCAGAGCTATTTCGGAGGCACCAAGAAAAGCATCCTTTCTCATATTCATTGGAGTCGTACCTGAATGTGAAGGTGTTCCCATTATTATTAGTGATAATCTCACAGGAGCCGCTATTCCTGTAACAATACCAATCTTTTTATTATCGTTCATTAGTACCGGACCTTGCTCTACATGTAATTCGAAAAAAGCCTTTATTTTTTCATCTCTCCTACTTGCAAATTCAATACTATTAATTTCAAATGCGCATAAGGATAGAGCCTCTTCCAATGTCATTCCATCACGGTCTTTTAAATTTCCAACTTTTTCTTTATCAAAAAGACCAGCCATCGCTTTACTCCCTAGGGTTGAAACACCAAATCTAGACGACTCCTCACAAGCAAATGATATAATTTCAATTGGGTGATCTGTTACAATTCCTTTTTCATTGAGTCGTTTAACAACTTCCAATGCAGCAGTAACCCCTACTACTCCGTCATACTTACCCCCTTGGTAAACAGTATCTAGATGGGATCCCATTAACACAGGTGGAAGACCTTTTATTCTTCCTTCTCTTCTAGCGATAATGTTACCGCATTGATCCATCCGTATGTCTAATCCTTCTGCTTTACACATACGCATAAAAGCATGTGTACAAGTCTGTTCTTCATTTGTATATGCAATTCTTGTGATTCCTTTATCACCTGAGTTATATTGATTGATTTTATTAAGAAGCACTTGATATCTCTGCCTGCTATCCATACCGATATCTCCAATCCTATTGTTCATAAATTCTGATTCTTATATTATACAAGCTTCATAATAATTTAATCATCGTATAACCTTCCCAAATGAAAGTGACTTTAATTGTGCAACATGAACAATGATATAAATTTAACGGTTTGCTATACTTATATAAATTCTTTGCATGATCTACTTAATAGGATGTGAATGACACCAATGAAGAGTACTATAATATATAAAAAAAATGATCACTATACCCTTAAAGCTGATTTTTACGGGACAAACCGTAAAAATGCTCCAGTAATTGTTTACATTCATGGAGGCGGCCTACTTTGGGGGACTAGAGAAGAGCTTACCGAGGAAATGGTACAACTATATACTCAAAATGGTTTTGCGTTGTTTTCAATTGACTACAGACTAGCACCGGAATCAAAATTACCAGACATACTTGAAGACGTTCAGGATGCTTTACATTGGGTGGAATCGGAAGGAACAAAATATTTTTCAATTAATCCTGAAAGAATAGCTGTAATGGGAAGTTCTGCTGGTGGTTTTCTTGCACTTAGTACAGGAACTTTTATAAACAAACCTCGTGCACTAGTCTCCTTTTATGGTTACGGTGATATTAGTACAAAATGGGCAACCAGCCCCAATAAATACTACTGTCAAAAAGACTCCGTACCCAAAGAAATTGCTTGGAAGCTTGTGTCAAATCATATTATTACGAAGGGAACTGTTGAAGAACGATTTCTTTTATATTTATATGCAAGACAAACTGGTGAATGGATTCAAGAAGTAACAGGTACAAACCTGCAATTTAATAAGGAGAAGCTATTATCATTTTCCCCCATTCATAATATTAATGAAGGTTATCCACCTACTTTATTTTTACACGGAACGAATGATATGGATGTGCCATATGAACAATCTGTCTTCATGAGGGCCGCATTACTTAAAAAGGGAATAGAAACGAAGTTAATTACAATTCCAAACGGAGAGCACACATTCGACAAAGATTTTCATCATCCTGTTGTGCAAAATGCACTTAAGCAGGTTATTGAGTTTCTCCAAGTTCATTTGGATTAAATAATAAAAATCTGTGAAATAAATAGTAAAGGCTGCTTTTGTATAATACTAGCAGCCTTTTTTATTTCTACTATTTCCCCTTGACATTTTCCTCTTTGCCTACCAATTCTTATTCATTACTTCTTTCCAAAGAACCTGAAGACAAATTCCCCTTATGCAGTATAGCGACACGCTTTGGCAAACGTGCTACAGCTTCTGCCGAGCAACTTGCTGGAACGAGTACCGCAGATGCATCGTCACCAATCTTTGGCCAAACTTGGTTTCCAAATTCATCTAACGGAGTAATGCCACCAGTAGCGAGCGTTAGTGAGCGAGATAGGTTATATTCATTGCTCCAATTATATAATTGTGCAGCAAGATGTGCCTTCTGCAGGATATCTCCAATTCCAAATGGTGACCAGTGATCAGTAATGCTGTCATTTCCAAGCAGAACGTTTACTCCCTGTTTTTGAAGTAAAGGTATCGGCATTACAAGCCTTCCGATTGGAACAGATGAAGCAATGGAAATTCCTAATACCCAAATGGGTTATTCATGTATCTTCTCTACTAAAGTTTTATTATTCTTTAAAAGTAATTCAAGGAAAACAGCAATAAATGTACCCATTAGTAACCCGTTAGAACATATATACTGTATTACACTTGGTAAACCACTAAAGAAATCCTCAGGAAGAAACATAGTGCCAATTCCCACAAGGACTGATAAACCGATAATTGACATATTTCTTTTATTTAATCGCTGTTTTGTTAGTGAACGGAGTGCAATTCCATACATTTCGATTAGTGTAGCTAATAGTGCTGCGCTAGCAACTGGTAATGGAAGTGATGCTAGTAAGCCTACAATGCTCGGGAATACCGAAATCACAATTAATGTTACACAAGCAAAAAGAAATGGAAACATTCGATATTGCTTTGTCAACTTTACAAAGCCAGCAGTTGCTGGTAATGGGACTACACCAATGCTCGAAAACATGGTCGATAATAGATGTGACACTCCACCTACCCATGTACTCGAATAAAGCCTTTCCTGAAACAAGCCTTTTTGATTAGTTATGGTTTCTTCGGCTGAAGAAATAGCAGCAATTGTATTGGAGATTAATAAAAAAGTAAATAGTATGGCCGTAATCATAATACTGCCATTAAGGTCAGGGAACCCCCAGGCAAATAATTTTGGTAGTTTTATCAGTTCATCTGATGTCGATAAAGATATTCTTCCTTCTCCTAAAATGGAAAATAGCACCCACCCAAACAAAATGCCAATTAGAATTGCATAGTTCTTCAACCATCCCTTACCCTTTGTTATTAAAAAAATGATTAGAAAAAATACCAATAAAGAAGGCAAAATGCTGTTCATATTAATTTGAACTTCGGAATTGGCACTTGAGACCATTCCATTCAAAAATACCCAACTTAGTTGAACAGCTAATATAAGTAGAAAAATCCCCGTGACAATCGGAGTAAAAAGGAATAAGATATACCGAACCCACTTTGTTATCCCTAATAAGAATAAAATCAAGCCTGAAATCAGTAGCCCAGCTTCAAGTATTTGCAATGTCTCGACCACAGGTTTTCCTTGCTGTATCCCTATACTTGCGTAAATAACGAAAATGCTCACCCAAGACCCGGCGGGACCGTCTGCAATTGGATATCGATGCCCAAATATTGCTTGGATCAATGAACTGAGACCAACAATAAAAAACACTCGTTGCATAAGTGTGGAAATTTCATCACCTGATAATTGAAAAATATCACCGATAACAATTGGGATCGCTATAGAGTTGGCTAGTAAATAAACAAGCCATTGAATGATACTTAAATAATTTTTCTCCGATTTCATTGATGTTTTTTCACCTTCCGTTTAGAGAAACAATAAAAATAGTAAAATCCGGCACTAGATTCATAGGGCCGGATCAAATATATATGAAAAACTAGATTACTTCTCTTCGTTTAATTTATGGAAATGCTCCCATAAGTGATCACAATCTTCTCTATTTTCAACTTTAACCATATTAAGGACACTATCATCTTCACCTTTTAAATAGTTACGAAGATGTTTGTCAGAAAAACCATGCACATGAGCATCTTCATTTGTGCTGCAGTAGTATACGGTTTTAATTCCAGACCAGATAATTGCACCTACACACATAGGACATGGCTCACATGTAGCATAAATCTCACAATCTGATAAGTCTAATGTTCCTAACTTTTTGCATGCTTCTCTGATTGCAACCATTTCAGCATGTGCAGAAGGGTCTGTATCTCTTAATACAGTGTTTCCTATCGCTACAACAACTTCACCATTTCGTACAATTGTTGAACCAAATGGTCCACCAATTTTTTTATTCATTCCTTCAATTGTTGCATCCACAGCTAATTTCATGTAATCCATCATAAAAGCCTCCCATCAATTTATGTTCACTAGCTTCTATATTTACTCTGTAACAGGACCAATATTTTCTTTCTTATTTACATAGAGTTTATACGCTAAAAATGCTGCAATTAGTAGATATCCCCAAACGAAAGGCATAGCAATATCTTGTGCCATTCCGAGAGTGTTTGTATGAATTGCACCCACAAAAGTTAAAACAGCTCCAAGCACTGCAGCAATTATACCTCCAATAGGCGTATTACGGATAGTAAATACAGCTATACAACCCCAAAGTACACTAGTAATAGGAGCGCCATTACCTAGAGCAACCAAGCCATCATAGAAAAGACCTGCATTGTGCAGAGCAAGTGAAGAAACTTGACCAGCAGCTTCCCCTACTGACATACCAGTAGCTGAAAGTGCATTATTAACAGCAACAAGTGCCCAGTTAGCAACCCATGGGAAGAAACATACAAAGATTGCCGGAGCTTCAAATTTCGGACTTTCTTTAACAACTTGATGCCCTGTTACAATCGCAATAAACACAAGCATCGGAACAATAGCGGCTATTGGAACTACAGCTAGTAAAAGACCCATTAGACTGAAAATCGATAATAAGAATATGGCAACAGAGCTAGCAATGGAATAGCCTAAACCTGCACCAACTTCTTTCCAACCGGCATGACCTACATATACTGTTACTGGGAATGGATTCCCACAAATGCCACCAATTGCAGTAGAAAAACCGTTCGCAAGCATAACGTCTCTAGTGTTGTATTCATCCCCAACAACAGCAGCAGCTTCAACATTTTCTAGATTAAAAATGAAGTTTGATAACCCTAAAGGTATAGCAGTTAATAAATATGGCAAAGCAGCGTCAATATGGTCGAAAAGACCATTTAAATGCAACATAGGAGGATTAAAGCCAAATGATTTTAAAGCTTCAGTAACATCAGAAGGATTTTGATATCCAGCTATCCAAGCAATTGCAGTTCCAACTACGATCAATAATAAACCTGTAGGTATCTTTTTTAATATTGGGTGTTTACTTAACCAGTTCATGAAGATGATTATTAAGGCAACAAATGCCACTACAGGCATTTCAAAAGATTGTAGCATTGGGTTCATGCCTAAGAATACAAATGCCAAACCTGCTAAGGCTGCTAGCAATACAGTTCTTGGGACGATCTTTCTAATCGTTTCACCTATGAATGCACCTAAAAATAAAATGGAAGCCTCTATAAAGCCCCAAAGCACAGCGACTGATGTTGTGAAAACAGCATCCTGTGTTTGATGATATAAAGGGAGCATAATCACAAATACGATAAGAAAAATACCTGGTGAACTAGAACCTGAGGGTAGTGCGGTAACATCTGTTCTACCTGTTTTCTTAGCTAATTTATAAGCAAAATAAGCAAAAATAACACCGGATATCAATACCGCAAGTCCAAAGCCAGGAACAATTCGTTTAAAAACAAACTCTGTTGGCATACCAACTACACCAATTAATAATGAGATCATAACCAAAAAGTCTGTCAAAACATTAACGAACAAACCGAAGGAAGCAGCAATGTCTCCCTTTTTCCAAAAAGTTACATTCCCCATGTGAATTCTCCTCAAAAATGTATTATTTTTTAATACAGCAAACTGGAATAGGAATTAAAGTATGGGATTCAAAATGAAGTACCTTTTCACCTTTGAAAACGTTTTCATCAATCAGCAATTTTAGGAATTGCAGGTTCTATTTCATGACTAAATTCTTTTTTTGCAAGAATAATCTTTCAATTCTATAAACACTGTTGATAAAATTAGACTGACAATAGCAGATTAAACATATTGCCCAAAAGTGTCATCGCAAAGTAAACCCCAAAAAGAATAGATTCATTTATGCATGTTATACAATGGAATGTGTACAACTATAGACAATCCGATTAAATGTCATATAAAACTAGATTTCTAAAAATGTTGCAAGATTTCAGCATGTACTAGATTACTATATTTTGATTACTTTCTGCTTTAGTGCCCAGACTTTATGATATGGGTGCCAGCCTTGCCAATTATCGCATCTTTCAAGCTTTCTGGATCTGTAATAATAACTCGCGAACCGTTCTTTTTCATAAAATGTAAACTGGCTTCAATTTTTGGTAACATACTTCCTGCAGGGAAGTGACCTTCTTCAACATATTGCTTCGTTTCTTCGACTGTAATGTTTTCAAGTGCCTTTTGATTAGGCTTTCCAAAGTTGATACAAACTCTTGAAACACCTGTTGTTATGATCAATATTTCGGCATTAATTTGCTCCGCTAATAGACTAGTTGCAAAATCTTTGTCAATAACAGCGTCTATGCCTTCATATGTGTTTTCTTCCGTTTTGACAACTGGAATACCGCCGCCACCTATAGCAATAACCACATAACCAGCATCAATCAATGATTTAATCGCATCCTTCTCAAGGATATCAATTGGTTTTGGTGATGGAACGACTCTTCGATATCCACGACCGGAATCTTCAATAAAAATCCAATCTGGATGCTCCTTTTTCATTAATTCAGCTTGCTCTAATGTAAAGAATGAGCCTACAGGTTTTGTTGGATTTTTGAAATTCGGATCATCAATACTTACTTCGACCTGGGTAATGACAGTAGCGACTTTTTTGTTAATGCCTCTTTTCGAAAATTCATTCGTCAACGCCTGCTGAATTTGGTAACCAATACCACCTTGTGTATCTGCTACACAATTAACAAGCGGTACAGAAGGCATCCCGGCTACTTCACCAGCAATTTCAGATCTTCTCAATCCAAAGCCGACCTGTGGACCATTTCCGTGAGTAACTACAACATTAAAGTCTTGTTCAACCATATCTGCGATGTTTACCGCAGTATCACATACTGCCTCATACTGGTCTTGAACTGAATCTAAACCATTATCTTTAACCAATGAGTTGCCACCGATAGCAACAATAACTAGTTTTCCCACTGGTATACCTCCTAATTAATTGTCTACTTTCTTCCTAGTAATTCGATCGACTGCTCTTTGTGTAAATGATATAAAGGATTAGTCGAATCATGTTTGATAGCATTTTCAATTGCTTCAATCGCCTCTTCATGTCTTCCTAAAGATCTAAGGCTGTTAGCTTTATGGAAAGAAAAGTCATATCGATGCGGTTGGAGAGCTAAAAGCTTGTCCATCTCAGTGACAGCTTCTTCGTGTCTTCCAAGTTCTCTTAAATAATTTGATTTATGATAACGGTAAAAGGTCTCATTCGGATCAAGATTACAAGCTTTATCATATTCAGCAAGCGCTTCATCCTGCCGCTTCATGAGTCGTAAGCAATTCGCTGTATAGAAATAAAAGTCAAGATCATTAGAATCTACTTGTAATGCAAGTTTGTATTGTTCAAGAGCCTCTTCATATTTCTTTAGTTCTTGTAATAAATACCCTTTATAAAAATACAAATCTAGGTTTTCACGATCTGTTTCAAGTGCTTTGCTAAGTATCATGATAGCTTCCACAAATTTATTTTCTCTATAAAGCATTTTTGCTTGCTGGATGCTAGCATTCGTTTCGACATACTCTTTGGTAAGGATCTTTACGACCTTTTGTTGATTGAGCTCTTCTGCATGCTGAAGTGATGACTTACCATCTCTATCCTCAAGGTTTATATCTGCACCAGCTTCGACAAGAAGTTGGATAACGTCAGAATATAATCGTCCACCATTCCCTAAGATTACTGACTCTAATAATGCTGACCAACCCAAATCATTCACGTGATTAACTGGAACTCCAGCATCTAAGCAAATTTGAACGGTTTTCAAATATCCTTTTTCACTAGAGGGAAGCAATGCAGTACCTCCAAATCGATTGACGCTTTTGAGATCAGCGCCATATTTGAGCATCAAGCTTAATATTTCATGAAATCCGTTTGCACCAGAGCAAATAAAGGGAGTTAACTGGGTAATATCTCTTGTATTAACATCACTTCCAGCTTCTAATAAAAGCTTAACTACAGAAATTTGATTTTTTTGTGTGGCAGCCATTAAAGCAGTACTGCCATTCACATCTTTAAAATTAACACTTGCACCTTCTTGTAAAAGACGTTCTACTTCTGGTAAATGACCACTTTTACTAGCAATAATTAGGTTCTCATGTAAGGTTTGATCATACATACATTCTATCTCCCTAAACATTTTTCTAGTTTCAGGGAAGCAAGTAAATCTTTCTAGAATAAAAGATTCATTTAGCTTCCCAAATTGTTTTTATTAATTAATATTTTCACTAAAAGCAAGCAAAGCCTTTTCAAATGCCTCTACTGGAGGATTTGTAATTCCCGCTCCAATCATCCCAATCCCAGCATCTTTATGAGCAATTGCTGTATTGATTATCGGCATAATACCTGTTTGAAGTACTTTTCGAACATCGATTCCTGTTGGGACACCCATAAAGTCAAGGAGTGGAATTGTAACATTTGGATTTTCTGTTGTTGTTATTTCTTTCATATTAGTAGAGTATCCAATCGCTTCTTCAACAGTACCGCCAACAAGTGCAACAATTGCCGGAGCTGTCGCCATTGCAAATCCACCAATTCCATATGTTTCAGTAATAGCACTATCACCAATATCAAGACCAGAATCCTCTGGTTTGTAACCGGCAAACATTGGTCCGACAACTTTTTGAGCTGGACCAGTAAACCATGTATTTCCAGGCATTCCGCTTACACGGATTCCGAACTCTACCCCATTACGAGCCATTGTTGTAACAATTGTGCTATTTTCAATACCATGTGCAGCATCAAGAGCACATTTTGCAAGAGCCATCCAAGTTGGGCCCGAGAAATAATCACTACTTGCTACAAATTCAAATACTTCTTTCTTCTGTTCTGTAGTAAAATCTGTTTGTAGAAGATAAGGAGTTAAAGCTTGAATTAATAACGTTGTACCAGCGATATTTCTGTTATGACACTCATCTCCCATATGAAGAGCTTGTGCTAGCATTAAGCGTAAATCTATTCCATTTGGATTTAGCTTCATTGCATCTCTCAACATAGGTCCTAACACGTCTCGCATCCATACCAAGCGATCAATAACACTTTGATCATTAGCACCCATTCTTAAAATCTTCGATAATTGTTCACTTAGGTTTGTATAGGCAATGTTTCCATATGTTTTATTCTCAACAATATGCATGAACATTGAAGCAGACGTTACACCCGCCATTGACCCTACACAATTATGCTCATGACAAGGCGAGAAGGTAATTTCTCCTGATGCTGCAAGCTCAGCAGCTTCCTCAATATCCTTAGCTAAACCTTCAAAAACTATAGCTCCTGTAACTGCACCCTTCATTGGTCCATTCATTTTATCCCATGTAATTGGCGGTCCTGCATGAAGGATTGTCTTTTTTGTCATACCAGGAACGACATTAATAGCTTGGTCGAATCCAATTAAAACAGGCTGTGAGTTCACAATTCTTTCTACAGCTAATTGATTTGCAGCTTCGATTTTCTCCATCGTTTCAGGGTTATCAAGCTTATCAAGAGCCATAATTATTTCCGGATTTCCTCTTCCAGGCGGTGTCCATTCCAAATGGGTAACACTCGCATTCTGCTCTACCATATCGTCTTTGAAAGATTCTATTCCCACATTGATAACATTGAGTTTACTAGTAAAAAGTTCGTTTATTTTACTCATAGCTATTCTCCTTTCACAACAAATTCTCTTGCCAATAGACCTGCATTTTGACTGCTGCTTGCATGTGTAACTCCAGCAGCTAATAATTTATTGACTTGTTCCTCGATATCTTGACGGTCTAATTCTGTTCCAAGTACATAGCCAACAATCTCCAAATGTCTACCTTCTAGTTCTGCATTTTGCTTTGCCTCAATCATCGCTGGAAGCATGGCGCCAACTGGATCTTCATGAGCACCATATCCTAAAACAAAATCCATTACGATAACTCCAACTGATGGATCCTTCGCTTCTTGGTTAAATCTCTCAATACGAGTGGACGGATCAATCATCGGATGAGGCTTACCTTGTGTAAATTGATCATCTCCAAAATCAATAAATGTATGCTCCTGGCTCACTTTCACATCTTTCAAACGATAATGAGGATCTCTTTGTATATTGCTGTAGACATTATCAAACTTTTCCATCGCAGCATGCATGGCTTCATCACACAAAGTCCCACCACTAAATAAACCACGAATGTATTTTTGTTCAGGTTTTAATTTCGTACGGACTTCTTCAATAAGTGGGATATTCAAAGCACGTTTATTAAGCTTGCTTTCATCTGCGCCAGCTAATAGAACTGCCTTAAGCGCTGCCTCTTTTGACATTTTTGCAAAATGTCCGCCCGCTTTTGTGACCTTTTCTTCATCTCCACCAACAAACCAAACAACAACTGGTTTTTTACATTGTTTAATTTGTGCTAACACCTTTTCTTCCACACTTGATGCAGGCGGTTTAGAAACAAGAACGATAACTTTCGTCGCTTCATCTTCCTCAAGCGCCTTAATACCATCTAGCATCATAATTCCGCCAACTTCTTCACTTAAGTCTCTTCCACCAGTTCCAATTAATTGAGTAATACCGCCTCCGAATTCATGAATACGGACACTTACCTCTTGGCTTCCAGTTCCTGATGCACCAACGATACCAATATTCCCTTTTCTCACTGCATTTGCGAAACATAGAGCAACATTGCCTATAATAGCTGTTCCACAGTCAGGTCCCATCATTAATAAACCTTTTTCATGTGCTAAATTCTTTAATTCAATTTCGTCTTCAATGCTCACATTGTCACTAAACATCATTACATGGAGATCATTTTCAAGAGCTTTTCTTGCCTCTCTAGGTGCATACGCTCCATTAACAGCTATGATCGCTAAGTTAGCTTCAGGAATACTTTGTGCAGCCGATGTAATTGTTGAATACTTTACCTGGCTCTTACTTTTGGAAGTATTTTTTTTTGTGAGTAATTCATTAATACTTACGAAAGCGCTTTCGCATTGCTCATCATTAACAGCCTTAACAACAATCATCAAATCGCTATTCTTTGCCTCTTCTACTTCAGGAGTCATTAAACCGACATTCCTAATTACCTCTTTATTCATTTCAGTACCCATTGCAATAATCGCTTGTTCAACGCCTTCAATTTGATTTGCCTTTGTTGATAACGACATTAATGATACAGAGTCAAAATATGTGTTTGGTTTGATCACAACTTGTACAGTCATCATTTACCTCCATCTTTTAAATTTATTTCTATTCCAGCAATAAGCCCTAAGGCTATATCCGTACCGGATGAAGAACCTATTTTTAGTACTTTATTTAATGAGAGAAGTAACTCCTCTTCATTGCCATTAATCAAATGATCAATTAATAGAATAATTGACTCTCTTACCTTACCAACTGATGCCTTTTTTAGTGCCATGTAGCTAATATCATTTGTTAAGGTTTTTGCTATTTTAACTACTTCTTCACAAAAGGATTGATATGAAGAACAAGGACTGTTTTTCATCTTCAAAATGGTAAACAAGCCAACTAAAAAATCATCACCAGATGGGGTTAATCCTGGGCCAAGGCCTATTAGAGAAATCGCATGCTGCAATGCCTTTAACATTTGGTTGTTCTGCAGCTCTTTTATTAACAAGTTCGTTCGTTCATTAAGCATTCTGGACACTTCGGAATCAAACGTTTTTTGAGAGCTTGAATTTTGCTTCATTCCACCACTTTTGCCATGCATTTCAATGTAATTCTTCATTTTTGCTAAATTAATTTTTAATGTTTTGTTATCAGTAGGATATTTCGGTAAAATTGATTCCCACTGACGAACATTGACCATCTTTATTACCATTTTATTTGAAATGAATATACGATTATTTTCAGTCCATACATTGTCATTAATTTCGATATTCATCTTTTCAAAGCTATCCACTTCTATGACAAGACTATTAGGTCCATTATCCATTTCACTGCAAGCAATCGTGTATAACTCACCATTTTCGATACATTGGAAATTGAATGTTCGATTGAATGTGCTATGAACAAAGCCATTGATTTTCGAATGTTTAATTTGGTGGATAAAATCCTTATCACCAGTTATAGCAGGTATCACATAAGTCACCTCTGTTTAGAAAGGCTCATTGAATCAAACTCTATTAGTTATTTCCAGTAATAAAATTTGTCCAATTTATCATTAAGTACCTCCTTCGCATTTCATTTCAAATTTGATTTTGGATTTTTTAGAATAGTAATGAACTTTACATACTCATTTTAGATACATTGTGTAAATTGGTCATCGTGTACCAAAACCAAAAAGAACCTATCCTCTTTGTGCAAGTTGTACAATGAATTGTGGTAAAATTATGTCAAGGAGTTGAGTGGATTTGTTAACAGTTGAAGAATTATTTTCAATAAAAGCCATTGATGGAATAAAAATAATTGCTGGAAAAGACGGAATTAATAACGAAATATCTATTGTTAATATAATAGAAAACCCTGATTCATTTGATTGGCTTTCACCTAATGAACTACTTTTATCGACTGGATATATTTTCAAGGAAAATGAAGAACTGCAAAACACAATAATCAAGGAGCTTGCAGAAATTAACTGTGCTGGGCTCGTTATTAAGATGAAGCGATACTTTGATAAGATCCCTCAAAATATGATTGATCAGGCTAATAAATATGGATTACCACTAATAGAGTTACCGTTTGAATATACACTTTCAAGGGTAATATCAATCATTAATGAAAAGGCGTCTGGGAGATATGATCAATTAAATCGGAAAACGTTAGATATGCATAATTTATTCTTTAGAATTACACTTGAAGGTGGTGGAATCGAAAAAATATCTTCAATGTTATCTGCGACTATAAATAATCCGATAATTATAGTGGACAAAGATTGGAATTTATTACACTACACAGAGCATACGGATAATAAGATCCCTCTTGAATATTGCCTTGATCTGCAAAAAAATAGACAAGTATTTAATAATGAATTCATAGAATCCATACCACAAAATATTAGCGAAATAAAAAAATCCATAAAACGGAAATATCATTTAGAAAATATGGAAATAAAATGCCGAATTCTACCCGCTGCCGTATCCAAAGAGGTATATGGATATATCGTCGTATGGCAAACGGTTCGTGAACTAACTGAATTTGACTACATAATTTTAGAACAGGCTTCTACTGTCATGGCACTTGAAAGGATAAAAGCAAAAGAAATTGAAATTGTCGAATTAAAAATAAGACAGGACTTTTTTGATGATTTGCTTTCTGGAAAAATCACATCTAATGAAACCTTACAAACCTTATGTGATCTACATGGGTTGAATCCGAGCTATATGTATTACAGCATGGTTGTTAATGTTGAACCTAAGAGATTTAATAAAAACGAAGATATGATAAGTGGAAAATACAGAATGGAGAATATCGCTAAAAAATGCGTTGAATTGGTATATGATTTATCATATAAAGCAGATGGGGAGATTACATGCTTTTACAGAAACAATCGAATCATTATTTTAGTTGGTCAAAGCAATGAAAGACCTCCTATTTCAGTTATCAATGTAAAGCAATTTGCTATGAATTTGCATGAGACATTCACAAATAAGATTAAGGAGACAATCTTCTTAATAGGAATTGGACAACAATACCGCACGATTAATTCTCTTCACAAAAGTTTTTCCGAAGCAAATGAAGTAATAAGACTGATGCAGCAGGTCAATGAAAAAAAGGAAATCTCTCATTTTGAAGATTATTCTGTTTACCACCTGTTAGACTCTAATATTAAAATTTCAGCGCTAGAAGACTTTTTCACAAAATGCATCGGGAAAATCTTTGAGCATGATAAAATGCATGGCACAAGCTATATAGCAACCTTAGAGAACTATTTTATAAATAATTTAAATGTGTCTGAAACTGCCAAAGCAATGTTCTTGCATAGAAATACACTCATCTACAGAATAGATAAGATTAAAGAAATTTTAAACACAGATTTGAAGCATTCAGAGGAATTACTGCGGATTCAAATAGCATTAAAGATATTTAGAATTCTATATAAGAATTTATAACACTTTTATTTTTTTCATGGACAAGTAGATTCTAGTTATTACATTCATGTTTTATGGCAACTAAAAAGGAATCGAATTATTTTCGATTCCTTTTTGGTTTCATTCTTATCTAAGATTCGGGTTTATACATTGATTATATCTATCTTTTCTTACATTTTACCATTATAAAATTTATTGAAGGTTTATTTTTCATATGTTTATTTGGCTCATCAATTTCTGAGAATTCTACTAGGCCATATTCTCCAAATTCTTGTTTTATGGAGTCAGTATCATAAAAAAACATTTTTACATCGTCCATTATCTCAAAATAGTCTTTATCCAATTGTTTACCCTTACCAAACATTGGGGCTTTTTTTGAAACAGTTGTAAAAATCATATATCCATTTGGCTCTAGCTGATTATAACAATCTTTAATAAACTTCTCTCTCTCAGGCTTATCTAATAAGTGGATAAGTGCGTGGGAGAATATACCGTTGTAAAGTTTATTATCAAAAGGCATGTTAGTTACTGAACCATGAAATATCCTACTATCAAGTCCATTTTTCCTCGCCAAATCAATTGCCGTTTTTGAAATCTCAATACCAGTAACATTTATTCCATTTTCAATGAAAACCTTCGCATTTCTACCATATCCAATACCTGGTACCAGTATGTCCTTAACATTTTTTTCAAGGAAAAAGTCCTTTGTCAAAATTGCTGAATCTGTTGGTTCAAATCCCCACATTGTTTGTTTTTCAATAAAACTTGATTCCCAGAATTCCATTTTATTTCTGCCTCCCATTACTTTTAGAATTTACAATACTAACCCCGTATAATCTAAAGTCTTCATTTATTAGATCATGCACTACCATACCAGCCTTATTTCCGTTAGCTGCGGCTACAATTAATTGAGAAGCATTCGATCCTGTTGGACTTCCACCGATAAGTGCGCAGTCTAACATCATTTAATTAAGCATATAAAGGACTCTTAATATCTATAATTAGGGCAAAAAAATTAGTGGGAGCTGCTGCAATTATTTTCTTCAAACATCTTAGATTCAATTTGATTGGCAATACTACGAATATGTTTATTTGCTAATTCATCTGTCATCCTTTTTTCAGCTTCTATCATTACATTTTCTATTAGACATTCTCCATTTCTTGCCTCACTATGTTCTAGTGAACAACTAAATAAGCTCGTTCTTCCTTCAATTGCATATATAACATCCAGAAAAGAGATATCAGTAGTACGTTTCGTAAGGCTGTAACCGCCTTTAACACCTGGAGTTGATTCAATTAGTCCTGCCTTTACCAATTTTGTAAGTATCTTTGATAAATAAGTGGGCGATAAATTTTGAACCTTTGCTAATTGATCTACTCCAACCGTTTGATTTTTTGGAGCAATTGTTAAATATACCATTGTGTGTAGGGCATAATTTGTGGCTTTAGAATATTTCATTTTCTACCTTCCTTATAAAAGATATTAAAGAGTTAATATATCTCTAATACATTATAAATATAAAATGATTTTTTTCAAATGATAATATCTCTAATATCCTCAAATAGGTAAGAGAACAATACCTGATAAAAGTATTGTCCTGATTACATAGAAAATTTATCAACTGAAAGTCATGCTCTAATAATTATTATTCAACATAAAAAACTTGTGAACTCTTAACATCCAAACAATACAGCCTTCCACCATAAGCACAGCCGCCATCAATTCCAATGATATTATTATCCCCAAAGTATACATCGCCACTTTCATGTAAATGCTTTGTTGGTGTATGTCCGAACACAATAGTCTTTTCTCCCTTGTATGCCTTGAAGAACTCCTCACGAATCCATACTAATGTATGAGGTTCTGTTGACTCTATTGGTGTCTCTGGATGAACGCCTGCATGAACAAAGATATGGGTGTCTGTTTCATAATAGTACGGTAATTCTTTTAGTGCTTCAATATGTATGCGGATGTCATCATTCATTTGAATAGGTTCAGGCATTTCGTTAGTCGTATACCAATACTCAGCATCGTCCTTTTCAATTTCATAATTGTAATTCTGAAGAGTTTTTATTCCACCATTGTAATACCATCTCTTCAAGTTCATCGGATCACCGTGAAAAGCATCTATCATCATCTTTTCATGATTTCCAATTAATGCAATCGCTCCCTCGCTCTTTAGCTGAATAACTTTATCTAAAACAGCTTTTGAATGAGGCCCACGATCCACAAAATCACCTAAAAGCAGTAGCTGGTCTTGGTCTTTGTTATATTGAACAAGCTCCAAAAGCTTCTCGAATTTCTTAATATCTCCATGAATATCACTTATAGCAAGCATTCTTTTCAACGATCTCACATCCTTATTAACTTGGTTATGTCCTTATCACTTATTCAACTTTATGACCCTTTGATGCCAATGGACACTAATCTTATTTTAGAGATGCACCATTAAATTGAATTGGATATACAACTATTTACAGCAATTTTAGTTCAATAAGCAACTCTCTTTCCCTTTAGTTAAATAATTCTAGTCTTTACTAGAAATAACATTTAAAATAATCAAAAATATTTTTTCATTATTAAATTCACCAACATTTACTAATTGATGAACCTCGACCTTTTCCCCTTCTTTTAAACATACTTGCTTTAAGGCATTATCAATTGCGTTTGTAAAAGAAAAATCCTCGTAAACTCTAGCAATTGTCCATTCAATAAATATTTGATTATTTATCCTCAACTAAATTCCCCTCATTTCATTGGTCTTGTAAAAGAAAGTAGACATATCATTAATTAACCAACTCTTGGATATAATCATAAAGTACATGTTCCTACTTGAAGAAAACTGCCCGTTCGTAAAATAAGTTCAACAAAAAGAGCGTTAATCCTCATTGGGTCGAAGCCCCCATTAGTTGAATAACAATCTAAATCCTATTCCAAATTCTATTAACTTCTTTCAGATTCTTATTATCAAAGGTTAATTTATAAATATCAGGCATATCAAGGTCTTCCCAAAAACTAAAACCATATTTTTCATCAAAGTAATTCATAATTAGTACCATTATATTACCGTGTGTTCCTACTGCAATGTTTTTACCTTCATACATTTCTATTACCCTTAAAATTGCCTTTATCCCCCGTTTTTGGGCGATAATATTGGATTCTCCTCCTTCCAAAGAAAAGGCTGGTTCCTCCCATCCTTTTGATATAGCTACCTTAAAGTTCTCCACAGGTTTTACAGATAATGTCCGTTCCTTTAAACCTTTCTCAATTATAACTTCTTTCTCCAAAAATTTTGCGACTCCCTCAACCGTTTGAATCGCCCTTTTGTATGGACTTGAAATGATAATATCGATTTTTTCATTTTCGAGGATTTCGGTTATCCTTTCTGCATCAGCGAGACCCTTAGTAGATAAAGGTCTTCCTAATTCATCAGGTGTATATGTGGAATGGGCGTGTCGTACAAAGTATATATTAGTTAGCAAAATTGTCCCCTCCATATAATTATCTTTATAAATTTCAACATATAATCTTTTTCCTTCTTCGCTATACTACTTCGATAGTTCAATAGTCTTATTCATTAATACTAACATAATATTCCAAATGAAAAATGGCTTTTTTGAAAATAAAAAGGCAATCAATACATAAATTCACTTTGTAAAGTAATGATTTCCCTTCATCAATTAAACTGATCTATTGTAAAAAAATTGATGCTTCTTTATTGAAGTATCACACCTTTAAAGAAATAATTATAAAATGATTTCAGGTAAACCACCTTTATCGTTTGACAAAGGATAAACTTGCCATTATCATCAACTCAAACAAACTTACAGGGAGAGGAAAACATGAAAATTTATGTTGATGCAGATGCTTGTCCGGTAAAAGATATCATTATCTCTGAAGGTACGAATGCTGAAATTCCTGTTATTCTTGTTACTAGTTTTTCGCATTTTTCTAATGCGGAACAACCATCAGGAGTGGAAACCATTTATGTTGATTCTGGAGCAGATGCTGCCGATTATCGGATTATGAAGTTAGCAGAAAAAGGAGATATAATCGTAACGCAAGATTATGGTCTTGCTTCGCTAGGTTTAGCAAAAGGGTGTGAGGTGCTTCACCATAATGGATATAGCTATACAAATGAAAACATTGACCAATTATTGCAATCACGATATTTGAGTGCAATGGCTCGAAAAAGCGGAAAACGTACAAAAGGGCCAAAACCATTTACATCAGAAGATAGGGAGAAATTTATGAAGCTTTTAAAAAAGACGACTCAAAATTCACATTTATGAATTTTAAAGTCGTCTTTTTCTGGTATGGCTATTAAGATTCTTTAAAAACCGAACGTGTTTCAGTGCCCTCTGTTTTGGGACGTTTTCCTTCTTGCAGATTGTTAATGGTTAAGCCAAAATTCATCTGAAGATGAGGATAATCTTTAAAGCCGCGCCAGTCTCCTCCCCATTCAAAGCCCAGCTCCTTTGCAATTTCTGCAACCTCAAACCAGTCTGATTGACCGTTACCGTTCCCATCATATTCAGTATCCCAGATCACATTACCATCCTCAAGCTGAAGTGCAAAATCGACTGCAAGGCCAAAGTTGTGATAGGAATCGCCTCCCTTTAAATGAGTTACTACTTTTCCGGGAGTTCCTCTGCCCTGATCATAAATCTTGTCTTGCTCCTCAATCGAGCGGTAATCATCTGTGATCAGGATCGTAATCTCTTTTTCTGCTGTTTTTTCTTTTAAAACCTCCACTTTCTCAGCTACAATTGGGTGCAGTTCAGTTGGTGGAGTCTCTGCATTTACCTCGTATTCAACCTGGTCTGATGAGCCAGGATAACTCTTTATGAATAAGAAAGATTGATAGGCGACAAATGCAAGGAGGAATAAAGGCAATAATTTTAGTAGTTTCTTCACAAGTTGTTATCTCACTCCTTCTTAACCTTTTTCGACAAAATCTATTTATAATTTTAACGTAAAAAGGACAAGAATTGCACAAATTCTGTCTTAAAAAATACAAACTACCATACTAGTAAAATGGGCATGGTTAATTCCTTCATATTTAACGGTTTACACAGTTATCATAGAGATGGAAACCGAATCGATTGGTAACAATACAGTATGAACAAATAGAAAAATATGTTAACGAAGCTGTTCCTTACCACGAGTTTATCGATGCAAAAACGGCTCCATCGTGGAGATAGTGCATATGATCGTTATTATGGAGATCCCACGTTACAGAATCCAAACCTTGCTCCAATTAATAAGGCTCCATTCTACGCCTTCCTATTTATCCAGGAGATATTGGCACAAAAGGCGGTCTTGTAATTGATCAAAATGCAAGAGTTATTCGTGAAGATGGCTCTGCAATTGAAGGATTATATGCTTGTGGCTACTGTTCTGCCGCTGTAATGGGCGCGAGACATACCCAGGACCAGGTGCAACGCTTGGACCAGCAATGGCATTTGGCTATATCGCTGCTGATCACATGGCAGAAAAAGTGAAACAAAAATAAAACATGCCGATCATCCCTTCTTGGATGAGCGGCTTTATCAAAAGTGAGAAGTATTAGCCTTTGCCAAGAAATCTTGAAACTTTCTTAATTTGCTCCATTGTAATGCGTGATGTAACACCTTGTAACCAATGTTCTTTATAATCTCCAATCCAATCAGATGGTCTATTTGCCAACCATTGATGGTCGAATAACCGTTCCCAAGTTTTTATTACTTCCTCTTTCGGGAAGCCTTTTCGCTTAAAATCATTCCACTCATTCTCATCATAAACAATTGGAGAATTATTTAAAATCGTATGCCATTCATCAAATGATGACCATAAAATTTCATCCTCTGCAATATCTAATTTCAAAATAACCCATCTCTTTCCTTTTGGTGCAAGAGCCTTTTCATTTCTATTTGGCTTTCTTCTCCATAACCATATAGGATAGTTTTTCATATTACTAAAAACGATATGTTTTTTCATTTGGCTTACCATCCATTCATATGGTTCTGGGAACATAGCAAAATCTTTATTTCCTTCCAGAAACCCTTGTTCACGCATTTTTATATAAAGAAATTCTGGCTGAACAGTGTACACGATCAAAAAAATCCCTCCCTAGCTGTACAATTTGAGTCTTTACTTTCTAAAATATTTTACACTACATTACTCAAAGTTTTGGGAAACAATTCTTATTATTTCTATGTTCAAATAACAAATTGCAACAAATTCACATACCCTCCAATAATTAGTGCATATCTTGGGAATTGAGGTGCAAATATCTCTAAGCACTTTTTTAATTTTCTTTTTTCACGAAACCACCCTTAAGTTGTACAAGTTCATTAAATGCTAAAGCGAGTTTGATAAATAAGCGGAGAAATTTCGCTTATTTAGGAAATAGCACTGTAAATAGCTTAAATAGACGGAAAGGTTCCGAATATTGACCCAAAAAGCGTAAAAATGGGTAACACTGCTTTGCTTAATCGGAAGATCTCCGCTTATAAACCCCGGATAGAGCCCTATCCTGCTGTCAAACTGGAAAATCTCCGTTTGTTTTAAATATCACTGGTTACACAATTGTAATTCACGTACTAAATTGCAAAAACTTCACACACCCTCCAATAATTATTTCATACCCTGTGATTACTATGTGAATTAGGGAAATGGTAAGCAATAAAAATTCTTCAAAATGTTGATAAATCAATAAAAAACGCACTGTGAATTATATTGTGAATTCAAGTGCGTTTTGCTATGTGTTTTATATTGTTTCACCTCTGAGGTAAACCTGCTATCAAGGTATTAAAGGTTTTTTTTATTTGTCTACTTTTCGTTCAACGTACAAAACAATTATGATCCATAGGTTTTTACTCATAATTACCGTGCGAATCGATGATTACCAATTTTTATTGTCACTTGACGGGAGAGAATCCATTTACTTGTTGAAGTTTTTGGATTATAAAAATATAATGAACCTCTTCCTTGTCCTCTAAACGCTAAAGCTTCTTCTACAGCCTTCATGGAAGCGGTATCTGCTTGATGATTAATTTCTCCGTTTTGAACAGGTGTAAATGCATAATGCCCACTTACTTTTTGATAGATTACTTCTTTTACTGTATTTGGGAAGAGAGAACTGTCGACTCTGTTTAAAATCACTGTAGCAACAGCCACTTTTCCTGCGTAAGGCTCACCCTTAGCCTCCGCAGATACAAGTCGTGCCATCAGTTTCTTATCCGCTTCAGATATAGCTGTATTTGGGATAACGAGTTTTTCCCCAGTCAACAGTAAATCACTAGATTTGTTATTTGCTTTCATTAAGCTGGCCACCGGAATCCCATAATTATTCGCAATGGTCCAATAAGTATCGCCTTTATGTACTTGGTGAACATTTGTTGCTGCATTTGATTGTGAGCTAAAACCAAATAGTGTAACTGCTAAAGCTGGTACAATCAATAGTTTCTTAAACTTATTCATCTTATTAGCCTCCTATTTTCCTCATAAAATGATATATAAGTAGGCTAACAGATGTAATAATGTTATTCATGCTCCAAAATATGGTATTTGATAAATATCCCTATGTTTCCCAAGAATACTAATATGGTATTAGTATTGGTAAAGTGTGGTAACTATTATTTTTATACAAAAATTCACTTTATACGCTAAATTTGGTTTTAATGTAACAAAAATTTCGATACTGTAACAACCTTCTACGATATATACTGATTCACAATCGCTATACTTAATCATGGTTTACCTTTAGAACCAAGAAACACCACTTTTGCACCGTAAGCACCGTAAGCTTCAATAACGATTATTTCGTACTAATTCAAAAAATAAAGATCAATTAATTATTCTAAATATTAAAGCCTACTTTCCAAGTACACTTACCCCTGAACCTGAAAAAGCTCATTACCAAGAAGTAGAATTAAAAAACGGGATTATCGGTCGACTATATGGAGGTGGATCTATATTTTTCCAAGTAAATGATGCAAATATTGGTGTCTCTTATTTCAATACACAAATATCATATGAGCAATCTCAAAAAGAACTTATTGAGATTGTTAACCAAATGTTATAAAGACATTTCTTGATTTTAAAAAAACAATCCTTCATTCCAGAAATATCTTACCGTTACTAATTGTGCATCTTTTCACAATTTTATTATTTCTTGTTAGAAAATGATATCGAATATTGATTAATAAGGTTTTTTATCAAAGGATTTAGTCCCTCTGGTAACTCATTTGCTTTAAAAAACTTTGCTTCAGTAGTTTCTTGACCGTCTGCTTCAAGAACCCCACCTTTAATTTCTTTTGAAATATATGCGATTGTAACAGGATAGAATTCATCACCATTTGGTAGTTTAACATAATGCTGTTTTCCCGAAAATACACCTACTAATTCAAGGTTACCAATTTCAATCCCTGTTTCCTCTAACACTTCTCTTCTCCCTGCTTCTTCAGTAGATTCTCCTAATTCAATAAATCCACCAGGAACACCCCAAAGTCCATCGCTCCGTTTTTGTAGTAAAAATTCTCCTTTTTCGTTAATTACCGCTACCGCAACTCCAACTAATATTAGAGGTTGATTTCCAACAATCTTGCGTAAATCTTCAATGTATCCCATAGTCTCCTCCTGAAAAATCATTATATTAATGTTCCTCGAAGAAATCAGTTTTAAAAAAAGGATTCACTCTAATTTCTCTTAGAAAGAATTTTATTGGTGTGCGCTTATTTAAGTATTCCCGTTTAGGAATTAACACTTCTCTTTTCAAACGTTCATGTAAATTATTATCAATTTTGAAGGTTGAATCAGCATTTTCTTCCTCAATCCTAATTAAAAATGAAATGATATATTCATGCATAACAGGGAAATCTCTTTCAATTTTCTGATGATGTTCCAAAAATGCATTAATAAACTTTTCCAATTCAGTCCCTCTATTTAAAAACGGATAAGAACAACAGCTATACCAGTTTCCCAAATTCACAGTAAAAACCGCAATTGCATATCGGCGAGTCTCAAGCTCTGGGTCTCCGAAATAAAAATAATACGGTGCTTCTTCAAAGTCTTGTCCTGTATCAAAATATCCTATTTCGATTCCCTGAAGTCCCCTTTTCACTTTCTCAATAATCTCGTTCGGCACAACGATTCCCCCTAACAAAGAATTTATAATCTCCTTTATATTACCAAAAATACCAATATATGAACTTATATTTTCATTGGGTTGAAGAATAATAGCTATGCCAAACAGCTCTTGAACACCAAACTACCCAGCGTATTGTAGGATTAACCGATATATTGCTATGCAAAGTCCTAAAATACTCGCTTTCATTTTAGATGGATGGTTTCTCTTACTACGAAACAAGTAAAAGAAAACGATTATAAATCCTAAAGGAAACCATAACTCAAAGACACCTTCTTTTGTATTTCGAGAAAAAATCGGTGCAATGTAAGTGCTAATCAGAAAGTAAAAGAAAACTGTAAAACGTCGTGTCTCTAGTTGTTTGCTCCACCTTACTAATAAGTAAATAATTATTATTGCGCTAATTGTAATATGTAATGGTGGGAGAACAATAGCATAGCGTCCAAATTTAAATTCCATCCTGTAAAACACTCCCTTTTTAAGAAGTTCTTCACTTTGATATCCTTTATGCATATTGTTTCTTAAACAATCCAGCTTTTTTTCTTTCGTGCAATTCATCTTGAAGAAACATGCCCGTTTGCCTCATAAAGCAGTCCTTCATCACAAAAAAGGAAAGGTAATTCCATTCTTTCATGATAGCGTTTACAATCATTTGATCACAATTTTTGTTTCCCTAAATTTCTGCGAGGCATTCCTCAATACTCTTTTGAAGGGATACAAATTTAGAATTTCTATAGATTTTCATATGAAAACTTTTTAAAAATGTCTTACAGTTAAAAAGTAAGAACAAATACTTTTCATCTACTATTTGTTCTCTCCGAACACTCAATTCTATTGGTATATTTTGTATTAAAATTTCTATCTCACTTACTTCTAATCCCTTATTTAACATTTCTAAAATTGGTATTAAAATTCTTTCATCTTCATCATGAATATAGACACTATCAGAAATAAATATCTTATTCCATAGTGAATGTAGAATTTCTCTATAAAACTCTTTATTGATTTTTGGATTCTTCACAAGTTCATCAAAAGTATCGGCTACATGGGCAACACTATGAGCCCATCCCTTGTCAGCCACATATCCCCTTAAATCTTTTTCAGAGTTAATATAATGAATTAATTTATCTTTTATTCTATATATCATGCTTTGAGATAGAAAATTATCTTCAATATCTCTACCTAGAATTAATGCTATTAATAGTGTTGTAAAAGACCTTGTAAAAACTGTATCTGTTCCATTTTCACCTATTCCTTTAAATAAATATTCATTTAAACAAGCATCTAATAGGTCTTTCAGTAGCTCATGTTCAATTTGATTGCTTTCAATAATTAACTGATAAAATAAGCTATAAATCAGTTGGTCTCTAAGTTTACTATCCGTTGAACCAATATGCTCAATCATTGATCCGACTATAGTAACTTTACTGACATCTTCCCAATTTCTGCTCCCATTTTTTAATTCCTGTAAGACTGTTTTCAATTCAGTTGCATTCATTATATGCATTCCCCCTTGGTTAATATGGATGATTTCTTCAGGAAGCCGTTGTTTTCAGGCCAACCTTTAATAATCTAGCATTGGGATTCCAGTTAAACGGTGATAACATCCATGGATATATTGGGTTCATTTCTTCCTTATATCCCTCCATATCTAAAATGATTTTACCATCAATAACCAATTTTTGCAGAATTATTCTGCCCAGCATATTCGAAGAATATCAAAATTATATTAGGATTGCTCGTAAACTAATGATTGAAAAAAAAAATTCCTTGTATAGAAATTTATAGTTATATAATTTTATAAACCATCTGTGTAATCAAAAAGCACATAATTGTAATTAATAATGATTTCGCTATTTTCAATGGAACTTTAGGTAAAACAAGTAAGCCTATTTGAGAACCGATAATGGAACCACAAGCCATTGCTATGGCGTATGACCATTGAAGGAAGCCAGTTTGATAAAAAATAATAAATGCGCCCACACAACTTCCAAAAATCAAAACCCTTGTTAGTTGCACCGCTTTTAAATAAGTTAGTTGTTTATTCATGTAATATAGAATGCCAAATGTGGATGAGCCGGGACCAAATCCTCCATCATAAGCTGCTATAGAAAAGAGAATGAAGGGTGCCCATCTATTTTTAGTAGATTCATGATAACCACATTGAGCCCTTTCAACCCATCCCTTATTTTTAAAGGTAACAACTAAGGCAATAGAAAGGAGAATAATCGCAAACATATTCATCGTATTTTCAGAGAGCTGAGCTGTAACTAGAGCCCCTCCAATTCCTCCTAAAAATGCTACAAATAAGTGTGGAATGATTGTTTTAATACTTAACTGTTTATGGTGGATAAGATAGAATACACTTGAAACTGCTGCAATACCCGAGGAAAATTTATTTGTTGCAATACTTGTTTGAATAGGAATCCCAATTAACATCATCGCCGGAAGTGTAATCAGTCCTCCTCCACCAGCTAAAGTCCCAACAAAAGAAGAAAGGTTTCCAATAAAAAACAGAATAATTAGGTGTTTGCTTAAGGATGAAGCGCTTATTAAAAGGATTACACTGGTAAGTAAAAGAACTGTAATCATTAGTTTTTTCATCATATTCTCCTTTTCTATCGTTATTGATAATCAAAGGATATATAATAACTTTAAATAAATCTAATATATGTTTTTAGTAAACTGATAAATTATTTTTATGAAAGGATTTTGATTATGAATCTTCATGCATTACGTATCTTTATCAAAGTAGCTGAATTAAACAGTGTTACAAAAGCTGCAGATGCCCTCTCGATCAGCCAGCCAGCAGTAACCGTTCAAATTAGAAATTTAGAAAATGAAACGGGACTAAAACTAATTGAAACCCAAGGAAGAGGAATCAAGCTTACAAAAGAAGGAACGTTTTTGGTTGGACATGCTGAAAGCTTATTTGATATGGAAAAGGATATTGAAAATAAGCTTCAACAGCTTAAGAATGGAGAAATACAAGCACTTCGAATAGCCTCTACATATTTGCCAGCCAATTTTTTATTACCTGTTTGGCTAGCAAAATTCAAAATGAATTACCCATCAGTAAATGTGAACCTATACAGTGGCAATTCGAATCAAGTATTAGAAAACTTGCTTCACTACAAATCTGATATTGCTTTTGTGGTGAATGAAGAGTGTAATAATCCTGAAATTCATCTTGATCACCTAATGGATATTGATTATTGGTTTATTGTCCCACAAGGTCATAAATACGATGGACAAGAAGTTTCATTAACCGACTTGATGATGGAGCCGTTTTTATTAAGAGAAGAAGGAAGTTCCACGAGGGAAATCCTATTCTCATTATGCAAAATTCATAGAGTTCCTAACCTCAATATTGGATTACAATATCATGGTCTAAATGAATCAATTCGTTCAGTCGTTGCTGGGTATGGTACAATGCTAGCTCCGGAAATAGCAGTCAGGGACTATCTGAAACGAGGGGAAATTGGGAAAGTATTTGTAAAAGGAATTGAGGTAAGACGACCTGTGTATATTTGCAGCCGTAAAAGAGATAAAGAATTAGCTTTGAATCTAAAAAGATTTATTGATTATGTGAAAAGTAGTGCAAAGGTTGAAAGCTCCCTTTCAGATAAAAGTATTTAAATTACATGACCTAAGACTGCATTTTAAATAAAAGACTGCGGCTGCCTTATTATTATAGATTCTAGTATATTGCTCTTCACATAAAGAAAGAGCGTAATTCTTGTTGCAGAATTGCGCCCCTTTACTTGAATAAAGTTTTTATTTTTTCGGCAACTTCATTTGGTTTAACATCAATGAATGGTAAATCATCTATATCCACCCATATAGGGAGGTAAATCCCTTTACTTTCATCTGAAAATTCTTCGCCTTGACCAGTACCGAAAGTTCCACCAACGATATCCCCTAAAAAGAAAAATTGCTTACCATTAAAATCAATTTCAGCAATACATTCTTTTACATCAATATCAATGCCTAACTCTTCATAAACTTCTCTTTTCGCTGCTTTCTTAGGCGTTTCATCTTTCAACATCCCTCCACCTGGAAAGACATAATAACTTACACCATTTTTTATTCTTTTAATTAATGCAACTTTTTTATTTTCAATAAGAACAGCAGAACCTCTAACTCTCATACTAGGTACCTCTTTCTTTCAGTAATCTGCCCCGATCGTTTACCATAAGCATTCCTCTTTTTATTGTATTCTACCTCCATTACATATACTTTTAATCTTTGTACCTATTCCATTCTGTTATCCATTTAGATCGAGCGAAGATAATTGCTTTATCAATTGATGAAATGTTTTGTTCAACCCAGTATTTCCCTCCTTCTCTCGGGTCAGGAGGTATCAGTCCTACACTACTAAAAACTCCAACATAATCGAACAAAACATTTATTACAGCTTCCTTAAGTCCCAAGGCTTGGAGATAATGAACAACATTAATGTCTTCTTCAGTAATTTTGCCATTTCGTTCTTTTATGTAATCGACTGGTATAAAGTTTGTAATCTGTTTAATATAACATTCTTCAGACGACATACCAGTTCTGGCTTTGAAGTTTTTTTCGTTCCATTCCTCAATTGTAATCCCATGAAGCTCTTTAAAATGATCATTTATAGTTCCATCATGTACTACTCTGCCATTGAATTTTTTTAACTCATTTTTATCAGCCATTAACTCATAGACCTCCCCTCCTCCCTAATTCATTGTTTGGAGGATTTTATTTTGATAAGCCGTAAATAATAAATTCACCCATTAGAATGTAGCAAACAATCAATGGACTAGAAAATGGTCTCGTTCAATCCATAACAATACTATAGGAAATATTAAGTTTATCCCAAACCCAAGCATGAAAAATTTCATCTATAACTTTTTTTAATGCTATATCATCCAAATCCTCGTCAATGCTTAATTTTTCAAAAGTGAATGTTTCTGTTGCTTCTACACCTTCAAAATTTGTACTTCTAAAAGAAAAAGTAACTGTTTTCCCCATTTATGTGTACCTCCTATTTAAAGCCTGGTAATAATCGAATCTAATAAACAGTTCATTACTCCCTCATACTCAACTAGCCTGCTTAGTTAGTTCAACAAAAAGAGCGTTAATCCTTTTTTGATTAACACTCCCGATTATTGATTATTAGGCAAGTAACAGATCAACTGAGAGTTATTTCACTGCCAAAAGTATTTCTTCAATAACCTTTGCCAAGGCATCTACTGTCCTATATTCCTCTTCCAAAGTATTTTCAACTCCACCAATATTCATTAGTACGGATTCACTTTTTAAATCTTGATTGTAGGTACTTTGGTTTCCTGGGTTTGATTTAACAAAGACTCCCATTGACAGATTCGGATAGTTCTCTTCCACTTTCTTATGAAGTTTTTCCGCAAACTTTAAATTATCTTCGTAATTAGCAGTTGATTTGGATATAACGAAAGAAACTGTTGCAAAATCTTTTCCATTTATTTTCGTAGTAGTGTCATGTCTCTTCTTCGAATCTCTGTGAATATCAAATACCATTTTAATACTTTTATTCGATTCTAAAATATTTGATAAAAATTCCCTTGAAACGGTATATGACTTTGAAAAAGCTAATCCTCTTTTCTCCAAAGTACGCATAACATCTCTATTTTCATATATTGTGCTAATATTCTTTTCATTTAAAGACTGACTAAATCTTTCCCCCACTAAAGTAATATTCTTTGATTGATGATAGGCTTCATTCGGATCTGTCACTTGGGTTTCAGATATAAATGATTCAAGATCATGTGAATGGTAAATATAGATTAATGGTTTCTCCTTGTTAACTGGAGAAATTGAATTACTCTCGCCCAATGAAGATAGTGTATTATAAATGAGTTCCCTTCCACTATAAGGGAATATTAAAAGAACGGCGATCATACAAACAAGAATCCCGCCTGCAGTAATTGTTATCCATTTATAACCTCTTTTTCTATTCCATTGTTTTGCTGCTTTTCTAAGATGTAACTCCGTATTAGCAACAAATTCTGGCCCAGGATTCATAGAATATGATTCTTTAATTAAGCTAAATAGCTCCTTATCAGTTTGCATTTCCCATTACCTCCTCGGCATCCATATTTAGCTTCTTTTTGAGAATTTTTAAAGCCCTATGGTAATCTACTTTTACCTTGGATTCACTGCAATGAAGAACGTCAGCCGTTTCTTTTATTGTCAATTCATTAACACCTCTCAAGATTACTACAGCTCGATAATCTGGTTTTAATTTTGAGATTGCTGCATGAACGATTCTTTTCACTTCATTTTGTTCAATGAAATCATCAGGCTCCATTTCAGATGAAGGCAATTGTTTATAGAAACCTTCCTTAAAAATTGAACTAAATCTTTTCTTTCGGTAATGATCAATTGCCGTATGTTTTGCAATTGAAAAGATCCAAGTCTTTAAATTTCCAGTATTATAATTAGAAAGATTATTCAATACACGAACAAATACTTCTTGAGTTAAGTCCTCCGCGTCGTTTTGATTACCAGTAAAACAAATAAGAAATCGATACACATCCAAATAATGCCGACGATAAACTTCAATTATGCGGTCTTCTAAGTTCTCGTTAGTAGACAAAAGCTTCCCCCCTCAATTATGTACTCGCTTATTAATCGTTTGAGTTAGCGAAAAGGTTACAGAAATTATAATTAATTACAAATATTTTATATGCTATATTGTCCGTGATAAACGATCTTGCTCATTTATTAAACCAATAAAAAAGCGATCTTCTCCTTGGAAAGATCGCACCCAGTAGTGATAGATAATTATTATTGCTCTGTCCAAATTTTATAAATGATTCGCCCGTCTAATTTCGAATGTTCCGTACGTACATTGACTTGTAAATTATTATAAGCAGCCCATTGAGGCATGAGAACTTCTAAATGTTTTATTACCTTTTTATCAGGGGTTGCATATCCTACATCTTGTTTATAGCCAAAATATGCAATAAAATCGGGATAGATAGAGTCTGCCCATTTTTCAGCTTCAAATTCCGAATCAAAAATACGATTATCCTCTTTGCAACTTCCATTTACCCATTTAATATGATTCATTGGTTCACCCTCTTTCTAGTTTCCAATAAGATAAATATATGCACAAATGCCTCTTCTTTATATTAACTTCAACAAAAAAAACGTTAATCCTTTGATCAATGCACACATTCATTCTCTAATTACTTATAGTTTTAGTAGAGAATTGTATCAAATCCATTCAAAGTAATAAAATATATATCTATATCACTATAATTTATCGTTTTCCCATTTATTTAATATCGGATTGTATGATATTATATAAAAAAAACGAGGTACTCATATGAATTCAACATACTTAGCAACAGAAACAACCAAAACAAAAACCATGATTATCAATGCACTATTCATCGCATTAACTCTCTTAGCCACGATGTTCATAAACATCAAGCTCCCTATAATGGGAAACGGAGGACTAATCCATCTAGGTAACGTGCCTCTTTTTATTGCTGCCTTTGTTTATGGCAAAAAAACGGGGGCAATAGCAGGCGCTTTCGGAATGGCCTTCTTTGACCTTCTATCTGGCTGGGCTGTATGGGCACCATTTACATTTGTCATAGTGGGTGTCATGGGTCTATTAGCAGGACTTATAGCTGAAAAGGCTCCTGGAAATAGGGTACTAGTTTACTCTCTTGCCGCTGCAACTGCGCTAATAATAAAAGTGATTGGCTATTATTTTGCAGAAGTGATAATTTACGGTAACTGGATACTGCCATTCGGCTCTATCCCAGGAAACATTATGCAAGTCGCAATCGCAGGAGTAATTGCAATTCCTCTTGCAGGACGCTTAAAGAAAATTGTTAACAGATAACAAAAAACGTGAATGATTACTATAAAAGTAATCAGCACCAAAAATGGAAAAAGAGAGGGTATTCCCTCTCTTTTTTTCATATAATTTAGATAGGAACGGTCAGACATCACTCAAGTAACCCCTTATTGATGCTACAAACTAATTAATGATGGACGTATTCAGCAATTATACTAATTCGATATATCCTTCTGTTCCATGCACCCGAATTCGCTGCCCATCTTTTATCAGTTTGGTGGCATTTTCTACCCCTACAACTGCTGGTAAACCATATTCTCGTGCGATAACTGCCCCATGGGTCATCAATCCGCCAACTTCTGTGACAAGTCCCTTTATAGAAACAAACAATGGTGTCCAGCTAGGATCAGTAAAGGATGTGACTAAGATATCCCCCTCTTCTAAATTAGCTTCTTCCATATTTAAGATGACACGAGCGCGCCCCTCTATAACTCCTGAAGAAACAGGAAGACCTTGAATCGCTTTGGCTGGGAGATTTTCACGTTTGTATTTTCCTGCAATGATTTCACCATCAGACGTAATCACACGTGGTGGGGTTAGTTTTTCATATAATTTGTACTCATCTTTTCGTTTGCTGATAATCGCATAATCCAGTTTATTTGTGCGTACGACTTCGCTAAGTTCTTCAAAAGTGAGGTAGTATATATCTTCTTTTTCACGAATAACGCCCTCTTGTACAAGTTGCTTGGCTTCTTTCAGTAATGCCTTTTTATAAAGGAAGTAGCGATTAACCATACCGTATTTTGGATATTCACGATACCCGATGAAATTCCTGATTAAATCAATCATTCGTTTTGTTTCTTTGGCTTTTTGTTCACCATTTGGTAATTGCTTCAATCGATCCAATATCTCTTGTTCTTTTTTCAAGGCAACACGTCGTCCTTGTTCAAATTTCCTATGGCTGGCATTAGGCTCAAAATTTTTAATATTCCCCAGAATCATAGGGACAAGCGTAATTGGTTTTTCACTCCAACGAGTTTTCGTAATATCGATTTCTCCAGCACATCGCATTCCGTATTTTTTGAGATAGGCTATTATTGCATCTTTGGTTTCCTCTCCACCATCAAACATAACCAGTTCATCCAGAAAGTTATCATCTTTTACATGTTGTAAATAATCAATTACTTTTGGATAAGGGCGAATCACATCTGCGACTTCCATTAACTCCAGACCCATTTCTGAAGTAATATTATTGGGAACTGATTGAGAAAGTGTATCTGATGCGTTTTTTTCACCTAACCACTTGTTCATGTTTTCATTGATCCATGTTGAAGCATCCTGTGCCGCCATAAATACAGCTGTACTTTGTGGATCAAATAAAATCCTCTTTAATTCCTGAATATCTTCTAGAATAAACTCAAGTAAATCTATCCCTGACTTCGTTTGGATGTTTTGTTTTAACTCTTCTATAGATGTTTGACTACGTTTAATCAATTCAGAAACGATTGTCGGATCGTTTCCAATTTCTACTGGAAAATCTGTGTTGTTTCTTCTGGGAATCGGTGCTTTATTATCATTTGGTAACGATTTTATAAAATCTCCACGCTCAATAATATTCATAAGTGCGTCTCTCATGAGCGGTTCATGTTGTCCCATAGTATTTAATAAAATGGTTCTACTGATAGGTGAGGCCAGTTGCAGTGTAACATCAACAAACAACCTTCCACCAGCTATGCGCATCGGGGCAGGAGTCGTTAACAGCCAAAAAGATAAGCCCAATGGTTTCATGGCATCAGTCATCATTTGCTGATGACCGACAGATACATAAACGTGATTTTCTTCATCATTCGCTTCAGGGATGGGATATAACGTCGTGATTGGACGACTCTGGACAATATAAAATGTATCATCAGCTAAACACCATTCAATATCCTGTGGGAAACCAAAATGAGCTTCGATCTGTCTACCGATACTTGCTAATTGTAAAATCTGACCATCAGTCAAAGTTTGTGTCTTTTGCTGATCCTCATCGATCTGCCTAGTTTCTGTTCCGCCTTCTTCTCGTCCGTAGATAGCCAATTTTTTGGCTGCAATCCTCTTATCGACGATTGTATCTTTCCGTACTTTATAACAATCTGCAGATACCAAGCCGGAGACTAGTGCCTCTCCAAGACCAAAACTGGCATCAATAGATAGCACCTTTCGGTTAGAAGTAATTGGATCAGCAGTAAATAAAATTCCTGAAGCCTTCGGGAAAATCATCCTTTGAACGATTACAGATAAATAAACTTGACTGTGGTCAAATCCCTTTTGTATTCGGTAGATTACCGCGCGATCCGTAAATAGGGAAGCCCAGCATTTGCTGATATGCTGCAAGATGGCATCGACGCCGATGATATTTAAAAAAGTATCTTGTTGGCCCGCAAAAGAGGCATATGGTAAATCTTCAGCAGTTGCACTAGAACGTACTGCATAAGCATGTTCCACGCCAAACAGGGAGAGATATTGAGTAACGGCTTTCACAACATCTGTAGGAATTTCCACTTCTAGAATGAGTTTTCGAATCTTCCTGCTGATTTCACCAATTTGATCCCGATCCTCTACTTTTAAACTTGTTAGTTGTTCCAACAAAGCTTGAAAAGTTTCGTTTTGTTCGATGGCTTTTAGATATCCTGCTGTTGTAACACAAAAGCCTTCGGGGACTTGTATTCCTTCTATTTTAGATAACTCTCCTAAATTTAGCCCTTTTCCGCCAACAAGAAAAAGTTGTGTGTTTTCCATTTCCTGAAAACCGAGAACAAGAGAACTCATTTCTACATTCCCCCTTTTTTATTTCTCTGATATATTTAAACCTTTTCAATTTTTTATGTCCTTCCATTGTCAAAAAGCAGGCATTATGAAAATTTTAAAAAACGAAATCAAGTTTGGATGAAACCATCCCGTAATACGTTTTTCAAAAATGGGCTCGGTTTACCTACGCTGTAGAGCTGCAAATAATGCATAGCTCTGGTGCAAGCGGTATAGAAAACTCTGCGTAGAGACTCATCACCGTATACATCTTGTGAAGCATCATAAATGATAACTGCATCGAATTCTATGCCCTTAGATAAATAGGACGGTACTACAACGACTCCTTGTTCGTATTCAATCGAGTTACTCTTCAAGAGTTTAATTTCATCGATGTCAGACAAGGCGTTGTATGCACGTAAACTTTCCTCTGCAGATTTGCATATAATCGCAATGCTATTAAACCCTTGACCTCGCAAATCTGCGACTTTGGAGGCAACGCTACTGTGCAATTCTGCATGATCAGCCACATTTTTTAGCACAGGTCGTTCACCATCACGTTCAAAAGGGATAATTCCTTCACCGTTCGGAACGAGTCTTCGTGTAAATTCAATAATCGGTTTGGTGGATCGGTAGCTCCGTGCTATATTGATTATTTCTGTTTCATCAGGACCGTATAAGTTGGTCAGGGTGTTAAAATCAACCATTTCACTGGCATGGGCAAATATTGCTTGATTAAAGTCACCGAGCACTGTCATTCTTGCCGCAGGAAACAACCGCCTTAAAAACTCAAATTGAAATGGGGAATAATCCTGAGCCTCATCAACAACAAGTTGTTTAATTGAACTGTTCGTCTGAAAGCCTAGAATCAGCTCTTTCAAAAGTAAAAACGGAGTAGCATCCTCATAAAATAGTTTGCCTTCATCTAGCATTTCCAGCGTCACTTGACAAATATCCGCTAACGAAGCTGGTGTCTCCCCTTCAATCCAATCATTGATTTTTATTGAATTAGTAAAAAATTGCTTATACATCCCCTTCATATCAACAAAACGAAATGTTCGTACTCGTTTTCGTAACGGCTTCAATTTCTGATGAACAATCAATCTGGCAAGTGCATCTGGCTCGATCTCATAGTCGGCAATCGATTCTTTTCTAAAGCCACGTTTTTTCGCTAAATAGCGATGTGCCTTATGGTAATCGTCGTTGCTAAGCAGCTCAATCTCCTCTTGAACCCACAGCTTATTCCGTTCGACCTTTTGGGTCTCATTTATTTTCTCAATGAGCCAATCTTTCAGCCTTTCAAGTCTATTATGGAAGCGGAGTGAAGGATCATGACTGTAGAACCTTTCTGCTATTTGTTGTGCAGTTACGATTGGTTTTCCTCTGAAGTTAATGTCCTGAAACAACATGCCAGAAACTTCAAGTGACTGTCTGTATGATTTAATCGCATCAAAAAAACGGGTAGATGCTTTGAATCGGATACTAGCAATCCTAGACCTGTACGAAGAAGTATTTGCAGCTGTTAAAACATATTCTAATTGATCAAATGGATTTTCGACTTCAAACTCTCGACTCAGACGATGGTCCAAGTATTCCTGAAAAGTAACCTGTTGCATATTTTCTTCGCCGAGTTCCGGCAGCACATTCGACACATAACTATTAAACATGGAATTAGGAGAAAAAAGTATGATCTGATCAGCATTCAGACGATCTCGATATTTGTAGAGCAAATAAGCAATTCGCTGCATGGCTGCCGATGTCTTGCCACTGCCAGCTGCACCATGGACAATGAGCAGCTTCCCTTGATCATGACGGATGATCCGATTTTGCTCCTGTTGAATGGTTGCTACTATATTGTGCATTTGTTTGTCGGTCCCTTTGCCCAATACTTGTTGCAAAATCTCGTCTCCAATGGTGAGGCTCGTATCGAACATAGATTGAAGAACACCACCGCGGATGAGATATTGCCACTTTTTCTCCAATATGCCATGGATTGTGCCGCCAGGTGTTTCATACTTAACTGGACCAGGCTGGTAATCGTAGTAGACACTTGAGATTGGAGCCCTCCAGTCATAGATGAGGAAATCTTCGCCATTGGGATCAATAAGCGAAGAGATACCAATATAAATTTGTTCCTGAGTTGAAGTCCCTTCCTCAATTAAATCAATCCGGCCAAAATATGGATTCACTTGCATTCGGCCCAGTGTGGACAAGCGCTTGGATGCATGTCTATGGGCACTTTGGTTTACCGACAGAGCTTGTGCCTCTTGCCTCAAGCCGATAATGGTCTCAAGATAATCATCAAAGGTATCCGTATTCACCTTGATTTCATCCCAAAAATGTTTGCGGATATTAACCACTTCGCTTTTACGCCTAGAGGTTTCTTCCTCCAACCTGTTAATTTCCTTCTTTATGATTTCCATTACACTATCTACTCGTTTTTGTTCTTGCTGAAATTCCAAATTCAATTGCAAACACTCCTTAAAAAAATTTTATAAAAGGATTGACTAATGCATCGAACACACTGTATAATTAAAATAGGGATAATATATTTAATTATACTTTCGGGATGTACATCTATATAAATTTAGCATAAAATCTCTCTTTTTTCAATGCACTGGACTTAAATTTTATGATTGTTGACTTATAAGTGATTTTTATGATGCAAATAAGGGGACCGCCAAAGTTGGCGGTCCCCCTATTTGCTATGGCTCCAATTAGCTTAAGTCAAAACAAAAAGTACCCTCTTCGGTACCTTAAATTTGTAAATATTTCTTCACAGATAGATATGGGAAGCCTGATCAAAACTCTATCTTTGTTTAGGTATTCCCCCTGTAAGATGGGATTCAAACATATCAATAATCTCAAGAAATCTTTCAGCCTCACGGAAAACATGATCCGCTAACAGTGGGTGAATAATACTTTTTATTTTACATTCTTCAATTAAGTCTCGAGCAGTTTTCTTAAAGTCACGAAGAGAAACGACAGATACGCGGTTTTCATCAAGGAATTGATCTAATAGAGGAACTGTTTGCGATTGTGGTCTCATTGAATCTAAGTCTCTTGCTTGAAAAAGTAATGTATCAAAATCATTGCTAAAGTTTCGTGCCATATCAACTAGCTTTCTTTCCGATGGGTCAAGCAGATGCCCAATAAACTTTGCATGATCTGCCATTATTCTTAAGAAAAAAACATTTTCTTTAATAATTGCATCCTCTAGAGGCTTTAGCTTTCCTTCATTTAATTCGATTAATCTTTTTCTAAAATAATTGGCCTCTCGACTAGTATGATCAACTAATAAAGGGAAGTTATTCGCACCTGGCAATTTACATGTCAGAATTAACCCTAATACTTTTCGCTTAAAAGCGAATATACCTGTAGCAGCTTGTTGAACTTCTGAATTAAATCGTTTAATTTGTCCTGGGTCTGTCTGATTAGTAAATGAATGAGATCGCTGTTCAATTTGTTCAAACAATCGATAATATTGATTTGCTTCCTCAATTAATTGTGTATCATCACATCGAAACCCTAACCTGAGAAATAAAGAATGTTCTTTCATGATTCTTGACCAGAAACGAATTTCATCTAGAGATCGAGTAACGAACATTTCAGCATTGAAATCTTGTGAGTTAGCATTCATCACAATGTCTCCCCTTATCCAAGATTAGATAACCATACTTCACTTAAAATGTATTAACACATATTCGTAAAAATACTGCTTTCCATACAATAATTTTATCATCCTGAATGAAGAAGAATTGACATTTGTAGTGTTGCTAATCATTTATTAAGGTGTGTTCTTACTGTTCACAGCCAAGAAAATAGTTCAGCATCTATTTTTGAGGTATTTTTCCCTTAACCTGCTTTAACGTCGCAACAATAAGAAAGCTAACTATCACTAATAAAAGCCAGGAACTTACCTTCCCTAGATGAACGAGACTCCACGCATCCTTTTGATTCGGATATTCCCAAGCTCCAAAAAACGTTGCAATATTTTCTGCAATCCAGATAAAAAACCCAATGAGCACAAATGAAAACGCAAGCGGCATTCGGTAACGCGTTCCATTAACCTCATAGGTGACCCATGATTGCCAAAAGACAATAATAACAAGTGCAGATAGCCACCATCGTACATCAATCCAAAAATGATGGGTGAAGAAATTTAAATAAATCGCAGCGGCAAGAGGGACAACGGCCAAAAACGGCGGCCATTTAACCAATTCAACTTTTAACCTCCTCCACGCCTGACAAAGATAACTTGCCACACTTGCATACATAAATCCGCTATACAAAGGCACACCAAAAATCTTAAAATATCCTTCCTCTGGATATGACCAGGAACCCATATGTACCTTAAAAAGTTCAAGCGCAAGTCCAATTAGGTGGAACACTGTGATAACCTTTAGTTCATCCCGTGTTTCAAGCCCAGAACGCACCATCCACCACTGCATCAGTAGACAGATGATAAGCAGCCAGTCATACCGAGGCAAAAATGGGAGCGGCAAGAACTTTGTAATGGCTAAAGAAGCAAAGATAACGACAGGAAACAAACAGGATAGGGCCTGCTCCCACCCAAAATGAACGAGCTGTTTTAACGCGCTCATGCTTTTCAGTTTCCCTTTTTGCATGGTTATATTCATGAGTACCCTCTCCCTTTTATCATTATTCCTGCTTAATTATTCTTAAGTTTCTTCACCATTTCGGTATTCTAAAATATCTCCAGGCTGACATTCTAATGCTTTGCAAATGGCCTCTAAAGTAGAAAATCTGATTGCCTTTGCCTTTCCATTTTTCAAAATAGAAAGATTGGCCATTGTTATTCCAACTCTCTCCGAAAGCTCTGTAACACTCATTTTCCTTTTCGCCAACATCACATCAATATTGATTATAATTGCCATTGTTTTCACCTCAGACCGTTAAATCATTTTCTGATTTTATATCAATTGCTTCTTGTAAAAGTTTTTGGAGAACGGCTGCAAAGACTGCAATTACCATCGACGCAAAAGGAACAACCAATCCAACGAAGATCACACCTGGAGCGTCATCCATCTCCGCAAAAAGATAGAAAAGCGGCAAGGCTAGAACATGCAAACAGCTGATTGTAATTGCACAGTATTTAATTTTCTTTAAAGCTATGACAGAAAGTAGCGAGAAGGCATTATTCTTGTCAATAAGGCGTAACAGATTGAAAGCCTGATATAAAGCAAAGTAAAAAGGTAGCGCCGAAGCATAAAAAATGATGTAAACAAGATATTTAATAAAAGCAAACTTTGGAAGCAATTTTGCTGCCACATCCCCTATCTCAGGAACCAAAAAGATGCACAACGCAAGAATCGGAATTCCAATTAGAATAAGAGCTATTTTCAAAAAGAGCGTTGACACTTGTTTCATAAAAAACACCTCACGTATTTGTTGTCAGTATGAATTTAACATATTATTTATCGTTTTTCAATAAATAAATATTGATTTTTATTATATTATTATCGATATAGGATGTTCCTATTAGCTTTGATTATTGAATTAAACATTTTCTTTACTAAAAAAAACAAAAAAGTAGCGTTAATCCTTTTGTTGGATCAACGCTACTTTTTATACCATACACGTACTTATCGAATGAGTAGCCATTTTCCTCCATCCATCTAAATAATTCTTACATAATTATCAGCAGGCGAACTAACTGTTTTGAGCTTGCATGAGTTCGTATATTTTACGAGTGGTGTTAACATTCCTTACCGTAACTTGTTTGTATAGCTTTGATCCAATAATCTTTGTCATTCCGCTTTTTGTTACATTTTCCTTATCAATAGACCATAAAATCGCGCCGGGTACATATTTCACCGTGTCAATATTTGGTTTGATAACTAAATTCTCAAGTACAGATTCATCATCAATCTCATCCCATAAAAACATAACATCACTTTTCATTTCTTTGTCATTTTTCCATGTGTCTGGTATAGCGTTAATAATTCCTCTAACATCATCGACACTACGCACTACTACTTTTATCTGTAATCCAAAATCATTATGTATCGCTTCTTCCAAAATACTCGAAAGTTCAATTTTTGATGCGTTATCGTATGAGAAAATAATATTACCAGTATTGATGTATGTTACTACATCATTCATCCCAACTTGTTCAAATGTTTGTTTAAGCATCTTCATGTCAATTTTATTATTTCCACCCACATTAATTCCTCGTAAAAGAGCGATATAAACCATAAACATTCTCCTTATTTAATTTTATTTATTACTAATATAAAGATTTGTGTTACACTTAAATATAGTATAATATTCAGAAAATAAAAAAAGGGGAAGACTAATATATGCTCGAAATCCTTTTGCTTGTTATTCCAATATTAGGGGCTTTATGGTTTTTAAATCTCACTAACTTTTTAATAAACTTAAAAAATGGCGATCGAATTCATAACCAAAAGGTATTGGGAGTCTTTTTAACCTTTATTTTTATCTTCGCTCTTATGTACTTCTATATCGGGACTCTTTAAATATATAAAAACATATTACTTAGCAGCTAAGAGCTTATTATGCTTACTCACTTCCCAAATTCCTATTACTAACTTTCTAGCGGCTCTCCATATAACTCATAAGCAATATTATAATAAATTTCTGTAAAGATCTCTTCCGTCCATGCTTAGTGAATACGTTCGATTCAAATATAGTCTTAACCTCTCTTACCCTTCAACTTGTGATAGATAATACTTCTTTTTGCCGTTGTATTCAACAATTAGGATGCCTTCAATTTCGTTTGTTGTATAAATTTTTGAACCTATTGGTAATTTGTTCGCCATTCCGTTGTTAAATGATTTAGTATCTTTATCTGTGAATAATTCTGAAATCTCGCCAATACACTCTTTCTTGGTAAGTTCTAATTCATTCACCCAAACAATATCTGTTTTATAAATTAACCCATCCCATTGCAAAATATCGGCATTATCATCAAGACGCAATACTTCTTCTGCATCTGGATGCTTCGAAACCGAGGTTTTGGTTTCCAAATCAACACAACTTGATAAATAAAATAAACTTACAACCAGCATTAAACTTAATATTGGTTTATTCATTTTTCACCCCATCTAATTAGACGGACTTGAATAATTATTTGTTACTTTCAAAGTTCAAGTTAATGGATTGGTAGATTTGAAAAAGACATGTTGAAAGGTAAAGTTGAAATTTCAGTAGTTACCTTTATTATACGATTACCATCATAAAAGGGTTTGATTTTTCAACTAATTTAAACTGTAACAAACCTTCTTTAATAAAACTGCACCTTGCGTCAAAAAAAGAAAAAGCTACCTCATTTGGCTGCTTACATTTAAAGAAACTCATTACTCGTCTCCAAAACTTCGTTTATGTTTTTCATTAATAATTCTCTTGTTAAGAATTCTCACTTTGCCAACCATTAGCAGTCTCGTATCTTCTACAATATACCTAGCTAATTCTTCGTCAGAAATATCATCGCCATCAATATCAAGACGAAATTCCTGCCCCTGAATTCCACCCCCATTGGTAAACTCAATTTCAAAGTCGAATAGAACCCTTTTCTCCATTTCAATGCCACCTTACACTCAGTTATAGAACGTTATAAAATATATTCTTATTGAAATAAACTAATACCTTCTTCCAATAAATTGAACATTGGTTTAATAAAAGTAAGCTGCCTGTTTTGGCAGATAGCTCCTAATTAAGCTGTTTTTATGGCTCCATATCATTCTCTCTTTAAAATAACTGCACTCTAAAATAATCTGTTAAGTTAGTAAAAAGCATCTTTTAGTTTGTGAAAAGAAATTCTATTTGATTAAGCCAATATATTTTTAACTTTTAAAATTATCTTCTAATTCTTTCTCCATTTGTTCATCGCTTAGCTTTTCTATTCCAACATCTTTAATCTTAAGCTGTTTTTGAATCTGTTTTAATTGGTATTTAATAGTCGAAAGACTGAATACGACATATAAGATAAATAAAACAGCCACAATGCTCCAAAACATAGATATCCTCCCTCGTTTATTCACAATCGATAGATTACCTACTTAAATTAACTTGCCGCGTTCATGAATAAAAAAACGAATTGAAAGAAAATACTCCAAATTACAAGCATTTTCACTTTTTAATGGCTTTAATAATCATCGTTGTCGGGAATCGCCTTGCTTTGTATAAAGAATAGTAGCGATCGGATACTTCTTCTTTCATCGAATGATAATTTGCTGACACGTCGCTTTCTATGACAGAATCAATCGTAAATCCGGCTCCAATCAATTCATTTATGTATGTACTCAACTTTCTTTTATGAATGACCATAGGCGCATCTTCACCTTTAAAGCTTTTATAAGTTAAAACTTCCTCATTCTGGTACGACCCATTAAGGCAAATTTGCCCATCTTTGCTTGTCATATGAGCGTATAAAGGATGATCCCAGCTAAAGATAAAGCTTCCCTCTTGCTTCAAATAAGAGTGAATTAATTTAAAAGTAGCTGGTAAGTCTGTCGTCCAGCCAATCGCATAAATGGAGTAAACATAGTCAAAATATAATTTCGGCAATCCAATTTCCTTTTCCATTGGTGAGCAAAATAAATTGGTCTCAAAACCACTAAGTGTTTCTTTTGCTGTACTTATTTGTGACGAGGAAAAGTCAACTCCCCACAATTCACTAACACCTTTATTAGCCATATACAGTAATGAGTGTCCACTTCCACAACCAATATCAAGTACTTTTTTATCTTTCATTTCTCCAAATAATCCTAATTCATCTTCCGTTTGTGTAAATGGTCCGTAACTTGGTAAAGCATCTATTCCATTAAAATGATGTGCTACTGTATCCCAACTTTTTTGATTTTGTTTAATCATTTCGATATTCATATTTACCCTCCATATCTCTTAGCCGGTTCTTTAGGTTCTAAAAATTATCTACTACTATTCTTTTCTACTAAAATAGAGCCCCGCTAACCTTTTTCATAAAAAACCTTTAATTAATCAAACTTCGTTCGTATGATAAGGTCGGCTAAAGAATATTTTTTTTAAAATAAGATTATAATAGAAATTGTTTTAAAATCACTAAATTCTCTTCAAGAAATACTGCATTTTTTTCAATTCCACGGCGTTTACACCAACCGATGCTATTGAAAGCATCTGTAAATCGATAAAAAGGCAATACAACTTCTAAATCAATTAATGGTCTGATACTCTTATAGCCTTCTTGATAAGCCTGATACAAAAGGATATCAAAGCGTAGAAAATCACGATACAGCTTGGTAAAATCGATTTCCGTTGATCCAAATCGTACGCTTTCAAAATCGATCACACCTGAAACTTTATTACTATCCACAATTATATTTGCTGGACGAAAATCCATATGTACAAAACTAGGTCCATCAGGAGATGGAAGCTGCACTTTCATTTTTTCAAATTTATCAATAGCTAAATTGTATAAATGCTGATCCAAAACGAGGCTTACATCCTCTGCAAAGCTATAGAATTGCTTTTCAATAAAATTAGACCAGTTCAGGAATTCATTTTGTATGCCAGTTAACAATTTCACTGCTGGCGGCTGAATTTCATGCATTTGGGCATGAAGGACCCCTACTTGATACGCTACTGTTGGTGAAGCCTCAGATGTTAACGGTTTTCCTTTTAATTCAGATAATAAAAAAGCACCTGTACACTCTTCATCACCAGACCAATAATCTAGCATTTCGGGAATTGCAACATATCCTTTTAAAATTTCATAAGCTTCTAACTCCCGCTGAAATTTCAACTTTGTATAAGGAATTTTCAAATAAACATTATCACCACTAAGCAACTGACATTTATATACTGTAGAACTATGTGAATCTTCAACCTCATTAATTGATCGTACATACAATCCAAATTGTTGAATAACACGATTTAACACGAAACTTCCCCCTTAGCTTCAATTCAAACTTAAATTATTTCTTCCGATTTCTACTAATTTAAGAAATCATTTAACTTATAAGTTGATTTATTATGAAAATTATAACAACTATTGTAGAATATTGGAAACTTTTCTATCATAATGAAATTGATTGTGTGTATAATTATTGTGACAATTTTTCTCAAAGGGGGCTTCATTATTGCATACAAATGGCTCTAAGTACTATGACAATGAAGAGTTCTTTAAAAATTACACTTTAAAAAGGGCTTCACTAAAAAATCCTAATGATACAATTGAAAAACCAATCTTTATGGAATTAATGGGAAAGGTATCACAGTTAAACGTTCTTGATTTAGGCTGTGGTGACGGCAGGTTTGGAGTTGATTTAATCAATTTTGGGTGTAAAAGTTACCAAGGAATTGAAGGTTCTATTAACATGTATAATTCCGCGTTAAACAACCTTGAATCATTTCAAACTAGTAATTTAGTCCACTCAACAATAGAAAATTGGAATTTCCCCAAAGGGCAATTTGATTTAGTAGTTTCGCGATTGGTCCTCCATTATATTAAGGATATTGAAGCCATATTTGAAAGAATATATCACTCCTTATCGGATGGCGGCAAATTTATCTTTTCTATTGAGCACCCCGTTATCACATCCACTTTACAAAGTAGCGGAAAGAAAACAGATTGGGTAGTTGATAACTACTTTATTCGAGGAAAACGCGAACAACATTGGCTTGGAGAGAATGTTACAAAGTACCATCGAACAATTGAAGACTACTTTCATCATCTTAAGGCTGTTGGATTTAACATAGAATCTTTAAGAGAGTCTGAACCAAAAATGGATAATTTTGAGAACGAGGATATTTTTAAGAGACGATTAAGAATCCCCTTATTTTTATTTTTTTCTTCTACCAAATAGATTTTACTTAGTCGTCAAGTATTTGGCGGCTTTTTCCACTCCTTTTAACAGATAAATCCTATAACTAAAATGAATCCATTTTACTTCAACAAAAAAAGCGTTAATCCTTTGATCAACGCACACATTCATTCTAAGTACACAAGGTAATAGTTTATTGGCAAATCTCTTTTGGAGCCTAACCTTGTCCTTTTCGTAATATTTCTTCATTTACTTTTTGGGTAAATGAAAATTTTATGATGGCCAGTACAAAAAATAGCATGCTAATAGCCCATAGAACACCAGCAACACCAAGACGCAAGGTTATTTCTTCAGATGCCATTGGATGGTTTACATCAAAACTGATTGCATTCAAAGCTTGATTTACAGCCCAACTAAAAAATACTAAATACCCAATCACCAGCCCATAAGCCATTCTAAATGGTTTCTGTCTTTTTGAAAAAAATAATAGTATTACTACAATGAAAGTTATTCCTATGACGATTGAAAAACCACCTGTCAACATTCCCATGGTTTCCTGTTCCATTGGCATACCTTTTCACTCCTTAAAAGTTTCGTTCGTTCAGGAGAATCGTAGTTTTCACTTGATCAAGCATACTGCTGAAGGTTGATCTCCATAATAATCTTTACGAGCGGCCTCATTGCACCTGTGGCTACCCCAAACTATATATGCACGGAAATACTATATTAAAGTATTTTCTTTTTTAATTAATTTTCCATCCTTTTGTTGGAAACTATTTGATTTTCAATATTATTTTCCCTTTAGCTCTTCCTGCCTCCGCATATTCCATCGCTTTTTGAGCCTCTTCAAAAGGAAAAACTCTATCAATTATAGGTTTGATTTTACCAGTCTCAATAAAGTTTGCGATAATACGTAATTGATCTCCACTTGGCTTCATAAACAAAAACGAATATTGAACATTATGCTTTTTTTCAAGCGCAGTAAGTTTATGACTTGCTGCTGAAAACAACAACGTTTTAAAAAATCCGGAACCATATTCTTTACCAAAACGAGCATTTGGTAAACCTGAAACGGAAACAATTTTCCCTCCGTTTTTTATCACTTCGAATGATTTTTCGAGTGTCTCGCCCCCTAATGTATCAAATACGGCATCATAGTTTTTCAGTATCTCTTCAAATTTTTCTGTCTTGTAATTTATAATTTCATCTGCACCTAGAGATTTTACTAAATTCATACCAGCAACACTTGCAGTCGTTGCAACAGTGGCACCCATAGCTTTAGCCAGTTGAATCGCAAAGGTACCCACACCACCAGCCCCAGCTTGAATCAAAATCTTTTGTCCCTTTTTCAATTGCATAATGTCTATTAAGGCCTGATAGGAGGTTAACCCAACAAGCGGGATCGATGCCGCTTCTTCAAAGCTCAAATTTTTAGGTTTTAAGGCAATATCATCTTCATGAATAGCGATATATTCAGCAAAAGTACCAATTTTACTTTTACGTGGACGTGCATATATTTCGTCACCAACTTTAAAACGAGTCACTTTTGCGCCAACCTTTGCCACAACACCAGAAAAATCATTCCCTAAGGTAAGGGGCATTTGATATTTAACTAACAATTTCACTTTCCCATCGCGTATCTTAAAATCAACAGGATTAATACTAGCTGCATGAATTTCTGCGAGTACCTCATATTCACCAATTTCAGGTGTGGGCATTTCTGCCAAACGCATTGGAACTTTCCCATATTTATCAATAATCATTGCTTTCATTGCTTATCCCCCCGAAATTCCATCATTTAAATAAAAGTTTTGCATGAACTTATCAATATCCATCACAAGCGTTTTTAATAAACCTAATTCTGAACGTACGTTAATATAATAAAAGTTTTTTGTCCCTTCTTTACGCATTAAAATAATACCAGCATCTCGCAAGATTTTAAGATGATGGGACACGGCAGGCCGAGAAAGATGGGTTTGTTCTGTGATTTCACCTACACGCAATCCTGTTTGACAATCGGTCCCCATTAAAACTAGCAAGATCGCTTGACGTGTTTCATCACCAATCGCCAATAGTACTTTTTGACAATTAATAAAATCTTCTTTAATCATATTTAGTTGATCCTGTTTATTCATTCAGTAAAATACCTCCATTAATCAGTTTAATGGTTTAAGTTGATGAACCATATTACCAAATACTACAATATACTATGGGTGGTTTCGGTGCAATATTGAGAAAGCAAATCGAGACGAACCAGATTTTAGAAGAACATCATTTCTGCTCAGTATTATTATGAACTTGAGATAGTTGATCGACGGAATAAATAATTTGAATCCAGGCTTAAATAAGTGTAGAAAATTATAAAGGGTTCACCTTAGAGGTGCATGACCTTGTTTTGACTTTGCAAATGCCAGAGAATTTGACAACAAAATAACACAGAAAAGAGTGCTTTTTTGATTAGAAATGTCACTCTTTTTTTTAGAATGTTTTAGCAAACTTTGGTGTTTTGGAATAATTAGAGATATTTTTACTAATGTTTCCTCATTTTGGTAGGCAAGACCCCCTATTGGCTACCGCACTCACTGAGTTTTCACCATTTCGGTAGACAAGAGCCCTTATTGGCTACCGTACTCACTGGGTTTTCATCATTTCGGTAGGCAAGACCCCTTATTAGCTACCGTACTCAATAGGTTTTCATCAATTCGGTAGACAAGACCCCTTATTGGCTACCGTACTCACTAGGTTTTCACCATTTCGGTAGGCAAGACCCCTATTGGCAAACAACTCAATGGGTATTCTAAAACGGCCAAAGATTTTATTAGAATGGGCATAGTGTTAAATGAGAAATTAATTGGATACGCTGACTTAGCCTGTATAAAAGATAATACTGCTGAATTAGGTATTGCAATTGGAGATACTGGACTATGGGGACAAGGGATTGGATTTCATTCTGCTATATGTATGATCGAACATGGCTCAAAAAAATTAGGAATTAGAACATTTAACGCAGAAACACATGAAGAAAATATTCGATCAAGAAAAATGCTTGAGAAATTAGGATTTCAAGAAATAAGTAGAAACGGTAGTGAAGAATACTTAGGGATGACTAGCAAGCTAATACAATATAGACTTAAAGTGTAAAAGGGAGAAACCTAATCATAAGGATTCCCCTTTTATTTCTTTCAATAAAATTATTCATTTAATCAACAATATTTTGTCACAGAAGCCTCTATTCAATTTGAAGATTTCTAAATCTGTACCAGTCCATTGCTTTTTCTTCAATTTCTCTAACAAGATGTTCCTTTCCATTTATATAAGAATCAATATCATATGGAAATTGTTGTGCCAAACGTTCTTTTAACTCACCATAACTCTTTTTTTCATCTGGATGATTTCTAAGATAATCACGAAAAGCTAAATGTCTTATAATTTCAGGACTTCCAACCTCATAAATATGTACATGATGGGAACGATTGTCTCCACCTTTTTGAAAATATCTCCTTCCAGGTATTCCCTTCTCCCCTTTAGGTTCATATCCAATCTTCCCCATTTTTTCGATATATTTATCGACAATGGTAATATTCGTAACAACCGGCATGATATCAATTATTGGTTTGGCCTTTAATCCTTGAACTGAGGTGCTGCCAATATGGTAAATGACAACACTTTCGCTTCCAAAAACACGGTCCAGTTTTTCTACTTCTTCTTCAAACATTAAAGCCCATTTTTTATTATACGAACACACTTCTACCTTTCTCAAAATATACTCCCCCTCCCATACAGTATAATTCTAAAAATTTCCCTTTCGTTTAAGGAATTATCTATACTCCATCTTTAATTGATGATGTTCGTCATAATGAGAAGTAGGATGGTATGGGATAGATGGGATTTTCGAGAGGTTATGTAAACGTGTTTTATACTCTTCCAAGTATCGCTTTCGATCTTCTTCATTATGTGATGGAGTCCATGCAATAAATGGTTCGACAGGTTCTAAACCAGCAAAGTAAAGCATTCCATGATTAATATGATAAAGTATCTTCTCGTGGATGTCACCGTCCATTCCAAACGGTGTATACGCTTGTATAGGAGAACCTGTTGTAGTGGATAACATCGCCTTTCTGCCTTTGAGTCTGCCAGTATCATATCTGTTATCTCTTGAGTAAACGAATCCTGAAGCAAATACTCTGTCAAACCAGCCCTTTAAAATGGCAGGAACAGAATACCACCATAAAGGAAATTGAAAAATAACAAAATCTGCCCAAAGAAGTTTTTCCTGCTCTTCTTTAATATCTGGAGAAAAAAGATTCGTCTTAGCTGCATGTTTTTGTTCTAATGCATATTTTAGAAAGTTCTCATTTTCAAGCAACTGAAAGTCATTACGGTCAGCAAGAGCTTTGAAATTCATTGCATACAAATCAGACACTTTAACTTGATGACCTAAAGCTGTTAATTCTAAAACAGCAAGATCCTTTAAAGCCCCATTAAAGGATTTAGGCTCTGGATGTGCATAAATAATAAGTATATTCATTATTACTCCTCCTTTTGAAAAAATCTATTTCTACAGCAATCAATGTCTATCCTCTGCAACTTTGCCAATTTCTTTTGTAATCCTCATTTGACGTTGTTTTTTAGATATAGAGTTTGCTATGAGTACACCTGTTAAAATGAGCAAAGCACCAAAATAACCTTGAAGCCCCATGTTTTCATGTAGGAAGATGAATGCAAGTATAGCAGAAAAAATCGGTTCGAGTGAAAATAGAAAACCTGCACTTTCAGGTGTCGTGTATTGTTGAGCAATCGGCTGCATGACAAAGCCATAAGCTGAACAAATAAGTGCCAGACCAAGTATCGCAAACCAATGAATTGCATCCCCTGGCAAAACAGGTGTTTCTAATAAAAGGGTTAAAATGATTGCATACGTGGTAGCAAATCCCAATTGATAAATTCCTAGCTGCAAGGCATCAACTTCACGTACAAAGCGATTCGTTACGATAATATGGATTGCATAAAGGAGTGCAGCTAATAAACAATATAATGAGCCTGATGCAAGATTAAAATCATCTCCGATTATTAGTAATGCTAAACCAGTGGTAACAATTAGAATACCCCATACAATTTTTTGACTTGGCAGTTTATGTGTAATAAATGTTTGCAATACAGGAACAAGGATTACTGTAGTACTCGTCAAAAAACCAGCTGTAGACGCAGTTGTGCTTTTGACACCATACATTAGTGCAATGAATATCCCACAAAGCAAGGTTCCTACAATCGCACTATAAATCAACGTTTTAGTATTAACATGAATTATCTTTTTGAAGAATATTGCTAGCATAACGATAAATGCAATCCCAAATCGTAAAGCGACAATTGTTATTGGAGGGATCTCATCTACACATAGCTTCATAAAAATATACGATGCTCCCCAAGCCATTGAAACAGTAGCTAAAATCCAATTTGCTTGTCGTTGTGTCATAACCATCTGCCAACCCCCTTTTCCTCTATTTCTCAAAGCTTAGCGTTATCGTACCATCTAAATTTACATTAATAAAACGAATATTTATAATAGAACTATTAGAAATGCTAATGCAGAGGGGGTTGTTTGGATGAATTTGTATTATGCTTTTATCAAGGCAATTGAAACAGGAAGCTTTACGAAAGCAGCTGAAGAGCTAGGCTATACTCAATCTGCCATTAGCCAGATGGTGCATTCATTGGAGGAAGAGCTTTCTACTACACTTATTTTACGCTCACGAACGGGTATTACATTGACACCTGATGGTGAAGAATTTTTTCCATATATTAATAATATTTATCATTCACATAGGAAATTGCTAGAAAAGCACAAAGAGATGGTAGGGCTACATAGTGGGCTTATTCGAATCGGTACATTTTCTAGTGTTTCATGTCATTGGCTGCCAATATTAATGAAGGACTTTAAGGAGCAGTACCCTACTGTTCATTTTGAATTGCATCAGGGGGAATACACGGATATCTCTAATTGGATTAAAGAAGGGAGCGTAGATTTCGGCTTTGTGAATCCAAATGCTGTATCAAATGTAACGACCATTCCCTTGCAAGAAGATGATATGCTTGCCGTATTGCCGCCAGATCATCCTTTAGCTGCAGCCGAAAAAGTGACATTGGAACAATTAACGAATGGTCCTTATATCCTTTTAGATGAGGGAGAAATTAGTGAACCATTAACTATTTTTAAACAAAACAACTTTGAGCCTAATATTCAATATCGAGTCCATGATGATTATACGATTATGTCTATGGTTGAACAAAGATTAGGCATTTCTATTTTACCAAAACTCGTTTTAAGCAGATGCCCATATAACATTGTAACAAAAGAAATCTCTCCATCTGTCATTCGAACAATTAGCCTGGCATACAAGGACAAAAGGGTTTTGCCGATAGCAAGCAGATATTTTATTGACTTTATTATTAAAAGGCATGGGGAAACCCTAACCGATAAGCCTTATTGAGTTTAGTTTGAACTACCTTTTGTTCGATTTTCGTCAAATAATTGCCCTCTTGTACCACCATTATTAAACAAAAAAGCGCCTCTCCATATTGAGAGAACGCCTTTGGATATTATGTTTTTAAATATGCTCTTTCAGTATGAGCAAGTTGCCCGTAAATTCACTCAGCTTGCTTTATTTAAGCAGCATTTGTATTATCTCTTGCAATCGTTGGTCTTGTCAAAGAAAAGACAGCACATACTAAGGCGATAATGACAATAACACTTCCAAACCAAGCCGTACTTGAAATAGAACCCGTTTGGTTTAATACAAGTCCACCTATTGCTGACCCAAGTGAAATACCGATTTGTAAGGCAGAGTTGTTAAAGCTTTGCTGGATGTCTGAAGTTGCAGGGTCTGTTTGAATTAAATAGCTTTGTTGGGGTGGCGCAAGACTCCAGCTTAGTGCCGCCCATATCATCATCACTGGCAGGAATAGAACAAGTGAAAAAGTCGTTAATGGCAATAAGCAAAGGACAAGCGCAAATGCACTGATAACGATGATGATGCTTTTAGGCGCACCAATCCAATCCGAAAGTGTTCCGCCAAATGCTCCTCCACTTACAGCTGCAATCCCAAATACAAAATAGCAAATACTGATCCAAGTTGAATTTAAATGAAGATTTGTTTCTAAGAATGGCGTGAAATAGGCATAAAGCGTATAATGGCCTGCTAGCATAAACATTGTTGCTAGATGGGCACTGCCTAATTTTGCACTAGCTACCGCTTTTAATTGCTGGGAAAGTGAAATTGTTTTTTCTCCAGGAATACGCTCCAAAAATAGAGAAATCAGCACCATTGACCCAATTGACAGCACTGCGATTCCAAGGAATATGATGCGCCATCCAAATGTGTCGGAAATCAAGATGCCGACTGGTACACCCAATACAAGTGATGAACTAATTCCCATATAAATAAGCCCTAACGCTTTTGCTCGATGAGCAGGTGCAACAATTTTTGCCGCAATTGTTAAAGAAAGTACGACGATCAATGCCGTGCTTGTTGCAGTCAGTACCCTCGCTATCATCATAAAGGTAAAATTCGGACTGAAATACGTTAATACATTACCGAGGAAAAAAACGAACAAAGAAGCAAGATACAATTTCTTCCGTTCAATTTTGCTCGTTAATACAAGTAGAACTGGTCCGGCAATGGCATAGATAAGAGCAAAAACTGTAATTAGCTGTCCGGCAGCACTTAATGAAATGCTAAAATCATCGGCAATGGTCGGCAATATTCCGCCTACAACTAATTCAACCAATCCCACTGCAACAGTTGATAAAGCTAGTATAAAAACTTTCAAATTCATAATCTGTTTCGCATCCTTTCCTATAAAAGCTAAAAGAAATAGGCTAGAAGGTCTTTTTTAGAAAACAAAAAAATCCTGATTACAAAAAATGATTCATTCATTTTCTGTAATCAGGATTTTAAGGTTCCTGGTAGAGACCCTCAAGCCATATTCTTGAGGTTATACAGTTAATATTTAATTTGTTTATGTTCACTTTGTACATAGTACTACGCATTATTTTATTTTTCAAGCGGAAAATTATTTCCAGATGAGATTTTAGTACCCAAATGGTACATTCTAAACGAAGTTTGTTAATTACTTAATAGTCCATTTACTTATTCACGAGTTTATTGATACAATATTTCCAACATTTGAAATGGATTGGAGGAGATGATTTGCTCACACTTTCAACATTGAGTGCGTTTGTCATTATTGTCTTTGGACTATTTCTGATTCCAGGCCCTGCTGTTTTACTGATCGCCACTCGTACAGCTCAAAGCGGACGTAAAGCTGGAATTATCGCAGGCCTTGGGATTGCGACGGGGGACATTATTCATACTTTATTTGCCGCAATTGGACTATCTGCCATATTAATGACTTCTTCACTTGCTTTTACTATTGTAAAAATTGTCGGAGCAGTATACCTAATTTACTTAGGAATACGGGCTATTCTAGAAAAGCCTGCGGATCCTCAATTACCAAATCACTCTCCGAAGAAGACGTCAAATACTTATAGCCAAGCCATTTTAATTGAAGTTCTTAATCCAAAAACCGCTCTCTTCTTTCTGGCATTCCTGCCGCAATTTGTTCACCCTGAGCAGGGATCATCCTTTCTTCAATTTTTGATCCTTGGATTTATCTTTGTACTGTTAGGGGTATTATACACAACATTTGTAGCGATGAGTGTACAACTGCTTGGACGTTTTGTGAAGCGGATGTCTTGGATTGGTCGCTGGAGCAACAAAATGGTTGGAGTCATCTATATTGGTCTTGGCCTAAAAGTCGCTATTCAAAGTCGCTAAATCTAGGGGTAAATTACAAAAAGGCTGTCCACTGATTTGTAAGTGGTTCAGCCTAAAAAATCCTATCATGTGTACGATTACAGCTCATCTTACACTCCATTCAATGCTCGTTTTTATTGGCAAAAGATAGACCTTTCTCATTAAGCGTTTCCTTCAGTATTCTCACTGCTTTCGGTCCAACCCCATGTAATTTCAATATCTCCGATTCAGTCACTTTTGTTAATTGTTCTAATTTAATATATCCAGCAATGGATAGCGCACGAGTGGCTGGCTTACCAATCTTGGGTAATTCGCTTTTTGTTATGCCTTCATTAATATTTTCCATATATAATGCTCCTTTCCTATAAAAGCTAAAGCCCTTCATTGACTTATATCTGCCAACGTAACTCCTTCCTTTATACTTTGTTTTTTTTACCCACTTACAGTTAATTCCCTCAAAAAACAATGCTATGTCCTATTTCAACAGCCTCTATTTGAATTCCTGCTTATTACTTGACGCATATCAAGGAATCCCATTTTCATTCCATATAAGATAATGATAAAGATAAAACATTACTTTTAGGGGGAAATCATTATGAAAACAGCAACATATCAGCTTGAGCCACTTACTTGTCCATCATGCGTCAAAAAAATTGAAGGAACATTGAAGAAACAGCCAGGAGTCAGTGAAGCAAGAGTTCTCTTTCACTCAAGCAAAGTAAAAACGAGTTTTGATGAAACAATTGTTAATGCAAAGGAATTGAATACCATTATTGAGAAACTAGGTTACCCAGTCTTAGCAAGTAAAGAATCCTAATTTAAGGATTCTTTTCTTAAAATCAAAAGAGGTGAAAAAAATGAAAGATCAAATAAAGTCAAAAATTGTATTTGTTTCAGCGGTATTGTTATTAGCATCCTTAGCCTTCTTTTTAATGGATCTCTCTACTCTAATAAACAGCTCGCTACTGATCACTACCGCAATTGCAGGCTTCCCTATTATGGTAAAAGCATTCCAGTCCCTGCGTATGAAGGCCTTCAGTATTGAATTACTCGTAACGATTGCTGTTATAGGCGCCTTGTTTATTGGGGAGTATGTAGAATCTGCAGTTGTCACATTTTTATTCCAATTCGGAGCTTATCTTGAAGCTCGAACACTTGCAAAAACGCGTTCATCATTAAAATCATTAATGGATATGGCTCCACTTGAGGCAAAAGTGATACGAAATGGAGAAACAATCATATTACCAATTGATAAAATCATGCAAGGAGATCATGTCCTTATCCAATCAGGTGAAAAAGTGGCAGTAGACGGGAAAATTGTTTCAGGAACTGCCTTTATTAATGAAGCAACAATTACTGGTGAATCTGTCCCAGCTAATAAAAAGAATGGGGATCATGTATTTAGCGGAACATTAATTGACAATGGGTATATAGAAGTAATCGCGGAAAAAGTAGGTGATGATACTACTTTTGCAAAAATTATTGAGCTTGTTGAAGAAGCACAGGAATCAAAAGCTAAAACACAGAAATTTGTGGAAAGGTTTGCGAATTTCTATACACCTGCCATTATCATCCTCTCCATTATTGTTTATTTAATGACAAGGGATATTGAATTAACTCTGACTTTTCTCGTAATCGCCTGTCCAGGTGCACTTGTAATCTCTGCTCCCGTCTCTATTGTTGCAGGAATTGGCAATGGTGCAAAAAACGGTGTGCTTATAAAAGGTGGAGAAATAATGGAGAAATTCGCTCGAGTCAATGCAGTTATTTTTGATAAAACAGGGACATTAACTAAGGGGATGCCAGAAGTAGTAGCGATTCAGACATTTACCATGAATGAAGACAAACTATTGCAATTAGCAGCACAGGCAGAGACCATTTCTGAACACCATCTTGGACAAACAATAGTACGCGAAGCCAATAATCGAAAGCTTGATATTCATGAAAAACCAACACATACTGAAGTGATCAAGGGTCAAGGAATCACAGGAATGATTGAGAATCTATCCTTCGCAATCGGGAATCGAAAGCTAATGATTGAAAATGAAATTTATATTTCTAAAGAAATCGAACGAGCAGCTATGATAAATGAGAAAAAAGGATATACAGCCATATTCGTTGCATTTAATAAGAAAATTGAAGGCATTCTTTCCATTGCCGACCAAATTCGTCCAGAAGCAGCCGAAGTGATTCGAAATTTGAAGGCAAATGGGGTAAAAAAGGTGTATATGCTGACTGGAGATAACCGACATACAGCAGAGCTTGTTTCGAGACAGCTTGGCATTGATCATGTTTATGCCGAAATGCTCCCTGAAGACAAAGTAGCTAAGCTGCAAAAGATTCAGAAAGATGGATATCAAGTAGCAATGATTGGAGATGGCATTAACGACGCCCCTGCCATCGCGGCAGCAGATATCGGTTTAGCAATGGGCGGTGCCGGTACAGATATTGCTATGGAAACAGCTGATGTAGTTTTAATGTCCGATAAGCTCGATCGACTCCCACATGCATTCAAGCTCGCAAAGGCGACCGTCAGAAACATGAAACAAAATACATTCTTTGCAGTCGGAACCGTCCTACTCCTTCTTGTTGGTGTTCTTTTGAAGAAAGTATTCCTTGCTTCTGGGATGCTGATCCATGAACTGAGTGTGCTGATCGTAATCACTAACGCGATCCGGCTAGTGCGGTATAATAATGTTAGGGATAGGAATTATAAGCATAAATCCATTCCTGCATTACTAACGGAAAAGGGTGTATAAATCTTGAGTAGCTGCGGTCATGCGGGACAGAAGGGCAATCAGCTTTGCATCTCTGCTGTCCCTATTTTCAATCATTTGAAGCAAGAAGAAATGGAAGAAATCGTTAAGACTACACGAATGGAAAAGTTTTCACGCGGTGAAATTATTTATGAGGCTGGAGATGCTTCTGATTATATGTATATCATTCACCGAGGACGTGTGAAAATTTATCATCTCGCTGAATCAGGTAAAGAGCAGCTCATTCGCATGATGGAACCAGGAGATTTTATGGGTGAGCTTTCTCTTTTTTCGAAATCCACTTTTGACCATTATGCGGAAACAATGGAAAATACGGAGATTTGTATTATAAGGCAACAGGATCTACAAGCCTTTCTCTTAAAATGGCCATCGATTTCGTTAAAATTACTTGATGAATTCAGCAAGCGGCTTTTGAATGTCGAGAGGCTTGTCAGCAGCCTCACTTCTGAAGATGTAGAAAAACGAACAGCTTCTTACTTAGTGGAGTTGGCAGATAAGGAAAATACCTTACAATTCACCCTCCCCTTAAGCAAAAAAGACCTTGCCTCCTATCTCGGTACAACACCAGAAAGCATCAGTCGTAAATTAGCTGATTTCGAAGAGCAAGGTTTACTCGTACAATCTGGACAAAAAGGAATTGAAATACTGGATTTGGATGGATTGAGGGGAATTTAATTGAATTTCGGGCATCATGGGCGGCATGATGCCCGTTTTATAATTTTATTTATTTTTAATTCTTCTGTTACGAATGAATAATACTATGAGAGTTGCAGTTAAAATTCCAATTACTGAATATAACAAGATGTTTTCATTTCTATCGGTATTCTCAGGCAAACTAATTCCACCGCCCATTTCTGGGTTATCATCTGCATCTTTGTATCTTTCATAAATTATTTTTTGAAAATCGAGGATATTTTTTTCTTCACTCATTAGATTTACAGCAGAATGCGATAGTGGTTTGACACTTTTTCCATTATAGATGTACCAGGCATCAAAAGGAGCCTCAAAAAGGAGATGTTCACCATTCTCTAACTTTAGTTTGTCTAGATTTCGAGTAAATTCCAATCCAAAACCAAATGCGGATAGTTCAAATACTCCTGCTTTATTTTCATAAGTACCAATTACATTAACAGGTACACCATCTTGGTAAACTACAGAGATATATTCGTCTGAACCTATAATTCCTGAGCCATCTGTATTTTTGTTTGCAGCAAATTCTTTAGTAAGTACATAAACATGATGAAGTGGGCCAAATGTAATATTTTTCGAGTTTGGATTGAGATTAAAATTACCTGCATGTGCTGCAGTTAGGTGTTCTATTACGATATCTATGAAAAAGTTATCTGCAAATTGTTGTGCTCCTTTTGGTATATCACTTTCTGCGCTAGTAGGTATTCCTAATGCCAAAATCATTAAAATTGTTATAATCATTATAAACTTTTTCACATCATATCCTCCTTTCACCCCCCATTAAGTAAAAAAAGACCTTGCCTCCTATCTCGGTACAACACCAGAAAGCATCAGTCGTAAATTAGCTGATTTCGAAGAGCAAGGCTTACTTGTACAATCTGGACAAAAAGGAATTGAAATATTGGATTTGGGTGGATTGAGGGGAATATAATTGTTTTTTGGCAAAATAAACTGCAAGATGTAAAACGTTCTAAAGGATAAATAAATAATGGCTATTGTAGGCTTCTCATTAATTGACTAAATGTTTGAGAAGCCTCTTTAAGGCATGGTTAGTGTTGAATCAATACCTTCCGAGATCTCCTTTTTTGATTGTTATGCGAAGACCGAGTAAATATGAAATTATTCGGAGAAAATTTCTTTCCTATTTTCATCTAGTTGGCGTAGAAAAAACTCTCGTATATCTTCTACATTTAGACCAATTTCCATTGCTTCAAAGATTAATTGAATCCATTCTTGATCTAACTTTTCCAATGTCTTCCCCCCAATAAAAATTGATTTTGTCACATATTAATGGCATTCAGGCCCTTATCTTAAGAAATTTGAGAAGTATAGTTTCACTTAAAAAACAAATATACAGAGTATTCAGAACATAGTGTTATATAAATACAAGGTTAACACACTAATTACAATATTAAACAATTCTGTTTAATCCCACTATTGAGGAATGTTAATACTTTTTCTATAAAAACCGTTTACTGATGACTATGAATAAATGCAAAAAACACATCCATAAAAAATTGGATGTGCCTCCATAAACAGCTAATAAATAATTAATTTTTAACTATCAGTCAACCATATTTTTAAAAATTCCATTCTTTCACCAGTAAGATTGCTTGTGTTCGGGATTGAACTTCGAGCTTGCTATAAATAGTTGTTAAATAGACACGTACCGTTCCTTCAGAAAGAAATAGTTGACTAGCAATCTCACGGTTTGATATGCCCTTTGCTAATAACTGGAGTACATCCAACTCACGAGGAGTAAGGCGCTCTTTTATTGATTCATCAGTAATCTTATTACTAGTTCTTAGCAATTCTTCAATAAAGGAAAGTGGAACAGATTTGAAAATTTCATTCGAATCCTTTTTTCTGAACGTTTCATACTTTTTTACTAACGGAATAATATCCTCTTCATCAAGGAAGATTCTTTTATATCCATAGGAAGCTCCTAATTCCATTGCTTTGTGTATCGCGGTAAAGGCTAATTCTAAACGATCTACTTTCATATAGCACCGTGCTTCAAGTAATGAAGCCTCAATTATCGTTGAAATTTGATCCTCATTTAATGATTTTTCTTTTACACGGATAGCGATTGACAGAGCCTTTTGAACATCATTTATGGCAAGTAAAAATCGGACGTAAACGAGCAGCCAGAACTCTTGGCCTAATTCAATTTTAAATGTTTCCGGCCTTTTCATTTTGAACAGTTCGGTTTCAGCTTTTTTTATATCAGACTCCATTAAATAACCATGGGCCTTCATCGCTTGTAATGAACGAATCCAATACCACTCAGTCACTCCCTGCATGGCATGGTCCAACACAGCTTGAGCTGCGGCAAATTGCCTTTTTGCCATATAAATCCTACTTTTCAATATATAAAGAGGAATGGATAAACCAGAATCTTGAAAGCGAAAGGCATATTGCAATCCCCCTTCGATTTCTTGAAATGCTTCTTCAAGTAAATTTGCTTCATACAATATCTCAGCTAAAACAGCATAGCTAAATCCCATCATATTTTGTTCTTTAAATTCGGTTTGTTGAAAGAAATTCGCGAATGCAATCGACTCATCTACTGAAGAAAACTTCCCCTTTGATCCTATCAATGTTCTGGATATTTTTGCTTCAAACTGATTGTATTGCATCGGAATATGATCCCATCTAGAACTCACTCTTCCCTTTTGAAGCTGCTTCAGAATAATTTCTGCAACTTGCTCCTTATCATCCCCAATTGCCATTAGAACATATGCTTTTAATGTAGTTAGAATACTAACGACTCCTTGATGATCAGGATGATCCATCCATTGGTCAAACTTATGCCTATGTTCCAGTTCATCAATGATTTGCTTTGCCTTTTGCAAGTCAGGAATAGCGGTTAGTGCAATGGTATACATGACAATCGTTTCAAATGGAAGGGGAAATTTAACTTCTCTGAATGTATCAACCCAGCGCACTAATGTTGTTATTTGACCTGATGTAAAGATATCTACAAGGTAGGTTGTAATCCATGAATCTGCCAAATCGTATATTTGTTGCTGTATAACTAATTCAATCGCTGAAATATAATCCCCATTTTCACACAAAAGTGTTCCTGCCTTTTGATAGATGGCCTTTACTTGTTCTTCATGATACTTATTTCTCATTTCTGTTTGAAGAGCATCTGCAAATAATTGATGATACCGAAAAACAGGGTTCTTTAAAGACATTCGAACGGTAAACACACCTTTTTCAACAAGTTCTACTAATACATCATAACTATCTGTGCGATTTGTTAAAGAATTACAAACCTTTGGGTCCAACATGTTTAGGACGGAAGTTTGTAAAAGGAAATCCTGAATAGCAGGTGACAGCGCCTCAAAAATTTCCTTCATCAAAAACTCGGCCACAAACGGGTGTGATCCATCAAATCTACTCACATCTAACTCATCAGTTGCAATGGATAGACTGGCTAATTGAATACCTGCCACCCATCCTTCCGTAATATCCAACACATCTTGATATAATTTGTCTCCATTCAATACAAGATTTTTCTTTTTATATAAAGCTTCAACTTCCTCATATGTGAAACACAGTTGTTTGAAACCAATTTCTGTGAGCCATGATTTCACTCGCCATCTAGCTATTGGAAGTGAAAGACTCGTCCGGCTTAATAGATAAACACGAGTATTATTAGGCAAATAATCGATAAAGCGAATCATCATCTCGTGTATGAGGGGATGATCAATAAAGTGATAGTCATCTAAGACAATATGTAGATTTTCTTTAACAGCACTTAATTCATTTAAGAAAGAATCAATGATAAGCTCATATGGAGCTGGGGGATGTGAAGTAAATAGTGGAAATAGTCGTGTATCTAAGTCATTATTTAAAGTGTCAGACACAGATTGTATGACATATTTCCAGAAACGAATCGGATCATTATCAAGCGTTTCAATTGAATACCAAGACCTAGGTTCGTCCAGTTGATTTATCCACTGACTAAGGATAGTTGTTTTCCCATAGCCCCCTGGCGCTTGAACAATCGTTAATTTGGTGGAATGGCCTTTTTTCAGTAATTGATGTAACCGCTCTCTATTGATCGCCATATTTGTCATACTTGGTATTTTTGTTTTCGAGTTCAACCAAATTGTATTCATTCAATTCCTCCTTCTAGGGTCAAGCCTTTTGGAACAATTTGGGCATTCTACTATCAAGTATAACTGCATATATCAGAAACTGGAAGATAAGGAAACATTTTAAGTACTAAACTCATCAGCATGCCCAATATTAGGCTAATAAAATGCTTTATTAAAGCTAATTATAGATTTTTGCACCCAGCTGAATGAAGCGGAAATAAACAGGATAATTTTCAAAACCAAAAAAATAAGAAAAAGCATCAGTTTAATTAGCGATACTTTTTCTTATTTTTTGTTTTTGATTTTTATATTTTTTGAAAATCCATTTCCAAAACTATTGGACAGTGGTCACTGCCCATGACTTCACTATGAATCTGTGCTGCTTGAATAGATTCTGTCATGCGTTCAGAAACGATAAAATAGTCAATTCGCCAGCCGATATTCCGCTCTCTTACCTTCATCATATAGGACCACCATGTGTAAGCTCCTTCTGCGTCAGGATAGACATATCTAAACGAATCAACAAAGCCAGAATTTAAAAGATTCGTCATTTTCCCACGTTCTTCTGTTGTGAAGCCGGAATTTCCATGATTGGACTTCGCATTCTTTAAATCAATCTCATGATGAGCTACATTTAAATCTCCACAATAGACGACAGGCTTCAATTGATCAAGTTCTTGTAGATATGCCCGTAGCTCTTCCTCCCATTCCAACCGAAACGAAAGCCGAGCTAAATCCCTTTGCGAATTGGGCGTGTACACATTCACTAAATAAAAATCTTCAAACTCCAGTGTAATGATTCTGCCCTCATCCTCTGACTCATTATCCCCTACCCCATACTTAACAGAAAGTGGCTTTTTTTTCGTAAAAACAGCCGTTCCGGAATATCCCTTTTTCAAAGCATAATTCCAAAATTGATGATAGCCTTCTAAATCAAGGTCAATCTGCCCCTCTTGCAGTTTTGACTCCTGGATACAAAAAATATCTGCGTCCACTTCATTAAAGTAATCTAAAAAGCCTTTCTTTACACAGGCTCTAAGTCCATTCACATTCCAAGAAACAAATTTCATATTGATAATACTCCTTATAAAAATCTTTTTAGACTCCTAGGGTAACAGGAAACACATTTTCCTGCAAAGCTTCAAGACTTCACGATACAAGCATCCTTATACCGACAACTAGAAACAGAACAAGCACAAATGTCCAAACATAATGTTTCAACTTTACTAATCTATCACGATCTCCTAGTAATTTCGCAATCGGCCATTCAATGATTCTCATAAAGATGACAAGACAAATAATTAGGATTAATGTTGGCCATTTGTTAAGGCCAAGATAACCAGGAAGAAATAAGGCAAAAAAGAAACAAATCCCAAGTGCCAATAATTCAGATAGCCGATACTTCGTTTTAAACATCCAATTCATACAAACACCACCTTGGCGCTTAATTATCTATGTTTTTCGACAGCTTTCTTCTTCATTATTACATTTACCAATCTACTATGTAAACAAGCAACTGAATGAAATAATATACACTTGGATCTAAAGCTAGAAACAAAAAATTACAAAAATCTCTTCAAATACGATATATTTTATAGCAAGCTTTGTTAAATAATATTGTTGCATAAAATCACCATTGGTGTACCCGCTCATTAAGTAATTCATTCGAATAAAACACATTCGCGTGCACACCAATGGCTCTTAATCAACAATCAGGGCTAACATAGCTTATAGCAAAGGAGGGATCCCTATGGCAGAACATCAATTTCACTTAAAGGCACATTGGCCAGGCTTACGAAATGACGTAGGAGAAATCGAAACAGGACAATTAAAGACAAAGGTTTCCATTCCACCAGAAATGGAAGGACCGGGTGTCGGCACGAATCCAGATGAAATGCTTTTAGGAGCAGCAGCTACTTGTTATATCATCACTTTAGCTGCAATGATGGAGAGAAGTAAGCTCGATAAAGTAGATCTAACGATGGAATCAGTCGGCATTGTCGATGTAACAAAGGGCATTATTACATACAAAAAAATCATTCATCATCCTGTCATTGTCCTTCACGCTGACGCTTCTGAAATGGATGTTGAATTAGCATTAAAACTCACTCAAAAAGCCGAAACATCCTGTATGATCTCACGTGCGTTAAAAGGCAATGTGGAAGTCGAAGCAGAAGCAATCATTAGAAGAGACAATCATTTGCAGAAATAAGCTATGGAGCTAATGACCGGCAAATCATCATCATTTGTTGCAATTATTTTTCTTTCCTTAAACGAAAATGATTCAGACAAACATCATTAGGCATGAATGAAAATATGCTAGTTGTATAACATGTATGGTGGTGATAACTTGGCGGTAGTAGCACATACTTCCTCAGATCTTGATATGTTAGCAAGATTGCTTCGGGCTGAAGCTGAAGGAGAAGGTGAAATGGGAATGATGCTTGTTGGAGCAGTTGGGATCAACCGGATTCGGGCAAATTGTTCTGACTTTAAAGGATTGCGAACCATTCCTCAAATGATCCATCAGCCTCATGCTTTTGAAGCAGTTCAGAAAGGATACTTTTATCAGCGAGCAAGGGAAAGTGAGCGACGTTTAGCTAGAAGGGCTGTTAGAGGGGAAAGACCATGGCCAGCCAAATATGCTCTTTGGTATTTCCGGCCACCTGGGGACTGCCCCCCAACTTGGTATAACCAGCCCCTTGTAGATCGGTTTAGGCTTCACTGTTTTTATGAACCGTCTGCAACTGAATGTGAGAATGTTTATAACACCTTTTAATCATCGTGCTTATTCTGCCTTCGCGGAATAAGCACCGTTTTTTTTCATACAATATCACACTTGTGAAATGATAAGGTTATATGTAAAGGTATGAAACAGGCTTGATGAAAACAAACTACATATAGAGAAGTTATGAAAGGAGTACATTATGCAGCGAGGTAATTTCCAGTTAACATTACAAACATCAAGTTTAGTTCTTGGCTTTATGGTATGGGTTATTCTTTCTTCCCTCATGCCATACATTTCCGCTGATATTACACTTACAGCGAATCAGATGACGTTAGTTACCGCGACTCCTGTTATTCTAGGGTCACTCTTACGAATCCCTATTGGATTCTGGACTAACCGCTATGGGGCTAGAATTATCTTTACGATCAGCTTCATCATCTTAATCTTGCCCGTTTTCATTATTAGTGTGGCTAACTCATTTATGACATTGATTCTAGGTGGACTGCTAGTAGGGATTGGCGGTGCTGTTTTCTCGGTTGGGGTTACTGCTCTTCCAAAATATTATCCTAAGGAGAAACATGGCTTTGTTAATGGGATTTATGGCGCAGGTAATATCGGAACAGCCTTAACATCATTCTTAGCTCCAGTACTAGCTGACTCATTTGGTTGGCGATTAACGATTCAATTTTATATCATCTTATTAATTCTCGTAGCGCTCTTAAACTTTTTTCTTGGGGACCGTAAAGAAAAGAAAGTCCATGCTATTTTTTCACAGCAGTTTAAAAGTGTGTACAGGAATCCAAAGCTTTGGCTATTAAGCCTGTTCTACTTTATTACATTCGGTTCATTTGTTGCATTCACCATTTACCTTCCGAATTTTCTAGTAAACCATTTTGGACTTGAAAAGGTAGATGCTGGATTCCGAACAGCTGGATTTATTGCCCTTGCAACCTTTCTACGTCCAATTGGCGGTTGGCTCGGAGATAAATTCAATTCATTCTTAATTTTAGTTGTTGTATTCTCTGGTTTAACTTTTGCTGGATTCCTTTTATCGTTTACCCCTTCCCTGCCAGTCTACACGGTTGGCTGTCTAGCAGTGGCCATTTGTGCCGGGATTGGGAATGGAGTCATTTTCAAACTTGTCCCACTTTATTTCTCGAAGCAAGCCGGAATTGTTAACGGGATTGTTTCTGCGATGGGTGGATTAGGCGGATTCTTCCCTCCGATTATCTTAACGATTTTACATAATTGGACAGGACATTATGCAATTGGTTTCATGTCACTTTCTGAATTTGCATTAGCAAGTACGATTCTCGTCGTTTGGCTTTATTATCAAGACAAGCTTTCACTTGCAGATCAAATTGTGGAAAGTACAGGGCAAGGAATTATGGTTACAGACTTAGATGGAGTCATTCAACAAGTGAATCCTGCCTTTTCAAAAGTGACCGGTTTCTCACTTGAAGAAGCTGTTGGCAAAAAGCCAAATATCTTGCATTCAGGAAAACATGACGAACAATTCTTCAAGGAAATGTGGAAGGAAATTTACGAAGAAGGTTATTGGCAAGGAGAAATTTGGAATAAGCGTAAAAATGGAGAAATTTATTTAGAATGGTTAACCATTAGTACGCTCAATGATGAAGCCGGTCATCCTAAAAGGCATGTCGCCATGTTTAGTGATATTACACAACAATAAACTGTTACAAGAAAAAATCACTTTCAAAACTGAAAGTGATTTTTTCTTAGTTAATTATTATTTTTGTAACCGTCACGCGCTCGATACTGCTGTGGTGCTCTTGCAGGATAACGTCCTGGAAAACTGAACATATGAATGAGCTGTGTAAATGGAATGGCCGCAAATAAGATAAATGAAGCAATTACATGTATCTGGAAAAGGAAAGGTACGGCTGTCATAAGCTCATAGTCGGGATTTAAAGTGAACAAGCTTCGAAACCATGGGCCAATTGTTACTCGATATTCATAAGCAACAACTGTTGTATTATAAATAAGTGTCATATATGTTCCTAATCCAGCGACAATAATAAGCCAAATAACTGTGAAATAATCAGCAAATGAAGCATGGACACTGACTCTTGGGTTTGAAACCTTGCGAATCAACAAGACAATCAAGCCAGTGACAACCATCAGTCCAGCAATTCCTCCACCAGCAATTGCACCGAAGTGATATAAATGATCTGTTATGCCAATTGATTCATAGAAACTAATCGGGATTAGAACCCCCATTACATGCCCAATAAAGGCAAATAGAATACCCCAATGAAAAAGCAACGAACCAATTCTCAGCCACTTTTTCTCGAAAATTTCTGTAGACGGTGCATGCCAGCTAGTCCCGCGAAATACAAAACGATAAACAGAAGCAACGACTAGAATGGTCCCAACTATATAAGGAAATATTCCCCACCAAAAAAATCCCATATCTGTCCTCCTTAGTAAGCAATTCGATGGTTCCTTGCAAAATTGGATTGCAAGAAAATCTCAAAACAATCATTATAATAGACTTCCCACTCACTTACCGATAAATCATCGGATATGGCAAAGGATCTAAATCGGCTTCCTCCCGTTCATTCTCCAATTGCGCAATCTCCTCTGAATTTGGTGCTTCAAAGGCAAAGGTCATTAGGATGTCAAATACGTTAGAATAAGGATTGCTGCTTGGAAGATGTGTAAAGATACGATTGATCGCATAGGCTAGCCTGCGCTTAAGCTGACTAACATCATCATTTTCTGGAGCTACTGCTAGTAGCTCCATTAGCATTGGAATATAGTCAGTCAATTCTTTACTTACATTTTCAAAACCTAGATCAGCAATCAGCTTTTGTAATCGAATTAATGCTTCTCCGCGTCTGCGGCTGTCACCTAGCTCTTGAGCTGTCAAATACAGACCACTTTTATCTTTATAATCAAAAGTTTCAACATAAAGCTCTTGAAGATCCTTTAATTCCATTTCAAACATGGGCTGTAATCGCTGGGACACTTCCCTTTGCAGCTCTTCATCTATCAAATTCTTTTTCACATATTGATCAAGATCTGAACACTCATTAAAAAATTGATGATCTGGATAATCCAAGAATCGGGCGACAAAGATAAGCACCTCTGCTATTTCTTCTCTCATCCATGATCACTTCTTTCATAAGGATATGTGACCATGCCTTCAGCTGGAGCCAATTCTTCAATACTGCAAGACCCTTGACGATAATAGGAGTTATCATCCATTTCACGTCTGCCAGTTGGAATAACAAATCGTTCATTATACTTGGCAACTCCAAGGAGTCGAGCCATATCTTCTAACTCCTCTACTGTTGTCCCTGCTTCACGAAGCAGTTTGCTCGTTTTCATTTCATCAAGGCCCCCAACTGTTTTCGCACGCATATGGACACGCATGGCAGCCATTTTTAACAAGACTCGGCGGATGACACTTGTATCATCTGCTGACAATAATGAGGCAAGATATTCCATTGGAATTCTCATATCGTCGACAGCAGGAATATAGCCGTCCATACTTAAATCCTGTTCATTTGTAATATGGTTCATAATCGGGCTTAGCGGCGGTACATACCATACCATTGGAAGCGTCCGATATTCTGGATGAAGCGGCAAAGCAATTTTCCATTTCATCGCCATTTTATATATAGGCGATTCTTGAGCACTTGTTATCCAGCTTTCATTAATTCCTGCTTCACGTGCTTTTTCAATTACTTCTGGATCATTCGGATCCAGGAAGACTGAGAGCTGTGCTTCATATAATTCCTTTGGATCTTCAACAGATGCTGCTTCCTTCACTCGATCCGCATCATACAGAACAACTCCGATATATCGAATCCGCCCAACACAAGTTTCGGAACACACCGTTGGCAGTCCAGCTTCAGTTCTTGGATAGCAGAAATTGCACTTCTCCGCTTTATGAGTGTTCCAGTTGTAATACACCTTATGATAAGGACAGCCATTCATGCAGAAACGCCAGCCGCGGCATGCCTCTTGATCTACGAGCACAATCCCGTCTTCATCCCTTTTGTATAGCGCACCAGATGGACAGGATGCGACACAGGACGGATTCAAACAATGCTCGCAAATCCTTGGCAAGTACATCATGAACGTTTTCTCATATTCCATCGCAATGTGCTCCTGCAGCTTTTGCACATTCGGATCCATTGGAACGATTTCACTGCCACCTGCAAGATCATCATCCCAGTTCGATCCCCACTCTGGTTTATCAATATATTTACCCGTGATCATCGACTTTGGACGAGCAACAGGCAAATTCTCCTTCTTCGGGCTCTTATGAAGATGTTCAAAATCATATGTCCACGGCTCATAAAAATCATCCAATGTTGCCATGTTTGGATTGTAAAAAATATTAGCAAGCTTTGAAACAGGGCCGCCAGCTCTTAAATGCAGCTGACCATTTCTTAAAGTCCATCCACCTTTGTAGCGATCGGTATTTTCCCATTCTTTCGGGTAGCCTGGTCCTGGTCGTGTTTCCACATTGTTGTACCAGACATATTCCATTCCGGGACGGTTTGTCCACGTGTTCTTGCACGTCACAGAACAAGTATGACAGCCGATACACTTATCAAGATGCATGACCATCGCCACTTGAGCCTTAATTCTCAAGCCAATCGACCTCCTTCAATGGACGGATTACTGTCATTGTGTCCCTGTTGCTTCCAGTTGGTCCATAATAATTAAACCCATAACTTAACTGAGAATAGCCGCCAATCATATGTGTAGCTTTCGGATTAATTCTCGTCACACTATTATGTGTTCCCCCACGCTTCTTATTGATCGTATTCCCTGGAACACCCATCGTTCTGTCTTGTGCATGATACATGTAGGCAACACCTCTTGGAAGTCTATAAGTAAGGACAGCCCTTGCTGTAACAACTCCATTACGGTTATAGACTTCAATCCAATCATTATCCTTAATGCCGACAGAAGCAGCGTCTTTTTCATTTAACCAGACAACCTGCCAGCCGCGGAAAAGCTGCACCATATGATTTGTATCAGTAAACATTGTATGAATGCCCCATTTTTGGTGAGGAGTCATATAGCGCAATGTAAGAGACTTCCCCGCGTTTTCCACTTCTTTTTCCCCTTTTAAAAATGGTTCCAAATTAACTGGCGGAAGATAAAGCGGGAGACCCTCTCCATAATCAAGCATAACTTCGTGATCAATATAAAAGCTTTGACGGCCGGTAAGTGTATGCCATGGAATATTGTATTCTTTATTAACCGTAAATGGAGAATAGCGGCGGTTATCATTTTCTAAGCCGCTCCAAACAGGCGTCGAAATCGTTTGACGAGGCTGGACACTTAATGCATCAAGCGTATAATCTTCCTCTTCACGAGCTTCCGAAATATGTCCTAAGCTCTTTCCTGTCTTCTCTTCCATTGACTTCCAGCCTTCAACAGCGCGTTTTCCATTTGTCGCTCCTGACATTAGAAGAATGGCATTGATTGCTTGTTTATCAGAATAGAGATCTGGATGACCCTTTCCGACTCCTTCTCGTTTGGAAACACCAAGACGTTGAAGTAATTCTTGATATGCCTTTTCTCCATCTACCTTTACACCTTTTGTTCCATAGCCATTGCGAATATTCGGGCCAACCGTTGTCCACATATTAAATACATTTGGGTAATCCCTTTTGACAATATTCAAGTTGGACATCGTTTTCCCAGGAATTGCCTCAACCTCACCTTTTTGCCAATCTTTCACTTTGCCTAGTGGCTGAGCAATTTCGTTAATCGTATCATGGGCTAGTGGAGCCATCACAATGTCTTCCTGTGCAGGGAGATGCTCGGCTGCAAGCTTAGAAAATTCTTTTGTAATTTCCCTAAATGCATCCCAATCACTCTTTGTTTCCCAAGGTGGGGAAATGGCTGCATTGAAAGGATGAACAAACGGATGAAGATCTGTTGTACTAATATCAAATTTCTCGTACCAAGTAGCTGCTGGCAGAATAATATCAGAAAATAGTCCAGAGCTTGTCATCCGAAAATCCATGGCAATAAATAGATCCGTCTTTCCTTCAGGCGGCTTCTCATCAATATTCACATTCTCCGGCTGCCATGAACTTTCGGTATCGGTAAGGACCGAATCATCTGCACCGATTAAATGTTTAACAAAGTATTCGTGGCCCTTTCCACTATCACCAAGTAGATTGGAGCGCCAATTAAAGAATATATGCGGATAATTACGTGGATCATTAGGATTTTCTAGAGCATACGTAATCTTTCCATCCGCAATTTGCTTGGCAATATCTTCAATAAGCCCTTGATCATCCTCTTTCAATCTTTCTCTAGCCTCTCTCATTACATCCAAAGAATTCTGCGTCCATTGCGGGAAGCTTGGCAGCCAGCCTAATCGGGCAGACATCACATTGAAATCAGCAGGGTGCATATTGCTATACTTGCCACCCCATTCATTTTTCTCATTATCCGCTTGATATTCATAACGGAACTGCTCCGTTGCAAAATAGAAGAAGGACGTGCCATTCATAAAACGAGGAGATTTCACCCAGTCATTGGCAAAGGCAATTTGAGAAAAGCCTTCAATTGGGCGTACTTTTTCTTGCCCAACATAATGAGCCCATCCCCCGCCATTTACACCTTGCGATCCTGTTAATAGAACAAGATTTAAAATCGACCGATAGATTTGATCACTATGGAACCAGTGGTTAGTTCCCCCACCCATCGCTATCATCGACTTTCCATTTGTCTGTGCAGCATTTTGGGCAAATTCTCTTGCTACCTGAATCACATGTGCTGGATTCACTCCTGTAATGCTTTCCTGCCATGCAGGTGTATACGGTTTGTTTGGATCGTTGTAGTCTTCGGGATAATCCCCTGCAAGACCTCGATTAATACCTGTATGTGCCATCATCAAATCATAGACAGTTGTAACCGTTAGTTCATTGCCTGATTGATCTTTCACTTTCTTTACAGGCACACCTCTTCCAACTGATCCACCTGTTTTCTCGGCGAAATAAGGGAAATCCACCATAACCACTTCGTCCGACTTATTCAAGAAACTAAGCTGTGGATTGATCTCGCTTCCATCTTCGCTTTTCAAATCAAGATTCCACTTGTTTCCATTATCCCAGCGAAAGCCCTGACTGCCTGTTGGAATGACCGGTTGATTCGTTTTTTCATCCCACATGACCGTCTTCCATTCACCAAGATCCTGTTTATTATTAATATCTGACTCGCGCAAGAAACGATCTGAACGGAACTTCCCATCTTTCTTGTCCAAAATCACAAGGAATGGTAAATCGGTATATTGTTTTGCATAGTCAATGAAATAAGGTGTTTCCTTGTCCACATAAAACTCTTTTAAAATCACATGCGTCATGGCCATCGCAAGTGCCCCGTCTGTACCAGGTTTTGCAGGCAACCAAATATCAGCAAATTTATCATACTCGGCGTAGTCTGGACTGACTCCTACTACTTTCGTCCCGTTATAACGTGACTCAACCATAAAATGCGCATCTGGTGTTCTTGTCTGCGGAATATTCGTCCCCCAAATAATGAAATATTTCGTATTATACCAATCTCCACTTTCTGGAACATCCGTTTGATCGCCCCAAACTTGAGGGGAAGCAGGAGGTAGATCCGCATACCAATCATAGAAACTGAGAATCGTACCGCCGATTAATGATAGGAATCTCGTTCCACCTGAATAACTGACCATAGACATTGCTGGTATGGGACTAAAACCAACAATACGGTCAGGACCATATTTTTTGATCGTATAAATGATTGATGCAGCAATTAATTGACAGAGCTCCTTCCAGCTCCCACGAACAAAGCCACCTTTCCCACGGGCTTTCACATACTTTGCACGCTTTTCTGGATCAGTTACAATATTTTCCCATGCTTTTATAGGATTATCAGCTGTTTTCAACTCATTCTTCCATAATTCATAAAGGTCACCCCTTACATAGGGATGCTTTACTCGTGTTGGACTATATGTATACCATGAGAAGCTGGCCCCACGCGGACATCCTCTAGGTTCATAATCAGGGAAATTCTCACCAGTGGATGGATAATCTGTCTGCTGCGTTTCATAAGCGATAATTCCGTCTTTCACATGTATTTTCCAGCTGCAAGAACCCGTACAGTTTACTCCATGAGTAGAGCGTACGACTTTATCATACTGCCAGCGTCTTCTATAAATATCTTCTGATTTGCGCGGACGCGGGCTCTCTTCTGTCCATCCATCATTGATCCGCTCTCCACGCTTCAAATGCCTTAATGATTGTAGTAGCTTATTTTGTCTTTGCTCCATTTATGTCATCCCTTCCTTTCAGGCTATCCGCAATTGGATTAAATTCTTCTCCTAAAAGTCGAAACGATTCTTCCCCAGCATGCAGTTCCTTTTGGAATATTTCCCAATTAGCCGCATTTGCTGCTGCAAGAATCAATCGCTGCAGTGTCCCGTAATCATTGATTTCATAAATTTTCTCAATGATTTCTCCTGGCAGAAAGCCAAATCTCATCCGCAGTACAGCAATCAAATCTTCACGATCATCAACCAATAATGAATCTGTTTCGAATGAAAACATGCCACCATTCCTTCCTACAGTTTGATCATTTTATAGTAGTCTGTGATTAATTGTTTCTTACACTTTTCGGCAGCCTGTTCAAAAAAGTCAGTGAGCTCCGTATCAGGCTCCTTCACCTGTTCAAAGCTAATATGTGTTTTTGCCACTTCAGAGAAACTATTTGATAGTCTTAATGTGACATCCAAGCCTTCTTTTTTCTTTATGACACTGCCTTGTGCATCATATGGATGAATATTATGTTTTTCAAAGGTTTCTACCATCCTTCTATATACATTTGGGGCAGCAATTCGTAATGATTCTTCCCTTTCAAGCTGGTGTTCTCCCACTCTAACCCTCCTCACTAGCAATTTCCTTAAATTCCCTCCAATTAGTGTTTGTCATTGACTAGAAGTTTATTCATCTCATCCTCGTTATGAATTAAGTCAACAATAATCAAGCCGTTCATCAAACTGATAAATTGCTCATCCACCACTTGTTTTTGGAGTAGTTCCTTCATCTGATCAACAATACGCCTCATAATGTCATGATCTCGTGTAAGCTGAATAACCAGCTCCTTTACTTCCGGGTTTTCCTCGACCATCTCCTTATACAGACCTTCTTCTTCCGCTTCTGCATGCTTTAGTGTTCGTGTTTCCCAATGCTCTATTATGATTTCAGCTACTTGAAGAGCTTTTTCCTCTTGGTTATCTTCCAAACAACGGCGATAGATTTCCATTAACTCTTTTGCTTCATTAAGTGCAGCTTCATGAATAGATGAATGTGCATCTGGTTTCTTCAAACTTGGTCCTGACATATGGATCCCTTCCTTTCAGCCAAATAAGGCTATGATTCATAAATGATATTAATCAGCTTAACCATAATAGGCGCCTCTAAACTTATAGTTGGTTATATTTTTGAACGATTTGTGGCTTTTTAGATGAGGTTTTGGGAGACAATGAGAAGAGGCTCGAGTTGATGAACTCGAGCCTTCTGTACGTGAATAATATTAGGTTTCTTTTACTCGGACACTTAGCAGCATGATAAAGGAAATTAAAATGATCGAAATCACCCATAGCCAGGCCATTTGCGTATTACCTGAGTCTATCGCAATATATATCGCGGTAGGAATCGTCTGAGTTTTTCCAGGAATATTACCTGCAAACATAAGAGTTGCACCGAATTCGCCTAGAGCCCGGGCAAAACTTAAGATGCTCCCAGTAATAAGAGCATTAGACGCTAACGGAATTGAAATAAACAGAAAAATTTTCCATTCACTTGCTCCATCTACTCGTGCCGCTTCTTCAATATCTTTGTTTATTCCTTTAAATCCTGATTTGGCAGACTGATACATAAGCGGGAAAGCCACAACGATCGACGCAATAACGGCAGCCCACCAAGTAAAAATGATTGGCTGCTTAAATAGCCACTCTATGGCTTGCCCTGCCCAGCTATTCTTTCCAAAAATGATAATAAGCAAGAATCCAACAACCGTTGGAGGCAGAACCATTGGAAGCATAAGTATAGTTTCCAAAATGGCCTTGCCTTTAAAAGTTACTCTCGCAAAAACCCGGCCGACCAAAATCCCTATCAAAATAACAACAAGACTAGCTACAATAGAGATTTTCAGGGATAGCCATATTGGACTTAAAAATTCTTGCATTGTTACCTTATTTAGTAGTAAATCCATATTCCTCAAACACTTTCAATGTTTTGTCATTTTGAAGATACTGATAAAATTCTTTTGCTGCTTCGTAATGTTTGGAAGCTTTAATAATTCCCACTGGATAAATAATTGGTGTATGTGTGTTAGGATCTGCCGTAGCAATAATATTTACTTTATCAGATACAATAGCATCTGTCTTATAAACCATCCCTGCAGCAACATTTCCAGTTTCTACATAGGACAATACTTGACGGACATCCTTCGCATAAACAATTTTTGATTCCACTTTATTCCATAGTTCCATCTTTTCAAGAGATTCCTTAGCATATTTTCCTGCTGGTACGGATTCAGGCGTTCCAATGGACATCTTGTCGATTTCTGCTTTACCAAGATCTTCGAAACCTTTAATAGTTTGATCCTCTTTTGGCACGACTAATACTAATGAATTTCCGAGAAGATCGATTCCGTCTTCTTTTGCAATGTTGCCTTCCTCAACTAATAAATCAAACTTATCTTCCGCTGCAGAGAAAAATAAGTCTGCAGGTGCTCCTTGAGAGATTTGTTGCTGTAAAGAACCTGAAGCGCCAAAGTTAAATACTAATTCTACTTCAGGATGTTCTTCTTGGTATGCCTTTTGAATCACATCCATTGCATCCTTCAAACTAGCTGCAGCTGAAATGGTTAACTCTACCTCTTCTTTTGTTTCAGTATTTGCTGGTGTTTCTGTCTCTTGATTGTTAGCACATGCTCCTGTAAATACGAGTAAAAATATAAGGACAATAACTAATTTAAAATGTTTTTTCATTTTTCCACCTCAGTTTAAATTATTATTATTCGTTATAACTAGTTATATCTTATTATAATTAATTATAACTAACAATGGTTTTTATCACATTCTCTTAAAAAATTCACCCGCCACTACTAATTAGGTTATACTATACTGGGAGTGATCGTATGAATAACTCATATACTATTGAAGAGGTTTCTCAATTATTGAAGGTTTCAAAATTAACCGTCTATGATTTAATCAAAAAAAATGAGCTTCCTGCCTATCGGGTTGGAAGGCAAATGAGAGTAGATTACCAAGATCTTGAGAGCTATAAATCGAAAAATAAGACAGGAAAAGTGCTTGAAGATCCCATTTTGCCAGGTGAAAATAAGGAATTAAAAAATAGTAAAAAACAAGTTGTGATAAGTGGGCAGGATATCGTTCTGGACATGCTAAGTAAATATATTGAAACACACACACAGCTCACTCCATTAAGATTATATAATGGGAGCTTAAATAGTCTAGTTTCCATGTATAATGGTGAATGTGATGTTGTAAGTGTTCATTTATTCGATGGGGACACTAATGAATACAATATCCCTTATGTTAAGCGTCTATTGGTGAGTCAGCCCTTTCTATTGATTAACTTAGTTTGCAGAAATGCAGGAATTTACGTTCAGCAGGGAAATCCGAAGAAGATAAAAACATGGAGTGATTTGGCCAATCCGGATATTACGATTGTTAATCGTGAAAAGGGTTCAGGTGCAAGAGTTTTGCTTGATGAACAATTACGGATCAATGGCATCTCGCAAGAGGCACTGCATGGTTATGAAAAAGAATTGACGAGTCACCTTACTATCGCTTCAGCCGTAGCTAGTGGCCAAGCAGATGCAGGAATCGGGATTGAAAATGCGGCAAAAATGGTAAACGTTGACTTTATTCCACTGATAAAGGAACAATATGATTTAGTCATTTTAAAAACAAAAGAAAACAGTCAATTACTTAAAGTCATTAAAGAAGCGGTTAATTCTAACGAATACCGCTCTCAGCTGGAGCAGCTAAATGGATACGATCTTACACTTACAGGAAAAATCATATTTGAATCTTAGAAGCAATTGAAAAATATAAGCTGGCAATTCTTACGATAAGAATTGCCAGCTTTTTTATTATCAATCACATGCAACCATCCAAATAATAGCTTGTCGCTGTCGAATAGCCAATGAACTGACTATTTCTGCAGAAATCCGTCTTCTTTTGATAGCTTTTGTCATGAGGCAGGAAAATGAAGTAGCCTTTGCTGAATTAGTTTACCATAGGGAAAATCATACAATCATCCTACGGGAATATTTAGCATAACAGAAAGGGTTGGAAGCCAAATGGAAAAGCAAATCTTGAAAAACTATACGATTAAAGAAGCGGCAAAAAAGCTTGCTGTCTCACCCCGTGAACTTAAGCAGTGGGAAAAAGAATTAGGCGGCACTTTTGTCATCCCTCGTTCGAAACAAGGAGCGCGCTATTATACGGAGGATAACATTAGCCTTCTAGAGACAGTCAAGCAAATGCATGAAGAAGGTTTAAGTAAAGACAAAATACAGGAAACGATAGAAAAGCTTTCTCAAATGAGTAAGGAAGCAGAACTTTCTCCGATTGAAGTATTACCTGCAGCAAGTGATAATCGAATCGTAACTGAAATGAGCAAGATAGATATTGAGCGGTTCTTAGCTGCAATGACTTCATGGAAGGATGAGCTTATCGGTGATGTCCGGGAAGAAATTCGCACTGGTGTTCGGAAGGAAGTGGTTGAAGAAGTAAAGAAGGAAATTTCAAAAGGATCAGTCCATATGGTCAAAAGCCTTTCTGATTCTATCTATAAATCAACCGAAAAAACAAAAGCCGAACTTGATAAACTCTCAACAGATATACATAAAACATCTGAACATACTTCTGAAAAGCTTGGAACACTATCGAGGAGAATTGCCAAATCTTCAAAGGGTACTTCCGAGCAAATCCGTTACTTGGCAAATCGTGTAGCAGATTCTTCAGAGGCAGCTGCAGAGGAATTTAAAACGATGATTCACTATATTTCGAGCTCAGCTGAGGTCACCCATACTGAAATCAGCGCACTAATTGAAACATTGAATACAGATCGGGATATCTATCTTGACACCATTAACAGGGAACGAGAAGAATATTGGAAAGACGTCAATCACCGTGAGATTATGTTTCAAGATATGATAATGAGCTTTCGAAATGTAGCTGCATCTGAAGAAGAAAAGAAAGAAGCTTGGTGGAAATTCTGGAGATAAAAACTCACTTTGTTCATAGTAGTGGACAAAAAAGCAAAGGTGTCCACGAGCGGTGCCTGACACCCTAATGGGTGTCAGGTATTCTTCTATAGGCATTAGACGGATTCAAAATTGGTGCCATAAAAGATTTCATCCATCTCCGTTGTTAGTTTTTCAGTGATTTCTTCTACTTCCTCTGCTGACAGCTTATCTTTCGTATAGCCAAACAGATAGTTATTGAGATCGAATTCTCTGATTCTGCATTTCGTGTGAAAAATATGGGATTGATAAATGTTCACATCAATCATATCAAATTCATTTTTCATCTCATCAGGAATATAATTTTGTATGGAACTTATATTATGATCGATAAATAATTTGTGCCCAACTTTATCCCGCGTAAATCCGCGCACACGATAATCAATGGTCATAATGTCGGTATCAAATGAATGAATGAGGAAGTTAAGTGCTTTAAGTGGTGAAATCTCCCCACATGTTGAAACATCAATATCAGCCCGAAAAGTGCTTATCCCTTCCGACGGGTGGTATTCAGGATATGTATGAACAGTTATGTGACTTTTATCAAGCTGCATAACAACTGAATCCGGAAGCGGCCCTGGCGATTCATTATAAGATTCAGTCGGCACTTCTACAACTGGCCCCTCCGAAACAAGCATGGTTACACTTGCACCTTGGGGAACATAATCCTGCTGGGCAATATTTAGTACATGTGCACCGATGATATCTGACACACTTTTGAGAATTTTTGTCAAACGCTCAGCACTATATTCCTCATCAATATATTCAATATACGCCTCCCTTTCCTCCTTTGTTCTCGTATAGCATATATCATACATATTGAAGCTTAATGATTTTGTTAAATTATTAAATCCATGCAATTCAATTCGTTGTTCAGGTGTTAATTCCAATCCCCATTCCCCCATTGCAATGTAGTTAAGTCTCATTAAATATTGTTATATTACCCATTTTCGTTCATAATAATTTGCCTTCTTATTTATCCAAAAATAGGAAAAGTCCTTATGCTGTAAAATTTGCTTTTTAAAATTTATACTTATAGGGAATAAAGTGTAACAAGAGACGAACATCTGTCTCGGGGAGGTGTGTACATTGAGGAAATTTTTTCGATCATTGATTTTCTTATTTATTTTATTTATCACATGGCCATATATTGAAAAGCAAATCGAAAAAACCGATTATTATCCTGTACTGGAAACGATGAAAACTGAGATTCGCGGCATTATTGAACATCCCAATGTAACCGCCGCACTAGAGACGATATATAAAAAGGTGAATGATCTTACAGGTAAACTTGATGAAACAAACAATCCAGTCCCTTCAACTGATAATCAGCCTGAAACAAAACAAAGTGATAAACCCAATCTATCCATTCCCTCTAAACAGTCCTTTTCTATTTATAATATTGAAATAGGTGACCAAAAGACTGAGGTAGAGAAGCAATTTGGCCAGGCACAACGAACTTCCTTTAATGAATATGGAACTAAATGGTATACCTATCATAATAACTACCAACACTTTTTAATGATTGCCTACAATGACAATCATCAAGTCTCTGGTATGTATACAAACCAAGATTTAATTGCCTCTACATTTGGAATTAAGCTAGGAAGTCCAAAAGAAACGGTTCTTGAGCTTCTAGGCGAACCCCTAAGCCAAATTCGTAAAGGAATGACGTATCTTCAACTTCAGGAAGATCGAGATTATGATGTTTTTTCACTTGATGAATGTTATATAACTATTTTTTACGATAAGCACGAGGATAATACTGTTACATCCATTCAAATCATAAATGAGGATCTTGAAAGGAATAAGAAAGCCTTTTATACAAAGGCAACTGATCAATTAAAAGAAGGATTTGAATATCAATTATTTGATCTTACAAATGCAGATCGTGTCAATTATCATCTACCAGTATTGAAGTGGGATGATCATGTAAGAGAAACAGCACGAAGTCATAGTTTAGATATGGCTGCGAATAATTACTTTTCCCATACAAATCTTGAAGGATTATCTCCATTTGACCGCATGAGTAATGATGATATTGTCTTTACCGTTGCTGGAGAAAACCTTGCAACCGGGCAGTTCAGCAGTATCTTTGCTCATGAGGGGCTCATGAACTCACTCGGTCATAGGGAAAATATTCTACAGCCAGACTATCAATTTTTAGGAGTCGGCGTCGCATTTAATGAAGAGTCCCATCCCTATTACACAGAAAATTTCTTTAAAAAATAAGAGCTGGGCTACATGAATTCTAGCCCAGCTCTTACGGAAAATATAATTCTACTCGCTGTTTTCCATTAATAAATGAAAAATAATTCTTAAATTCATTTCGCTGCAAAAACTCTTTATACTCATCCAACTGCAGAGAAAAAAGTATCTTGCCAGCCTTATTGAAATACAAATGATTATCTTCTATTTGAATCGATTCAAAGACGAGTCCTTCTCTTTGTACCAATTCTTCATCTTCATAAAAGTTAATGACCACTTGCTGATTGTTAAAATGAGATAATGTTTGAAGTTGATTGATTAAAGTTTCCATACGCGTAAAACGTACCCCCCACAGCCACATTGATCAATAAATTTCATTTGAATCGACTCTCCATAAACCTCAGATAATAAAGGAACAAGATAGTCATCAGGATGACCAAATCGTTCTGATGTGACTAGATTAACGTAGTAGCCCGCAGCTGTCTCCTCCACTGCCTTCAGTCCATCCTCAATAATCAGATCAATATTATTCTCGTATTCATTATGTTCCAGATCCATTGACCAGTTTTTATCCAAACATTCTCCCCCCCAATATACACTTCTTTTTTATCATATCATAGGAAAAAAAGAAGGAGCATCCTCCTAAAAAAATTATTTATTATCCAAACTTATTTTCAAAAAGATTAAACTTTTACGCATCGCTAAAGGTAGTAATATATGAAAACACATCAAAAGAGAGGTGTAAATCATTGGATAAGAAAATGCTTAAAGGTCTTATAAAGGGGAACCCACATGACTTTAGAGAGTTTTATGATGCTTATATAGGCAGAGCTTACGGCGTAGCTGTTGGGATCGTTAAAGACCGCGAACTAGCTAAAGACGCTGTCCAAGAAACGTTTATCCGCGTTTATAAATATATAGCTGATTATGATTCTTCAAAACCTTTTGATCCTTGGTTCTATCGTATTCTACACAATGAATGTATGCGATTGTTAAAAAAAGAAGAGAAACCAAGAAGGACTGTGACACTTGAAGAAGAGTTAAGTTCGTCTTCACTATTTGATGAGCCTTTTGAAGGAACAGAGCTTATCGATGCGATTGAATCACTAAAGGAACCATACCGCATCCCTATTGTGCTGAAATACTTAGAAGGATTTAGTGAAAAAGAAATCTCATCCATCATGGATCTCAACCAAAATACGGTCAAGTCGAGATTGTTTCATGCAAGAAAAAAATTAAAACTATTTTTTGAACATCTAAATAAGGGGGATTTATCATGAAAAATGACTTTGATGCTCAAATGAAAAAAGAATTAACCTCATATACCGAAATAAGCAGCGAAGAGAAAGAAAAAATCTGGAGCAATATTGAAAAGCAGTTACCCGAAAAAACGAGATCATTAAGAACTCAAAAGCCAACGAAGAAGAAAAAAAGGCTCCTGTTATTAACCACTATGGCTGCCGCCGCTCTACTAATTATCGCTTCCCAATCAAAAATTGGGCATGCTTTAATGGATCAAGTGAAAGTAATGTTTGAACCAAAGAAGGAGATTGTTCAATCGATAGAAGGAATGGAAGAAGAAGGAACCGTCAATCTACATGAAGGTTCAGAGGCTGAATACATCATTTATATTGATGAAGAGCGTTATATATTTACTAAATCAGAAGGAATGGACAAAATCGTTGCCAAAAACCATCCTGAATCCTATCCGAGTGTGGGCATGGATATTATACAGTTTACAGATAAAGAACCTAATGCTGTTTTAGAGGAATTAAGAGCAGAATGGACGGATGGAGACTTAGATATCACTCCGATTTCCCCCATCGATTATCCATTCGATGCCTTATCATTTCGAGTAAAGAAAGGGAATGAATCAGATAGCGAGATCATTAAATATATAGCAATAAGCAACGGAAAGAAAGGAAGCTTTGTTTTCAAGCAGTATTACTTCCTTGAAGCAGAAGAAGGACATGGTGCGAGGATGAGCCATATGCTTAACAGCTTCAAAATTATTGAAAAGGAATAATCAATTGTATTTGCTTGTCACATCGTAAACGCTCCCCTTCCCTATTATGGAAGAGGAACGTTTACGTTATATTTCCATCTATCTCGATAAATAATAGGAGAGCAATATATCTAACATGCATGAAAAGAGGGATTAATATGAAAAAGTTCATCGGTTTGCTTTGCTGCTTCCTCCTGATCATACCTAGTTTAACTTATGGTGAACAAGTAAGTCGGCAGCCAATGAAAGCAGCCTTTTTCCGTGATGGCTACTTATGGACAAAAATAGATAATAAAGAGGAAAAACGCACAAAAGAACAAGCGAAACACCCCTATCCCCCCAAATGGTCCTATGATGGAAAGTGGATTCTCTATCAAAAAGAAGTTCCTTCAATGAATGATCCATCACAGGAAACGCAGTTGGAAATTTGGGTATACCATATTGAAACAAATCAGCATATAAAGGTATTTTATGATGGATGGAATCCTCAGTGGTCTCCAACTGAAAATATTGTCGCCTTTCAAAGTCGTGATGTCCTTAACATCTCTAATTTAAAAGAATTTAAAAATGTAGCACTTGGAGTAAGCAGTTATCAATGGTATCCAGACGGACATGGATTTATTGCCTCTTCCTCCGCCACTTTAAGACCGGATGGATGGACCAATCCAGTCCTTTACAATATTCCATTAGAAAAAGATTTTCAGAAAGTAAATCTAACCCAATATAAGCCACTATTCATAATTCCAAAGGAATTATCTAATGGCAATGAAAGTATCCCATCTATTAATGCGACAAACTTTGCTTTTTCCCCAGATGGAAAATGGATTTCCTTTATCGTCAGTCCGACAGCTTCTTTATCAATGGACAATGACATGGTTTGCGTTCTTACATCTGATGGAAAAAACTTTTCCGTGTTAGATGAGACCATTCTTCATATTGGTACACCTGAATGGGCCCCAAGCAAAAATTCTCTTGCCTATATTGCAGGCAGTGGAAGAATTGTCTTTGGTTTCAAAAATAAAAATTTAAAAGTAACCGAACTTCCTGCCTTTCAATCTATTCGCTTAACACCCGATAAGTATGCAGATATGTGGTTTACCTGGTTGGATAATCATTCTTTAATCGCTTCAAGAGTGCCTGAGAAAGAATGGTCAAACGATCCAATACAGCGGCCAAACCCAGCTTTATACTTAATAATGATGAATAAAGAAAAGCAAACCAAAATCACATCACCGAAGAAGGGAAAAGGTGATTACCAACCTCTCTTTAACGCTTATTCTGGTAAATTAACTTGGATTAGAAGAAGTTTAACCGAAATAGTAGGAGATTTATGGATAGCAGATCCAGACGGAAGGAATGCAGAAATTTGGATTAAGGATATTGAGGAATATTCTACTTATGAAGGGAAAGAACATTAGTAATACATAAAACTTGATTCAGCCGGAGACTCCCTATCCCCGGCTGTCTACACTGTGCTCTGTTCACTTTGATGAACAGACAAGAACACCTCTTCAAGAGATTCGCACTGATGTTCCTTATAAATACAATCAAGTGTACCGTACGACTTGACTTTCCCATTAAATAAAATCATCACTTTGTCGGCAATTTCAATGGCATCTCTCATAATATGACTGCTGACAATTACCGTTTTCTTTTGCTGCTTCAATTGCTGTATAACTTCTTTGAATTGGATAACCCAATACGGATCTAATCCATTCGTTGGCTCATCCAATATATATATATCTGTATCTGCTAAAAGGCATTGGGCTAGATTTAACCGCTGGGACATTCCCTTTGAAAATCCCCCAACCCTTACATTGCGTTTTTCCCATAAACCTACCTCTTTTAACACATGATCAATATGCTCTTTCTTCGCATCCAGGAACTTCCCATAATAATTCAATATTTCAATGGGTGTAAACTCTGGAGGGAAATTCATTTGGTCAGGCATATAAGCAAAAGCCTTCTTATGCTTTGAATGAAAAATGACTTTTCCTGTAGATGGCTTTTCAATTCCAGTCAGCATTTTTATCATCGTACTTTTCCCAGCACCATTGCCGCCGCATAATACGATGCATTCCCCTTCATTGAAAGTGAGATCGACAGGGGCTAAAGCAAGCTTCTTTTTATAACTTTTGGAGATATTCTTTAACTCTATAATCATATCAAATACCCCTTTTCTTCAGTAATTGCGTTGAGGTAGCAATCGTCAAGAATATTAGAATGGCAATTGATAAAAGAAGTGCACCCGTTAACATACCATTTTCTGCCCATTTTTCAATCATTAAAAACTCAGGGCCAAATACATATTCAGCATTTAACTTTGAAATCGACCAAACACGAATGGATTCCACTGGATTGAACAAAATCAGGAAAAATAAACTGCTGAGCTTCATTGAATAAGGAACCCAATCAATGACAGAAAAAATCACGAATTCATAGACAAATACGACTAAACTCCAGAAGAATAAAGCAAATGATAAACCCTGCATTCTTGTTTTGCTAATCGCTCCAATAAATAAAGCCGCAGCGGAAAATACAATAATCAACAGCATATTTACCGCCATAAATACGAGATAGACAGAACCTTCAAAGGATTTTCCAATCATGGATAAAATCAGTCCAAAAGATCCATATGATATACCCATAACTACAAACATTGACAGCACTAATGAATAAAACTTACTGCACATATAATGCCAATAGGATATTTGATAGGTCTTGAATAAAGAAAACCTGCCGCTCTCCTTATCAGCAATTATCGAATTGGCCCCTAATATTAAACAGATAATCGGCAAAAGCCATAAGGACAAATTAATAAGCATGGCAATTGAACGGTTGTATGCAGATTGGTTTATTTCATCTGAAGAACTTGCTACTTCTTTTTTGATTTCTTTTAATCCATACCACTCAGGATTTACTCCCATTGTTTCAATATCGGTATTTACTGATTCTAAACCAAATGTTTTCTCCACAGGATCTGATTTAATTGATTGCAAACCATACACATAAAGCAATGCTGACAAGAAAATGAATAAAATCATGAAATTTAATAGCCATTTGCTGCGCAGTAATAATTGCAGTTCATGCTTCACCATTGAAAATAAAATTCCTGGTTTCATTATACTGCCTCCTCACCGTAAGACGATTCTTCACAAATTAATGTCCGTGTTCCATTTCACCTGTTTTTAAGCTTTTCATCTCTACATTTAACAATTCTTTCTGTGAGTATAATTTCCCACCATGTTCATTCATAAATTCTGAAGCATTTTCTTCTGCTTCAAATGCAGCTATCCCATAACTCATCGGGCTATTGATTGAATGATCCTGTACAAAAGTACTTTTATCAAAATCAATCCATTCCTTCGTTTTGTAATCATGAACAAAAGCAGCTTCATATGTTGGTGCTTTTTTCTGAATGTAATCAATCATACAGCCAATATCATCAAATAATAATGGTTTTCCATTTTCTAATATCATTTGTGCTGCTGAGTTTAATTCCTGAATCCCCATATTACATGCATCACATGCATCTTCATTTTGCTTGATTTCAACTGGACCTGAGGCAGAGGATGTGCATCCTGCTAAAAGAATGATGAATATAGCCAGACTAATAAGGATTTTAAACTTCACGTCTTTCCCTCCCCAACTTGATTAAGATAAACAGACTCCCTGCTAGGATGATTAGAAAACACAAAATCTGAATTACATCAAAAGTAGGATTTTCTAGAATACCGGTCTTTGTTTCCCCCTTGCTCCAATGAACAGGCGCAGGTTTAACAAGTGGTACCTCATCAATTACAAAGGATTGTGTCGGCATTGGTGTATATTGTTCGATCTTGTTCCATAGCTCTACAGCAGGTGATTGATAAAAAATATTCAAGTAAGGTTCCTCACTTGTCATATTATAAAAAACATCCCCACTCTTATAGGCGAAATCAACAAGATCGTCATTGTTTAAGTTAAGTGAGCCATGATCATCAAAGTAATTTCCATAATTATCTCGACTAAACAAGTTTTTATTGTCTTTATCAGAAATAATCTGTCTTGTATTGTGATAAAAGTTGTTTAGATAGATGGTATTATCATCCGAAGTAGAACCTAATTCCATTCCGACATTATTTCCTAAAAAAGTGTTAAATTCAAAGGTATTTCGCTTCGCATTTTCTATAACGATTCCTTTAAAATTCGCCTTCATAATATTAGAGGAAATTTTCGAATCAAATGTATCAAAAATAAATATTCCAGCTCCATCAATCTTCGTATTCAAGTAGAATACATTTTCAATAATTGAAATTTCATTGCTTTGCATGATCATCATTCCATTCACACTTTCACGAACCTCATTCTGTGCAATGAGTACCGTTTTAGAATCCATCGTGTGAACGCCGTATCTTGTTCGAATCATTTGATTGCTTCTTACTTCACAGTAATTAGAATAAGAAACATAAATACCATCCTGTGTATCGTAAATAAAGTTATGATTCACTATAGAGTTCGGTGCTTTTACTAAATAAATACCAAAGCCATTATGTTTATGATCTTCGTTAAAACTTGTAATGACATTGTTTTCTATGCGATGACCATAACTATCCTTTGCATAAATGCCATGAAAAACATTCTTGAGAATTGTTTGATGAATAGATGCTCGATTCCCCTTCACATATATCCCTGCATTTTGGGAACCGCTTCCTTCAATTTGCAGCCCTTCAACCGTTACATCATCTGCTTCTATCGTTAGAACATTGCCACTTTCAGGTCCGAGAAGGACAACCCCCTCTTCCCCAATTAAATGAACGGGATGATTAATAGTGAAGGTACCAGCGTATTCTCCTCGCTTTAATTGAATAACCGTAAGCTCTTCATTACTTGCAAGTGCCTCCTGCAGCTCCTCACTGTTCGTTACAGTTCGCTCTTCTCCGTATGCCTTTCCGGTAAAAACAACCAAAAACAGCACGAGAAATAATCCGATTTTCTTATACATGTGAGCTTCACCTGCCCTACACACATTTCCACCAATGTTGCGGAATTATTTTAAGAACTTCCAAAAGGACAGTTGTCCCCGTTTGAGCAATTTTTTCAAAAAGGGAAATAAACTGTCCTAATTTTGTCAAAAAGGGTTCACATTTTCATTTGTTTTATATATAATATGGTTGTGTTGTTTTTCGTATTTATATATTTATTTATTAATGGCTCATTGTAGCCTTGCCGTCATCTTCTCCAGTTGCAGTCACCTTTAAGATAGCGACGGCTCCTTTTTGTACATGATTGAACTGATGTGTTAGAATTGAATAGCTGCCTTCACGTGTAACAGTAAATTCAACAACTGCTCCACCACTAGCTGGTAGCATAACTGTTTGTAATCCTTTCATATGATTATATGGATTACCATCAAGATAAACATCATCGAATACTGTACCAACTACGTGGAATGAGCTTACTTCATTCGGTCCAACGTTATTTACATAAATTCTGACTTTGTCGCCGACTTTAGCTAATAATGGTTCATCTTTAAGACTAAATGTATCGCCATTTGTGTTTCTGTCGCCTTCTTTCAATGCTTTCGTTGACATTACCACATGACTAGGCACACCATTTGTGAAGTCTTCTAAATCATTGTACTTGTACCATTCGTTTTGTACGATAACAAATTCTTTATCAATATCGCCATCTGTTGGATAGCCAGCTTTTGGTTTAACAATAATTGTTCCGTGCATTCCATTCGCAATATGAGAAAGTACTGGAGCTGTTCCACAGTGATACATAAAGACACCTGGGTTATTTGCTGGATAGCTGAATGTACCTGTTTCATTTGGTTCTACGTTAGTGAAATCCTTTGATGGTGATGCATGTACAGCATGAAAGTCCATACTATGTGGAATTGCTGGATCCATATTCTTAAGTGTGAAATTAATAGTGTCTCCTTCATTCACCACTACGACTGGTCCTGGAGCTTCACCATTGAATGTCCATGCTTTATACATATTGCCTTTAGCAATTTCAATGTCTGTAATCTGAGAAGTCATTTCTACGTTTACTTCTTTTGGACCAACTCGTTCAATTTTTAGTGGCGTTGGCTCTTGATTCAATCCTTGATGGGGCTTAATTACCTCTACCTCGCTTTTCTCTGCTGCTAATACCTTTTGTTCTGGTTCTTTTACTTTCCCAGAATCTGCCTGTTGGTTACATCCTGTTAATAATCCAATACCTAGAGCTGAAGTAAGAAGAATCTTTACACCTTTGTTCATCTTTATTTCCCCCTTATTTTTGTTTGCCTTCCATACTTTTATAATAATGTCATTCGACATTCATATAGGTGATATATCTCACATACGTTCACGAGAATGTGAAGAGTTTGTGAAGTGATATACACCACTTTTGATCTATGCTAAATTTCGAACAAAATGGGACAAGAAATGTTATAATATCAGTCGTAAAGAAATTTTTACTACTCTACTAAGAAAGTGTACAGCACCTAAAGCAGGAGATTTCTCAACACGAGAATACATACATTTTCTTAACTTTTCAAAAAGGAGATTTATTAATGGATTTCATCATGATCATTAAAGCAATCATATTAGGACTTGTTGAAGGATTAACTGAGTTCGCCCCTGTATCTTCAACAGGACATATGATCATTGTCGATGATATGTGGCTACATTCGAAAGAATTTCTGTCACAATCGACTGCTAATACCTTTAAGGTAGTCATTCAATTAGGTTCGATCTTAGCCGTTGTCATTGTATTTAAGGATCGCTTCATTGATATGCTTGGTCTTGGCCGCTTCAGAAGCAAAGGTTCAACAAACAATGGAAGCAGATTGAAACTTTCTCAAGTAATTGTTGGCTTAATTCCAGCAGGAGTCCTTGGCGTCTTGTTTGAGGATTATATTGATGAACATTTATTTTCAACAGAGACAGTCTTAATTGGACTTGTTATCGGGGCATTCTTTATGATCTTCGCCGACTTCTTCGGCGGGAAAAAGCCAAAAGTTGATTCAGTAGATCAAATCACTTATAAGCAAGCCTTTTCAATTGGATTAATTCAATGTTTTTCCCTTTGGCCAGGGTTTTCTCGTTCAGGGTCAACCATCTCTGGAGGTGTACTGCTCGGACTAAGCCATCGTGCGGCAGCTGATTTTACATTCATTATGGCTGTGCCGATTATGGCGGGAGCAAGCTTTCTGTCTTTATTGAAAAACTGGCAGTACTTTACAGTAGATGCATTGCCTTTCTTCATTGCAGGTTTTATTAGTGCATTTGTATTTGCGCTTATTTCCATCCGTTTCTTCCTAAAATTAATTAACAAAATCAAACTCGTTCCATTTGCCATTTATCGCATTGTTCTGGCATTAGTGATTTTTATTATCTTCTTTTAGGACAAAAAGCTGGGCTACCCAATTTTCAGGTTGCCCAGCTTTATTTTTATATTGGAATGCTCCAATCTATCATTTCTCTTTTTTCTTTTGACCTAAATTTAGTTCATCAACAAGCTTTTCAGCTGCTCTTCGATAAAAATTACTCATATTCGCTAATGAAGAGATCATTAGAATTTGTTCAAGTTCCTTCTTGTCTGAATCTTCAAGTCTTTCAATTTCCTCTTCTACATCTTTTGAGATTGCATTAATATCCTCGTTGAACCGTTTGATATTCTTATTCACTACATGCAGATAACTCTCGTAAAAGTGCTCCAATTCAAAATGATCCATACTTGCTTTCTCATTAATTTTGAAAAGAGAATCTTTAATATCATTAATAGAAAGAGCTCCTTTTAATTGATAAATGAGGCTGATTAATATGAGATGCTCTTTCGAATATTTTTTATTTTTTATTGGAAAAAACAGCTTTCCTTTCGCATAATTGTTAATCATAGTCTTTGTTAACACTTTTTCTTCATCATTACGCTTGGCACTGCTATATGTGTTTTCAAATAGCTGGATCACTTGATCCATGTACAAATCAATTTGCGGGATATCTTCCAATGTCAATTGACTTTCTAACCCAAGCTTATCTAGTATTTGCTGTATATTCTCCATGCACATAACCTCTACTCGTTTATTCAATAATTTAAGTTTACTTAAAAAAATCCATTATGTAAATGTTGACTACATAACAGAATGGTTATATTATTATAAGTAGTTATCAAAACTACATTAGATGATATTAGGGGGATTTACTTATGACTTCTTATATTCGCGAGCCTATTAACGGGCTGACCCATCTTGCTGGAGCCATTCTTTCTTTCATTGGCTTACTAGCCATGGTCGTAAAAGCTGCAATGACAACTTCATCAGCTCTGGTTATTACAGCAGTCATTATTTTTGGCATCAGCATGATTCTTCTTTACTCCGCATCTGCTACTTATCATATGGTTATTGCTAAAGACAAGGTAATTGCCTTTTTAAGAAGGCTTGACCATTCAATGATTTTTATTTTAATTGCCGGGTCTTATACCCCTTACTGTTTAATCACCTTAAATGGGGTCACTGGGTGGCTCTTATTCGGGATCGTTACGACAGTTGCTATTTCTGGTATTCTTTTCAAAATGATTTGGTTTAATTGCCCAAGATGGCTTTCCACTATTTTATATATCGCAATGGGCTGGATCATTATTTTCGCCTTTTCACCGCTTTCAGAGACATTAAGCTCTACTGGCCTCTTCTTGTTAATTTTCGGTGGTATCCTCTACACTATTGGTGGAGCTATTTATGCCGTTAAGCCAAAATTTCTCGAATTTAAGCATTTTGGATTCCATGAAATTTTCCATATATTTATTCTGCTCGGCAGCTTGTCACATTTTCTAAGTGTCTATCTATATGTTTTATAAAAAAATGGGAGCCGTTTTTGCAGAAAAGATGCAAACGGCTCCCATTTTTTATTAGCTCATATTAAATAATGCAGCAAATATAAATGCAAAAAATAAAATAATGATAATGACGATTATGATATACAAAGCAACTATGATCCATCCTAACACTTTTCTGTCAGTAACAATTAGGTAGATCCCAAGTCCTAATAAGCCTAGTATAAAACCAAGAATTCCCCATAATACAGGGCTTTTATTATGTTTTGGCGCATCAATTACTAAATAGATGGTTACTGCGATGCTAATAAGTAGGCCAAATGAAAATTCCACATAAATCCCTCCTCTTTGTCGATTGAATTCTTTTTGAAGAATGAGTCCACTGTTTAATAGTATACTTTTTTAATCTAAATATTACTTATTATTTCTACTCAAAGGACTCATAACCTTAGTTTATCACTTTCTTAATGAACTTTAGTCCATTTTTCATCGTCGGGTATCTAAATGGCAGGTCAAACTTCGTTGTTTGCTTTAATATGCTCTTTTCATGTGAAAATACCTCGAAGCTCCCCTTTCCATGGTATGCACCGATTCCACTTTCGCCCACTCCACCGAATGGAAGGTATGGTGAACTTAAATGATAGACCGTGTCATTTATACAGCCGCCGCCAAATGAAATATCATTTAATACCTTTTTCTGTGTCATCTCATTCTCTGAGAATAGATACAGTGCTAGCGGTTTTGGACGTTTATTAATTTCACTAACTACTTCTTTAAGATCATCATATTCCATAACAGGCAAAATCGGCCCAAAAATCTCCTCTTTCATTACAGCATCTTCCCATTTGATGTTTTCTATGATTGTCGGTTCTATGGTCAGTTTGGATAAATCATGCTTTCCACCAAATAAGCTGTTACCATTCGAAAGGAAGGACACAAGCCGATTGAAATGTTTTTCACTCACAATTTTTGTAAATTGTCCTGATTTAATGACATCCTCACCGTAGAGCTCCAGAATGGTTTCTTTCAATACAAGTAGAAACTTCTCCTTTATATGAGTATGTACGTATAAGTAATCAGGCGCTACACATGTTTGCCCTGCATTCGTAAACTTCCCCCAAGCAATCCTTTTGGCAGCTAATTTCAAATTGGCATCCTCATGGACAATACATGGACTTTTTCCGCCTAATTCAAGTGTAACAGGGGTTAAAGTTTTAGCAGCTGCCTCCATAATGACTTTTCCAACAGCAACACTGCCCGTAAAGAAAATATAATCAAATTTCTCATTTAACAAAGCAGTACTTGCTTCTACTCCACCTTCCACAACTGCAATATACTCTTCAGGGAAATTTTTACTAACTAACTCTTGTAATACCTCAGAGGTACGCGGTGTCAACTCAGATGGTTTCAAAATCGCACAATTTCCAGCGGCAATTGCACCAACTAACGGGGCAATTGCTAATTGAAACGGATAATTCCATGGAGAAATGACAAGTGCAATCCCATATGGTTCTGGATAAATATAGCTTTTCGAACCTAATGTGGCCATAGAGGACTTTACCCTTCTCGGCTTAGCCCAATTCCTTAAATGCTTTAATGTAAATTTAATTTCCTCAAGCACGATCCCTATTTCAGTTAAATACGCATCAAACTCACTTTTATTCAAATCCTCCTTCAGTGCCTTCATTAATTCTGCTTCATTTGTCTGAATGATCTTTCTTAATAATTCAAGTGTGTCTATTCGAAATTGTACGTCCTTCGTTTTCCCTTGTAAGAAGAAATCTCTCTGCCTCTGAACCAATTCACCATAATTATTCCCCACTAACGCAGCCTCCGTTTAATCATCATTTTGTATTTACTCAATTTTACCATCATCCATATGTTATTTATATTCATCTGTTTCCTTATTACATAACTTTTCATTCAAGTGGAATACTTAAAAATGGGAGGGATAGAAAATGATAGGCGATTTTTTTAGAAAAGCACTTAAAAAAAAGAAAAAAACAAATCCGTTTCAGGAATATTCTAATTCAAAAGAAATTCAGATGAAAGCTCAGTTAATTGATGCTGATTTAGAAAAAACAATTACGCTTTTCAAACAACTCTATTCCTTTCCAGAAAATACAGATGTGAAATTCCGGACATTTCAAATTGCTGGATTGAATAAGACGGCCTGCCTCCTAACAATTAATACAATAACAGATATAAACATTATAGAAGAATTTGTCCTAACCCCATTGCTTACCAATATGAACCGCTCAATTGAAATTGAAGATCTTCTGGCCGTTCAATCACTTTCAACTGTTTCAATTATTAAAGAGGTGGTTGCGGAAATTAACATTGGCAATGCCATCTTATTTATAGAAGGCTATTCAAAAGCATTTAGCATTAGTGCAACTAATTTCCAAGGAAGGGATGTAAATTCTGCGGAAAATGAGGTAACCCTGAAAGGTCCCAAAGAAGCCTTTACAGAAAAAGCCTCAACCAATATTTCTTTAATTAGAAAGAGAATAAAAAATGAGAATCTTATTGTAGAATCTACAACCATATCCAAAAGATCCAACAATCAACTATATATCATTTATATGAAAGATATAGCTAACGAGAAGCTTTTAGGAAACATTAAAAATCGTATTAATGCACTTAATGTAGATGCTATTCAAAATCTTTCCTTATTAGAGCAGCATATTGAAGAAAGACAGTTATCACTTTTTCCTACTATTTTAAATACGGAGAGGCCAGATCGAGCAACATCCTTTATTGAAGATGGATATATTGTACTGATAATGGATAATTCTCCAGATTGTCTCGTATTACCTGCAACCTTTTGGTCATTCTTCCACATATCTGAAGATCATTATTTACGATATATATATGGGAACTTTACAAGAGCATTACGAATGGTCGCCATTTTCATAACCTTATTTATATCATCCATCTATGTAGGAATTACAAACTATCATTCAGAAATGATTCCTCCAGATTTATTACTGGCCATATCAGGGACAAGAGAAAAGGTCCCCTTTCCAGCTTTGATTGAAGTAATCATGATGGAATTTGCATTTGGACTTATTCGAGAAGGCGGTTTACGAGTCCCCACTCCCGTTGGACCAACGATTGGAATCGTTGGGGCATTAATTCTAGGGCAAGCGGCTGTTCAAGCAAATATCGTCAGCCCGATTGTTGTTATTGTTGTTGCACTAGGCGGAGTATGCTCCTTTTTAGTATCGGATATTAATCTGAATTTTTCTATTCGGATTATACGATTCTTTTTTATTCTCTCATCAGGATTATTTGGCTTTTTTGGCATGACCGCTTTGTTTGTTGCTGGACTCTTTTATATGGTTTCTTTAAAATCGTTTGGCGTACCTTATTTAGCACCCATGACACCTAGGTATGCTTCATCTAAAGATACCTTATTTAGAAGAACTCTAAAGAATGAAATATTTCGCCCAGGTTATGTAAAACCAAAAGATATGAAAAAGACTTAGGAGAATGCAGATGTTAGAACCGAAGGGGAAAATTGGCGTTAGGGAATTCATTGCCATTATTATTCTATGTGTTGGAACGAAGCTCAGCGATGACACGCCTGTTTTCCTATACACACATATGAAGAGTGCTGCATGGATGGCGCCGTTTATCATTGGTGCAATCTCCTGTATACCTATATATCTAATCATTAAAGTCTTGTCAGCCTATAATAATAAAAATTTAGCAGACATCATCAGTCATTTATTTGGGAAACTATTTGGTTTTATCATTTTGCTTTGTTTATGGATCATTTCATTTACAGCTCTCTCATTTGATTCAGCTATATATGCAGATATCATTTCAATGATGTATTTCCCTAAAACACCGATGCTGATTATCTACTCACTCTTATTAGTTGTCTGTGCCTATGGAGCAAAAAAAGGATTAGAACAAATTGGTTCTGTTGCATGGTCTGTCTTACTGTGGATCAAGCTCTCTCTTCTTATTGTCGTGGTTATTTGTTTCTTTCAGGGACAAACAGCCTTTTTATTCCCCTTTTTTGGAGCCGGAAAATGGGAAGTCGTTAAAGAAAGCTCACTACGAACATCTATCTATTCAGATTTTCTTTATTTAGGATTCATTTTTCCCTATTTAAAAAGCAAAGGTGATTTCAAAAAGGGAAACTGGATTGCATTAAGTATCATTACTATTGAGCTCTCATTTGCTATTGCTAGCTTTCTTATGTTATTTGACTTTGCAGGGGTAAGAGTGATGAATTTCCCTTATCATGAAACCATCCGCTACATTAGCCTTGGGTTCCTTACCAATATCGAAACCTTTTTCTTTCCATTTTGGCTGCTAGCCACATTTGTAAGATTTACATTTTATTTATATATAAATTCACTTCTCTTTGGAAATATGTTTAAAATAAAAAACTTTGAGTACTTGATCCCTTCAATGGCCATATTATGTGTCTTCATTGGAATGATACCCGAGACACCTACATTCACTATTTTCAATATAAGGGAACAATTAATACTTATTAGTACACCTGTATTTATTTTTCTCCCTTGTTTATTATGGATTGCCGCCAAAATTAAAGGAGATTTAATGAATGAAAAAGCAAAAGACTCTTAACAAAATCATTTGTTTATTATTCTTATTATTCTCTTTAGGAGGATGCTGGGATCAAAAAGAAATAGATAAACGAGCATATGTCATAGCACTTGGAATGGATAAAGGGGAAAAAGATAGTATTATCCTTACTTATTTAATTGCCAATCCTGAATACGGGGTGCAGCAACAAGGAGGTTCAACTAACGAACCGCCACATGAAATCATCTCAATCGAATCTGCTGATTTCGTATCCTCCGCCAATAAGGCTAATGCAGTTGTTGCTAAAGAAATTTCTTATGATTTATTAAGAAATTTTATTATTTCGGAAAAACTCGCTAAGGAAAAAGACTTTATTAGATGGATGTATGATGCAACGAAGGAAAGAGAAATAAGAAGAGATTCTTATTTTATTATTTCGAAAGAGGATGCGAGTACATACATTGAACAAAACCAGCCGAAACTTGAAACAAGAGCACAAAAGTATTTTGACCTGATCATTACGCGTGGAATTGAAACCGCATCGATCCCAAAAGCGGATATTCATAGATATCTTAGAATAACTGAAGCTGATTCTGATCTTTTTTTGGGAATATACAGCACAACTGAGCATGAGTCAAAATCACGAGATAGTACAGAAGGGGACGAAATTCTTGCCGGTCAATTGCAGACTGAAGGACTAACAAATAAAACTCAATTTATTGGTTCGGCTATTTTTAAAGAAGGAATCATGATTGATACATTAACAGCCGAAGAAACTAGAATCGCGATTCTCCTTAGTGTTGCCATAAAAGCACCAGAAATCGTAACCACTTTTCCCGATCCATTTAATAAAAGATATAAAGTTACAGCTAAAATTTCGCAATTGAAAAAGATCAAAGTTCAGATGAATTTGAAAAAAGGAGCATCAACCATTAATGTCATCCTTCCGCTTCATATTGATATTTTGTCAGATTATAGTATGGTTAAATATGCAAGTGATATTAACAAAAGAAATGAATTAAAAAAACATCTTATAGAAAGATTCGAACAAAAAATGAGAAGTTTCATTAAGAAGACACAGGAAGAATACAAAGGGGAACCCTTTGGCTGGTCATTAGTCGCTAGAAAAAAATTTGCAACCCTGCCCGAATATGAAAAATTCAATTGGATGAAATCATATCCAGATATGGATGTGAAACTTTCGGTTGATATTGAATTTGGTGAATTTGGAAGGCAAAGCAGAATACCGAATCTAGATAAAATGAGGGATTAACTTGACAATGCTCATCTGGATTGTAATGATACTTCTCTTTCTTTATACGATTGGTTTTTCGATTTCCTTATGGAGGGAAAAAAATAAAGCTGGCTCGATAGCGGTATTTGTCTTAGCAGGAGCAACCGTTGCCAGTGCGTTTTTCGGGGTGTTAAAGTAATCCACTTTGGTCGAATAAGTACTTCCTTATAGAAATTCTATCCAAATTCTTGTAGAATAGAAATTATGTTTAGGCTCTCTAAATATTTTAATCAAAAAGATGGATTTAGGATATCTGGGAGGAATCTGTATGAGTCACCAAGTAGTTAAGGAACACACCAAGGCTGGTGCTGATCGAATATGGACACGTGATTTTATCCTTATTGTCATGTCCAACTTTTTTATTTTTCTCGGATTTCAAATGACTTTGCCGACTATTCCATTGTTCGTTGAAGAATTAGGTGGAAATGATCAGCTCATTGGAATGGTTGTAGGGATTTTCACTTTTTCCGCCCTTCTTCTACGACCATACGCAGGGCATGCATTAGAATCAAAGGGCCGACGCTTTGTCTATTTAACAGGGCTTGGAATTTTCGTTCTTTCAGTAGGCTCCTTTGGATTTGTAAAGAGCTTAATCTTTTTATTTATTATGAGAGTGATTCAAGGGCTCGGATGGGGATTTTCTACAACAGCATCTGGAACAATCGCAACTGATCTCATACCTGCAAAAAGACGCGGAGAAGGCATGGGATATTATGGTCTATCTGGAAACCTGGCACTTGCAATCGGCCCTTCTCTAGGTCTTGCTTTAGTTGGGATTGTTTCGTTCACTCAATTATTTATTATTTGTGCCGCCCTAGGATTAGCGGCCTTATTATTATCCTCTACTATTCGATACAAAGCTGTGGATTCACAGACCTCACAGCTTAAGAAATGGGACTTTTATGAAAAGACTGCTATTCCTCCATCCATGCTCTTATTCTTTCTTACGGTTACTTTTGGTGGAATTGCGTCCTTTCTTCCAATTTATTCCGCACAAAAAGGGATCGAGGGAATTCATTGGTACTTCCTTCTTTATGCTCTTGCCTTAATGATTAGCAGGACATTCGCAGGGAGATTATATGATCAGAGAGGACATCAGGCTGTTTTCATTCCAGGTGCTCTGTTGATTATTATTTCCATGCTTCTACTCGCTTGGCTGCCTAACAGCCTGATGATGTTTATCGCTGCTATCCTGTATGGATTAGGCTTTGGTACTGTCCAGCCTGCATTACAAGCATGGTCTGTAAAGGAAGCACCAAGTAATCGAAGAGGAATGGCCAATGCAACCTTCTTTTCCTTCTTCGATCTTGGCGTAGGAATCGGAGCCATCCTCTTTGGACAAATTGCCTATATGTTCGGTTACAGTATGATCTATATTGTCTCTGCTATTTCCGTCCTTTGCTCCATCGTTCTTTATCTAGGGATTTTAAGCAGAAGCCGTCGCATTCAGAATGCATAACCCATTCGAATGCAGCTATAATGAAAAAAATGGGCAGACTTAATCAATGACACCTGACTCAAGTATATCTATCGTTGCTTGAACAGTTATTTTGATATCTGGATATAGTTCTTCCCATTTTTTTTGATCCCATTGCCTTGTTCGGGTCCGAACTTCTTCTCCAATACCAAGCGGATCAATCTCTTTCTCTTGAAATTGCTGGATCAACTCTTCAGATTTTTTCTCAATATGCTCCTTCAATATTTTTTCTAATTCTTTAATTTTTTTATTATTTAACTCTCCATTTCTATACTCTCGAATAATGGACTTTATTTTTAATTTGATTTTTATTTCTGAATTAGTCATTGGCTTTGGTATCTCATATTTTCTCTTGGTTTTAATATTAAAAATAGAAACTTTTTTATCGTCAGTAAGTTTGAAGGCCTGCGAATCCCGTTGGCTTTTGTGTTCTAATAGGATTCTTAAATAAAAAAAATCATCTACTCCCAATTGATCAACTAATCTATCTTCATCAAATAAACCAATTGCTTTTAGATTGATCTTTCCATTCTTTTGTTCAATAATGGGGAGCATGGAGTCCATTCCTTCAGCATACAACTTGTACAAAAACAGATGAAGGTTTGTTTTTGGAATCAATCCTGTTTCAATATTTTGCTCAATAAGATTGGATAAATAATAACCATTATCCGTATTTCCATACTGTTTGCTTAACAACTCTTCAGGATCACCATCAATAACTGCTAAAAAAACATTCGAACCAATAGAGGGATCTCTCTGTAACGTATCTAAAAGTTCTTTAATCCCTCTTTCTGCTGTTTTCTTTTCGTATAGTGTTACTTCTACTTTTCCACTGACTATAGGTCTGTCTGATTGAAAACTTAATTTATCGCGAATTTCTTTACTAAGACTGCTGCTTGCAGATATGGTTTCATTTTTGACAGATTTGTCTGGCTGAAAATTAGGGAATACAGCTATTACCTCAATTTTATCTTCATCAATGTATTCATAACTAGCTCCAGTTGCTAATTGAATATCATCTAACACCTGCTGATTAATATTCATACATCCAGTTAACCCAATGATCATTAGTATCAATGTACAGTTTTTAAGTCCCTTTTCCAATCTTTGTCCTCCTTATTTTTGATAGCAGGAAAGATAAAAGAGTAAGTAAAGGTATATAAATAGAGACCAAACAAAGGCCTAATATCGACATATATGAATTTATCCTTTCTATATTCACTCTCCCCTTTATAGCAATAGTTGAACAAATTAATATAATCAACATAATAATCATTACTTTTTTTGGTTTAATATTAAATATTCTCTGGACACCTCTCGTTGCAGCCCAAACAGATAAACAAATATTGGGAAGGATAATTAAAATCCAAGAAGTAATCCCTATGTATTCAAATCTTTCGACAAATGGCATTTCTATAATTTTCCACAGAGACAGTGTTGCCCAAATATGTTTGCTTACCTGTTGTTCACTAAAGTAACCAATCGTTATAACTAGGATAAATAAATAAATAATTACCGTTAATAAATGTCCTAAATGCGCCCATTTTTGTGATTTATTCGGATGTTTAATATAAGGGTAATACATTAGTAAAGTCGAGAATCCTAAATAGCCTAACATCATATCCTTCGATGCAATTGTTATCTCTTTAATAGAATGATTCCATACAGGGAGTAAATTCCGGAATTCAGTATACTCAATAGGAAAGAAAAAGGTTAGAAATATATACATTGGAATAAGTACGCCAAAAAAACTGATACCTGTAACGATACGAAATCCACCATTCACACAGTAATAGACAAGAATAATAAAGAAAAGGCTAAACATAAATAAATTAATGGTTGGAAATACCCAAACTTGTACAATTTCAATATAGCTTCTTAACACAATAATCCCAATTAATAACCAATAAATAATCCAAATGAGACTCAAAAGTCCCCCTACCCACTTCCCAAATAAATCCCGATGAATTTGAACAAGATCTTTTTGATGCTTATTTAGCAATAAATACATAAACCAAATAATGATACTGACAGCAATACCAGCTGCTATAACTGCCATCCACGCATCATTTCCTGCTGAATCGATAATAATCCGCTGGTATCCTAAAATTCCTACACCTACTTGTACGGAATGAATTAAAAAGAAAACAAGAAAAGGGGAAATTTGTAATTCTTTCTTTTCCATTAGTTACATGTGCCCCCCTTTTTCTTGTTCAATTAAAGATCATTATTCTCTTTTGCCTTCGTTGAGTCATAACGAATTGTGTCCTCTGTTTGTTCTTGAATCGGCCGTTTGGATTGCATTGAAAAAGGCAAGCGAATAAGAGAATCCTTTAAATCCTGAAATCTCAGTGGATAGAACGGTTCAAGAAATGGTCTTCCTAAAGAAGATAATCTTAATAGATGAATAAGTAAAAAACAAAAACTTATTGCTACTCCCATTAAACCAATATAGTGAGCCATTAGTAAAAACGGGAACCGTATTAAGCGAATCGTATTACCCATTTGATAGACTGGGGTTGTAAAGGATGCTAATGCCCCCAATGCAACGATAATTAACAAAACATTACTCGTTAGTCCTGCCTCCACTGATGCTGTTCCAATAACGATACCGCCTACGATACCAATTGTTTGACCAACCTTAGTTGGCAATCTTGCCCCTGCCTCTCTTAACAATTCTATGGTTAATTCTAATACAAGTGCTTCCATTATCGGAGGCAAAGGAATGGCACTTCTAGAAGTAATTAAGGTGCTGAGCATGTCTTTCGGTATTAATTCGTAATGGTATGTTAGTACAGCTACATAAATGGGGGTAACCAAAATGGAAAAAAACACAGCAAAAAATCGGACTAAGCGAAAAAATGAGGCGATTGTCCAATTTAAAAAATAATCTTCAAATGCGGAAAAAAACTCAAAAAAGGTTGTAGGACCTATCAATCCATGCGGTGCACCGTCAACAAGTATAGCAATCTTCCCTTCCCCTAATATCGAAGCGATTCGATCCGGTCTCTCTGTATCAATTAGCTGAGGAAAGGGGGAATTCTGATTGTCCTGAATTAACTGAGTGATAAATGAACTGTCATTGATTTGGTCTACTTTTAAATCTGATAAACGCTGAATGACCGTATTCACATTCTCTTTATTGGCAATCCCTTCAATATACAGAACTGAAACTCTCGTTTTTGATAATTTCCCGATTTGTAATTCTTTTATAACTAACTCTGGAAGAGGCAATCTTTTTCTTACGAGATTGATATTTGTATCAAGTGACTCTACAAAGGACTCTTTAGGTCCTACTACGCTAAATTCTACCTCTGGAAGTGAAACCTGCCTCGTTCTTTCAACCCCTGCCTTGGCAAGGCCCACTTGATTTAAGTTGTTTATATCAAATATAAAAATATAACCTCTTAATAGACTATCCTGAACTTTCAATAAGTCGCTTGTAAGCACAACTTCTTCAATCGGAAGCATGGAAGGCAAATTAGTCATTGTATCTAATTCTTTCAAATATGGCAGTACATCTCGATGCAATATCTCCGTATCTATAAGTGATGCGTAGTAACCTATACATAATGATGACTGCCTAGATGCATAGGTAAACTGAGTAAATTCATTAGATGCGGATAATTGCTGTAATAAGGTTTGGAGAGTCAGGCCTTTTTCATTTTCATTTTCTACGGTTTTTTTTTTATTTCTCCATAATCTCATCTTGAAATCACCCGTCTAGGAATTTAATGTACCTATTCCCCATACTTAACAAGAAGTGATAAAAATATACTCAATCTTGAACGATTTCAAATAGAAGGATTTAGACAAAAAAACTGACTTGAAATGATAGAAATACATCATTTCAAGTCAGCATAATTTAATTATGATCGGTTTACATTGTTTTCACATGCTGCTTCAATATTTTCCCACTTGCATTGCGTGGAAGCTCCATTACGAAAGCATATTGACGTGGCCGTTTATAATCTGCTAAGAAAGGGCTTACAAAATCGCGCAAATCTCCTTCTGTTACATCCTCTTTAGCTACGATGACTGCTTTAACAGTCTCCCCCCATTCCTCATTAGGTACACCAATGACACATGATTCTAGCACTTTCGGATGCTTCGCAAGTACTTCTTCAATTTCTCTTGGATAAATATTAATCCCGCCAGAAATAATCACATCTTTTTTACGGTCAACAATATAGATATATCCATCTTCATCCCTGTAGGCAATGTCTCCCGTATGAATCCAGCCATTTTTAATCGTTGCATTTGTTTCTTCAGGATTTTGATCATACTCTAGCATTAAGCTGTCACCAGTTAATAGAACCTCTCCATATTCATTAGGATGGACATCAGATCCATCTGCTCGAACAACTCGAAGTTCCATACTAACTGTCGGATTCTTCCCAATGCTGCCTGCTTTTGTTAAATGCTCATGAGGACGTAAGAGAATGCCATTTGGACCAGCCTCTGTTAATCCGTATACTTGATAGAAATTTTCGTTCTTGAATGCTTCTTTCACACGCTCATAAGAAGCTAATGCCAAAGGTCCTCCTCCATATGCAAAGACACGAATGCTTGACAGGTCATATGTATCAAGCTCTGGATCTTTAGAAGACAATAAGTATGCGACAGGAGCGGCAAATGAAAATGTTGGCTTTTCGTCATGAATCAATTGCAGGAAATTCTTTGGTGTGAACTCACCAATTACATGGGCAGCTCCACAGTAAAGACCGCTTAGGAAAAATGTATTGATGGGTGCTGAATGGGTCAATGGCATAAGTGTAAGCATTTTATCTTCATTCGAAAGTGCAAACTCTATTGATACCGTTGTTGCTAAAGCAATCATTCGATCATGATTAAATACAACACCCTTTGGAATACCAGTCGTTCCTGAAGTAAATAAGATTTCACTAACATCACTTGAGTGTATTGGTAAATTCATATTTTCTCCACTGTAAACGGATGAAGCCTCAACTATTTCTTGAATGGACAGCTGGTGAGTTAATCCGTATAGATCTGAAATTGTTTGAACCGTCCCATGTGCCTCTGCTTCATAGAAGGCTCCTGCCGCATTTGAGTTTTGTAACATCACGACTAATTCTGAGGGGGTTAATCGTATATTCATTGGCATTGGAATTGCACCTAATTTCATCAGGGAAAAATAGGCAAAGAAGAAGTTCTCGTTATTCCGAGCCATTATTGCGATTCTATCCCCTTGCTTAACCCCTTTTTCTTGAAGAAGTCTAGCAATCTGATTACAAGTCCTATTCATTTGTACATAGGTTAATCGATTAGTCGCTGTAATAAATGCTTCCTTTTCAGGATACTTTCTTGCATTTCTTTCTAGAACTCCGTGAATTGTTATACCCATTCCATTCATCCCCTTTATCCTTTTCTATCCATATATTTTTCCTTATGAGCCAATATGTCTGCCTTTAGCATTTGTAGTTGTACAATTTGCTCCTCAATTTCCCCTAGCTTTTGGTCAGCAAATTCAATGATTCTTCTTTTCTCATCCTCTCCTTCCGGGTTCGATTCATAGAGATCGACCATTTCCTTGATGTCTTGCAAACTAAAACCTAGCTTTTTCCCACGAAGAATCAGTTTCAACCTGCGCCGCTCTCGATTTGTATATGTCCGCTGCTTCGTTAAACTTTCACGATTCTCAGATGAAAGCAGTCCAACTTCCTCATAGTAGCGAATCGTTCTAGAACTGATATCGAACATTGCTGCTAATTCACTTATGGAAAAAAGATGATCTTCAGTCATGTTAATCCTCCTAGTTGACGTTAACGTATACTTAGTTTTATAATAAATCTGAATATTATCATTTGTCAAACAAAATGGAGGCAGGAGTGATAAAAATGACGATAGTATCCCAAGAAGTTGAAAAAAGAGGCACAAACCCCTACACATTTGATGAATTTGTTTCGAAACGTGAAAATCTAGACTGGTATAAAGATGAACCATTTTTGCAGAAGGCTGTCAAACATTTTACAGGGAAAGACTTTGAAGAGATCAATAAAAACGTACTTGCCCTCTCTCCTAAAGTGTCATCTAAGTGGAATCGTTTAGCAGAAACCGTCGCACGGCCAGAGGTTCGTCCTTATATGCTTCATTATGATGCATTCAATCATCGGATCGACCGAATTGTTCGCCCCCATGAAGCACATATTCTTGAACAAAGTGTGTTTGGTGAGGGCTTATTTTCTAATAAAATAAATCCATGGGAAAGTTTTACGAAGCGTATGATTATTCATCAATTAGGTGAAGCTGGCGTCACCTGTCCATTAACTTGTACTCATGGCCTTGTTGCTTTATTAGATCAATTCCCAAATCCAGATATACCAGAGCTGCAAGAGATATTGATGCATACGAAAGAAGGGATTGACGGGGAATTTGCCATTGGCGCACAATTTATGTCTGAAATTCAAGGTGGATCTGATCTCCCTGCTAATATGCTGGAGGCTGTTCAAGACGGGAAACATTTTCGATTATACGGAAACAAGTTCTTCTGTTCAGCTGCCCATGCTGATTATGCTGTTGTGACAGCTAAAATAGCTGGCTCAGATAAAGTCTCCACATTTATTGTACCTGCATGGCTTCCAGGGAATAAAGAAAAGGAAATAAGAAATGGTTATACAATCAACCGCATTAAATGGAAAATGGGCACAGCTGAATTACCTACAGCAGAAATCCAGTATAATGGTGCCCTTGCGTACCCGATTGCACCAGCTAATAAAGGAATTGCTGTTGCAGTTGGAATTGTACTAACTTTATCTCGGCTAGAAATTGGGATTGCGTGTGCTGGATTTATGTTACGTGCTTCTAGAGAAGCGCATCTATATGCCGATTTCCGAAAAGTATTTGGCAAAAAGGTGCATGAATTCCCGCTTGCTGCAAGTAAGTTAAGGCAAATTGAACAGGCTGCTAAACGCACGACAGCTGGTGCATTTAAGATTTATGATCTTTTCTTAAAGCTTGAACAGCCCTTAAATCCAGGGATCTCAACTGACAAGCCTCTTGAATTAAGAAAACAATTATTCAATTTAAGAGAGCTAGTGCTGCTGCAAAAAATTTGTGCTACAAGTGAAGGAGCTGACGTGCTGCGTGAAGCAATTTCTGTCTTCGCTGGCCATGGAGTAATGGAGGAATTTTCATCCTTGCCTCGTATTTTCAGAGATGTGGTTGTAAACGAGCAATGGGAAGGGCCACGCAATCTCCTATTAACACAAATTTATCGTGATATTCAAAGAGTGTCAGAATGGTACTCCCCTGCTGAGTTTGTCGCAAGTATTTTACAAGGAGCATCACAAGAGGAAATTAATAAGTTCAGTTCACAATTGGAAGATTTATTACAAAGACCTGTACTAGGTGATGTTAGTGATGCTTCCATTATGGCAGCTAGTGAATGGGATACTTTTTGTAGTGCGTTCTTCAAAGCATATCAGGAAATAGCAAGAGCAGAAGTTGAAAAATAAATGAACCAATTAAGTTGAAAGCATCTTTTTTACGGGAATCATTCCGAAAAAAAGATGCTTTTTACTTTCTCAACTAGAAAAAATTAATTTATAGTATCATTTTACAAATTTAGGAAAAAGTATGATTATTACTTAAGAAAGGATCGGTACTTGTATGACAACAATTTTTGAATCATTAAAAGATTATTTTCAAATGCAACTGGATGCTGAACCTAAGAACCCCCTTCATGTCGGTGAAGTAATGAGCTGTTGGCTTTATTTAACATTAATGGATGAAGCAAGAGTGTTTATTCAAATTGGATTAAATACAACCACAGATGATGATGTGATAAAAATGCTGAGAGATAGCTATAACCAATGTGACAGTCAAAGCAAGCGATTCAAAGAATTTATGAGGCAAGAAGGAATCCATTTGCCCCCAACGAGTGAGGATCGGCCAAATTCTGATCCGAATGGCGTTCCTCTTGGTGTGAAATTGACAGACGATGAAATTATGAATGGGCTGAGCATAAAGACAGTCGCTGCAGCAACGACCTGTGCAACAGCCGCCTGTCAAAGCATCCGGAATGATGTGGCTTCACTCTTTATGCAATGTATGCTTGAAAAAATGAAATTTGGTGTAAGTTTAAAAGATCTCATGCGAAAGCGGGGCTGGATTAAAGTACCACCCTACTACTATCCCCCTGGAGCGCCAACTGAATGAATTGGCTCTCTCAAATTATGCTCCATTTCATGAAATTTTAAAGCGTGCATATTCTTTTACAATGCAAATTAGGCGTTTCCATCTACTCTCTCCATTGACTTCCCTTTAAAAGGATGCTATATTTTGGTTATTCTAATTAAAAGGTGTGGGGATTTATGTCGGGAGTAGGTATCAACTAATTTAGTTGAATAAGGTACTTATATCTGGTTTAGCCAGTTTATTAAGTATGCCTTTTTTCACAATGTGTTCATTGTGAATACCTACCTTAAGACGGCTTCCTTTTCCATATAATCGTGTAACATTTTAGGTATGTTATGACGAAAAGCATGGCAGGATTTGTCCTGTCATGCTTTTTTGTTTCATTTCCCCTTCTTGTTAACGATAATCTTGCTTTGTTTTCTACAAAGCAAATGCCCGCAGGAGCTTTCTACCCAAATAACCGTTTTTTTCGTTATTTGGAAAGGTAGGAATATTTTCTGCGGGCATTTTTTTATCAAAGTCTGTGTTATTACATTCTGTTGATTGGAGCGGAAGGCAAGAGACTCCTGCGGGAGAAGTGGGACAGGTGAGACCCCACAGACGCATTTGCGTCGAGGAGGCTCACCGCCCACCCCGCGGAAAGCGATTGCCTGGAGCGGAAATCAACAGTCTAGTTTAACAGAGCTTTCAAAAAACAATTATGTGGAGGCCAATATGAATACAATGACATTTGAGAAATTACAATATAACGAGCTAAAGGAAATGATCAAAACCTATTGTGTAAGCAGTCTTGGAAAGGCATTGCTTGATCAACTTCAGCCAAGTACAAACATCAAAGTTGTAAGAACTCGCTTAAAAGAGACAACAGAAGGACGAAAACTATTAGATGCCGAAAGCCATCTTCCATTAAAAGGGATAACCAATATCGAAAATCATATTGAAAAGCTTGAAAAGGGCATGATGCTTAGCCCTTCAGAATTAGTAGCGATCTCTGACTTTTTAAGAGGATGCAGGAACATAAAAAAATTTATGGCGGATAAAGAGTTTTTCGCTCCAACATTGCACTCTTATGCATACTCTATGACAGAATTTAGAGGAATTGAGGATGAAATTAATTTCTCAATTAAAGGAAACAGCGTGGATTCACAAGCAAGCAAGGAATTAAGACGAATTCGCAATCATATTGCCAAGACGGAGGAAAAAATTGAGGAGCGATTAAATAAATTTTTAAGAAGCAGCGCCAACAAGGAATATATTCAAGAATTTTTTATTAGCAAAAAAGATGACCGCTTTACAATCCCAATTAAAGCATCTTATAAAAATCAAGTGGCTGGGACGATTGTTGAAGTTTCTTCGAAAGGGTCAACTGTATTTATCGAACCCGCAGCCGTTTCAAAATTAAATGCAGAATTAGCTGTTTTGAAGGCAGAGGAAGCAATCGAAGAATATCAAATTTTAGCTACTCTTTCAGGGTTGATCCTTGAAGAGATAAGATCAATAAAAATTAATATTGAACTTATAAGCCAATACGATATGATCTTTGCAAAAGCAAAGTTTAGTAAAAGCATGGATGCAATAGAGCCCCAGTTGAATAATCATGGCTATATAAAGCTGAGGAAAGGAAAGCACCCCCTATTGACTGGAAATATTGTTCCTCTGGACTTTGAAATTGGCGAATCGTATCGCAGCTTAATCATTACTGGTCCAAATGCCGGTGGAAAAACAGTCGTGTTGAAAACACTCGGCCTATTAACATTATCTGTTATGTCTGGCTTTCACATTGCAGCTGATGAAGGTACAGAGTTAGCTGTTTTTGATCATTTATTTGTTGATATTGGCGATAATCAAAGCATTGAAAATTCACTCAGTACTTTTTCGTCCCATATGAAAAATCTTTCTGAAATATTAAGAGCTTCCAGCAAAAATACGCTTCTGCTTTTTGATGAAATCGGAAGTGGGACAGAGCCCAATGAAGGAGCTGCTTTAGCAATTGCTATACTCGAAGAATTTTACCATAAAGGGTGTATAACCGTTGCTACCACACATTATGGGGAAATTAAACGTTACTCAGAAATTCATAGCGATTTCATAAATGCAGCAATGCAATTCAATAGTCATACACTTGAACCATTGTATAAGCTTTTGATTGGGAAATCTGGGGATAGCAATGCACTTTGGATATCGAAGAAAATGAATATCCCTGAGCATATTTTACAAAAAGCACAGCAATATATAGACAATAAAACATACGATTTAGAACGGGTAAAAGAGAGCAACATCCCTAAAACCAAAGAAGAAGCATTAGAAGCAGCTATCGACTATGAATTTGAAGTTGGAGATAAAGTGAAGCTAACTGAATATGATGAATTTGGGATTGTGTATAAGAAGAAGGATTCATATAATCATGTAACTGTGCTCTATAAAGAAGATTTCATTGAACTAAATGCGAAGAGATTGGAGCTTGAAATAAAAGCAAGCGATTATATCCGGATGGCTATGATTTAAATTCACTATTTACTAGTTATAGCGAAAGGAAGTTCCAGAGAGATATTGAAAGAGGATCGAAAAAAGCATTGAAAAAGGTAAGTGCAGAGATTAGGAATCGAAAAAAACAATAATAGCTAGAAGCTCTGTTTTATGTGACCAGTATTTCCTTTTACTGTTAATACTGGTCACATAACATACTATTAGTGAGCGTTTTTTCCTATATTTGTAATTTTAAGTCGCTATTCTCCTTTTATGAACCCACTTATTCCTTCTACTGTAATTTTCGGTTCATATAAGTTTGTTACGAAACCATTCTTCCCTTATATTGTAACTTTATGTCTCTATCATTTTTTCGCTCAATGTTATTAACATAATATTATTATCGTTATACTTATTTTAAGAAAACATCGATTCTACGATTAACCCATTTCTTCCTTTTGTTGTTACGGCTTGTGATAAAGAATTTAATATCGCTTCCTCAGTGGATTCAGCCGCACCAGCAAATAGCTGATTCATGATTGGATGATCCTCTCTAATATATGAATGTGTCTGGAATACCTCTTCACTTTCATGAGGAATCTTATTTTTCGTTGAAAAAGCAATGACTATATCCCCGCTGCTATGACTAAAATGGCTGCCAGATCGGCCAAGTCCAATTCCACATCGCTTAGCCACTCTTAATAGCTGCCTGTCACTTAATGGCATATCAGTGGCCAGAATAATGATGATGGATCCATCTGTCACTTTCTCTATCCCGTCTATTTGCGGTTTCATCCCAGGATATCTATCAAATGGGAACTCTACTTTGCCACCAAAGTTACTCAGCACCATACATCCCATTATGTATTCTCTATTATTCTCTTCATCTAAAATAATCCTAGATGCGGAGCCAATGCCACCTTTATAGCCGAAACAGACCATTCCTTTCCCAGCACCCACCGCTCCCTCTTGAGATCTATCTGTTGAGGCATTTTCTATGGCTTCAATTGCATGCTTTGGTTCTACAGGGAATTGCCGGATCGAGTTCAAATTACCATCATTACACTCACCAACAACAATATTAACCGTGCCTGTCGTATCACCTATTTCAGGATTTTCCTGAAGAATGTATTCTAGTGTTCCTTGAGACACAGCAGGAACCCCAAAAGTATTCGTTAGCATAATGGGGGATTCTATTACCCCTAGCTCATTCACCTGGACAAGACCCGTTGTTTTTCCAAAACCATTTAAAACATAGCTTGCTGCAACCACTTTCTCTTTAAATAAGTTTCCTCCATGAGGCAGAATCGCTGTTACTCCAGTGCAGGCATATTCTTCACCTTCTAGAGGATAATCTAATGTCACATGGCCAACACTTACTCCTGGTACATCTGTAATACAATTTTTTCTACCCGTATGAAGAGTTCCAATCGCAATTCCTCGTTCTCTCACCTTTTTACTGCTCTCTTTATCCATTGCATATTACCTCCTCTTCCACTAAATCTATTACGAAAGGAAAACAGTTACTTAGCGATAGTCATTTTCTGTTTTCTCTTAATCTTGCGGACTGTTTCTTCAAATGCGCCAGAACCAAGAATAACGCCTAACAAGATGAAAATAAATCCGATAATTTGCGCCATCGTAATTTTCTCTCCTAGAAAGATGGCAGCTCCTACAAGTGCAAAAAAAGGATTTAGATTAAGGAACATAGAAGCTTCCGCTGCCCCTACTTTTCCAATTGCACTATTATAAAGCATATGCCCAATGGCAGTAGCAATGATGGCTGAAGCAAAGAAAACAGCCCATAGATTCATTGATTCATTGTGCATGCTTGCTAAGCCCTCTGGTTCAATAAACAAACTAATGATAAATAGTATAACCGCCCCCATGACTAACATATAGCCAGTCATTAACCGGGGATCTAATGTCTCCGAACCTTTCTTAATCAGAATGAAGCTAGCTGCCTGTGCGAGAATAGAAACAAATATGTATACATCCCCCATCGACACACCATCTATTCCTCCATTCCCTTGAAACACAATAAATGATACCCCTGCAATCCCTAATACAATTCCAATTACGCGAATACCTGTCACTACACTACCTAAAAAAACCACTGCCAATATCGCTGTTAGAAGTGGCCCCATTCCAAGGATAAGTCCCCCATTAGTGGCTGAAGTCTGAGTGAGTCCCGTTGATAGAAAATATTGGTGTGCTACAACATTTAATAACCCTCCGAAAAAGACATAAAGGAATTCCCTTTTTGTCAGCATTCGAACCTTTTTCATTAAAAAGAGAATAATAAACACACTAATACCCGAAACAAAAATACGAAGTGCCGTCATCGTTACAGGCATAAAATTTTCTACCAGCACTTTTGTCGCAGTGACATTCAATCCCCAAGCCACCATGACAAAAAACAAAATAAGATATATCTGTTGTTGTTTTCCCAACCAGCTCCACTTCTTTCCTTATCGTTGACTTTTCTCATTATTATAAATCTGCAAAGGAATTTACGCACCATTTTAATGCAATCATACGATTTACGTTTCCCGTTTATTCATGACCAACTGCTTCAACTACCTTTATATATTGCTCATACCACTTCCCCCATTCTTCTTTTCTAAAAGAATTGCTTTGGCCATTTAATAATTGATCAATGACATCTAAACAGACATGCCAGCCAGCAAGATCTTTTGGAGTATGATTGGTGATTTCTTTTATTTTTTCAATCAAAATTAACCTGCAGCCTTCTCGTGCTTCCTCTAATTCGAAACGTACTCTATCATTTCCCCATGTATATTCTAAAACTGAATAGCTCTTTACCTCAGAAATTTCCATTTTCTCGAAAGAGCCATCTCCCATGTCAAACTTTATTAAGCCACCTTCACGCAGTTCTTCAATTTTCAACTCTGAAAACCAAGTTGACAACTTTTCGTTTTCAGTTAGCATCGCCCATACTTGTTCAACTGAATGATTAAGAAAACGATCAAATATTGCTGTATACCCGTTTTTTTCTTTTTTCAATAAAGCTAACATCGGTCAGTTCCTCCCTTGATTTACGGTATAAATTAAACAGCCCTACCTTAAGAAATAGTAGGGCTGCAATTTTCTATATTATACCATTACTTTGCAAATATCGTTTGTAAAATCTACTGGATCTTGAATAGGCAAGCCTTCAATTAGAAGTGCCTGATTATAAAGTAAGTTTGTATATAAGCTTAGTTTATCTTTATCTGTTTCAAAAGCAGTCTTCAGTGACTTAAACACATCATGGTTTAGATTAATTTCTAACACTTTATCTGCTTTTACATTTTGGTTGTCAGGCATCATGTTTAATACCTTTTCCATTTCAATCGTTACTTCCCCATCCGCAGTTAAACAAACCGGGTGGGATTTCAATCTTTTCGATGCTCTTACATCCTTGACCTTTCCTGACAAGAATTCTTTCATTGCGTCAAAGAGTTCTTTATTTTCCTGCTGAATTTCATCATTGCTATTGTCATTTTCATCAGCTTCAATCCCTAAATCACCGCTTGAAACAGACTTAAATTCCTTTTCTTTATAATTCATCAGCATTTTGATAGCAAATTCATCAATATCATCAGTGAAGTATAAGATTTCATAGCCTTTTTCCGCTACAAGCTCCGTTTGAGGCAGCTTATCAATTCGTTCAACCGATTCACCAGAAGCATAATAAATATATTTTTGATCCTCTGGCATTCTAGAGATGTATTCATCTAATGTGATCATTTTCTTTTCTTTAGAAGAATAGAACATTAGTAAATCCTGCAGCAAGTCTTTATTACTGCCAAAATCACTATAAACGCCAAATTTTAACTGGCGGCCAAAGGATTTAAAGAATTCATCATACTTTTCACGATTATTCTTTAATAAGCTTAGCAATTCACTTTTGATTTTTTTGCTGATGTTTTTAGCAATCAGCTTCAAGCCACGGTCATGCTGCAAGATTTCCCTTGAGATGTTAAGAGATAGGTCCTCAGAATCTACCATCCCTTTCACAAAGCTGAAGTAATCTGGAAGAAGGTCTGAGCATTTATTCATAATTAATACTCCGTTTGAATAAAGCTCCAATCCTTTTTCATATTCCTTAGAGTAGTAATCAAATGGAATTTTTTCCGGAATATATAGAATCGCATTATAACGAATAGTCCCATCCACACTAATATGGATATGTTTAAGGGGCTTATCAAAGCCATAATGTTTTTCCATGTAGAATTTCTCGTAGTCTTCATCTGTCAATTCACTTTTATTTTTGCGCCAAATTGGAACCATGCTGTTAATGGTTTGTTCTTCTGTATATTCCTCCCATTCATTTTCGTTGCCCTCTTTAGGACGGCTGCTCTCGATTTCCATTTTAATTGGATAGCGAATAAAGTCAGAGTATTTTTTGATAATTGATTTTAATTGATATGAATCTAAATACTCATCATAATTTTCATCTTCTGTGTTTTCTTTGATTTTCAAAGTAATTTCGGTACCAACCGTTTCTTTCGTTGTTGGCTCAATCGAATATCCATCCGTACCTTCCGATTCCCATTTGAAAGCTGCTTCACTACCTTGTGCTTTACTGATTACAGTTACTACATCTGCCACCATAAATGCCGCATAGAAGCCAACCCCAAACTGGCCAATTATATCATAGCCATCTTTTATTTCATTTTCTTTTTTAAAAGCTAAAGAACCACTTTTGGCAATGACACCTAGATTACTTTCCAATTCCTCTTTTGTCATTCCAATTCCAGTGTCAATGATTTTCAATGTTCGACTTTCTTTATCTGGCTCCACTTTTATGTAGTAGCTTTCGCTTTCAAAGCGTAAATTCTCATCAGTCAATGCTTTGTAATAGATTTTGTCGATGGCATCACTTGCATTAGATATCAACTCACGTAAAAAAACTTCCTTTTGGGAGTAGATAGAGTTGACCATCATTTCTAATAGTCTTTTAGACTCTGCTTGAAATTGTTTCTTTTCCATATCGAGATCCCCTTTCATTTCATACCCCATTTTAGCACTCTATTGAACAGAGTGCTAAAATGCTTCATTCATTTAATAACATATCCTGTTTTTTGAGTCAATAGCAGAAGGTTATTTTTTCTCAAGTTCCAATTCTGGATTCCGATAAAGTCCTTTTTTTAACAAATTCATTTCAATCATATATATATTTACCGCTTCTTCGGCAGACAAATCTCTAGCAAATTTGTCAATGAAATTACGAATGGTAACAGCTAAAATAATTTTCAAAACATAAAATAATTCTTTCTCATCTGAAATATTCAAAATGGACAGATCGATTAAGGAGCTGATTTTCTCAAAACCTTCATTTCTTTCATTCACATTAAAGCTTCTTGCAAATGTACGTTCAATTCGATGAGTCATATTTAAGAAAGTATTCTTTAAGAAATGGAAGTTTTCCTCTTCCATGATAATCACTTGAAAAAACTCTTTCATCGTTTCAAATAAATCACCATTATTTTTAATTAAAATGAAGATAAAGTGGTTTTTATTTTCTTTTGCCCATTCATTTAATAAGAAGAAAAAAGCATCCTCTTTATCTTCAAAATACTGATAAAAGCTGCCGCGAGGGATACCGGCTGATTTAATTATGTTTGTAATTGAAGCCTCATATAATGGCACTCTTGAGAATTCTATTTTCGCTGCTTGAATTAACGTTTGCTTTTTTTCCTCTGGCAAATTAAAAAATGTAATTTTCGGCAATTTGCTCGCTCCTCTTGTAATGAATTATTCAATTGTGTCCGCAGTTCGCATAATTGGTGCTAAAAAGTCCAAGGGGAGACGGAACTTTTCATTATTAATTGAAAGTTCTTGTAGGTCCTCTTCCTCCCTATTAAGGCCCTTGATTGCATTCATTTCTTTATGGATGTTTTCCATCTTTTTATCTAATTGGGCGGCTGTAATTGCTGCCTCCCGAAGATCATCCCTAATCTTCTGAGGAACCTCTTGATTGTACTTATAATAAATTTTGTGTTCCAAGCTTGCCCAGAAATCCATTGCAATCGTACGGATTTGAATTTCCACAAAGATATGGTCTTCACGATCTGACATAAAGATTGGAATTTGCAAGATTAAATGCAAGCTTTGGTAGCCGTTAGGCTTGGGGTTTTTTATATAATCCTTACATGCGATCACTTCAATATCCTTTTGATTCTGAAGCATATGGCTTATTTCGTAAATATCAGATATAAAGGAACAAGTGATACGAATCGCAGCTATATCTCGAATATTTTCTCTAATGGAAGGTAACGAAAATTCATACCCTTTCCTTTGAACCTTTTTTAAAATACTTTCAGGGGATTTAATACGGGATGTGACATGTTCAATTGGATTATAATCATGGATGTATTGAAATTCTTGTTTTAATATATCAATTTTTGTGTTCATTTCTGCTAACGCGAACTTATATGACATCATAAATCGGATTAAATCCGTCTTTAATGTTTTAAATTGTTGTTTTAAACTTGCTGGTGTCATTACTTCCATTTTGATCTCCTTTTTGTTGTTTTTCTATATTCTATTAACAACTGATAATCGTTTTCTGTTCTTTCGCTAAGTTAATATTTAAAACGGGTCTTTTACATAATGAAGCGTTTATGCCTTTTATTTTCAATTCATTAATAAACTTTTTTAATTTCTCTTGATCCATTTTCAGTTCCCTCTCAATATGACATCATGTCATTTCCTTCTGTTTATAGAATAAATGACATGGTGTCATATGTCAAATGTTTTATGACACTGTGTCATTTCTGTTTATTAAAAGGCCTTTTTTTGCAAACATTGTTGCTTTTAACATAAAATTGTAGAGGTTGATTTCCGCTTCAGGTCGCTCGCTTTCCGCGGGGTGGGCGCTGAGCCTCCTCGTCGCTAACGCTCCTGCGGGGTCTCAGCTGTCCCACTACTCCCGCAGGAGTCTCGCGCCTTCCACTCCAATCAACCAACACTAATTGTGAATAGTTTTCAAACACACAATTCATTCAAAAATGATAACATTTTCAGAAGAGAGTGTTAAAAAAGCCTTACTGTTCATGAATTTATCATGTACAGTAAGGCTTGGACTCTTATTCTTTTACGAATTTTGTTGAACTGCGTATTAATGGAGCAAATTAATTTTACGATTTGATTTCGTTTAAAAAAGATAGGAAAAATAACATTCCCTCTTTGTCAGCGTTCTAATTTACTAATAAAATGTTTGATACGTTTGACAGCTTCTTGAAGCTGGTCCATGGAAGTGGCATATGAACAGCGGATATGACCTTCCCCACTTTCACCAAAAACATTTCCTGGCACAACTGCTACACTTTCTTCCAATAGAAGCCGTTCGGCAAACTCTTCTGAGCTAAGGCCAGTAGATTCAATGGAAGGGAACACATAAAAGGCTCCGCCTGGTGAATGACAGGTTAGTCCTATTTCATTAAATGATTGGACCATATAATTTCGACGGCGACGGTAGCTTTTCACCATCTCTATAATATCAGAGCGGCCGTTTTGAAGTGCTTCGATTGCGGCAAATTGAGCCATCGTTGGCGCGCACATGATTGCGTATTGGTGTATTTTCAACATTGCTTGCGACATCTCTTTCGGTGCACAAACAAAACCAAGACGCCAGCCTGTCATCGCAAACCCTTTCGAGAAACCAGAAATTAAAATTGTTCTTTCTCTCATCCCTTCAACGGATGGAAGACTTGTATACTCTTCATCGTAGACTAGCTCTGCATATATTTCATCTGCAATGACGAGTACATCATGTTTTATTGCAATCATTGCAATATCCTCAAGTTCCTTTTTATTCAACATCGTTCCTGTTGGATTATTTGGGGAACAAAGCATGATCGCTTTTGTTTTCTCTGTAATAACCGCATCTAATTGGGAAGGCAATATTTTGAAATCATTTTCCTTCAATGCCTGTACATGTACAGGGACTCCACCAGCCATTTCAACCATTGGCGAATAGGAGACAAAGCAAGGTTCTATAATGATCACTTCTTCACCAGGGTTAAGGATTGCTCTCATTGCTATATCGATCGCCTGACTTGCCCCAACGGTAACAATAATTTCTGATTGTGGAGAATAAGTTAGATTAAACTGCTTATTCATATAGCCAGCAATTTCTTTCCGCAGCTCTAAAAATCCTGCATTCGCTGAATATGAGGTATACCCCTGCTCAATGGAAAGAATTGCTGCTTCCCTTACCGTCCATGGTGTGACAAAGTCTGGTTCACCAACACCTAAAGAGACTACATCCTTCATTCCTGCCGCCAAATCAAAGAACTTGCGAATTCCTGAAGGCTTTAAATCTTGAACCTTTTTAGATAGATACTCTTTTTTTAGCTGTTTCATTACGGTGACACCACAATTCGTTTGTCATCATCATCTGTTTCAAATATTGTGCCATCATGCTTATATTTCTTCAATATAAAATGTGTAGTCGTGGAGATAACTGAATCAAGTGTCGAAAGCTTTTGTGAAACAAAACGCGCCACCTCATTCATTGATTTCCCCTCAATCTCCACTGATAAATCGTACGCACCAGACATTAAATAAACAGATTTCACTTCTTTATAACGATAAATTCTTTCGGCAATCTCATCAAAGCCTACGCCTCGTTTAGGGGTTACTTTCACATCGATCATTGCAGTTAAGCCAGAATGGTCTTCGACTTTTCCCCAATCAATGACAGATGTATATTTAACAATGACTTTCTGTTCTTCAAGTTTTTTTATTACTTCTTCTGTTTCTTCTATGCTTAAATGAACCATTTTCGCAAGATCTTCATTCTCTATGCGTGCATCCTTTTCCAAAATCTCTACTATTTCTAATTCCTTTTCTGTCAGCTTCATGGATGAACCTCCAAATGTAATAAAATATTATTTATTATAGCAAATGGATAGAGCTACGGATAGAAAACCTTTTCATTCTTACAGCATATTTCTATCTTTTTGTAGAATATTTTATGATCGCTTTTATCTTTTATTGAGGATATAATATATATGAATTGGAGGTGATAAACATGGATCAATCAGGAATTCAGGAAATTTTAAAAGCGCTGGAACTTCATTCTGAACATATTGATAACAAAATTACTGACATGAAGGTTCAACTTGAGAATCGGATGGATGAGAAATTCGATCAAATAGACAAGCGTTTCGAACAAATGGACAAGCGGTTTGAACAAGTAGATAGAAGGTTCGAACAAGTAGACAAGCGGTTTGAACAAATGGATAAGCGCTTTGAACGCTTAGAAGATAGAGTTGGCCGTGTAGAATCAAAACTTGATTCTTTTAGGGTTGAATTGTTAGAAACACAGGAGAATATTGATCATCTTACCATTAAAAATGTGAGACATGAAAGAAAGCTTCGAAATTTAATCGATCAGAACTAAAGAGTAAAGGTTTATCCTCATTTTTCTGCATTCACTATTTTCCACTTTAATAAAGTACGCTTGTCCCCTTTCATATTCTTTCGTTAACAAGCAAGGGGACAAGTGCCAAATTCTAATAAATTCTCCTATTACATACCCTTTATTTAAATAAACTTAAAAACTCCCCATAGCCTTCTTCTTCAAGCTTATGCTTAGGTACAAATCGAAGTGCCGCTGAATTTATGCAATATCTGGCATGATCTGGTCCTGGACCATCATCAAATACATGTCCTAAGTGGGAATCCGACGTTTTTGATCGAACTTCTATGCGACGCATCCCATGAGAAGTATCTAATTTCTCTTCGATTTCTGGACGGTGTAAGGATTTCGTAAAGCTTGGCCATCCGCAGCCTGCATCATATTTATCTGTTGAGCTAAATAGTGGTTCACCTGAAATGATATCAACATATATTCCTTCATCCGTGTGATTCCAATATTCATTTCGAAAGGGAGGCTCAGTCGCATTATTTCTTGTTACTTCATATTGAATGGTTGTTAGTTCTTCTCGTAATTGTTTATCACTTTTGATTGTTTTCCAGTTCTCGCGTATAAAACGAGCTCTTCCAGAACCTTCTTTATATAAATTATAGTGGAATGGATTTTTTTTATAATAATGCTGATGCTTTTCCTCAGCCTTATAGAAAGGGCCTGCCGGTAGAATTTCTGTCATAATCGGATTTTGAAAGCGTCCACTGCCAGCCAATTCAGCTTTTGATGCTTTAGCTAGCTCCTTTTGCTGCTCATTACTGTAGAAAATTGCCGTACGATAGGATTGTCCACGATCATTGAACTGTCCACCTCCATCAGTCGGGTCAATTTGCTGCCAAAAAATCGCCAATAATTTTTTATAGGGGAAAATCGAAGGATCGTATGTAATCTGAACTGCTTCATAATGTCCAGTTGTATCCGAACATACCTCTTCATAAGTCGGGTTTTCCGTAAATCCACCTGTATAGCCTGAAACCACTTCTATAATCCCTGGCTGCTCATCAAATGGTGATACCATACACCAAAAGCATCCACCTGCAAATATTGCCTTTTCAAATTGTTCTGACATTAAAATCCAACTCCTTTAATTGGATGACAGCAAAAGAGTAACCCTCACCCTTTTGCTGCAACCGTATTAAGATAAGATTACCATGACTTAACAATAACTAGAAATATTTCAGATTCCAGATAGGTTTCATTCAAAGAAATAATGATCTTCATATCATTATTCACCGGCCTTTAACGTATAAAACAAAGATTGCCAAAATGATCAAACCAAAAATAATAAATGTACCGATCCCAGAGCTATACACAACATATATGGAAATGTTACGAAACGCACTCACTATAAGAAATATCAATAAAGCTACACATAAAACAATGATTAGCTCTTTGTATCTATTTCTATACATAGTAACCAGCTCCTTCCGAAAGAAAAAACAGCTAGTTCAACTGCTATTCCAATATATATACACTCTCATAACAATTCTCCGTTATAAAACATTATGTTAACAATATCTTGTATTATTCAGTATGAACACAAAAAAACCTCTCATTAAAAAATGAAAGGTTTTTGTGTTCATACTTTTTGCATATAGACGCATAAGGTATACGATGGAAAGTTTAGAAATTAAGTATTAAAATGAATGGTAACAAGGGCCATATGATTTTAATTTAAGTTTCCAGGTACTGATTTCATTATTTTTCCGGAATTTGTTGTCTTGACTGGTGTTGTTCCAGGACGTAAAACGCGCATGTCCATTCACCTCCTTTCATTCATTGCAAACTATTCTTCCAAATAAGGTTTAAGACTTTTTTTATACTTCTTTTTTCATAAGGACAAGGCCTTTCTCCTGTTCTCATTCGATACAATGGACAATGATTCCCTTGACAGACTGGGCGATAAAAACAAGATTGACAGACAGCATCCGTTTCTTCTCCTGAAGTTGTCCAAGCAGCTATTTTGTCAAAATCCAGCTCTAAATGTCCATTGCCATCAATTGTCCCAACCTTATTTACTTCTTCATCAAAAGAAATGGTACATTTATATAACTGGCCATTGGCTCCGACAACTAAAGAATGAGGCTTTGCTGCATAGCATACCGATCCTGTTGGCATTAGGGAGCCAGCAATCATGGTAGCCATCCCCATTCCTTGAACAACAGACTCATTCGTAAATTCCCAAATTTTCCGATTGGATTGTACTTGGCTGCAAACAGGAAGTTCATCATCGTTTTCCCCGCCCCATCTGCCAACAGGTCGAAATAAGACGCCAAATCGCTTATCATCTGCAAAATTCACTTTTAAAAAATCGATCAATTGAGATGTTTCTTCTAAATTGCTTTCATCAAAATTCACTCGAATGGTTAGATCATACTCTCCTTCTACTTCCTTAATCGCTTGAAGATTTTCGATAATTCGATCGAATGTTTTTCCACCACCCGCTAGATGTCGACGGTTATCATGTATTTCTCCAATCCCGTCAATGGTCACCATCAATTGCCGAATTTCCCAAGAGAGTAATTGTTGAAGCACTTCTTTAGTTAAAAAATACCCATTTGTAACAAGGTCTGATGAATAATCAATCTTATTTTCTTTTGCGGCAGCCAAAAATGAAACAGATAATTCTTCAATGACATCTAATGCTAAAAGTGGCTCCCCACCAAACCAGCTAATATTTAAATGAGATAGATTCGTTGCTTTTTCTTTCACTAACGCTTTTAATCCACGAATGGTCTCCGGATTCATTTTTCCACGCGGGAACGTTTCGTAACAATAAGTACAGCGAAAATTACAAGCTTCTGTCGGCAAGAGAACAAGATGCATCACATCTGTTCGGTGTAAAGATTGATGCAGAAATTGGGCTCTCCTTTTTTCATCTACTTGATTAGAAACTAAAAAGCCATTTTCATATAAATCTTGTTTGATTTCACTTTCAAGATGATCTGTACCGGTTCTTTTTAGGGAAGATAATACTGCTTCTTTTTCAGCCTCTGAAAAATGGACGATTGCACCATTATAACTATTATAAAGAACTACCCCGTGATCTTCTGTATGTGATAGTGCATTAAATCTTGATGGAACATATGTATTCTTGTTCTGCATGATTTGTTTAACCTCTTTACACTCATTTTTATAAAGAACGATTCAAATTATTTAACGTACATCCATTATATATTTAGGATTATAGATATTCTGTGATTTTCATCAAACCATATATTTGGAATGGTTAACAAAAAAAGGAATAGGTCAACCTGATAAGTTGACCCATTCCTTCTATAATATTATATTCTATTTGGGATATTAATGAACTTCTGGTTCGGGATAATCATATCCTTTTGTATCTACTTTTACCGTTTTCATCTTCTGTTCTTCTTCAGGCATTTCTCCATTTCGTTTGACAGAAACAATTTTATCAACCACTTCCATCCCTTCGATTACTTTACCAAAGGCAGCATACTGTCCATCAAGATGGGATGCATCTTCTACCATAATAAAAAATTGAGAACCTGCAGAGTTTGGATCTTGTGTTCGAGCCATAGAAAGAACCCCACGCTCGTGCTTTAAGTTATTCTCAAACCCATTTGTAGCGAACTCACCATTAATTGAATAATCAGGACCACCTGAACCGTTTCCAGCCGGGTCCCCGCCTTGAATCATGAAATCCGGGATCACTCGGTGAAAAATTAATCCATTATAAAATCCCTTTTCTATTAGTGATATAAAGTTTGCAACTGAATTGGGCGCAATTTTAGGATACAATTCAATGATGATCTCTTCATCATTTTCCATCGAAATCGTAACAATCGGATTTTCCTTAACGGTCGAAGGATATTCAGAGTTACCACTTGATTGCGATTGCTTCCCTGTCTCCTCTTTCTGTCCACTTTCTGATGTTGTCCCACAACCAGCCATCACAAATACCGCTAGCATGGTTGCACCTATAATTTGTAAAACTTTATAACGTGAGAACATACTTTACATCTAACCTCCTCGCATATTTAACGATTACAAAGTAAACGAATGCATCTATTATAGCACTTTTTCACACAAACAGGACAAGGTTCCTGTCCCCTTGTCCCGTTTGTCTTTTATAAGCGAAAATCTTGCAGTTTCTCACTTATTTCTTTTGTATTTAGGTAGATTAATTGATAGATTTTAAATAACTTTTTATAATTTATTACTTGTTCTGCTTGTGGTAAAAATTCGTCTGTGAATTGAATGAATTGGTTTGCACATTCTTCTAAAGAGGAAAACCAGCCCGCTCCGAATGCAGCTAACATTGCTGCTCCAAGACCTGGACCTTGTTCACTCTTTAACTTGACAACCCGCGTGTTAAAGATATCTGCCTGCATCTGCAGCCAAACATCGCTTTTCGCTCCGCCGCCAATAGAAATGATCGTATCAACTGTTTTTCCTTCTTCACGATAGATTTCGATCGATTCGTTCAATGAAAAAATAATGCCCTCCATAACCGCTCGCACAAAATGCTCGCGCTTATGAGTACCATTCATTCCTATAAAGCTCGCACGGATGCTGGAATCAGGATAAGGTGTTCTTTCGCCGAATAAATAAGGAGTAAATAACAACCCATTTGATCCAGCAGGAATCTCATCAATTCCCTCCATTAATTGTTCAAACGACTCATTTTTCGCAAATGTATCTTTAAACCAAGTTAAGCTTTGGCCAGCAGACAATGTAACGCCCATAGAATAAAAGGACTCAGGATTTCCATGATTAAAAAAGTGGACTTTGCCATTATAATCTCGCTCTTTGTCATCTTCATAAGAAAGGATGACACCAGAAGTGCCTATACTGCAAAGTGTATACATTGGCGAGAGAATACCTGCACCTATTGCTCCACACGCATTGTCTGCTCCGCCAGCAAATACCTTAGTTTCAGGAGCAAGTCCGGTTTCATCAGCTATTTCAGACAATAGAGTTCCTACAAATGCATGTGATTCAATAAGTGGTGGACAAATATTGATAGGAATTTCAAATTTATTGCAAATTTCAAGATTCCATTCCTTTTTTGCGATATCTAAAAGCAGGGTTCCTGCGGCATCCGAATACTCACTATGAATCATGCCGGTCATCCGGTATCTTACATAATCTTTAGGGAGCAGAAAATGAGTTGTCTGTTGAAAAACCTCAGGCTCATGCTCTTTCACCCACAATATTTTTGGTAATGTAAACCCTTCTAGTACACGGTTTTTTGATATCCTTAGAATCTCTTCACCGAATTCCTTTGTTATTAATTCACATTGCGGGCTTGTTCTCGTATCATTCCAAAGAATGGCAGGACGCAGTACCTGATTATTTTCACCGAGCAAAACTAATCCGTGCATTTGACCTGAGAAACTTACTCCTTCAATATCCTTTGGGTCGCCATGAAACTGACTCACTAATTCTATTAAAGACAGAATGGTTTGTTTTACCCACAATTCTGGATCCTGTTCAGAGTAACCTGATTTTATCTGAATAAGCGGGTATCGTTTTGTTGCTTCAGCTGCAACTTCTCCATTTTGATCAACTAATATTGTTTTAACAGCACTTGTTCCTAAATCAATACCTATCACATATTTCATTATTTTCACTCCTTAAAGGCAGGTAAGCACATATAAAAATACCCCTTTATTTTTAGTAAGATAAAGGGGTACAACTTTTTTACACTTTTACTTTGAATCTGACATGAAAACATCAACTAAAACTTCTGCTTCAGGCTTTGTACCGTCTTTAAGGAAGCCATTTACATAGTTAACTGCTTCTGCGCCGATAAATTCGAAATCTTGAACAGCTGTCACACTCATTTTTCCTTGTTCAATTAAATCGTAAGCTTCTTTTGCACCGTCAAAGCCAATAATAACAATTCCGTCATCTTCTCTGCCAGCCGTTTCGATTGCACGAGCAACACCAACAGCCATTGTGTCATTTTGAGCGAAAACAACATCAATATCATCATGTTTAGCTAATAAATCTGACATTGCTGCTTCAGCAGGAGCCATTGAGAAATCACCTACAGCAGTATCAATAATTTTAAATTTACTATCTGGATTTTTAGCAGGATCGATTACACTTAAGAAACCGCCTCCACGTTCACGTTGAGGAGCTGTACCCATTACACCTTCCATATGGATAACATTTCCACCTTCAGGCATTTTTTCTTGTAACCATTCACCCGCAAGTTCTCCGCCTTTAAGATTATCAGTTACAAGATATGAAAGAACGCCATCTACATCTACAGATCTATCCACAGTAACAACTGGAATGTTTTGTGCAATTGCATCTTTTAAAGCATTTGCAGTAGATGATTCATCTGCTGGATTAATAATGATTGCATCTACACCTTTTTGAAGTGCATCTTCAATTTGTGATGGCTGTTGTGAAGCATCATTTTGTCCATCATATACAATTACTTCATAGCCTAACTCTTCACCTTGTTTAACAACAGAATCACGTAGCACATGGAAGAATGGGTTTCCTAAATCCGCCATAAGTAAAGCAATTTTCCCTTTGCCTTCTTTACCCTCTTTTCCTCCTGCTTCTCCTTTGCCTTCATCGCTGTTACTACATGCACCTAAAAAGAGTAGGAAAAACGCAACTAACACTAAAGAAAACTTCTTCATTTTCTTGCCCCCTATTTTTTTCATTTTTATCTAGCACTCTTACGATCTAGAATAACCGCAAGAAGAATAACTAGCCCTTTAATAAATTGCTGGAAGAAAGCAGAAACACCAATGATATTAAGACCATTATTCAATACCCCAATAATAAGTACACCAATAAAAGTACCAAACAGTCTTCCTCTACCTCCGGCCAAACTAGTACCACCAATAACAACCGCAGCAATTGCGTCTAATTCGAAACCTGCACCAGCCGTAGGCTGTGATGAGCTTAGTCTTGAAGTTAAGATAATCCCAGCTAGGGAAGACATAACACCGCTGATAACATAAACCATTGTTTTTATGCGATTAGTAGGCATAGATGAAAGTCTTGCAACTTCTTCGTTCCCGCCAATAGCATAGACTCCTCGTCCAAAAACTGTATTTTGCAAGAGGACTAATAAGATGAAGAAAACAACGATAAAGACAATCATCGGAAATGGAATTCCAACTATACTTCCTTGACTAAAGAAATCAAGCACAGGAGCATTTTTTGTAATACCCATTGCTGGAATTCCATTAGATATAATCAAGGTTAGTCCACCAAACATGGTCATAGTTGCTAGTGTCACAATAAAATCTTGTAATTTAATTTTTGATATTAAAATTCCGTTAAATAATCCCAATAGTCCACCAATAATAAGAACCGCTGGTATAGCAATTAATTCCGGTGTTCCTCCTGCTATTAATAGTCCCAGAATCATACCAGTTAAACCTAAGATAGCCCCAACTGACAAGTCAATTCCACCTGTTAAAATAACAAAGGTCATCCCTAGGGCAATTAAGCCATTAATGGAAACTTGCTTGAAAATATTAAGTATATTGTACATCGATAAAAACTTGGGATTAATGATAGATACAATGATCACTAAGGCTAGTAAGACAATGAATGTTCCATACTTTTTATATATACTTCCTATTTTCTCCACCTTTACACCCCTCCACCTGTGGCATATTCCATTATTTTTTCTTGCGTTGCTTCTTTAATATCTAATATTTTTTTCAATTTTCTCTCATGCATAATTGCCACACGATCCGAGATACCAAGTACTTCTGGCAGTTCACTGGATACAACAATGATGGCAACTCCCTCTTGTTTTAATTGATTGATAATCTCATAAATTTCCTTTTTTGCTCCTACGTCTACTCCCCTCGTAGGTTCATCTAGTATGAGAATCTTAGGTTTCGTGATAAGCCATTTTGCAATAACAATCTTCTGCTGGTTTCCTCCACTTAATTTACCAACTTCAATCGTTTGATTTGGCGTTCGCACATTTAACTTTTTGATGTACTCTGCGACAACACTCGAAATCTTTCCTTTTTTAATTAACTTCTTCTCAGTAAAAGTGTTTAAAGAAGGTAAGACTGTGTTTTCAGCAACAGAAAAACTAAGAATCAATCCCTCATTTTTTCTATCTTCAGTGATAAAACCAATTCCCAATTTCTTGGCTACAATTGGAGAACTAATCTTGACTTCCTTTTGATCGATAGAAATGGAACCGGATTCAAATGGGAAACTTCCAAAAATTGCATGCATGACTTCAGTACGACCTGATCCCATTAAACCTGAAAAGCCGAGAACTTCTCCTTTACGAACTTCAAAATTAATATTTTCGAATTTCCCTTTTTTCGTTAAATCTTTGACAGATAAAACGACATCTCCAGGTTCAACTTCGACCCTTGGGAACCGTTCATCCAAATCATACCCTACCATCATACTGACAATTTCATCAAAATTTGTAGTTGCTATCGTTTTCTGACCAATAAACGCGCCATCACGCATGACCGTTATCTCATCACAAAGGTCGAAGATTTCCTCCATTCGGTGAGATACATAAACAAACGATACACCTTTTTCTTTTAATTCCCTTATGATTTTAAAGAGCAAATCAATTTCCTTATCTGATAATGCAGCTGTTGGTTCATCCATAATAATGAGCTCTGCATCCATTAATAGGGCTTTAGCAATTTCAACTAGCTGTCTTTTTCCGATAGAAATATCTTTTATATGAGTATTAGGATCAACATCAAGGCCAAGTAATAGAAGTTTTTCCTTTGCTATCTTTACCATCGTTTTTTTATCAATCAGACCGAATTTATTCTTTTTCTCTTTTCCTAGAAACATGTTATCAACGATGCTCATTTCGTTCAGTACGTTTAATTCTTGATGAATAAAGGCTATTCTCTTATTCTCACTATCTTTTATATTAGTAAACTCTTGAACTTCACCATTAATTTCGATTACTCCAGAGTCTTTCGTATAAACGCTTGTTAAGATTTTCATCAACGTTGATTTACCAGCACCATTTTCTCCCATAAGTGCGTGTATTTCTTTTTCCTTTACGTGAATTCCAGCATTTTTTAGAACTTGGACTTCGCCAAAACTTTTATTAATATCAGTCATTTTTAATTCCACGATAACACCTCCAGTACAGATAATATTTGCTAAGTTATTTTGTTTAACTTCTCGAAAGTTTTAGTTGTTTCCCGTTGAATTAGCTTAGGTATAATTGATATTTTTCTTTGTTCCACAGCTTCTCCTTTAATTAATTTAACAAGTACTTCCGCCAATATTTTGCTTACCTCTTGGACGGACTGTTCAATCGTTGTCAACGACGGATATAAGAATTCTCCAATATAACTATTATCGAATCCTACCACCTGTACTTGCTGTGGAATATTAACGTTCTTCAATTTGAAATACCTTATAACTGTAGCAGCTGCTATATCATTGAAAACAAAGATCCCATCATAACTCTCAATATCTTCAAGTGTTCTTATATTAGCCTCAAGCATTTTTCTTTGAAAGTCTGTTTTAAATTGGATGATATCTACTTCTAAATTTTTTTCTTTAGCCGCATCCACAAAACCCATGTACCGATCATTAATCGCATTAGAGAAATCCGGCCCTGCAATATGAACCATCTTTCTGCAACCGCATTCATATAAATGATCAAAAGCGAGCCTTCCTCCGAGATAGTTATCCGTTGAAACTGTAATGATTTGTTCGGAAATATTACTTTCGAAAGAAATAACTGGGATATCATGTGTAGTGTATTCTTCTTTACATTGGCTTCTAACTGTAATGATTCCCGCAACACGATGTCCTTGTAAGACGTCAATATAATGTCTCTCCTTCTCAGGATCATCATTTGTATTACATAGGAAAATTGAGAATCCAAGATTACTTACAAATTCTTCAATGATTAGTGCCATTTCATTAAAATACGGATTCGATATATTAGGTACCAGCAGTCCTATAATCTTAGAGTTTCTTGTAAAGATCGCTCTTGCCAGTTCATTTGGCCGATAATTGGATTTTTCAATAACTCTTTCAATCTTCGACTTTACTTCCTCACTCACATAACCAGTATTGTTTATATAACGAGATACTGTAGCAATTCCAACTCCTGCTTCTTTGGCGATATTCCGCATATTCGTCATAAACATCACCCTTTCTATCCTGGTTAAGTAGTGTTGGAAAGCGTTTACAATCACCCTAAAAAAAACAACTAAACATTATGTATTTCGTCTAAACTTTGTAAACGCTTTTATAAACTAATACAGGAATGTGAAACATGTTCCATGAATCGATTCTAAAATATTTTTATTTATGTGTCAATACAATTTCTTGTAGATTAAGTAATTTATTTTAGTGATAAAAACTAAACTTTTTCATTTTCTATCAATTTACATAAAAAAAGTCCGAAAAGTCAGGGTAGTAAGAAAAACCCTAACTTTCCGAACTAAACTTTTTTACTGACTTTCTCTCAATTAACTTTGTATCAACAATCGTTTTTAATCCGATCCTGTCTTTATTTTCTATTAATCGAATAACTTGTTCGACTGCTTGTGAAGCCATCATTTCTTTGTCAACATGCACAGTAGTTAACTCAGGTGAAATGATGACGGATTCTTGGATATTATCAAAACCTACAACTGAGATGTCTTCCGGAACCTTTATTCCTAATTCATTTAGTGATTTAATCACACTAATTGCTAAATAATCGTTTTCACAGAATAAAGCTGTCGGCAATGACTCGTTTTTAGCGATTTTCTCTTTTATTTGCTGCTGGAACTTTTCCTGTGCAGAAAGGATTGTTGGAGACATGATATATATATCTTTCTCTGATGATTGAAACTCAAGTTCCTTTTGAGCTTTACAAAATCCTCGTTTTCGACTTTCGAAATTATGCATCCGAAAATCTGACTGTACATAACCAATATGTTGATGACCTTGTTCAACTAAATAAGTACTAGCCTGATAAGCACCCATGATGTTATTCATTACAACAAAATCAACCTTTAGTTCATCTACATATGTATCCAGTACAACTAAATTAGTATGAATACCTATGACTTCTTCTATTTGTTTCTTATTCAAATTGGTTCCTAGTAAAATAATGCCGCTATTTTCTGTATCATCACTCAACAAGCTTATCTCTCTTTCAAACTGGCCAATATCAAGAGTTGAAAAAATGAGAGAGTACCCTCTCAAACGGCATTGCTCTTCAATATAATGGATGAGCTCCATAAAAAAAGGCTGTTTATAAAACTGATCCATCATAAATCTTGAATCAGTAATAACTAAGAAGCGAAGTGAATTACTCCCTCCATAAACTTGATCAGCTTTCACCATTGAACGAGGTATATAGCCTGTTTCCTTCACGATTTTTAATATTTTATCCCGCGTTTCACTGCTAATCCCTGGCTTGCCACTAAGTGCAAGTGAAACAGCAGATTTAGAAACATTAGCGAGTTTAGCGATATCTTCCATCTTCATTTTCCGCGTCACCATCCAGTAAAAATAACATTCGAACTCTATCTGTAAACAAGTTTAGTTTACTATTTCCAAAAAATAAATACAAGGTAAAGCTTTAGTACATAAAGATTAACACTATTTAAAACTGTTAAATCTAAACTAATATTTTTTAGTAAAAATAACTAAATTAATTTATTGACGAGATATTCTGCCGATGATACGATGACATTGAAAGAACATTTAAGGAGGCATTCTAAATGTCAAAATTCAAATTAGGCTATGCACCAACAAGACGTTTCACTTTTAGCGCAGAAGACGCTTATCGTTATAAAGTACAAATACGTGAAAAAATGGAATCCTTTGGTCTAGATATCGAAATTATTGATTTAGAAGGCATCAATGATGAGGGATTATTATACAATGACTTGATTAGTTCGGAGTCGATTATTCAACGATTCCAAGAGGAAAAAGTGGATGCAGTATTTTTTCCACATTGTAATTTCGGAACAGAAGATACAGTAGCTCGAGTAGCAAAAACGATTGGCAAGCCTGTTCTCTTATGGGGACCAAGAGATGAAGCTCCTCTAAAGGATGGCATGCGCTTACGAGATACACAATGCGGCTTATTCGCAACTGGCAAGGTATTAAGAAGATTTAATGTACCATTCACATATATTACAAATTGCCGAGTGGATGATCCTATATTTGAGCGTGGATTTACTAACTTCATCGCTGCTGCGAATGTTGTTAAAGCCTTTAATTCTCTACGAATCTTACAAATTGGTCCACGTCCAACTTCATTCTGGACAATGATGTGCAATGAAGGCGAATTATTAGAACGATTCGGCATTGAATTACACCCAATTACAATTGAAGATATTAAGCGCGCATCAAAGAAAGTGGCAGCTAAAGAAAGTCCTGAGTTGGATGAAGCAATCGAATATATTAAAACAAATCTGGATGCTATCGACGTGAGCGATGAAGATATCCGGAAAATTGCCGCATTAAAAGTAGCTATGAAAACGCTTGCTACTGATAATCAATGTACTGCAATTGCAATCCAATGCTGGTCCTCCTTGCAGGATTCAATGGGAATTATGCCTTGTTTGGCAAATGCGATTCTTACAGATGAGCAAATACCAGTAACATGCGAAACAGATATACATGGAGCCATTACATCTGTTATGGTTCAAGCCGCAACAATGAATACAAGCCCGACGTTCTTTGCTGATTTAACGATTAGACATCCTGAAAATGATAATGGCGAGCTATTGTTTCATTGCGGAAACTTCCCAGTCTCATTATCTGTTGAAGATAAACCGAAACTTAGAAGACATTTCTTATTTGATGACCATTCCCCAGGTACACATGAAGGAGAAATCCGTGGTGGTTCCATGACACTTGCTCGTTTTGATGGCGATCATGGGGAGTATTCTATTTTCTTAGGAAAAGCAAAAGGCATTGAAGGTCCCTTCACTAGAGGTTCTTATGTTTGGGTTGAAGTAAACGATTGGCCGCTTTGGGAAGAAAAATTGGTAAAAGGTCCATATGTCCATCACTCAGTTGGCATTCATGCAAATGTAATCCCTGCTATTTATGAAGCTTGCAACTATATTCCAGGTTTAAATCCTGATCCAGTTGATCCAACGGAAGATGAAATCCGATCATGGTTGAGAGGTAGTGATATGAAATGAGTAAATCAATCGAACTGAAGAAAAAGGCTGCTGAAATCCGCATTCGATTAATGCAAATGATTCATAAAGCGAAAGCTGGACATACGGGCGGATCACTAAGTAATACAGATATATTAACTGTTCTGTATTACCATACAATGCGCCATAATCCAATGGAACCAAAATGGAATGAACGTGATCGATTTATCGCTAGTAAAGGCCATTCCGTTGAATCTTTATGGTGTATCTTAGCTGACCTTGGATACTTCCCTTCAAGCGAATTAGATACGTTTTCCCAGTTTGGAACTAGATTAATAGGCCACCCAAATAATAAAGTTGATGGCATCGAAATGAATACTGGCGCTTTAGGACACGGACTGCCTATCTCAGTAGGTATGGCTCTAGCTGCAAAAAGATACGACAATGATTATCGAGTGTTTTGTTTAATGGGTGATGGTGAGCAAGCAGAAGGTTCGGTTTGGGAAGCTGCGATGGCTGGCTCCCATTACAAACTTGATAATTTAGTAGGTATCATTGACAGAAATGGTCTTCAGATTAGTGGAAGTACCGAAGATGTGATGGGGCTAGATCCCCTAGATAAAAAGTGGGAAGCTTTTGGTTGGCATGTTGTTTCAATTGATGGCAACGACATCGATGCCTTAATAGAAACATTTGATAAAGTTCCTTCTGTAGAAGGAAAACCAACGCTAATCATTGCAAACACAGTGAAAGGAAAAGGTGTTTCCTTTGCTGAAAATGCGATCAACTGGCACCATCGTGTTCCTAGCGAAGAGGAACTAGCCCTTGCCGTGCAAGAGCTACAGGCACAGATTGAATCCTTGGATTCTAAGGAGGAACCATGTCATGAATAAAATTCCAAACAGACAGGTTATTTGTGAGACATTAATGCAAATAGCTGAAAAAGATCAAGATATAATGGTTCTTGCCAGCGACTCTCGTGGTTCAGCTGCGATGGGCCCTTTTGCTGAAACATATCCAAAACAATTTGTTGAGATGGGAATAGCAGAACAGAACATTGTTGGAGTAGCTGCCGGCCTTGCCCATAGTGGGAAAAAACCTTTCGTTACCTCCCCTGCCTGTTTCTTAAGCATGAGGAGCATTGAACAAATTAAAGTCGATGTTGCCTATTCACAAACAAATGTAAAGCTAGTTGGAATTAGTGGCGGCATCAGTTACGGCGCACTCGGAATGTCCCATCACTCATTACAGGATATCGCCGTTACTCGAGCAATTCCTGGTCTTGCTGTTATGATTCCAGCCGATCGCCATGAAACAAAAAAAATGACAGAAGCTCTTACTGAATATGATGGTGGCGTTTATATGCGGATTGGACGTAATCCAGTTGCAGATGTGTATCCATCAGATGATTACGATTTTGAAATTGGTAAAGCAGTAAGATTGCGCGATGGAAACGATGCAACCATTATTGCCTGTGGTGAAACTGTTAAAATTGGGTTGGATGCATGCAAACTTCTTGAACAAAAAGGAATTAACTGCCGCCTAGTCAATATGCATACGATCAAGCCACTTGATACAGAAGAAGTGTTGAAAGCAGCAAAAGAAACTGGATTTATCGTGACAATTGAAGAACATAGTATTCATGGCGGATTAGGCGCAGCCGTTGCAGAAACGACTTCACAAAATTGTCCAGTACCACTTCGTATCCTTGGGATCCCTGACGAAGCACCAATTGCTGGAACAACCGCAGAAGTATTCAACCATTATGGAATTAGTTCTGAAAATGTTTCACGCATTATTGAAGAAGGTCTCAGAAAAGAGGAATAAGAATGGAACGTGAATTTTTGCTCACGCTTGACCAAAGTACCTCTGGGACGAAAGCACTTCTTATCAATAAAAAAGGGCAGATTATCAGCAAATGCACGAGGGAACATAAGCAATACTATCCACAAGCTGGTTGGGTTGAACATGATCCAAATGAAATTTACGAAAATGTAAAAATCACTATTAGAGAGGTACTTGCATCTTCAGGTACCTCTCCTGATCAACTAGCCTCTATCTCCATTACAAATCAGCGGGAAACTGCATTGATTTGGGACAGAGAAACAGGTGAACCCATACACAAGGCAATTGTTTGGCAGTGCCGTAGAACAGCTTCCATGTGTGAGGAAATGAAAATAGATGGCCATGAGCCGTTCATTCGTTCAAAAACCGGACTTCTGCTAGATCCTTATTTTTCAGCGACAAAATGGAAATGGCTATTGGATCAAATGAACGATCAAAAGATTAAGGGAAATTGGCTTGCAGGTACGATGGATAGCTGGCTTATCTGGAAATTAACAGGCGGAGCCGTCCATGCTACTGACTATACGAATGCAAGTAGAACACTGTTATTTAATATTCATTCTTTACAATGGGATAAAGAGTTAATTCATTTATTTGGATTAGAGGAATTGACGTTACCTGAAGTGAAAGTTTCAGATGATATTTTCGGCTATTTCTCTGACCCTGATATCTTTGAAAAAACTAGCTCTCCAATCCCTATATGTGGAGTAATGGGTGATTCACAGGCTGCATTATTTGCCCAAAGATGTACAAAACCAGGAATGGTAAAAACTACTTACGGTACAGGCTCTTCAGTTCTCATGAATGTCGGATCAAAGCCAGTATCAGGAGCAGATGGATTGGTCACTGCTTTAGCATGGAAATTAAAAGACGAAACACAATTTGCATTAGAAGGAATCATTCATACAAGTGGTGATAGTCTTAAATGGGCAAAAGATAATCTAAATCTATTTGAAACCTATGATGATCTTGAACAGCTAATTTCTTCAGTTGAGGATACAGACGGCGTCTATGTCGTACCTGCATTTGTAGGTTTGGGTGCGCCATATTGGGACGCTAATACCAGAGCAGCCTTCATAGGCATGAATCGCTCCACTACTCGAGCACATCTCCTTCGAGCTTGTATTGAAAGTATTGCTTATCAAGTATATGATGTGATTGATTTAATGAATAAGGAAACGAATATCCCTATTTTTGAATTAAGGGGTGACGGTGGGGCATCGAAAAATGCAATCCTAATGCAGCTCCAATCAGAAATCTTGGATAAACCCGTTATTACTTCAAAAACAGCTGAACTATCAGCCTTCGGAGCGGCATATGCCGGTGGTCGTGGTATCGGTTTCTGGAATGACGAAGAAATAGATCATATTTATCAAACAGAGGGCACATACATCCCCTCATGGAGTAAAGACAAAAGACTGCAAAAGCTTACTGGCTGGCACTCTGCTGTTAGATCAGTCCTTACATCAAAGAAATAAAGTTCATATCTTGGGACACAAGGCTAGGGTCCCTAAAATACCTGACTCCGTAACGTTCATATATATGACCGTTACGGAGTCTTCCATCCAGACGAAAATAGATCCGTATAACCAAAATCTAATTCTAGCGTCCGAAACAATGGATCTCCCAAAATATTAATTGTTCCCATTCCAATACGTGCACTTGTTTTTACTTTAGGAGTTTGAAAATATGAACCAGTGATATGCAGCTTTACCCATTCCTCCATTTGGTTTGAATCATACGGTATGGCTGCTACAAGAAAAAAATATGTATTTGCAACGTCTGTAACGTGTTCTACAGCTTTTTTTATATCAGGATCTCCTGAATGATTTCTTCCATCAATATTTGTTTCTATTAAAATAATTTCTTTTCTTATCCGTTCATAATAAACATTCACTTGAACGATAACATTTGTATGATCTGGTATTATTTTCGCAGTATAAATGTCAGCTTTTGTATCTGAATAGACTGGATTAATTGAAAACCCATTCTCTTCTAAATACTCCATGACATAATTAGGTGTTAATCCAGCTATGTGATGATTTTCTTGCCCCTTTTTTCCATAATATGCATCCATATGGAACGCACTGCTAGCTTTTAAACTAGCATCTTTATTAATAACTGCCCCGACTATTATCCCAAGGAAAATGACTATTAATACGATTAAAGGATTTAATTTCACATTTAGCATTTTAGATTTCCATTCTTTAGGATTTTATAGACTAAATGAACTAATTTATTCATACTAATACATAAATTATACTATAAAGATTAATATTTGATAATTAAAATTTTTCTAAAAATTATAAAATATAAAAAGAGCTTATCCGACATCCACTATCAAGTTAAAACATGCCGGACAGGCTCTTTTATTAATTATTTATCATTATAATGTAAGCAAGTTCACGAATTGCTAGTGACTAATGAAAAGGAAATTGAACAAAGATGGAAGTGTTTTTAATCAAAAAAGGAGAAACCATGAGGATGTGTTAATTATTTTTCAATTTATAAATTTGCCTTGAATGTTCAGAGATCATTTGGTCATAATACGCGAGATCATGATTTGTTATCATGGATTGCTTGATTTCTTTAACCTCTTCATTAATGGAATCTACCTTCATCTCAATTGAATCTACTCTTTTTTCGATGGTGTCTACCTTTTCGTTTGTTTCAGAGATTTTTACATTTGTAGCAGCTACAGTATTAATTAATTGATGAATTAATTCACCTTGTCTTTTTTGTACGTTCTCAAATGAAGCAAGTTTATCTAAAATCAAATTAAGTGTTTTTTCCATCTAGCTTCCCTCCCTTCTATTATATTTTATTATAGCAGATTTGACTTTCAAAATGGGAATTCACATCAAGGCGATAGATTTTGCCTTTTTTAATGAAGTGGCAATTTCTCCTCATGAAAATTAAAGAAATAAAAAGACCGAACATGCTGAAAACATGTTCGATCTAGTAATTGACGATTTCTACATAGGGACTAACTTTGTGATTCTATTCAAATAATGGACTTACCGCTTTTTGATTATGAATCCGATCGATTGCTTCTACTAGTAATGGAGCAACAGATAAAGAAGTGATTTTATCAATCCTTTTTTCTTCAGGCAGTTTAATCGAATTCGTTACCACTAGTTCTTTAATGGATGATGACGCGATTCGATCGATAGCTGGACCTGACAGAACTGCATGAGTACAGCAGGCATAAACCGCTTTTGCCCCATTTTCGATCAATGCATTTGCTCCAGTCGTAATCGTACCGGCTGTATCAATTAAATCATCAACAATAATCGTGTTTTTCCCTTCAATATTTCCAATAATATGCATAATTTCTGTTTCATCATGTTCTGGACGACGGCGATCAATTAGTGCAAGAGGCACATTTAGTAAATTGGCCATCTTTCTCGCCCGAACTACTCCCCCATTATGTGGTGCCACAATGACCAGATCCTCTAACGCCTTTTTCTTAAAATAATCGGTGAGAATTGGAATCCCAGTTAAGTGATCCACTGGAATATCAAAAAAGCCTTGTACTTGCGGGGAATGGAAATCGATCGTTAGAATTCTAGTAGCACCAGCAGTCTCTAATAGATTGGCAATAAGTCTAGCAGTGATCGGCTCTCGTGATCGAGCTTTCCGATCTTGGCGGGTATAACTAAAATAAGGCATGACAACGTTAATCATTTTAGCGGAAGCTCTTTTTAAAGCATCTATCATAATGAGCAGTTCCATAATATGTTCATTTGTTGGTTCTGAAGTCGATTGAACCAAAAATACTTCACTTCCCCTAACACTTTCTTGAATATGAATTTGAAGCTCCCCATCGCTAAACTGTGTACTTGAGCTATTCCCAAGATCACAGCCTAATAGCTGCACCATTTCTTCAGCAAGATCTCGATTCGAAGAAAGTGCAAACATTTTGAAATTCTCTTTAAGTATGTATGACACCATATTTCCTCCAAGCATAATAACAATAATTTTTGTTTATTTCCATATCCTATTTTACATGAAATGAAGTTTTCAAGATACTCTTTCCATCATAATGCTTTTCCTTTTTCCGATTAACAGCATGAATCATTAGTTATTTTAATAAAGTAAAATGTTTATTAAGTTCAGCTTCAGTGATGTTTAACCTGTATTTTAAATCTTGAGTGCGTAATACAAATTCTTTTACACCAATGAACTCTGATTCAGCAACTACGTAAAAAGTTGTTCCTTTTTTGTAGCCTTTAAATTCATCTTTCAAGCTATATCTTTTCATTATAGATCCCCTGTTGGAACTCAAAGTATTTATTATTACTATCTAAAATACCTTAAAATTTTCTTTGTTTCTAGCAAGACCTAGAAATCTTGCTCAGCTTGTGTTCGCCTGTCAAAAATCCAATTATACTATAATTAAGATGTTCAGAAGTACCAAAAAAAGACCTCTACTAAAAGGTCTATTTATACATTTTGGGTATCTACCTTTTTAAAACTCATTATTAAAATGAATACAAGGATATACACTGCTGACATCAACAATGAGAAAGTCTCATAATTTATATCAAATAGGTAATTCACTCCAAATAACGGTGTTGTGAACATCAAATAAAATGGATATTGAATTGATGCTATCATATCCAAAATGGCGTAATCCATCATAGTGCCTTCAAATATTTTTATGACATATACAACTAGGCCAGATGTAAAACCAAATATTAAAAATACCTTTAATCCCTTATTAGATTTACCACTATATGACGCTTTTTTAATGAATACTAGCAAAGTGATTAGAAACAATGATGTAGCGAGTAAATTAAAGATACTCATATTTGAGTCTGGATGTTTCAATGATGGGATTAAGTTTGTTGAAAAAGCAATTATATATGTGCATATAAGCAAGATTAACAATTTAAACTTCATTTTATTACCTCCTTCCTTTAAATAATCCGACTAATGAGTTATATACCTATTTTAACATAAAATTCCATTTTAACTAATTTAATTCATAAAATAATAATCTTTGAGAATATAGCCTCTGTAAAAAACAATGACAACCTCAGAATTAACTTAAATCTAAGGTTATACTTCTTCTCCACTCTTGATTAACTATTGAAATAACATTTCTTTATATACTCTAACAAGTTTCTCGCCCTGCTTTAATTGACATTAACCAAGATTATTGAAATAGATCTAATGAAAAATACATGAATCCAGCAGCTTTCATAATTACAAAAGAAACTTTAATAATCAATATTCGTCTAATGTATGGAAAGAGGTGAATAATCAATGACAAGATTTAAAGCATTACTCGTTTCTACCCTATTTTTATTACTTTTATTCGGTTGTAGTAATGAGGCAATGAATAAACAGGTAGAGTTTCATATGATAGCAAGTGAAAAGACATTGCCTGCCAACTTTGATGAAATTGCATTTAATAGAAAAACAACCCCATTGTTTCAGTATTTGGTCAGTAAAGTCATTGATCCATTTGACTTTGAAGAAAAATGGAACTCATATGGATTTGATAATAATATAGCAAACGTGGACTTTAAGGAGAAAGGTATTTTCTTTATTGGAGTTCAAGAGTCTGGAAGTTGTCCCTACAAGATTAGAAATATTGAACTAAGCTCTGATAACAAAACACTGACAGTACCTTTGTCAGAACCAGACGGTGCTTGCACTGCAGATGCAACACCCAGAACATTTGTAATCCAGGTTGATAAGGAAATTGCCAAAAATATAGAGGCCTTAGTTATTGTACAAGATGGAGTAGAAACAAGCATAGCATTGTAATTAACAGAGGAAAACCCTGATCTAGGGTTTTCTTTTATTTATTTGGCGAATGAAGCTCCTTTGACTTCCTGTCCATCTACAACAAAAAACTTTTCCCGATTTACACTATAAGCTTCTCAAGAATGATAACCATTAGTGAACAAGTTGGGGCTAAAGGACCTCAACTTTATCCATTAATTCCTCTTCACCAAAGCCCAATTCCCTGCATAACCTACTTTACAAGAAGTTATCACGTTACTCATCTTGAAAGGAGTGTTACTGGGTATGGAATTAACAGCCGCACATTGGATGTATTTGATTGGCACATGTATTATCATTCTAACCATGTTATTTCGGCAGAATGTTGTTGTCCCTTCCATTATCGTAACCTTTTTAGTAGGGTGGATTTTTACTGGATCATTTATTGCCGGATTACAAACGATATTCAATGCTAGTTTAGTAGCAGCGGGCGAGTTATTTAATATTTTCCTTATTATCGCCATCATGACTGCCCTACTCCATTCATTGAAATCATTAGGGTCTGATCAACAAATGATTACCCCTTTCCAGCAGGTTATGAAAAATGGTCATATCTCTTTCTGGGTTATCATCTTTGTTACCTATGCAATTTCTTTATTCTTTTGGCCAACACCTGCTGTCCCGTTAGTTGGGGCATTGCTCATACCTGTGGCGGTTCGCTCCGGACTTCCGCCGATTGGTGCTGCTATTGCTATTTCTCTGGCTGGGCAAGGAATGGCCTTGTCCTCTGATTATGTAATCCAAATTGCTCCTACCTTAACAGCTACTGCTGCAGGCATAGATGTGGGGCCAGTTGCTGATCGTGCTTTTGTATTATCAATTATTACTGGTGTTATTGCGATCGTTATTGCATATCTAATGTTAAAAAAGCACATCCTCAAACCTTCCAATACACATTTAATAAATTGGGAAAATAGTGGTCAAATCAATCAACAACTTCAAGAAGAAGCTGAAGTTGGGAAGGAAAAGAGAAGCAAATACAGTTTATTATTTGCTATCCTCATTCCGATCACATTTTTAATCATCATCATTTATATGGCAATGGCGAAATTTTCAGATGCCATTCCTTCCATAGAGGGCGGTACAGGCGCAGCTTTAATTGGTGGGGCATCTGCCATTCTCCTTATTGTAGCTTCAGTCTTTAAAAATGCTCGCTCCTCACTAAATATTGTTAGTGATAATCTTGTTAAAGGATTTGTCTTTGCATTTAAAGCAATGGGACCTGTCATCCCCATTGCAGGATTCTTCTTTATTGGCAGCGGCGAACTATCAGCAAAAATCTTTAACACGGGTGCTGAAGAATCTACATCTTTTCTATTTGATTTAGTTGTTGCCGGACAGCAATTCATTCCAGAGAGCCCATATATTGCAGGGCTGGGGATATTATTAATTGGCGCTATTACTGGCCTTGATGGATCAGGGTTCTCAGGTCTGCCTTTAGTCGGCTCGTTATCAGGTGCATTAGGGGATAGTGTAGGTGTTGATGTAGCAACATTATCTGCTATTGGTCAAATGGGAGCGATTTGGGTCGGAGGTGGGACGCTAATTGCCTGGTCATCTCTCGTTGCAGTGGCAGGATTTGCAAAGGTTCCAGTCATGGAGCTTGTTCGAAAGAGCTTTTTCCCTGTAATCATCGGGTTGATTATCTCAACAATTGCTGGATTGATCATTTTCTGATTACGAATAAAAGCGCCTTCAGTCCATATTAATTGGAATTTAGGCGCTTTTATTATACCAATAAATTATAAAATGTCTCTGTACTGCCTTCTTCTCAAAATTTATAATTTAGGAAATTTAATCTTCTATCCCTTCAGCTTCCCATCTAGCTACCTCTTCCCTTACCTTTGGCGCTACTTCCTTCCCTAATAGCTCAATTGCTCTCATAACATCCTTATGGGGCATTGATCCAACCGGTACATGAAGCATGAAGCGAGTGATGCCTACATTTTTACGCAAATAAATAATTTTTTCAGCTACAGTTTGTGAATCACCAACATACAATGCGCCTTCTAAACTGCGAGCATCATCAAATGTTGCTCGAGTATAAGGTCCCCATCCTCGTTCACGTCCTAATTTATTCATTACCTGCTGGGTAGACGGGAAGAATTTATCCGCTGCCACTTCAGTATCCTCAGCGATAAACCCATGTGAATGGGAAGCTACGGTTAGCTTTGATAAATCATGGCCTGCATGTGCTGCTGCCTTTTTATAAAGCTTTACAAGCGCCGCAAACTGCAGAGGACGACCGCCAATAATGGCTAAAACGAGTGGCAGTCCTAGCATTCCAGCACGAACGACCGATTCTGAGTTCCCCCCGCTGCCAATCCATACTGGCAGTGGATCCTGAACAGGTCGAGGATACACACCAAGATTTTGAATGGCTGGACGATGTCCTCCCTGCCAAGTGACTTTCTCAGATGCTCGAATTTTCAACAATAACTCTAGCTTCTCTTCGAATAGTTCATCATAGTCTCTTAAATTATAACCAAACAATGGAAAGGATTCGATAAAAGAGCCTCTTCCTGCCATAATTTCCGCCCGACCGTTTGAAATCGCATCAACTGTGGCGAAATCCTGAAATACCCGTACTGGATCAGCAGAGGAAAGCACAGTAACTGCACTCGTTAATCGAATCTTCTCCGTTTGTGACGCAGCTGCAGCCAAAATAATGGCCGGTGAAGAAGCAGCAAAATCTTCACGATGATGTTCACCTACTCCAAATACATCCAAGCCTACTTGATCAGCTAGTACGATCTCCTCAACCACTTCACGTATACGCTGTGCATGACTAATAACCTCACCCGTCTTCACATCTGGTGTTGTCTCTACAAACGTACTTATCCCTATTTCCATTTGAATCACTCCTAAACATATAATACCTATACTTCTGTCAAACTAGCGATGAAAATAGGTCACATATTTCCTTTTAAAAATAAACTTATAGAATACTCTTAGCAAGCAGACTGACTTATCAATTATTCGAACTGAAATAATTCCTCTATTGGTTGCTTAGAAGCATCTGCCTTTTTCGTTTTTCGGGCATCATAAACTCCTATTGGACCGATTTTCTTTTTCAGCCTTCATAAGCTTTCATTAAAGCATTCATATCAATCTTTTTCTTCGTTTGAAGAAGGGCTTTCATGACTCTCTCTGATTTTTCAGGATTCGTATCACTGATCCATTCGTTAAGATTGGAGGGAACGATTTGCCAAGAAACTCCGTATTTATCCTTTAGCCATCCGCACACTTGGGCTTTTTCATCTCCGCCTTCTGAGAGCCTGTCCCAATAATAATCAATTTCCTCCTGTGAATCACAATTTACAATAAAAGAAATCGCTTCATTAAATTTGAAATGTGGTCCCCCATTTAAGCCTACAAAGGTTTGACCCTCTAATTTCAAATTCGACTGTCATAACAACACCCTCTTCAATCTCTTCCATTTTATGCCGCTCATTTCCATAACGGATGACTCTATTGATCTTGGAATGCTTAAAAATAGAAATATAAAATTGGGCAGCTTCTTCAGCTTGCGTACCAAACCACAAATTCGAAGTGATTTTTTGGATTTTATTCCCCATTATACTTACCCTCCATTTTCTATAAAAAAAACGGCAACTAGATAAATGCTACCCACCTTCGGAAAAATAAGTAGCATTTTATTCTAGTTAAAAAAAATTACGTACCACAAAACGTTCGATATGGACGATCAGAAGGCGCAGGAGGTGTACAATACTCCATTTGCTTTTCAGAATGATCATATGGATTGGATAGGACATCAAGAAGCCGTTCCATTACGCTGTAGTCACCTTCGTTCACTGCAGCATCCAACGCTTCCTCCACTCGATGGTTACGTGGAATCACCGCTGGATTAGAATTTTTCATTAATTGCTTCGTAGCCTCTTTCGATTCCTGCTGCCTTTCTAGTCTCGCTTGCCACTGCCTAACCCATTGATCAAATTCATTTGTACCATTGATGCCCGTTTCTTCATATCTACCAAAGGTTATGGCACGGAATGTATTCGTAAAGTCCGCTTGGTTCTTCTCCATTATCTCAAGGAGGTCTTTAATAAGAGCCTCATCCTGCTCTTCTTCATTAAATATCCCTAGTTTCGCTCTCATTCCAGCAAGCCAATTCGATTGATATAATTTGGTAAAGTTCCCAATCGCATCCTGAGCCATTTCTAATGCCTTTTCTTCATTTTCATGCAACAGCGGCAATAATGCTTCAGCCAAGCGCGCAAGATTCCATGAAGCAATATATGGCTGATTGCCATACGCGTAGCGCCCGCTCCTGTCAATTGAACTGAAAACTGTTGCTGGATCATACCTATCCATGAAGGCGCATGGTCCATAATCAATCGTTTCTCCACTAATGGTCATATTATCAGTGTTCATCACCCCATGTATAAAACCAACTAGCTGCCATTTGGCAATTAGATCGGCTTGGCGCTTGATCACTTCCTGCAGGAGCGAAAGATAGCGATTTTCACCTGTTTCAATTCCTGAGAAATGACGTTTAATCGCATAATCGGCGAGTGCCCGAAGTTCATCCGCCGCCCTCAAATTCGCTGCATACTGAAATGTTCCAACTCGCAAATGGCTGGCCGCCACTCTCGTCAAAATGGCACCTGGTAAATAAGTTTCGCGGACAATCGAATCACCTGTAGTAACCACTGCTAAACTGCGAGTAGTAGGTATCCCAAGCGCATGCATCGCCTCACTAATGATGTATTCTCGCAGCATCGGTCCGAGTGCAGCCCGGCCATCGCCTCCACGGGAATAGGGTGTCCGGCCAGAGCCCTTAAGCTGAATATCAAATCGTTCTCCATTAGGTGTAATCTGTTCTCCAATCAGCAAAGCCCTGCCATCCCCTAACATGGTAAAATGCCCGAATTGATGGCCAGCATAAGCTTGAGCAAGCGATGAAGTACCTTCTGGCATCTTATTCCCAGCAAGCACCGCTATATTTTCTACCGACTGCAGCTTCTGGACATTGAGTCCCAGTAATGTTGCAACATTACTGTTAAGAATCACAAGTTTCGGTTCACGAACGGGGTTCGGGCTAATGCTCGAGTAGAATGATTTCGGCAGCCTTGCATAACTATTGTTCAGGTTCCAGCCTGTTGCCACACTTTCTGTCATTAAAACTTCCTCCTTCTTATATATATCCTTCCATTTTACTTGGGCATTAAGATCGCATAAGCCTTTGCTAACTCCTTTTATTTATTATACCCTTCATGCTAGTAGATGACCCGATTAAACGTTTATTTACCATTACAAGAACAATAGAGCTTATAAACCTTTAATATAAAAAAGACCTCCATAAATAAAGAACATGAAGGTCTCTTCATCCCATTCCAAATTTTTTAACAACAGAGCAAGCTACTTATCAAAAGAATCAGGATTACAGTGGAAATATATTATTTTTTCTTATTCATTAGTTGATTCAACTTTAGTTACTAGGTTCCTTCGCTGCTGGCTTTCCAATTTCAATTAAAGTTTTGTTTCGAACTAAGAAAATGGCGAGTACAATAATAAGCACTCCAGTACCAATTAACAGCCATTCAATTTCAATGACATCTGCAATTGGACCAAAAATAAGCATGCCAATTGGCATCATGGATGTTGAAATCATCCCAAATACGCCAAATATTCTTCCCAAATAATCTTCTTCAACCTTTTCCTGTACTAAAACCATTGTTGGTGTATTAAATAATGGCATAGCAACACCGAATATTGCCATAAAGAGTAGATAGATCCAGAAGATTGGAACGATACCAAGTGCAAACGTACATATTCCCATTAAAATACTAGCAAAAGTCATCGTATGAACTTTATTCTGAAAACCACCCCAGGAGGCAATAATACCACCACCCGCCATCATCCCAACTGAAAATGCAATTTCAATCGCTGTTAAGCGCCAAACATCATCACCAAAGCTTCTTGCCACTTGCAAAGGTGTTAGAAAAGCAGCCGGTGCCATCAAAACAAAGAAAAATGCGAAAAAGAGAAAGAATTTCTTCAAAAACGCATGGTTATTAATATAAATAAGGCCTTGATTAAAATCGCTGAAATAGCTTGTTGTCTGTGTATCAGTGGCCTTCTTGTGGACCGCAATTTTTAAGAATGCAAGTAGTGTAAAGATCGCAATCGCTGCAGTAACGACATCAATAAAGAAAATGATTTCGAGTGATGCCATTGTCAACAACGCTGCACTTACCATTGGCGCTACGAACATAATGACAGCTTGAATACTGCCGTTTATTCCATTCACTTTAGTTAGCTTATCCTTTGGCACAATTTGCGGCAGGATCGCACCGACAGCTGGCGTTTGTATTCCAGCCCCAACAGCACGAACCGCTGCCATAACAAAGAGCAGCCAAATGGCCTCATATCCCATTAGAAATACAATTGCGAGTATCAATGTTGCAATGGCAATGAGCCCATCTGCTAATATAATCAGGATTTTCCTGTTATAGCGATCTGCCCATACCCCTGCAACTGGAGATAAAATAAAGGTAGGGATGAATCCACATATAATGAATAAGGTCATCATCACACCCGATTCAGTCTTAAGCGTAATATGCCACATGATCGCATATTGCACTAAAGCGGAACCAAATAAGGAAATCGTCTGGCTGCTCAAAAAAAGAATAATATTCTTTTTCCAATTATCCATTGCTTGTTCTGTATTCATTTATTCACTCCTTCTACTTAGTTTCTTATGTAAATGATAAAATCCAGTGATAAAATTCACATTAATCAGTCGACTTAAAGATTTTGCCATTAATCATCAGCTCTGTCAATATTTATTATCAAGCAATAGTTAGTCCATTTAAAAGGGCTATAAATGGGATCAACCCCAAAACCTAATTCGAATGGAAAACGTGTTATCTTCCCTTATTTCTGGCAAAAAATTGTTTGCCGACCCTCCTCTTCATTTTCTTCAAAATAGAGAACAGTCCAACCTTCAAATTCAGATAATAGCTCCTTAGGCATCAATTTATACTGGTTAGATACTCCTTTATTCTCGTTCATTCGTGACTGATAGAAAGTCTCTATAAAAATATGCCCGCCTTCTTTAACAAGGTTTTTGGCAATGGGAAAAAGTGAACGATCAAGATAAAAAGTAATCACAACTAAGTTATATGAACCTTTTTGCCATTGCCTATTATCTAAATCCGTAAGGTCGACAACCTCCGCATCGATAGTAAGACTATCGATTTCAGCCTTTTCCTGAATATAACTAATAGCGACATCCGAAATATCCATTGCATGAACTTGATAATTCTTCCCCGCAAGAAATAGACTATTTCCGCCAAGTCCACAAGCAAGATCCAGAGCAGTGCCGCCCATTAGATGATCAGATAGATCCACCAACCTTGGATTAGGAGTAGGGACCTTCAACTGATTCATACGTTCACTATGCTTTAAATTCCACTTCTTTTTTGAGTTCATTAAAATTGCTCCTTAGAATTGTGATAAAATACGAATGAAATAGGATCTAGTAAAGGGATGAATGAACATTTATCTATCAGAAAAAGTGAAAAGTCTGCCTTTATCCCCAGGTGTCTACCTTATGAAAGATTCTCTTGGTCAAATTATTTATGTGGGAAAGGCAAAAAGTTTAAAAAATAGAGTTCAATCTTATTTCCAAAACTCAAAAAGTCATTCTCCAAAAGTGAAAAAACTTGTTAAGCACTTAAAGGATTTTGACTATATTCTTACAGATACTGAATTTGAGGCGTTGCTGCTGGAATGTCAATTAATTAAGAAATTTAAACCTTTATATAATCGGATGATGAAAAATCCACTATCCTTTACCTATGTAGTGATCCATATGAACAAGGAATATCATACGATTGATACGACTTATAACCCCATTGATCATGATGGCAATCTTTATTTTGGCCCATTTACGAGCAAAGGGACTGTTGAGAGAGCGATACAAGGGATAAAGGAATGCTTTAAATTAAACTGCAGCAATCCTACTAGAACCAATACCGCATGCTTAAATTATTCCTTAGGCCGCTGTCTTGGCGTATGTCTTGGGGGTTCAGCAGTGCAGCAATATAATGAAATAATTGCTAAACTTATTGCTTTTCTTAATGGCACTGACAGGAGTATTCTCGACGAAATGAATCAAATGATGTTAGAAGCATCTGAGGTATATGACTTTGAAACCGCCTCTAAATATCGAGATGGGATACACGCTGTAAACTCACTTTTTCGTAAGGAAAAAGTGATCGAATTCACTGAAGAAAACAATCGTATCTTAATTATAGAAAAATTAACTGAATCTACAATTAAACTATTTCTAATAAAGAGAACAAATATCCTTTATAGTCACAAATATTTTCTAGAAAACAATGATTTTGAACAAATTAGCGAAAAAATAAAAACAAAAGTGATTACCCATTTCAAAAATAATGATCCTATTCCATCCAAAAGTGTTAACAGAAACGAAATTGATGAAGCACAGATTATTTATAGTTATCTAAATAGTAACAACTGCACCTATCTAATCCTTCCTGAAAAATGGCATGAATCTAAGATTTATACCAGTATCGATCTAGCATTAAGCCGATTTTTGAAAGGAATTGAAGTTTAGTTTAGTACGGCAGACTCATTGAATTTTGCAGAGCCAGATATAAAAAAGGAAGCTATCCCAAAAACACTTGAGGCAGCTTCCTTCTTATCATTATGCTAAATTTTCTTTTTTCAACACTTCTTCTAACGCTTCTACAGCTTGTGCTGCATCTGATCCTTCAGCCATTACTTTTATTGTAGCATCTTTTGGAATCCCTAAAGACATAACGCCCATAATTGATTTTAAGTTCACTTGCTTTCCTTTATATTCTAAGTTTATATCCGCATCAAATTTACTTGCTGCCTGTACTAATAATGTAGCTGGTCGTGCATGTATTCCTGATTCTGCAATAATCGTAAACGTTTTTTCATTCATAAGAAAACAACTCCTAATTTTAATATAATGGTTAAATAATTTATTTAATTGGTTTTTTCAAAAAGCCGATTAATAAAGCGGAAATCACTGCACCCAGTATAATTCCACCAAGGTAAATAAACATGGACCCCTCGACTAAGAATGAAACAAACACTCCTCCGTGTGGCGCACGAAGCCCAATATGTGCAGCCATCGAGATCGCTCCAGCAATTGCTGCACCAACCATAATGGATGGAATGACACGAAGCGGGTCAGCTGCTGCAAATGGAATGGCGCCTTCAGTAATGAAGGATGCCCCCATTATATAGTTGGCAGTTCCTGCATCTCTTTCCTGCTTAGTGAATTTGTTTTTGAACAGTGTTGTTGCTAAAGCAATGGCTAACGGAGGGACCATCCCTGCGGCCATAATCGCAGCCATTGGTTCATAAACACCGCTTGCAAGAAGCCCTGTGCCAAATACATAAGCTGATTTATTGACGGGTCCCCCCATATCAAAGGCCATCATCAAGCCCAAAATCGCCCCAAGCAACACGGCGTTTCCAGTTCCTAAGCCTGATAGCCAGTCTGTAATAGCCGTGTTAAGAGCTCCTACAGGCTTGTTAATGACGTAGTGCATCAGTAACCCGGTTATTGCAATCCCAAACAACGGGTAGAGTAGAATTGTTTTAATTCCCTCAAGTGAAGTGGGTAATCCCGACAGAACTTTCTTTAAACCAATTACTATATATCCTGCTAGGAAACCAGCGATTAGTCCTCCAAGGAAACCGGCACCACTTGATGCGGCCATCATTCCTCCAACTGCCCCAGCTGCAAATCCTGGACGGTCTGCAATACTCATAGCAATAAAGGCAGCTAGAATCGGCACTAGTAATCCGAAAGCATTATCCCCGCCTATCAATTTCAGCGCAGCAGCAAATGCATTATACGATGGATCATTCGGATCAGATGAATTATAGCCAAACATGAATGAAATTGCGATCAGGATTCCTCCGCCAACTACGAACGGAAGCATATTCGACACACCATTCATTAAATGCTTATAAATACCACCCTTTTGCTCTTTCTTTCCATCCTTCGTCTCACTATTGTTATTGCTGCCTTGATAGATTGGCGCATCTTTATTAAGTGCTTTATCAATTAATTCCTTCGGTTTTCGAATCCCGCTCGCTACAGGTGATTGAAGAACATGCTTACCGCTGAACCGCTCCATTTCAACTTTCGTATCAGCAGCAACGATAACAGCAACAGCATTTTCAATTTCTTCCTTTGTCAGTACATTTTTAGCTCCGCTTGAGCCATTTGTTTCAACTTTAATGTCTACTCCCATTTCAGCCGCTTTTGCCTTTAAGGAATCGGCAGCCATATATGTGTGAGCAATTCCCGTTGGACAAGCTGTGACCGCAACGATAAACCGTTTGCTATCAGCGATGCTTTGCACTTCCTCTTCTTCTTCCAAATCATAGCTGTCAATTATAGCAAGAACATCCTCGGCACTTTCTATGTTCATTAATTTCTTTCGTGCTTCTTCGTTCATTAAAATCGAAGATAGTCGTGATAATGCTTCTAAATGTGTATTATTTGCTCCATCTGGTGCAGCAATCATGAAGAATAGATGTGCAGGCTGGCCATCTAGTGATTCATAGTCCACACCACTGTCTGACTTTCCAAATGCGATTGCAGCCTCTTTTACCGCCTTTGTTTTCGCATGTGGAATCGCGATTCCGTCCCCGATTCCTGTCGTACTTTGCTCTTCCCTTTTTAATATTGCTGCTCTAAATTCAGTGCGATCATTTAACTTGCCTGCATTTGCAAGGGTTTCCACAAGTCCATCAATGGCATCCTGCTTTTCCGTTCCATTGATAGAAAGCAGAATTGTATCTCTAGATAATAGTTCTGTTATTCTCATCCCAATTCCCCCCTTTTGTATCGATGAATGGAAACTTGAGGCAGCAGCTCTTCTACCTTTTCGGACGTACAAAGACCAAGTGAGAAGGCCGTTGCGCTTCCTGAAGCAACACTATAACGAAAAGCTTTTTCTATATCCTTTTCCTTCTCATAGGCTGCTAAAAAGCCTGCAACCATAGAATCACCTGCTCCAACAGAGCTTTTCACTTCCCCTTTTGGCACTGCAGCAAGATAAGCCCCATTAGCAGTTATTAGTGCGGCACCTTCACCTGCAAATGATACAATTACATTCTTCGCACCCATTTTAAGTAGCTTTTCTCCAAATGGGATAACCTCTTCAACTGTTGAAAAAGTAGTTTCAAATAATTCACCTAATTCATGATGATTCGGTTTAATTAAAAATGGTCCCAACGGTAGAACCTTCTTCAGTAAATCACCCTCCGCATCAACTACAAAGGAGACACCCTTTTCCGAACAAATTTTCACGATTTCTTCATACATTGTATTCGGTAATGTAGATGGGATACTTCCTGCAAGAACAAGAAGATCCTCAAGTGAAAGCATGTTAATTTTCTGTTTCAGTTTTAATAGATCATCATTTGAAATGGCTGGACCCATTCCATTTATTTCCGTTTCACTATTTGCTTTTATTTTGATATTGATTCTCGTATCCTCTTGTACATGGATAAAGTCTGTTTCAATGCTTTCATTTTGCAAATATTCTTCTATATAATCACCTGTAAAACCACCAAGAAATCCAATCGCTTGACTGTTTACTCCCATTTTCTTCAATACTCTAGAAACATTAATTCCTTTTCCACCCGGAAACTTCGCTTCTTGTTCCGTTCGATTTAATTCACCAAGCCTTACCTGGCCAAGCCCAATTATATAATCAACAGACGGATTTAAAGTCAATGTGTATATCATGATGTCACTACCTTTATTGTAGTCTTGCTTTTGTACTGTTCTATATTTTCAATGTTTAATTCATTCGTAATAATAGCTGCATGATTCAGGTCTGTTATTTTGGCAAAAAACATTTCCGAAAATTTCGTTTGATCTGCTAATATATGTGTGACCCTCGACTTTTCTAATGCCATTTGCTTAATCATAGCTTCCTCTTGATCAGGTGTAGTATAACCTGCTTCAGGATGAATACCATTCACCCCTAAAAAGCAATGATCAAAACGATAGTTTTCTAAACTGGCAATTGCCCCTCTGCCAACAATTGCTTTCGTTTTTGCTTTTGCATAGCCACCTAATAAAAAGGTGGTAATATTACGTGCAAGCAATGCCTCCACATGCATAAGTCCATTTGTAACAACGACAATATCCTTAGCAGGTAAAAACGGGATCATTTCCGTTACTGTCGAACCTGCATCCAAGTAAATGCAATCACCTTCTTCAACTATACTTGACGCATATTGAGCGATTTTCTTTTTATCTTGAATGTTTTTGGATGATTTTTCTGTCATACTCGGCTCTTGCAGCTTTCCTTGCAGTCTTGAGGCACCACCATGAATTCTTTTCAGGAATTTCTCTTCCTCCAGCTGGCTGAGATCACGTCTAATCGTCGACTCTGAGGCGTTTGTTAATTCCACAAGTTCATTTATTTTCACGACGTTCTTTTCTTTTAATACATTTAAAATAAGTTGATGGCGTGTCGGTGTTAACAAATAATCACCCACCCTAAATGAATTTTGCTTTACAATTTATATTTTACTGACAACGGTTACAAAAATCAATCATTTTCAGTCAAAATCATTCATTTTCCTTCACGAATGATCTCTCACTTTCATTCTGTTTGAATACCAACTGAATCAAAAATGCTCAGCGATTACCTTGCCCTTTATCGGAAACGAGAGAATATGAACATAACATTAAAAAGCTGAGCAGAAATTCTACTCAGCTTCTCTTTCTACACTTTAGCAATCATTGTGACAACTAAAGTACTTTATAATTCTTATGATTGACTACGGTTTTAATCGGTTCATCTGTTTTGGTGTTCATACCAATTTCAACAATTACAGAGTTTTCCCTAAGTGCAATGACTTTCCCTTGCTTCCCTTTTGAATCTCCGTTATTTATTTGGATTAAGTCTCCCATGCCTGCTTTTTTTGAATGCTTCGTTTTTCCATCATTGTTTTTACTATTTTCATCAGTCATATTCTATCCCCCGCTTTATCCTTTTTCGGACAGTGATACTAGAAGTCGCTTTTTTAGTATGACCATTTTCCTTCACCATACAACATGATTTTCCTAGTCACTTTATAGAATAAAACAGCGGGCATTGTTATCTCCCATCTACCACTTCTTTTAATATCTCATATGAACGTTTTTGTTTAACAGGATCATACATATACGTTACAGCCATGATCTCATCTACTTGATATTTCTCTTGAAAACTCGTCAATTGTTTTCGAATCGACTGTTTACTTCCTAGTAAAGTCACACTAGACATCGATGTAGCCATTTCTTTTTCTGGTAAACTCCAGATCCGATCCATGTTATCAACTGGCGGGCTTAATGGGGTTCTTGAACCACGGACAACATTTAGGAAAAATTGCTGCATCGTCGTTGATTCGAAACGTGCTTCTTCATCACTCTCTGCTGCAATTACATTCAAACATACCATCATATATGGAGAGTCTAAGTATTTCGATGGCTGGAAACGTTCACGATAAATGGAAATCGCTTCCTCCATATATTTTGGGGCAAAATGGGATGCAAATACATATGGCAAGCCTAATGAAGCTGCTAAATAAGCTGAGTCAGTCGATGAACCAAGGATATAAATCGGAATATTTGTATCTACCCCTGGATATGCTTTGACATAACTTTGCATCTCTTCTGGTCCAAAATAAGTAAGCAATGCTTTCACATCGTCAGGAAATGTATAAACAGAGTCATTTTTTGATCGTCTAAGCGCACTTGCCGTCATCATATCCGTACCAGGTGCACGGCCAAGTCCTAAATCTAATCGATTAGGGTAGATCGTTGCCATCGTTCCAAATTGTTCTGCAACAACCAGGGGAGAGTGGTTTGGCAGCATAATGCCTCCTGAACCAACACGTATTTGACTAGTATGTTCTAAGACATGTTTTATTAAAATGGAAGTAGCTGAACTTACAAGCGTCGGCGTATTGTGATGCTCAGCAATCCAATAGCGTGTATAGCCCATTTCTTCAGTTGCTTTTGCTAAATCAACCATAGCATCAATCGCTTCTTTTGCTTCCTGCCCTTGACGGATTGGCGCCAGATTTAAGACTGATACAGGAATTTTTATATTTGTCATTTCCAATTATCCTTCCTTATTGAAGTTTCAATACAATAGTAACAATTGGAGAAGAAGAAACAAACTTTTATGCTTTCTTCCTTATTAACTTTGGTCTTTTGGAATAGTGATCGGGGACATACCAAGATTTCTTCATTTTGGTAGACAAGATCCCTTATTGACGACCGCACTTACTGGATTTTCACCATTTCGGTAGGCAAGACCCCTTATTGGCTACCGCACTCACTGGGTTTTCATCAATTCGGTAGGCAACACCCCTTATTGACTACCACACTCACTGGGTTTTCATCAATTCGGTAAGCAACACCCCTTATTGGCTACCGTACTCACTGAGTTTTCACCATTCGGTAGACAAGAGCCTCATTGGCAAACAAACTCACTGGATATTCTTCATTTCGGTAGCCTAATACTCCCCTATTGGCACCGGTTTTAGTAATATAATGGCATTTAATTCGACCTCAAATTTTCGTTGTACAATATGTATTGTCACTTAATATTTAACTTATTTATTATCGTGTCAATTCTTCTTTAGTAAGACAAAAAAAAGGACTCCAATTGGAGTCCCTTTTTCAGCAATTATGCTTTGTTTACATTTGTTGCTTGAAGTCCGCGTTGACCTTGTTCTGTGTCAAATGTAACTTTTTGGCCTTCATCTAATGATTTAAATCCTTCGCCTTGGATAGCTGAGAAATGTACGAATACGTCTTCTCCACCTTCAATTTCGATGAAACCGAAGCCTTTTTCTGCGTTAAACCATTTTACTGTACCTTGTTGCATATGTGTAATCTCCTTTTGTGAATCTAGTTCACATTTTATTACTATCGTTGCTAGGTTAGATATCAAAGGCGAAAAGCTTAAATACTTATTCTTTCCTTACAGACCAAACAAAAATAACTTCTTTATCATAACAGATATATTTTCATAAAGCAATTAAATAGTGCATTTCGTGAAATTCTACAACAAAATCATATTTTTAAAAGTAATCAAAACCCTTAATCTTTAGGTAAGTCAAGTGCCTGGTATGCTAGCTGATACTTACCGCCTTCAGCAACTTCTGAATGGTACAGTGCTTTCATGGCAAAGCTTTTCTCAAGATCATGTTCTTCCATTAATACTTTTAATCGTTTTTGTAATTCATTATTATCTTTAATCAGCAATTTCATTTGTGATTTTAAGTACTTCATTTGGTTCAACTCCTTCTTTATAAGCCATATCCGATTAAGCAACTCTGATAATAGCAAACTCATTTAATATTATCAGAGTTGTGAAGGTTTTGCACTTTACTATTTTTAGATCAAAATCAGTACTTGAAATTTCATTATACTTTTTTGACAAATTCTGATTTTAATTTCATTGCACCAAAGCCGTCGATTTTGCAATCGATATCATGGTCTCCATCCACTAGACGGATATTTTTTACTTTTGTTCCTATTTTTAAGATGGATGAACTGCCTTTGACTTTAAGGTCTTTAATGATTGTTACGGTATCCCCATCAGCTAAAGGATTTCCATTGGCATCTTTAATCATCTTATTATCTTCGTTGTTATCAGCATCCAAATCTGCACTCCACTCATAGGCACATTCTGGGCAAACAAAAAGACTGCCATCCTCATAAGTGTATTCCGAATGACATTTTGGACAATTTGGCAAATTAAGCATTGTTGTATATCCCCTATTCATAATTATTCTTCTACTTGTTTTACTTTTTCAGCATAAAAAAACTGCCGATACACTCAAGCTTAGACCGTATCCATTTCATTCTACCGTATATTTCATTCTGATTAAAGTTTGCCTTTAGATCTACGGATACTGTCTTGTGACCGATACACTTCCATATAAGCTTTATTCATAGCAAATTTATAATGGCGATAGTATAGTAGTTATTAACGAAAACTACTCTTAACTTTATTGAAAAGGCTATTTTCGCAAACATTGTTGCTTTTAACATGAATTCGTAGAAGTTGATTTCCGCTCCAGGTCGATCGCGTTCCGCTACAATCAACTAACATATTTGTTAATGATTTTCACTCACAACTTTTATTCAAAAAACAACAATCTTTAAGAAAAGAGCCATTGAAAAATACATAATGAGAGGATTTTTTTATATGGATCATTATGAGAAAGAAGATGATGAAGTTCATTTTGAAGAACCACCTTTAGAGGATTTTCTCCCAAATGAAGAAGATCAGTTATTAGCAGATAGGCAGAAGAGACGAAAGTCATTTGTAAGAAAAGGAGTGGCCCTTTGCCTTGCCGTTGCCTTGTTTATCAGCGTTATTCAAATTTGGCCACAAGTTTTCAACTTATCATCTATTAAATTTCTACAGAAGTCTGCAGAGCTTTCGAAACAAGAAGATATCCAAAAATATAAAGAAGCAGTTGTGACCATCCAAGACCAATATTCAAAAGGAACTGGTTTTAATATTTCTGAAAATGGGCTAATCATTACAAACAATCATGTTATAGAAGGCATGTATCCAATTACAGTTACTTTCCCAAATGGCGAATTATTCAAAGCGACAATCATAAAAGCAGAACCTGATCTAGATCTTGCCTTTTTACAAATTACCGGGGACAAGTTGCCTCATCTTTCCTTAAGTGAGCCTGATTTATGGCGCATTCAGGATCATATTTATGTAATTGGAAATCCACTATTACATAATCAAATTGTTAATGAAGGAGCTTTATTAGAAGGATCTGAGAAGAATGGAGTCCTACAGCTTTCCGCACCAATTTACAAAGGAAACAGCGGAAGCCCTGTCATTAGTGTTAGTGGGGACGTTATTGGAGTAGTTTACGCCATCTCAACAAAGGATCAAATAGGGCTTGCCATTCCAATTGAAAAAGTAATTGACCATCTCCCAGAGGGGTACTAATTAAATCTTCCGATGTTTTGATATTTTTCAAATGTAACTTCAGCTATTTATTAAGATATTTTTTTACTAGCATTAATATTAATACCGATAAAATAATGAGAGTACACATGCTGAAAATATTAATAAAAACAGTGTTAGTATAAATAGTTATACCTTTAGTTAACTGGTATACATCACTTAAATCGAAGTTTTTCAAAAGAGATTTTCTTATAAGGCTTAACTGTTTAATACCGTAATTTATACTAAAAGGCAAGGATATAGTTGATATAAGTAAAAATGCAAGGATGAAGAAAGGGCTAATATTTTTAGGGATCGCTTGGTATATTTTTATTAATGCATACATTAGCACAATAAATAGTATACCAATTGGCAGTAAACCGATATTCCCATTGCCGGACATAACATCATACCTTTTAATAGTAAAATATTCTCCTATTGCAAAAACAATAATGAATATTACTAATATGCTGATTGAGATTGGCAATGCTTTCTTCATTTTTTTGACCACCTTTTTAATCAATGATAACAAACTAGATTCAATGTTTCTAACAATTAAAATGTAGTGATAGGCAGAAAATTGGTGTACTTAGATAGCTAAACATTTAGTGGACACCTAATGCCCTCTGATGGACTCTTGTTACTTCAAGAGTTTTTTCTGTTGCATATAACCCTTGTTTGGCTGGAATGAAATCCATATCAAAATTAGAAAAAATTGACTAATTGTAAATCTATTGACCTAATTCTATTAACCTTCTACAATCATTTAGTATACTTTTAAGATCATTTTGTCATTAGAAAGAGGGCTTACTGTGTTTTCACCACCACCTGTTGATCATTTTATTAAGATTAGTGGGGAATACTCACTATCTATTATTATCCTTTCCATCATTATCTCAAGTCTTGCTTCGTTTACAGCTCTTTCAATGAATGAACGAATGCAGCAGAATAGCTTTTTCCATCGTTACTTTTGGCTTATGTTAGCATCTCTTGCGATGGGCTTTGGTATTTGGTCAATGCACTTTGTTGGTATGAGTGCACTCTCACTGCCGATCATGATGCACTATGATAATCTACTTACCATTCTATCAACGATTCCTTCTATTATTTCATCGTTTTTGGCCTTTTATTTTGTCAACCAAATAAATCGTTCATTGCGGTCCTATATCTTTGCAGGTATTGCCATGGGCATAGGTATATCTACTATGCATTATACTGGAATGGCCTCGATGGTAATGGATGCTACTTATGTATATAATCCATGGGTATTTAGTTTATCTGTTATTATCGCTATAATCGTCTCATTTGCTGCTCTGTTTATTTTTTCTCATTTGCACTATTATATGAAGAATTACTTTATTAAAGGCTTGACTTCTATCCTCATGGGTCTGGCTGTATCAAGCATGCACTACACTGGCATGGCAGGAACATCCTTCTATGTCCCCATTCAAAAGGTTATTGTAACAGAACATCATATGGATAGGAGTTTATTAATAACTGGTGTGACAATTGGAATCATTGTATTAATGAGCCTATTGCTTTTATCAAGCTTAGTTGATCGTTATGTAGATTTCCGGGTTAGCCATTTTGATATTCTAACTAAACTTCCGAACAGGCGAAGTTTTGAGAAAGTTTTAAATAATGATGGGATTAGTCGAAGTATCGCTGTGTGGAATATTCATAATTTGGAAAAAGTGAATACTGAATACGGGTATCTTTTCGGAGATGAGATTATCCGAAACGTTGTACACTGCTTAAAACATTTAAATCTCCCTATGACCGACTTATATCGAATTGAAGGAAACCGCTTTGCCCTTCTTGCCCAAGGAGAAGATCGTATAGATGAGCTCCAATCAGCCATGGAGTCTATTGCACTAAGATGGAAACAACCTATGGTTATACAAAACAAACAATATAAACTTGAAGCCGCATGTGCGTTATCAGCCATTGATGCCGATCAAAGTCCTAAGAAACTATATTCTAATACCCTTGCTGTACTGGCAAGTCCAACGATTTCTTATAAGCTTGAAGTTATCCGTTTCGATCCAGTTATACACACATTATCGTTTGAACAAGAAATCTTAAATAGTATTGATCAAGCGATGGAAAATGACGAACTCTTTCTTGTTTATCAGCCTAAAGTCAATGTAAATGCCCATAAGATTGATGGACTTGAAGCGCTTATCAGATGGAATCATCCACATTATGGATTTCTATCTCCAGCCATCTTTATCCCAATTTTAGAACAAAATCAGCGGATTTGTGATGTTACAGATTGGGTTATTCAAAAAGCAAGCAAGCAGTTCCGTAAGTGGCATGAACAGAAACTGCCTGTATTTCAAATTGCCATTAATATCCCTGGTGAGTATGTCACTTCACCACGTTTGATGAAAAAGCTAAAGAAAGCCTTAGTTCAAAATAATATTGATCCGATCCATTTTGAACTTGAAATTACTGAAACAAGTGTCATCGAGTCTGTTGAATCTACCATGCGTGCGATAAGCGCCTTTCGGGAAGCAGGATTTTCTGTTGCACTTGATGATTTTGGAACAGGTATTTCCTCCCTTTCTAATTTAAGGCAAATGCCTATTTCCACTTTAAAAATTGATAAGTCTTTTATTGATGAAGTGCCAAAGTCGAAAAAGGATTCATCCATTCTAGGAGCAATTATCGCCTTAGGTCATTCGCTAAATTTAACTATTGTCATTGAAGGTGTTGAAACAAAAGATCAAGTAGATTTCCTATTATCTACCGGATTTCAGCTCACCTTACAGGGCTATTATTACGCAAAGCCAATGATGGCAACAGAGTTAAGCGAATGGATAGAAAAATTTTAACATCTAAACTAAAATCTGGATAAAAGCTGCTAAAACGGATAAACTAGCTTAGAATCATTTATTCATATATTACTAATTAGGGAAGTGTTTACGATTATTTTAGCTAATAATATGGAGTTTGAAATGAAAAGCTCCTTCATACCGAACATAAACAATTCAGACTCATTAAAGGTCATTGAAGTAACACCTGAAAGTGTTATAATCCAAATGAACAATCCAGAATGCAGAGGAGTCTTTCCTTTAGAAAGCTTTCAATACTGGATTAAAAAAGGCTCATTAATTCAAATTTTTGCATCAGAGGAAAAGATCTCATAATACACATGTTAGTTTATATATGTAGTTGGTAGAGGTTGATTTCCGCTCCAGGTGCTAGCTTGCGGGGTGGGTGGTGAGCCTCCCGCAAGCTAGCACCTTCCACTCCAATCAACAACTATTTTTGTCAACATTTATTCATTTACCTATATTAATTTGATGACTGTCTACGGTTATATGGACTCTAATTGGTCACTGTTCCAACTTGCTTTGGTGATAGTGATCTTTTTTCTGTAAAAATCGGTCTGATTAATTAAACCGTGTCTGCGATTAAACACAAACGAGGATTTGCCTAGAGAACAATCCTTTATTTGCAACACAACGGTCTTGAATTTCGAAACCAGCCTCTTCGATCATGTGATCGATTGTTTCAATCGTAACGATAACAACCTTCTTTGCAAAACGGCGAGCATGCTTAATAATAGAGAACTGTTCCTCTGGAGTAGCATGTGTATACAGATTATAGGGTAAATCAATTATTGCTACATCATAGTTTTTTGTGACTTCTGAAATCGGTCCTATATTTACTTCACCTTGAAATCCAAAATGAGCAATATTTTCTCTTGAACCCATAACAACCAGTGGGTTAATATCACGGCCAACTATATCAATTCCCATGGAGAGCGCCTCCACTAATACGGTACCAATCCCACAGCAAGGATCAATCACTTGGAGTCCCTCAGGATTAGGGGCAGCAATATTAACTACTGCTCTAGCAACACGAGTACTTAGTGATGTAGAAAAACTTCGAGGCTTTTTTACGTGATCCAGCCAAACTGCCTTGTTTTTCTGATATTTACCGAAATACCAGCGACCTTCGATTGTCACTATCCCAAATACAAGGTCTGGATGACGGACATCGGCCTCTCCATTTATGCGCCAGCCAATATCTCGCTCAATTTTACGCCGCTCATCATATTCAATTTTATTATCTGCTTCAAGGTCATTGATTTTTACAAAAATCACTTTAAATGTGGACTCATTTAGATGAAGTTGTTCCACTTGTTCCAATATTTCCGATATGTTATCCCCTTCGTAGATGACTTCTATCCTTTCTTTGATAAACGGACTTCGGCTGGAATCTACTTGGATGGAACTCTTTAATATATTTGATTCTGGCTGGATTCCGAATAATGAACGCATTTCCAGATGACAAAGGGATAACTCTTCCCCCCTGCATGCAAAAGTATATATATATGCTTTTTCCCTGCTTTGTTTACTCAATCTATTATCATCCTTTATTTAATTACTTCTACCTATCAAACCATATCTGTTACAGACAAGAAAAGCAATCTTTAAACAGATGCACAATAAATTTACAAATATCTAGCTTTTTCGAATTTAAACTATATTTACTGTATTTACTATACATATAATTAAATGTAATTTACTGTAAATAATGCTTGAAATGATGAAATCCTCCTTATTACAATAGATAAAGCCTCATAAAAAAAAACGAACAATGGAGGAATAGTCTTGGATTATATTAAACCCAATCAATTAGTAGAGGATGTTGCACATGCAGGTGCCTACAAATCTACTTTAGGGATAAAGGAAATCTTAATAAAGGGAATTCTATCGGGTGCATTTTTAGGTTTTGCCACCACACTCGCCTACACTGCTACAATCGAAACAAATCTAAGTATTATTGGTGCATTTGTTTTTCCAGTTGGATTTGTGCTAATTCTTTTATTAGGATTGGAGCTTGTTACTGGAAATTTCGCCATGCTGCCACTAGCGAGATTAAGAGGCCTAACTACTAGCAAAAATATAGGATATAACTTTTTTTGGGCATTTACAGGAAATCTATTAGGCAGTCTTTTATACGGTGTTTTATTTTATATTACTGCTACAAAGCTTGGACACTTAACAGATGGACCCATGATCGAAAAGATAATTAGTGTGGCAGAAGGAAAAACGCTTGCATATAAGAGCCTTGGTGGTGAAGGGGTCATTATTGCCGTCACAAAAGCGATACTTTGTAATTGGATGGTTACGCTAGGTGCTTTTATGGCATTTGTATCTAGCTCAACCATTGGAAAAATAGCAGCAATGTGGCTTCCCGTCTTTCTCTTTTTTGCTCATGGCTTTGAGCATGCTGTCGTAAATATGTTTGTTATTCCAACAGCCATCTTTATGGGAGCTGACATAACATTAGGTGATTGGTGGCTATGGAATCAACTCCCTGTTACAATTGGTAACTTTGTTGGTGGATTTATCTTTACTGGTTTAGCTCTTCATCTAGTTAACAAAAAGAAAAATCCTGTTACAAATCTAGAAACAAACCAGCTTACTGTTCTAAAGGAAAAAAGTTTATAAGAATTTCCAAAAGGCTTGTTCCTACCTGCATATCTGCCGCTTATAATTTTAAATTGTTCTTGAAATTAACTTGTTTGTCATGTATTCTTTAAAAAAATTCACTTCTTAAGGATTGGTAAACATGCGAATTAATAAATACATAAGCGAGTCTGGACATTCATCAAGAAGAGGGGCAGATCGATTAATAAGTGAAGGAAGAGTCACTATTAATGGAAAAGTGGCAAAAGTAGGCAGCCAAGTTGAACCTGGGGATGATGTCCGAGTAAGTGGAAATCCTATCAGAATGGCAAGGAACTATGTCTATATTGCTTTAAACAAACCTGTGGGAATTACCAGCACAACTGAAAAAAACGTTAAGGGAAATATAGTTGATTTAGTAAATCATCCTTTACGAATTTATAATATCGGAAGGCTCGATAAAGATTCCGACGGACTCATACTCCTAACGAATGATGGAGATATTGTAAACGAAATCTTGCGTGCCGAACATAGGCATGAAAAAGAATACATTGTTTCCGTTGACAAGCCGATCACACCTGAATTCTTAAAGAAAATGTCTGAAGGTGTAAAGATATTAGGCACAAAAACACTCCCTTGTGAGGTAAGGCAGTTATCTAAATTTGATTTCCAGATCATTTTAACACAGGGCTTAAATCGCCAAATTCGTCGTATGTGTGCTGAGCTGGGGTACGATGTTTTTCGATTGCAGCGGACGCGAATCATGAATATTCATTTGGGCAGCCTTCCTGTCGGACAATGGCGAGATTTATCAAAAAAAGAAAAAACTCAACTTTTTAACGAACTAAACTACGAACCTAAAGAATGGTAGATTAACGTTTTTTTCTCGCACATACTCTTTAAAAAAAGCCCTTGACCTTCGTTTAGTCTTTACAAAACGGAGGTCAAGGGCTTTTTTTTAGTTTGCAAACATTACTGCTTAATAAAATCTCCGTACTCAAAGTTGTTTAGCTAGATATTACTTCCCAACCACTTGACTAACAACTTCAGTTACATCCGATCTGCTCATTTTTTCTTTCCCTGCAGTCAATGCATCTAGCGTGCCATGTGCAAGTGCCAATGGAATCTTGCAAAAATGAAGGATTGTTTTTGTTTTAATAACCTTTACATACTCATCTGCCAATGCCAGGTTCCGACGGGCGTACATGAACATATCATCAAGCTCCCATCCCTCTGGGAAAAAACTCACGCCCCGCTCTGCATCTTCCGTATGATTACGCAGGATATTAACAGACTGCAGACCACGGCCAAATGCGATGGCTAATTCTTTATCCGTCTCAGTCCCATCATACCATTTCCAAATATCTGCTAACATAACGCCTACGAGACCTGCTACATAATATGTATAATCATCTAAATCTGCTTCATCCTTAATTTCCCACTCTTTTCCTACCCAATTCGCCATACCTTCAGCCATAATTGATGTCGCTTGCAAGATCTTCTCTTTTATTGACTGCGGGCAAACGTTTATCCAATCACCCAGTCGAAGTGTGACTTCCGGAAGTAATGTTTGGAATGGTTGAAAGATTTCAGTTAACTCTTTATCATGGAATGGCTTTCGTAAAACTTGACTGATCGAAAGTAAAAGGTTGCTTTTGGACGATAATGGAAGCCCTGGATGATCCTCAATCTCGTCTATTGCTCTCATGCATAAGTAGGCAGATGAAACTGCTTCTCTTAATCCCGGTGATAAAAGACTAATGGGAATAAAGAAAGTCCGACTAGTCGCCTTTAACATATCTGTTGCACTACTTTGTAAATCCTTTGTTTCACTCACCTTTTACTTCCTCCTCTTTAAAATTAGGTAACGGCTCATATATTGATTGTAATATTCTCTGATTTTGAGTGCAAATTTTTATTATCTAATCTCTAAGTGGTATGACCACTTTCCTAGTTTATATTATACTGAAATATCGACATCTTTTCCAACTTGTGAAATTAAATTCAATATGAATAAAAAAGAAGCAATAAATGATGATGGTCATTTGATTGCTCCTTTTTCAGTAATCCTTTGCGAAATGACTCCTACTCAGGCTTTTTAATTGCTAGCCCTTTTTGCATGATGATTAGTTCTTCCGCCAATGCATCAATGCGTGAAAGAACTTCCTCATCAATAATTTCATTTGCAGCGTTAAAGTGTTCTCCATTTGCGTACACATAGCTCGGTGCTACAAAAGAGCGTAAATAACCTGCAATGGGCTTTAATTGATTTTCAACTACTAGATAGTGCTGATAAGTTCCCCCATTTGCGACAAATCCCATTACTTTATGACGGAAAACGGCTGGATGAACCAAATCAAATACATTTTTTAATGGAGCCGGAAACGAACCATTAAAGATCGGGAATCCAATTAAGTAAAAGTCAGCATCTGAGATGATCTTAATCATTTTCTTCGTGTCATCGTTATAAAGATCGGGATTTCTGCCATCACAAAATTCAATATTATACTCTCTCAAGTCGAGCATTTCGATCTCTGTATCTGGATACTTTTCCTTCATTTTTTTTAGAACTGTCTCAACTAATATGGCTGTTTTTGCGCCTATGATTGTACCTGATATACCAAGTATTTTCATTCGTAGTATCTCCTTTCCTTGGTGTTCCTCTTTTTACAGGAAATGTTTATTGCTCATTTTCAACATGCGAACAATAATAACCTAATTATACATTATCATACACTTTTTCTTCATAAATGCGAATTAAAACAACTTATGTATAAATTTAAGTTTATTCACAAAAAATAAGAAAAAGATAGTTGAGGTGAAACGTATGGGACTATTGAATTCGTTTAATGAGTGGAGAGCAAATAGATACGAAAAACATGTATCTCAAATGGAAGAGGAGAATAAATGTCCAGAATGCTATGGCCGAGGATTTTCCGTATACCCTGGGAACGAATATGCCTACCATGCCAATTTATTTGATTGTCCTGGCTGCAGCGGAAGCGGGCAATATTCAGATTGGGAAAACCAGATTGAATAAGAAAAGTGTCAACACCACAAAGGATATTCATCCCTTTTCGGTGTTGACACTCCCTATTTTAAGATGTAACCATTTGATTTCCGCCTTGTTTTTTTGCTTTATATTGAGCTTGATCGGCAGATTTCTTTAAGGTATCTACAGAAGAACCATTCATCGGATAGGTTGCAACACCTGAACTAATTGAAACAGTGATTTCACAGTCTGAAATTCTAATTGGATGCTGAGCTAAGTATTCCGCTAATTCTTCATAAATTTGGTCCACTCTATGTTGAGAAGAGCCCTTTATGATAATCATAAATTCGTCCCCTGCATAGCGGTAGCCTACGACATTTTCATCACAAATACTTTTGATCCCATCAGCTAAAACCCTCAAATATAAATCACCAATATCGTGGCCAAAGTTGTCATTTACCTTCTTTAAACGATCAGAGTCAATCATCATAAGGGTAATTTCTTGTCCTTCTGAGCTAATTAACTTGGATAAATCATTATGAAAGGCACGATGATTTTTCAATCCTGTCAATTCATCTGTTTGTGACATTAAATATATTTTCTCATAAAGTCTTGCTGTCTCTATTGAATTGATAACTTGATTCCCTATAATTTGCAGTAATTCTTCATGTTCCTTTCGATAGGCAAAGTCAGATACACTTTGTGCAGAAATCACTGCTTTTACATGATCATCAATAATTACGGGGACAAAAATGCCGGACTTTGTATCTGTTACTCCAAACGTTGTATCTGTTTGATCAAGACTTACTTTCCGGGGATGAACAATTTCTTTTGTTGTAATGGCTCTAGTAGTAAAATTATTCCCCATTTTTATATAATCTTGTGGATAGAATATGCCATTCTCCACCATAAAAATAAAGTGAATAAGTGGATTTCCTTCGGTGTATAACGCAATAAAAAAGGAATCTGTCGGCATTACTTGAGAAACCATTTCATATGCCTTTTTAAGCAGAACTTCTTCATTCAATGTTTTACTGCAAACTTGGGCAAAATCATGCAAAATGATGTAATGCTTATTTAACCAGCTCATATTTTCCATTTGTACATTTACTTTTTGTAATTGTGATAGTAAAGATTCAACAACCTGTTTATCGCTATCTTCGCCGACCGTGCGAATAATTTCCTTATAGGTATCCCCTGAGATAATATTTTTCTCTGTACCGATCTTTTTCAATAGTTTTGTAATGATCCCTAAGATTTGATGGATATTTTCCTTGTGTTTACCCATTTTTAACACTTCCAAAGATATATTTTCACAAAAAATAGACTAACCAAATACCGATTAATCTAACTCATTCATAGTTATACACGGTAGCTGGCTGGCATTGTCTAATGACTTTAGCCCCTCTAGCTTTGCGTCCTCATTTTTCAATGAATTTGCCTTTTCTATAATTAAATTGGAATTCTGAAAAGTCATAAAATGGTTGTATCTTTACTATATAGTTCTTAATAACCATAGTCAATTCATTTTCAATCAAAAAATGGGAAATAGGCAGAATTTTTTCAAGATTCCCTATTCTAGTTTCCGACTATTGTAGGTCAATTTGAAGTTATATTTTATCCCAATATATATATTATCATAAAATCAAATAGTTTAGCCATGCAAAGCTTTAAAGGGAAAATAAGGTATTCAACTATTTAAAGTGAATACCTTTTTCCTTTACCTATCACGTTATCCTATCCTACTTGTCTGCTAACAAACTTCTTCTTTTGAATATAAATGAGCCTCATTGACAAACAAACGCCAGCAGCAAGCAATCCAACTGTTAATCCAACCCAATAGCCTGTTGCACCTAGATCGGCAAAATGTGCCAGAATATATCCAACTGGCAAACAAATGAGCCAATAGGCGATTAGTGTAATAATAAATGAAATATTTACATCTTTATAGCCCCTTAATGCTGCCTGTGCCGTTGCTTGTATAGCATCCGATATTTGGAAGAATAGGGCATAAATTAAGAAATGGGCAGTTAAAGAAATAACGGCTGCTTCATTGGAATAGAATCCAGCCACTTCATAGCGGAACAGAACGACTAACAATCCTGTGAAGAGGGCTATTATAACAGATAGATAGATTCCTAACCAGCTATATGCTTTTGCATCCTTAAATCTCCCTGCTCCGACCTCATACCCAACTAGGACCGTTTGGGCCATTGAAATACTCATAGGGATCATATATAAGAAGGAGACAATATTTAAAGCAGCTTGATAAGCCGCAATCGTGTTAACATTATATTTACTTAGTAAAATAGTTACAACCGCAAACATACTTGTTTCAAAAAAGATGGATAGCCCCATTGGCACACCAATTTTCAGGATTTCTTTACATTTATCTAAAGAAAACTCTCTAGAATTTGAAAAGATATTGTAAACTGAAAATGGTTCTTTCGTTTTTATAATATATATCGTCATCCCCAATATTAACCAATAGGTAATAGCAGTAGCATACCCTCCACCTGCGCCCCCTAGTTCTGGGAAACCTAATTGACCAAAGATGAATACATAATTAAAAAATAAATTGATTGGCAAAGCCAATAACAAAATAACCATAACAACACGAGTTTTGCCAAGGGCATAAATAAATGACCTTAGAACATTAAAAGTAAAAAAGGGAATAATCCCAAAACTTAGGCCAACCAAATAGTTAAATGCTGTTTCATGCACTTGATCTGGCAGATTCATTGTCGTTAATAATGGATCTAAGAAAAAGAATCCAATAATAATAACGGCAACCGCAATCCCAACCGCTAAATAAATTCCATTCTTCACTATCGACGTAACTTCCCCCGTTTTCTTCTCGCCGAAACGCTGGGCCACAATGGGAGAAACAGCAAGCAAAATGCCGCTTAAGCCTGTAAATACTGGATTCCAAATGGATGACCCGATCGCAACACCTGCGAGTGCAGATGAATGATACTTGCCAGACATAATTGTATTAAAAAACACCATTGAAAACATTCCAAGCTGAGTGATCAGAATTGGAACCAATAAGATGAAGGTTTGCTTTATCTTTTCTTGAATAGTAAACGTTTGGTTCATAGCTATGGACTCCTTGAATAAAATATTCCTTATTAAAATAGTTATAATCTATCATACTCTATCAACCCTACTTTTCAAGTAAATTATCACTCTTTAATAGGATTCTAATAATGATAAATGATTGCGGTCTTTTTCAAACTGTCTTATGATAATAACAATATTAAAACATTGTATTCTTGCACCTGATTAACCTGGTAAAGGAGAATAGTTTAATGACCACTTTTGTAAATCAACAAGATGGTGTTTTTCCATCTGTGTGCCCCCTTGATTGCCCAGATCAATGCGGCTTACTCCTTCATAAAGAAAACGGAAAAATTGTAAAAGTTGATGGAGATCCGAATCACCCAGTAACCAAAGGGAATATTTGTAATAAAGTGCGAAATATGAAGGAAAGAATTCATAGCGAAAATCGCTTGAAATATCCAATGAAGCGAGTAGGCACCAAGAATGAAGGGAAATTTGAACGGATAAGCTGGGAGGAAGCAATTCAAACGATTACTTCTCACTGGAAAGAACTGATTCAAACGGCCGGTCCTGAGAGTATTTTGCCATATAGCTTCTACGGGAATATGGGGAATCTTACAGCGGAAGGAATGGATCGCCGCTTCTTCCACCGCTTAGGGGCTTCACAACTAGACCGGACAATTTGCCAGGCAGCAGGAACAACCGGCTATAAATATACGATGGGCGGAAATCTAGGGATCGACCCTGAAGATACGATTCATTCAAAGCTTATCATTTTCTGGGGCATTAATGCTGTGAGTACGAATATGCATCAGGTAGCTCTTGCACAAAAGGCAAAAAAAAATGGGGCAAAAATAGTCGTTATAGATGTCCATAAAAACCAAACAGGCAGGCTAGCTGATTGGTTTATTCCGTTATTGCCTGGGACAGATGGTGCACTTGCATTAGGAATGATGCATATTTTATTTGCTGAAAATATGGTCGATAACCAGTTTTTACAAGAATACACAATCGGACATGAACAGCTTCGCGAACATGTCGTTCAATACGACCCTGAAACAGTATCTAGTATTACAGGCGTACCTGTAGAAGACATTTATAAGCTAGCCCGAATGTACGGAAAGACGAATCCTGCCTATATTAGGATCGGAAATGGACTGCAGCATCATGATAACGGAGGAATGACCACCCGAACCATCTCTTGTCTTCCCGCCTTAACTGGTCAATGGCTTGTTAAGGGTGGGGGTGCCATCAAATCCAATTCCAGCTTTTTAGCTTATAATGAAGAAGACTTGCAGCGGCCAGATTTATTAGAAAATAAACATACACGAGTTATCAATATGAATGAAATCGGCAAAAAATTACTCGAATTAGACCCTCCTATTCAGTCCATGTATGTGTACAGCAGTAATCCAGCCGTTGTCGCACCTGAAGGGAGTCTTGTTCGAAAAGGTTTACAACGGGATGATTTATTTCTCGTCGTTCATGACTTATTTATGACAGAAACAGCAAAATACGCAGATATCATTTTGCCAGCTACTTCTTCATTCGAAAATACAGATTTTTATGCTTCCTACTGGCATCATTATATACAAATACAACAGCCAGTCATTGAAAAGTATTATGAATCTAAATCCAATGTGGATGTTTTCCGTTTATTAGCTAAAGGGATGGGATTCGATGATCCTGTTTTCGAAGAAACTGAAGCTGAAATGATCTCAACTTCACTTGATCATCCTAGCAATCCTTATCTAAATGGAATAAATTATGATACCTTACTTGAAAAGCAATATATAAAAGCGAATGTAAAACCATTATTCCCCGGAAAGCTCCCAACTCCGAGCGGAAAAATTGAGTTATATTCTGAGAAAATGGAAAAGGATGGGCATTCCCCATTACCAACATATACGCCTATTATTAATGATGGAGATTTTCCATACTTATTTGTTCCAGCGCCCAATCATAATTTCTTAAACTCCACATTTTCTAATATTACAAAGCACTGTTCACTTGAAAAAGAGCCGCGTTTACACATGAACAGCACCGACGCAAATATGGAAAATATTAAGGATGGAGAAACCGTTCGCATTTGGAATAATCGGGGAGAGTGCGAGCTTAAAGTCACGGTAGGAGAAAATGTGCTCCAAGGAGTTGTCGTTTCCCAAGGTTTATGGACAAATGCTCCTGGTACAAAACAACTTGTTAACACCTTAACTCCTGACCGCCTTTCGGATATGGGTGGAGGGGCAACCTTCTTTTCTGGACGGGTAGCTGTCGAAAGAATATAATTGTGTCTTCACAAAAGGTTGAATCAAAGCTTGTCTCATCGAGTGTCATAAAAAATGCCTGTTCCTCCATACATCAAAGTAACGAGGAACAGGCATCACTTATTTCACTTTACTTTAAATTGCTTCATCATTTCTTTCAAATCATTACTTAAATTCGATAGTTCGAGTGCATCGGCTGAGATTTGAACTGCACCAGCGGCCTGTTGCTCACTAGCAGCACTTACTTCTTCTGCTCCAGCAGAGGATTGTTCTGTTACTGCTGAAATGCTCTCCAAATCTTCCGTGATGCTCACACTAATTTCTTCTAAATGTTGAATCGAGTGATTCGTTTTCATTACTTGTTCAGAGGTTGTATTTACATTTATTGATATTTTCGAAAAAGCCTCGCCAGATTGAATAACTGCCTTCATACCTGTTTCAACTACTGTTAAACCTTTTTTGATCGAATGGACTGCACGGTGACTTTCATTTTGAGTTTCAGAAATCATTCTTGCAATTTGTTCGGCCGATTTGCTTGTTTCGTTTGCAAGCTTACGTACCTCTTCTGCTACAATCGCAAATCCTTTCCCTGCCTCACCTGCACGTGCCGCTTCAATGGAAGCATTTAATGCAAGCAAGTTCGTTTGCTCAGCAATTCTTGTGATCATATCAATCACATTTCCGATATCAGTCGATCGTTTATCAACAAGATTGATGATATGAGCTGTATCCTGAACTTGATGATTTGCCTCTCGAATAGATTCAATTGCTTGATTGACTAATAATTCACCTTGCTCGGAAAGATTTTTACTTTGAAGTGATGTTTCATTCACGCCATTGGCGAACATACTAAGATCTTTAAGTGTATGGCTCATAAATTGTACCTTATCAGTCACATTGGTCACCGAATGAACTATATCTGCTGTACCTGTCGCTAATTCATTAATGGCAATGGCCACTTGTTCGGCAGATAACTTCGTTTCTTCACTTGTATTCACAAGTGTGGCAGATGATTGTCTTACATGCTCTGATACCGAATCGATCCGCATTAAAATATTCTGCATTCCTGAAATCATATGATTAAAATTTGTGCCAAGCACACCAATCTCATCTTTTCCTTGATGATCAACTAATAAAGTTAAATCACCTTTAGCTACTGATGACGTTAAATTAGACATGCTTTGAATGGGTTTAACCAGTCGAGAGGCAAAAATAAAGACGACAATAATCGAAAATAGTAAGACAATACCTGCTGTGACAAATGAAAGCTTTGCTAAATAAGATAGTTTATCTGTTGCTTCTGCCACTGGGACTGTAATAAATAAGTTCCAATCTTTTGATTGAAGCTGTTTATAAAAGGTAAACCTTTCTTCCCCCTTATATTTATAACGAATCATTCCTGATTTGCCTGACATTGCTTGTTCATGTGCCTGTTTTAGTTCTGGAATACCTAATTGATCAACAGTGGATTTAAAAACAATCTCTTCACTCGGATGCCCAATAAATAAGCCATCATGCTGAGTAATGGAAGCATAGCCTGTATCTCCTATTTCTACATCAGCTACAAGCTGCTGGAGACTATCAATCGGGTAAGTCCCCCCTAAAACACCTATTGTTTGATTATTATCATTTTTAATTGGGACAGCGAAAACAACGGTTGTTAATTGATCCGCTTTACTTACGACTGGGTCAGAAATAGTGGAATCTTTTCCTGACATGATAAGCTGGAAATATTCTCGATCAGCAATATTTGTTTCTACATCTGTAGAAGTGATGGCTGTTCCTTTTTCATCCGCGACAAAAAGCAGTGAATACTCCGGAAATTGCTGTGCAATTCGCTTAAGATATGATTGCTGTATGTTCACATCCTTGCTGCTCATTTCTGTGCTGTGGGAAAAACCCTTTAATCGTTCAATATGTATTGAAAAAGCACCATCTAATTCTTTCTGTGTTTTCTCTAGATTGGTTAAAGATAACTTTTCAAAATCTTCTTCTAGAAATTCCTTTGCCTTGTTATGATTTATATAAGCAACTAGTACTAAGGCAATACAAATAATTGGTACGATTACAACGATTAGTTTCGTCTTTAGACTCTTCATTTTGGTTTCCCCTTTGGATTCTTTAGCATTCTTGAAAAATATGCTTACAATAATTGATAAGGTAACCTGCGATATATAGCTTCAAATTCCTTTTTCGGAAGAGGTCTGCTAACATAATACCCTTGAATTTCATCACAGCCTATTTCCTCCAGTACTTCAATTACTTCCCTCGTTTCGATCCCTTCTGCCACTACTTTTAAATTTAGCTCATGTGCGAGATAAGTAATCGCTTTCACAATTGCTATGTCTTCTCTGTTCTTTGCTACTTCATGAATAAAACTTCGGTCAATTTTGAGTGAATGAATTGGGAATTTCCTTAAATAATTTAAGGAGGAGTAGCCTTTTCCAAAATCATCAATTGCAACAGTAATCCCCATGTTTCTTAATTTATTTAAACATTCTATACATTCTTCGATATGATCAATAAAGCTATTTTCAGTAATCTCTATTTCTAATAGATTAGGATCTAAGCCGGTCTTTTCTAAAACGTTTTCGATGACATTATGGAAGTTTGGCAGACGAAAATGAAGGGGGGAGATATTAACAGCTACTCTTAAGGGAGAAGAGTACCAAGAGCTGTTCCACTCTTTATTCTGCTCACATGCCCGTTCGATCACCCAATTATCAATCTTTATGATTAACCCTGTATCTTCTGCTATCGGGATAAACTTATCAGGTGGAATATTTCCAAACATAGGACTGTTCCAGCGCAATAATGCCTCCATTCCATTAATTTGCCTCGTACTTAAATCCATTTTGGGTTGAAAAAATAATTCTAGCTCATTATTATCAATTGCTTTACGCAAGTGATTTTCAATCAATAGTGCTTCTTCATTGGCTTGGTTCATTTCCTGTTCATAGATACAATAGTTATTTCGCCCTTTTAATTTTGCTGCGTACATAGCAATATCAGCTTTTTTCAATAGAGAATCACAATCTCCTCCATGTTCTGGAAAGAGGCTTATGCCCATGCTGCAGGTCGTATATATTTCATTAGCCCCAAGAAGAATGGATTGATCAAAAATAGCTAAAAGCTTTTTAGCATAATTGATTACCTTATCCTTACTTTCAATATTTGGATAAATGATAATAAATTCATCGCCAGCCAATCGATAAATTTCAGACTTCGAACATATTTCCGTTTTTAATTTCATTGCAACTGCTTTAATTAATTGATCGCCTACGGTGTGTCCTAATGAATCATTAATTTGCTTAAATCGGTCTAAATCAAGAAAAAAAACGGCTATTTTTTCACCTTTCTCCCTTGATTTCCTCATCAAGTGATTTAAATCATCACAAAATTTTCTCCGATTTGGTAGACTTGTTAACAGGTCGTGGAATGCCATAAACTCTACTTCTTCTTGAACATGATGCAGCTCAGTAATATCATTTATACAACCAATAATTTCAACCACTTTTCCTTCACGATAAATGGGAGATAGATAGGTTAAGAGCTGCCGATTACGATAAGCATAATTATATGTAACAGGTTTGCCGAGAAAGGCAAGTTCATATTTCTGTACTAGCATACTGGCAATTTCAGATGAAAAAACTTCTTCTGGCTGTTTGCCATGCATTTTTTCGTTATCTAAGCCTAATTGATAAGCTAGCTTACCTTCATTTAGAATATAAATAAACTTTCCTAGTTTATCTTTAGCAACCTTAAAAATAAGGTTATTTAATGAGTTAACTACATGTGAGAAATCATTTTGTAATGCTTCAACCAATTTCTCTTGAGCAATCTTGCCCTCAGTTATATCCGTTCTAATGGCAATATGCATAATCGGTTGTCCCTCTTGATCCTTAAACGGAACGATTGTCGTTTTCACCCAGTAATAGGATCCGTCTTTTGCTCTATTTCTTACCTCACTTTCCCATATCTCACCGTTCTTGATTGTATTCCACATTTCCTTAAAGAAATTTTTATCATGGTAACCTGAATTAAGAATCCGATGATCCTGCCCAAGCAGCTCTTCTTTAGAATACTTCGATAACTCGCAAAATTTGTCATTTACATATAGGATTTTCCCTCGATCATCTGTAACCGCAACAATTGCAGAGGCGTCTAATGCATATCTTAAATTTGTATAATCTTCTAAAAAGGAACTGATCTGTTGAATATCCTTTTCCATTTGCAGCAAATTCTTATAATTTGACTGCCCTTTTTTAAATATTTCTTGTAATGAATCAACCCATGACTGAACATGGCTTTGATTAAACATTCTCTCACTCCTTACTAATACTAACAGCAGTATTAATCCTAGAATTTTGTAACAACGAATCCATTTAACTAGGTTTAAAGGTTCATTTTTATGCAAAATAATGGATGGATCATATTTGTTAGTTCATTTTTATCACACAATGTCGCTTTGTACAATAATGTGTCGAATTTACCTTGTTTACATGGTGAAAATACACAAAGTGATGATACCAGCTTTTAATTGGCCAGTTTATGAAAAATGTGAATATTTTGTAATAATATTCGTCTATTATGCTGTATTTTTGAAAAAAATAGCAGACAGACATGTACCTGCTCGCTTCATGAATGTTTTTTATGATGAATGTAGATTTTTGCTATTATGTTGTGATACCATCAATTAAGATTAGGAAGTGATAAATGATGATAAAGATTGATATCCCCACTCCAGATATTGTGATTACAAAAAAACGGAACCAATCTGGGGAAACAAGTGGAACTGAACTGAGCAGTGTTTATGGATTTACAGATTACCATCGTATTCCGAGAGATAAAGGTGGATTAATTCTCTTTTTCGATAAAAATGAGGATTTGCTATTTGTAGGGAAAGCAAGGAAATTAAGACAACGGGTAAAGAAACATTTCGAGGATACCGTATCCCCAATTAAACAACATCGGGATGAAGTAAATAAAATTGCGGTTTGTTTTGTAGAGGACCCAACAGAAAGAGATATTTATGAAACCTATATTATTAATAAATTAAAAGCAAAATATAATATAGACAAAGTATACTTTCGATAAAAAAAAGGAGAATATTCTCCTTTTTTATCGAAAGTTTTTTTATTTACTCTTTTTCTTTCTTCCCCTTTACAAATCGATAGGCGAGGTAAGCGATATAGATAGGTGTAGCAATGTAGATTAAATATGGAAATTGACCATATGTCCCTTTGTATATCAAATATAAAAGACAGCCAAGAAAAATAGTAACAATTGTACCGTACTTCGGTAATGGTATCTCTTTCAGGCTTGGTATCCGAATTTTACTTACCATCAAAAAACACATTCCGGTGAAAACAACAGTTGTAATAATTTGTGGGATCCTATCGCCAAATAAGGTAAGAATCGCTAATATCCCACCCGCAGCAGTAATCGGAACACCAACAAAATAATTTAATGATGACTTGCCTGAACTAATATTAAATCTAGCTAATCGATAGGCACCAAATAAAGGGAATAGTCCAGCAACAGCAAAACCAAGCATGCCGAATTGGTAGAAATATGTATAATAAACTAAAAATGAGGGCGCTACACCAAAAGTAACAATATCTGCTAGTGAATCAAGCTCCTTTCCTAACGTACTATCCGCATGTAACATTCTTGCAAGTCTGCCATCCATACTGTCCAGCATCATCCCAATTAATATTAACACTGCAGCATTTTTGAACTCTCCACTCGCTGCAAAACCGATAGATAAAAAACCACAATATAAATTTCCTAAAGTAACCATGTTAGGAATTGCTTTCGTTATTCGCACAGGTGTTATCACTCCAATTCTTTCTTATCATATTTAAATACAACTTTTTCCCCCAAAGCTACAGAAAAAAACTAAACATAACGATTATAACATTTTATTCCTTTACTTTAATGCAATGAGTGAAAATATTATTTGAAAAAGCATCGGATCAATCCGATGCTTTCTCAATGAAATTGTTTCTAATTTCCGTCCCATGCTCGCCCTTTTCAGGTGAAAAGCTATTTTCAGATTTAAGATCCCCGTGCATTTTAACAGAAGTGAAATCTTTGGGATTTTGAAATACCATTCCTTTTTCATTATAAAGAGGAAAGTCACGCAACTCATTTGACTCTAATACAGGCGCTAAACAGCAATCTACCTTCTTTCCAAACTCCACCCAGTCTGCTAAATCACGACTGCCAAATAGTTCTTGTACTTGCTCATACACTAGATTGCTTTGCTCTGTTTTAGAATAATGAGCTTCGATCCATTCTTCCCTTTCAACTGCGAGACAAAAGTTTTCCCAAAACTTTTTTTCAAGTGCTCCAAGAGTAACATAACGATGATCCTTTGTTTCATAAATCGCATAAGAGATAATCTTCCCATTTAAATGAGAAATACCCCTTGTTTCGCCTGTTTCTTGTTCAATTAAAAGATGATTTCCCATTATGGAAGCAACCACATCAGCGATAGAGATACAATGATTGCTTCCTTTTCCAGTAAGCGCTCTTGAGGCAATCCCTGCTAAGATCCTCTCACTTGCAGCCAGTGCTCCCATATAGTCCGCAATTTGGATGGACGGATGGACAGGTTTTCCGCTGCTGTCTTTGAATTGTGCAAGAACACCACTGACTCCCATATAGTTTAAATCATGACTTCCTAGTTTATGAAAACTCCCCTGTTCTCCATAGCCGGTTAGGGAGCAATAAACAATATCCTCTTTATACTTGACGACCGACTCATAATCAAGACCAAGCTTCTTCATCACGCCAGGGCGAAAGCTTTCAATTACAGCATCTGCTGCTGAAATTAACTTTAGTGCTGCACTCCTCTCCTCTTCCTCTTTCAAATTAAGGATTATACTTTTCTTCTGCCGGTTATTCGCTAGATACACAATACCTGTTCCATCTTTCTTTATACCAAGATTTCGAGCAGGATCCCCTTCTGGCGGTTCGATTTTGATTACTTCAGCACCAAGCTCCGCTAATCTCATTGTGGCATAGGGGCCAGGAAGATAATTCGTAAAGTCAATAATTCTTACACCCTTTAACATATAGAAATCCTTCCTATATTAAATTTGGCTATATTATAATAGACAACTCCTTTGATCAGTGGTGATTTTAGAGCTCGTTAGTCTGAGTTAAATCTTCCAGGCGTTTTCGCAGCATGAATTTTTGAATTTTCCCACTTGCATTTCTCGGCAGCACATCACAGAAAATATATTTACGTGGTCGTTTATAATTGGCAAGCTCTGCACTATTTTTGCAAACTTCATCAAGCATCTCTGCAGTAAGTGCCAAATCCTTTTTAACAACAAAGGCTGTTACTGATTCCCCCCACCGATCATCAGGCTGACCAATGACCGCTACATCAAGGACACCACTATGTGTATACAGAACGTCCTCAACTTCACGCGGATAAATATTCTCACCGCCACTGATAATCATGTCATCGACTCGGTCCTTTACCCACAGGAAGCCTTCATCATCAAGATAGCCAATATCCCCTGAATGGTACCAGCCTTTATGCAAGGATTTGATCGATGCCTCTTCATTGTTATAATAGCCGCTCATCATACATGGGCCTTGCACAATGATTTCCCCTGTTTCCCCTGCTGGAACCGTATCATCAGGATCAGATGGACCATTCTCATTCGGGCGAACAATTCGAATCTCATGATTTAAACAGGCTTGACCAGCTGAGCCCGCTTTACTGATTTGATCTTCATCTGACAAAAATGTAATGGCTGGCCCCATTTCCGTCATTCCATATGCCTGAACAAGAGCAATACCTAATTTGTCCTTGCATGCATAGACAAGTGCTGGTGCCATTGGTGCAGCACCATAAAGACCTATTTTTAAGCTATCAAGCTGATAATCGTCGAGTTTTTCTTGTAAAAGCATATTCCACATTGTCGGTGCAGCAAAAAACTTGGTGATCTTTTCTTCGGTGATTAATTGGAGTACTCGCTGTGGTTCAAAATGATGAAGGATTGTATTTGTTGCGCCAACATGTACACGAGGAAGGAAGGCACAATGGAGCTCTGCGCAGTGAAACATTGGTGCAGTGACAAGACCGTTATCATGGCTATCAAGCTTTGTTGCGCTAATCACTATCAAGCTTTGTTCTACAATATCTCTGTGGCAATGGAGAACACCTTTCGGCCTGCCAGTAGTGCCACTTGTATACATAATCGCGTAAAGATCATTTTCGTGAATTTCAGCCTGAATAGCGGACCTCGATGCAGCTGCCACCTTCTTCTTGTAGCTTACAGCAAAAGCGGGTGCATCTTCGTCAATAAACCAAAAAGCTGTATGCGGGAAACGGTTGGCAATTGGTTCAATTCCCGATTCAAGCATTTTTTCAAAAATGACAACCTTTGGCTTTGCATCATTCAAGATATATGCTACTTCCTCAGACATCAATCGAAAATTGATTGGATTAAAAATAGCTCCTAATTTTGCACAGGCAAAAAACGTGGTGGCTAGCTCTTCTGTATTAAATAAATACGTCGAGACGATATCCCCTTTTCTAACTCCTTCCTGTTGGAGGGCATTAGCGAGTCTGTTGATCTCAAAGCTCCATTCTTTGTAAGTAAAGCGAAGATTTTTTCTTACATCATATAAAGCTTCCTTATTCCCATATTTTCCTACAGTTAAATCAAATATTTTTCCAATCGTAATACTCATCCTTTAACCTCCTTTTATTGGGAGGGAGCCCCATTTTGAGAATACGGCTCCCGTTTTGAACTTTAGGCTAATCGCTCAATAATTGTTGCATTAGCCATTCCATGACCTTCACACATCGTTTGCAGGCCATAGCGGCCACCTGTACGCTCCAGCTCATGCATCATCGTAACCATTAGGCGAGCACCACTGCCTCCAAGCGGGTGGCCAAGTGCAATCGCTCCGCCATTTGGATTCAGCTTTGCTGGATCAGCACCCGTTTCCTTCAACCAAGCAAGCGGTACTGGTGCAAACGCTTCATTAACTTCAAAAATATCAATCTCATCGATTGTCAAACCCGCTTTCTTTAACACTTTTTCCGTTGCTGGAATCGGACCAGTAAGCATAAGTGTCGGATCAGAGCCAATGACAGACCTTGCAAGGATTCGAAATCTTGGTTTTAGTCCTAATTCCTCTGCCTTCTCGCGTGACATGATTAATAGGGCAGCAGCACCATCACTGATTTGACTTGCGTTTCCAGCATGAATGACGCCATCTTCCTTAAAGACTGTTCTCAAGCTTCCAAGCGTTTCAACTGATGTCTCCTTACGCGGACCAGCGTCTTCTGATACCGTGATTGTTTGGCCGTCGGGTAGTGTCACTTCAATCGGTGCTATTTCTTTTGTAAAATGGCCTTCTGCCTGTGCTTTTAATGCTTTTTGGTGACTTTCATATGAGTATTGATCTAAATCCTCACGAGTAAATCCATATTTTTCGGCAATTCTTTCTGCAGACAATCCCTGATGAATAATCTCATGCTGACTTGTTAATTTCTCACTAAAGGAAACACCTTGATAGCTGGAACCAATCGGCACCCGTGACATATTTTCGACACCACCGGCAATCACTACATCCATATCCCCAGCAAGAATCGCTTGTGCTGCAAAATGAACAGCCTGCTGGCTTGACCCACATTGACGGTCGATGGTCGTGCCAGGAACTTCGATCGGAAAGCCAGCGATAAGTGCAGCTACTCTAGCAATATCCCCACTCTGCTCGCCAATCTGTGACACACAGCCCATGATAACATCATCAACAATTGCAGGGTCAATTCCTGCCCTATTGACTAATGCTTTTAGTGCTTCGGCCGCAAGATCATCAGCACGGAAATCCTTGAAATACCCATTCCTTCTCCCTACTGGGGTTCGAACACCTTCGACAATAACTGCTTCATGCATATTTATCTCCCTTTCTACAAGCCCATGTTTTTTGCGATAATCACTTTCATAATTTCATTCGTTCCTGCATAAATGCTTGCGACGGGAATGTCCCGGTACCTTCTAGCAATCTCGTACTCTTCCATATAGCCGTAGCCGCCATATAGCTGCATACAGTCTGTAGCAATTTCCCTTGCATTCTCTGTTAATTTCCACTTCGCCATCGACACTTTCGTGACAACATCCTTCCCTTGCATATGCTCGGTAATCAACTGATCAAGAAATACTCTTCCCATTTCAATATTTGTTGCCATTTCCGCTATCTTAAATTGGGTATTTTGGAAGCGGCTAATTGATTTTCCAAAGGCTTCTCTGCTTTTCACATATTCGATCGTTTGTTGGAGCATTTCTTCAGCTGCTACTTGGGCAGCAATAGCGACAAGAAGACGTTCCTGCTGCAATTTTTCCATTAAATAAAGAAATCCTTTGCCTTCGTCACCAATTAAGTTCTCCTTTGGGACCATACAATCTTCAAAAATCAATTCAGCTGTATCCTGACAATGAAGTCCGACTTTATTCAGCTTTCTTCCCCTAGAAAATCCAGGTGTTCCCCGTTCAATCGCAAGCAAGCTAATGCCTTTATGTGCTGGAACTGCACTAGGATTTGTTTTACATGCGACGATAATTAAATCAGAATGGATGCCATTTGTGATAAAGGTCTTTTGACCATTAACAATGTAATGGTCACCTTCAAGTCTTGCCGTCGTTTTGATGCCTGCTAAATCAGAACCAGCCCCAGGCTCGGTCATTGCAATCGCTGTGATCATTTCTCCTGTTGTACAGTGGGGAAGCCACTTCTGTTTCTGCTCTTCGGTTCCGTAAGCGGTTATGTATGGTATGACAATATCATTATGCAATCCAATTCCAACAAGGCCGGAGCCAACACGTTCCAGCTCTTCATTAATAACAACCGCAAAGCCCCAATCGACCTCACTTCCGCCATATTGTTCATCAATCGTTGGGCAAAGATAGCCTTGCTCCCCCATCTTCTTCCAAAATGCCCGAGGAATCATTCTGTCTTCTTCCCACTGTTCATAATACGGATAGGCTTCCTTTTCTAAAAACTTGCGCAGTGATTTACGAAATATTTCATGCTCATCTTTTATGTAAGGTGCTGACATAGGGATTCTCCTTTCTAATATTAGTTTATTGAATATTTTAACTAATAATCTTCTTTTCTATTGTACCTTATTTATTGTTTTTTGAACATTTAGAATTCATTTCCTGTAAAAATACTAAAGGTAGTTTCAAGAATGAAACTACCTATTCCTTATATACACTATTTATTAAGAAGTATCCTGCTACCATCGCACCTAATTGAGTGCTTATATCCATTGTGAGACCGAGATTGATTAAAAATTCCAAAATATGATAGGAAAAAGGAACAAACCAAAAAAATGCAATAATAAGCATTGGCAAACTAATCAATACAAGCTTACCCCAATTCATTTTCCATCTTCCACTTTTCTTGATTTGCTCAATAAAGCTTGGAATTCCTAGATATATACCGATGGGGATATTCAATAGAATCATATATATTACCCAAGGATACATTTTGAATGTCTCTTTAAATATATTCTCAAAGTGCAGCTGAAGCTTGCTAATAAATATCAGTAAGATCACAAAACCCAAAGTATAAGCAAAATAGCCTAAACTTTTCTTCAATTTCATTTGACAACCACCTCCACTACTGATATTAACATAATATTCAGATATTTATATATAGGAACCTGCAATGAGCATGCTTACTTACTGCCAACTCTTTTACCTTCAATTGACTTTAGGTTGTAAAAATATAGCAATCATTTCATTTTATTTAATAAGCTGCTTATTTATGTGTTAAACAGATAAAGGACTGACTTCAGTCAGTCCTTTACGTTATACCATTTTACAACAAGCGAATCATCTGAGTTATCTTCTTAATTTAAGCGTTTGTTCTTCAATAACGTACACATGATCGGCCACACGCTCAATAAACATGCGATCGTGTGACACTAATAAAACAGTCCCTTGATAAGCATCTAGAAATCTTTCTAATGCGTTAATACAGTCTACATCCAAAAAGTTTGTCGGTTCATCTAACACAAGTACATTGTATCTTCCAAGAAAGAGTTGACACAAAATAAGTCGAATCGCTTCTCCACCGCTTAACTCCCTTACATCCTTTCGCATGTCATTCCCTTTGAAGTTCATCGCATGGAGCACAGCACGTATTTTGCTTTCTTCATAGTCACTCCTATTTTTCATGTATGAAAGAACCGTTTCCGCTTTCTCAAATTGGTAATCCATCTGCTCGTATGCGCCAAACACGACCTTAGGAGATAGGATAATCCTTTCACCTTGTTTTAAAATATGCTTAAGAAGGGTTGACTTTCCAGAGCCATTATTCCCTGTAATTGCAATGGTTGCACCTAAAGGAAATTGAAAATTTGTTTCCTTAAGCAGTGTTTTCTCACCAATAGAAAGTGTTAAACTGTCTGCCATAATTGGAAACTTGTTATGCAGCTGAAGAGCCGTTGGTTGATGAAAATGAAGGGATCTTTCTTGATCTGGAGCATCTACTGCCTCAAGCTGTTCAACTCGTTGTTCCATTACTTTAGCTGCACGTTGCATTGATTTCTGACTTGTATCCTTTGATTTTGTCATGAATGTTTTATTCGGTTTTGCATTCGCCTCCCTTTTCGACATTTGTTTACTTGCTTGGGTTACTTTGTCAGCTTTCTTCCTTTTTTCCTCAGCGGCCTTCAGCAAGCGACTTTTTTCCTTTACATACTTTTCATGCTGTTCTTGCTGCTGTATTTTCTCTAATTCCTTTTGGGCGACATAGTCCGAATAATTCCCTGTATACTCGGTTATCTTTCCATCCGCCACTTCCCAAATTTTTGTCACAAGCTGATCCAATACGTATCGATCATGACTGACAAGAACAAGAGCCCCGTAGTAATACCTGAGTTCCTCAATGAGATAATCCGTTCCTGAGGCATCTAAATGTGTGGTTGGTTCATCGATTAACAGCCCCTCATGATAGGTTGAAAACAGCTGGGCTAATTTCATTCGTGTTTGTTCCCCGCCACTTAATTGCTCAATATTCGTTTGAGGCACAGATAGTTTTCCAAGTAATTCATAATCTACTTCACTTTCAACCGGCTTTGTCGTTTGCTCGAAATAACCAAAGTCAACAAGCCGATTCACTTGCCCTTTGTTCGGTCGAATGCTTCCATTCATCACTTTCAACAAGGTGCTTTTCCCACCGCCGTTCTTCCCAACAAGACCGATACGATCGAATTGATACACCGATAATTTTGGAATTTCTAACACCACTTGATCTAAAAACGATACTTCTATATCTTTAAGTTCTAAACATAATTGTTCCATTATTTGTTTCCCCCTGTTTTTTAAAATAAAAAAATCACAGGCAATCTGCCTGTGATTCAGAGTAAACGGGAGCGAAACCAATCCGATCGATGAAAGTGATCGTCAAAAATAACGATCACAAACAAACCTACATTTGCAAAAAACAAACATAGACAGATTTAGACAAAAATAAAGAAAGACAGAACGATCCGCCTTTCTACAAATAACATATTTCTATGTGAAATGAAGAATATTAAAAAAGGACAGACTGATCCCGTTTACTCCGCAAACACAAGCAGAGCCTTTGAACGTATGAAATTACGAGTTCAAAGTTGGGAAACGAAGTCTCATCGAATGTGTCATTTTTTAATAATCCTCCTTAAATGTAAAATTCAATACATATTATAAAGGGAAATATGTAATTCGTCAAACTCCAATTCTACTAATATTGAAACACTTAAACCATCATGTACACTCCCATTAATAATTGTTTATTTTAGCATCCCACCATCCACATTCAGAACATGGCCATTCACAAAATCGGATTCATCTGATGCTAAAAATAAATAGGCATTGGCAATGTCTAACGGGGTTCCTAATCGAGGACTTGGAGTAATCATTTTTATTTGCATCAGCTGCATATCAGGAATCGTTTTGATCATATCGGTTTCAATAAATCCTGGCGCCACCGCATTTACATTGATTCCTTTCTTCCCAAGCTCTTTTGCCCATGTTTTTGTAAGTCCGATGACACCTGCTTTTGCAGCAGAATAGTTCGACTGCCCAATATTCCCACCTACCCCAGAAATCGAAGAGGTGTTAATAATTTTTCCTTTTCCCCGCTCTAACATATAAGGGAGCGCTGCTTGCGCACAATGAAAAACGCCTGTAAGATTGACATCAATTACTTTTTGAAAGTCTTGTACACTCATTTTTCTTAGTGTTTTATCTCTCGTAATCCCAGCATTATTGATCAATATATCAATCCCATTAAAATGGTCCATTACGGCTTGAACCATTTGATCAACACTTTCCCTATCGGAAACATCCGCTTGAAAAAACTTAATATGATCCCATTTTTCTTGAAGCTCTCTTTCCTGCAATAAACCAGCTTCCTCATTAAAATCTACTAATGCAACATGTGCTCCTTCTCTAGCAAATAGCTTAACCGCCTCTAAACCAATTCCACTAGCTCCTCCAGTAATGATGGCTATTTTGTCTTTTAATCTCATACAATCACCCTTTAATCAAAGTCAGAATTATCACACTCTACCATTGTACCACATGAGTGAATAGCCATTCATATTTTTTTCGTATAATCTTAATTCGCACATGCTTTAAATAATATAATAATCCCAACAATAATGATGATTGATAACAGATTAACTAAGCATCCACCATCTGGAGAACCTGTCATTGCTCTAGTAATTGCACTATTCAAAACACCCGTTGGATTTTTCTGTTGCTCTTTTGCCTGTAGTCTTTCCCGTTCTTCCTTTGACATTTTCACCACACATCCAATCTCAAGATATACTTAACAATAATAATTCTGTATAAATCAATAATATTTTATTGTTATTCGATAAATTTTGTATTATACTATTTCCAAGAAAAGTAAAGTGAGGTGCATTATGAAACGAGGAACAACCATCTTTTTGAAGCTGGCCGTTTTTATTATTGGGCTTATTATACTTCTCTTGTGCATTTTTTGGTTGCCGCAAATGGCAGGAAGTGCAGCGGAATTAAATCCCGAATTTGCCTATCTGAAATATCCTATTCTTATAGGTTTATATTTTACAGTGATCCCATTTTACTTTGCTCTTTACCAGTCATTAAAGCTAGTCAGTTATATCGAAAGCAGGAATACCTTTTCTGAATTAGCCACTTTGTCATTAAAACATATCAAGCGTTGTGCATTAATAATCATTTTCACATATATAATCGGCATTATATTTCTGCTATCACAAAGTGCTTTACACCCAGGAATCGCTCTAATTGGGGTAGGAATCATTTGTGCGGCTTTTGTTGTTTCCCGCTTAGCAGGTTTTCTTCAGGAGACTTTTTAAGGGTGCTGTAATAAAAAAGAACAGATAATGATTATATTAACTAGCAATCTAAGGGACCCGATTAAATGGGAGGAAAAATGATGTATATTCATTTGGTTGGCTTCTTCATTCTTCTATTAACAATTTTTGTATTTTTTACTTTTCTTGTTAAGCTACTTACTTCCCTAATCTTTAAAAAAACATTTCCTATGAAAATGATGTTTGCTGCATTGACTGGTCTGATTTTAACAATTGCAATATATGGATATAATCAATACTTTTTCACATTCAATCATCTTGGAGGTGAATTTTACAAAGGCCCTGTTGATTCCCCAACAAAGAAATACATAGCTAATGCATATTATATGACCTATGGCGGTGCTGTCGGCGGGGTAAATGTGTGGGTTGAGATTACATACAATGATAAGAAAAACAAAAAGAAAATCATCTATTATAGTGATGCAAAATCAAATTTTTCGATGAAGTGGACGAATGAAGACACACTTTCTATTATTAATGAAGATTATGAAATCCCAAGTTCCAATAGAAGCATAGAATTGGATGTTGAGAAAGAAATTTATCATGATCGCGGTCTAGCCTGCCAAAGCTTGCTAATGAAAAAGGAATATGAAACCTGCTATCATGGGAAATAGCAGAAATGCTTGGATAAAGCTTTATTAATCCAAGCATTTTTGTATATCCATACAAATGATATGAATAGTGAAAAATAATACGATACCATCTGGAACTTCATTCTTTTATTTAAAGGTGACATTAATGACCATGACCTCAGATTGACTGCCAATTCTTAAAGGAGGACCCCAAAGGCCGAATCCTGATGTAGTGAAAGAATGCAGCTGCTCTTTATGTAGATAGCCCCAATCATTTTCAAACATCCTTTGTGTAATTAAATGGGCTGGTGCCAACTGTCCTCTATGCGTATGACCAGAGAAAATCATATCCGCACCGTTCTCCTGTGCAACTGTAATTTCTTTCGGCTGATGGTCTAGAATGATAACTGGTTTACTTTTATCCACCTTTTTCATTAATTCCTCAATTGATTTTCGATTATGATCTGAAGCATCTTTTCGACCAATTATAGTCAATTCATCTTCTACGATCATAATTTCGTCCCTCAAAAACGGAATTCCGATCTTTTCAAGCTCATCCTTTAATTGCGAATTATGTCCACCGTAATAATCATGATTTCCTGGAACCGCATATACTCCATAAGGTGCTTTTATTTTCGCCATCGTTTCAGAAAGTTTATTTTCAACATACGCAGTAATATCATCGTTAATAATATCACCAGGCAGGAGCACAATGTCTGGTTTTACTTCATCTACTATTTTTACAAGTTTTTCAATATGACTATTCCCAACGACTGTTCCAATATGCAAATCCGCTGCCATTAGAATCTTCAGATCTTTTTTCGATTCGCCTAGAGGCTTATCGACTGAAACCGCATATTCTCGTACAACTGGTGTCCAAGCGTTGTATGAACCATAAATAAATACGAATACAAAAAAAGCGATAACTGTTATGCCAATGCCAATCTTCCATTTCTTTTTTGTTATAAAATAGATCAGGTTAGCGAGCGGCAATAGTATAATGCTGTATCCGACAATAACTAACCAATAGCCACCGATCATTTCTAAAATGGCGGAATTCACTCTAAATGCAATAAAGAATGACACCGAGAGAAAGAAAACAATCAAAATATACAGTTTTTTATACTTAAATGAAAAAGCGGAAACTAGCCATCTCCAACCATTGTATCCTATGTAGAAACAGAGACTAAAATAGATGGCCAAAAACACGATGAAAAATAAATACATATGTCGACTCCTTTATGAAAAAGATCTAAATACCCTTAATTTATAATGTTATACCATTTGACCTATACGTCAAACAAATTGCATTTCCTCTGCATTCAGGCTTTATAAAAGCTTCATAGCTATCAATTTCTCCGCTTTTACCTGATTTCGGGCACTATGAACGGTTTATGGCTAGTAATTTTATACGAAAAAAGGATTGTCCTCCCTCACTGTCGAAAAAGAAACTGTTAAATTATGAAAGAAAAGGGGTTTTGCGTTTGAAACAAGCTTTACTAGTCATTGATGCACAGCAGGAACTTATTGATGGGAATGAAAATGAAGCAAGTGTTTTCGAGAAAAATACACTGCTAAATAATATTAACACTGTTATTCAAAAAGCATTGGTTGCCAATGCTTTAGTTGTCTTCATCAGGGATAAGGATGTCGCTGACGGTCAGGGCGATGGTTTTCAAATCCATCAGGAAATTAACGTACCACCAGACGCTACGATATTTGATAAAAAAGCGACAAACTCTTTTTATGGAACCCCATTATTAGACTTTCTTAAGGAACAGCAGGTTGAACATCTTGTAATGATGGGTTGTAAGACAGAACATTGTATTGATACCGCAGTCAGAACAGCAACGGTTAATTACTTTGATGTCACATTAGTTGGAGATGGACATTCAACAACAGATTCTGTACCTTTGACTGCCGAACAGATTATCCATCATCACAATCGAATCCTTAATGGTCATTATAATGTCGATCATTTCTCTGATGTTAGAAACTCTGATGAAGACCTGTTTAGTCCAAATCATAATAATTATCGATGAGCCTATATCTATATTTAGCAATTTAAAAATTCTGTTCTGGCAGTATGTTTTTTGAATGTAAAAAAAATGCCGAAAATATGCAAGTTATGAATAAGAACTTGTATATTTTCGGCTAATATGTAATTTTGGACGAATAAACTAATCATTTAATCCCTTGCCATCAAGAATTTGCGGGATATATTTTATTGGTTAATCAACACTAATGTTAGTTATTTATATAATCCTCGTGTTCCTTTATCAAGTAACCTTTAGCGGATATGAGCTTTTTCATTCGTTAGTTTTACAAATTTATTTTCATAGAAACGTTTCTTCTTTTTGTTCCCGATATTTTCAAAAAATAAAATTGTATCCCCAAGGGCACCTGCCAATAACTCCTGATCATTTGTTTTTTCCAGCTGTTCAATTGCTTTTTCATAATGGATGGCTGCAAGTAATTTATCTGATTGCTCTTTATGTTCCATGGAATAAGCGTATTGCATATAAATCATTCCAAACTCCCTTGCAGAGTAATTAAGTATCTTTGGATAAATGGCGATTGCCTTTTCATAATAGGGGATTGCCTCATCAAATTGGGTTTGTTCAAAATAATTATACGCCATCTCCGTATAAGCCTCAGCATGTACCCGCTTACTAACAAGGGAAGAACTCTCAATCATAGAAATTGCCTCTTTCAAATAGGAGTATGCTTGTTCATACTCATTTTTTCTTCCATATATTTTTGCTATACTTACAAGGCAGTTCATTTTAATTTCTAAATTCGTTTCATTTGCAAGTTCTAGCGTTTTTTGCAAATGAACAATGGCTTCATCCGTTTCATTAATAATAGAATGGAGCGCTCCCAGTTTAAAATGAAGAAAGAGAACATTCTGGTTGTCTTGTTCTTCCTGCATATAGTTTAAGCCCCGCTTATAATATTTGATTGCCCGAACATACTTTTCTAAATGTTCCTCCGCTTCCCCCAGCACTAGATAGGTAAATGCTGCTTTCGTCTTGTCAACTGGTTCTTGGCTTTCTATTTGGCTCACAGCATCTGACATGATTTTCCGAACAAGTTTATAGTCACACATGAATGCTAAATTTCCATATAAAATTAAGTCATCAATTGATTGATTCTCGGATTCTTCATACATATTCCTAATCATCACTGCAGCCTGCTTACTTTCACCTATTTGTGAATGACAAGCAGCTTCAATTAATGATAGAATCCTCGCTAACTCTTTATTAATTTTATGGTTTTCCCGAAATCCTTTAATTTTTGACAAAACATTTAAAAAGGTGCCGCGTTTGAATGCATCTACAATACCATCTAACTCCGTTTTGTTATCCTCATTTAAATATTCTTTAATACTTTCTTCTAAATTAAAAATATCCGTTGTTGACATACTTTTGCTCCTAACTTTTCCTTTTTACTATCAGTGTAGCCATACAACAGATGATATAAAATCAAATTTTTAAAAGGATCTCTTTCACATGAAAATAGCAACCGTCACCATTACTGCTTATTTAGTCAATAAATATTTTGCTAGTTGACGATCTTCTTTATCTTTTGTCGTCGTTGCGATATGTTGAATTGCTGCCAGTATAGCAGGATTTTTCCAACTGGTCGGTGACCATTCATCTAAAACAGTTAGTGAATAGTATTGTAAACTTCCATCATTGGATTCAAGTGCTGCTTGAATCAATGGAAGTCCTACACCTTCAAACTCATGTAGGCTCTGAACAATATACTGTAAACAAGATTGCTCTTCATAGGAAAAATTAGTTAACGATAAATGTAATTCTGCAAATTGACAGAGCTCTTCAATATACGAGCGATTATTTGTACCCATTATGACAAAATATAGTGCATCGTTTAACGGATATTTTTCTAATAACACAAATAATTGCTTGGTGACATCTAATTCGAAAAAACGGACAATTTCAAGTGCATGATAATCGTAATCATGATTAATTACATTCATCGCCAGATCTGCCCATTTTCGATCCTTTATTAACGGTTCAATTGCTTCTAGAATGGTATTACGCTCATGGTGCCTCCAATTATTTAGGAAACGTTCTTCCCATACTTCTGAATCAACATTGATATATTCATTGATTTTTAATAATACATAAAAATTGTCCATTGTTTTACAATGTGTACTTGAATGGTAAACAAAGCGCGAAAGAATCAAACCAGCATCTGAATAATCATCCATTCCTTCGGTGGACATATCATGGAGGAGCCCTTCAATAATGAGACCTGCTCCATCGTACAACTCTTTTGAAATAGTATTCTCGTAAAGAACTTCATCCAGTTCTCCCTTTTCTGCACACACATAAGCTAAATATGCAAGACTTATGCTACTTTCACAGCCTTTTGTTCGAAACCAATGCTTTATTTCTTCTGACGGTGCATCTAATTGTTTAACAGCTGCAACCTTTCCCCAGCCATGGACAGATTGAGCAAGTCGCCAAATTTCGTTATTGCTCTCCTTTATGCCATTTTTCAATGCAAAAAGGACATACGCAGTAAATTCTTCATGCAATCCAATTGTGAATAGTAATTCTTTATATTTCTCACAATCCGTACAACCTAGCACAATAATAGAGAATTTCACAACTTCTCTATGAGCAGCATGCTCTAATAGCCATAGAGCCTCATTCTGTAAGAGTGTTTCTTCCAGTTGAGCCTGAAGTAAAAGCTCTATAAACTCGTTGGTATAGATGGCCATTTGATCAAATATTATTTTTTCGTAGGTTGCTTTTCTTGTTTTGTTGTTAGGATTTTCGATTTGTTCCTTAAAAAGCTTCAATAGCTTTTTCGCATAAAATGGAGTAGGAACCTTATCTATCAAAAGGTCGGAAAAGCCAGGACTCAATTTCGGCTGATTTTCATCATACACATATACGTCGTCTGGCATAGATTCGTCTATAATTTTATGATGAATTTGCACTTGCTGCTGAAGAAAAGGAACAATTTTTTCTTTGTGATTCCAAGGTAACATCTCAAGCTGCTGTGAATCATCCAAAATCGTTTCCTTGTCTATTTTGACAATACAGTTCAAATTTCGGTAGCCACCAAGTTTTACGAACACATGATGCTTATGTCCATTCTCTAACTCTATCGTTCCTGACATTTTCGAAAAAGGGATCATATGTGAAAGAATATTGTTTCGTTTTTTCGAAGCAACTGTTACACCATCAATGATCAACTGCTCCTCTTTCATTTGGAAAACAATTTTAATCGAATGACCCTTATAATCCACTATCCATGTTCGATTCACTTCTTTTTCTACATCTCTTATTGCATTACGTATTTCTTTCTTTAATTCATCTTTGAAACCCATACTGCACTCCTTTTCTGTATACTATTATACTAATGTTAATTCTAAATTATAGAATTAACACAACGAATTAAGGTACACACCAGTAAATCTCCGTTTTTTCAGTACAAAAAAACCCTTCCAATCCACATAAGTCAACCAAGTATTTTACCGTATCTCTATTTGAACATAATAAAGAAAAGTGACTATCCCAATGAGTGGTTATTAATATACTACTATCATGTGTGAAAAGGTTTTTTCGTTCGCCCAGTACATTGTTATCAGAAATCAAATCATCTATATACTCTAATTTTCTTTCAGTACAAAATTCATCTCCGAGCCATATCCAATCATGACCAATTGTTTTTATACTTTTTAGCAAATGATTCATAACAAACTCTGGAAAAAAACCTTCAGTAGGTTGAATAATCCTCTCTTTTTCACATGTTTCTAGTATTAACCTAGCAGATTGTACATCCTGATATTCCTTTTTCAATCCCAAAATAATTGTTCTTAGCCCAGTATCTAACTGTTTAAGACTATCCACCCCCGCTAAAGACTGGAATTTTTCCCATGTAATCATTTCACAATTATCCCTAATTTCATTTTTACTGGGATATGTATTTGGATTAAATAAGTCATAATCAATTGTTTTTGGTTTAATAAAGGGGTGAAAGAAAATATAGACTTCTTCAAATACACCTTTATAAAACTCCTTAATTGGGATGTCTGCGCGGGCACAAATTGCATATCTATGTGGTTCAGGTAGCACCCTTACTTTAGTCATAAGTTCCACCTTCCTCTCTAAAATAATCGTTTACAAATATTATTTGCTTGTCTTTAAATGTTAGAAAATTACTTTAAAATTAGGCTCTGTTATTCTTCATTGCTGATTTTCGTGTATGTATGAGAATTTACACACGGAGGATTTCTGCCTAGAAAGCTAAAGAAGTAAAATATAAGCGGAATAATTCCGGTTAATGTAAAAAAGAAAGCGGAAAAAGTGAAGATAAGATGAGAAATACCGGTTAACTGCTTTAAATAAGACAAAATCCATCCATTTGGACAATATAAGCGGAAAAAATCCGCTAATATTTAAGGAAATAGAGGTATTTCCTAATAAAGCCGGAATTTCTTCGCTTATTTATCAATCATTGTAAAATCAACATTCAGTTTTAATAGAGTCTAAAATTAAGTGAGTCAATTTCATAATTCGATCTTTAAAGAAACACAGACGTACAGAATTTAATGTCTGTGCAAAATTTTAAAGCGGCTTGGCTTTGATTTAGAATACGTTTCTCATAAGCTGAGCCTCTTTTTACGACAAAGGACCTTGGTTAGGGGTCTACACATCGCTGAAGCTCAAACAGTTCTCACTTGTTGCCATTACTTAAATAAGTTCCAGCTGAATTAGAACAGCCTCTTTTCTATTAAACGGTTAACCATCCTTCTGACAGGAAGTGTTATTAAATAATCTGCCGCTCCTAATCCGTCAATCACCCCATTGACTGGTACATTATTAAATAAATTCTCCTTATTCATTTGGACATTTTTCATCATTTTCCTGCTCATTAATTGTTTATGCTAAAAATAGAATAGGAGAACAATCAAAAGCCTTGCAGAAAATAATCTACAAGGCGCTTTTATTAGAATAAATAGCTGTGCTGCTCAACACAAAAAAATTCTAATTTTATTCAACAACCGGTATTCTCATAATTTCTTCATCTGTAAAAATATCATTTTCATCTGTACTTTTAGTAGAAAACTCAGATACAATAGCCCCTTCTTCCCCAGCTTGGAACCAATGGAGTGTATTAGGGTGCAATGTGTACTGCTCCCCTGGGTTAAGAATGATTTCATTCCATACTGTAAATGTATCTAATTTATCATTTGGAACAACTGCCTTCGGTTGGTCAACTTTCGGTCCCGGCACATATAAGTAAACGGTTCCATAACGGCATCTAAATGTTTCCTCTTTTCCTGGTGACGTACCTACAGGAGGGTGCAAATGCTCTGGACAAGTCTGTCTTGGAAGAAGCACTAAGTCCTTCGCACAGCAACGTTCCGTATTTATATATTCAATTAACTGCAAGCCAATTTCTCTAATACGATTAAGACCAAAATCTGCTATTTCTAGTCTCTCAACCTCTTGTTCTGTTAAGATAATTTGATTTTTTTGAAAGAATGCTAACGTCTCTGCTTTAATTTTGTCATACTCTATACGCGATATCATCTTTACGCCTCCTATTTGGGGACTGAGGGACAGGTTCCTTGTCCCACCTTCCTCTTTTTCCCATAGATTACAACAATTAAAGGATCGATTGCAACTCTTCCATCACATGTAATCGAGTTTGATTTTTCGATGCTTCAATATCTAAAGAATGATTTTGTTTTCCTCGTATAACAATTCACCTTCTAAACTCGTAAAGCTTCTTCTTCAACCTTTTCCATAAACTCTTTTACTACTTTATTATTGCTTTTCTCGCTGCCTAGCTTTAGCATTGCTCTTCCTACGAAATTAACACCTTTGTTTTGCCCCTCATAAATGAATTTCGTGTGTGTTTCATCGATTTTAACTAATATAAAAGTAAGGGAAATTTCAAAAGCTTTTCCTAAAACAAATCTTATTTGCTTCTGTTTTTTGTTTACATGGTCTTCATATGCCAATGTTTCTACAATGTAGGTTTCCAGGCGCTTTCCTTCTCGATATGTTTGCTGATGCTTTGCTCCAACTTGCTCTTCTGTCTTTTCAATTAATATATGTTCCTCCACTTTAGGCATAATTTTCTTGATGTTTTTATCAAAAAATAAATGCCAAATCTTTTCAATATTTGTTTTAATAATCACTTCTTCTTTCCACTGAATCACTCGTCTTCCTCCTTCCCAGATTCAAGAAAATCATCAATTTCTTCCATTTGAAGCAAAAGATCTTCTATCTGAGTTTGAATTTTAATTCTTTTTTGTATTAATAAACCCTCTAGATTTTCAAATGACTCATCTTCCATCACAGATAACATTTCCTGAATAGTAAAGCCCAACCTTCTTAACTTTACTAGGAGGATTGCCAAAAAGTAACTTCCATCATCATAGTAGCGATAGTTATTATTAGGATCAATGTAAGCTGGCTCAAGTAATTTAACTTCTGCATAGTATCGTAAAGTTTCTTTACTTAAACCAGTCATATTAGAAAAATCACTAATCTTATACATACTGTCCTCCCACCAATAGGATAAACTGTGGGGTGCACCACAGGGTCAATATTTATTTTTATCCTTTAATTTTAAGTGTAAAGAGAACTAATAAACAAATAATTAATTAAACATAATTAGGACCATGCTAAAACAGCAGCTGTTCCCGCGATAGGAAGCGCTGCTGTTTATAAAACTATATCAATACCTGTTTTCCCGAAACAACAGAACCGTCCCCACTTATCTTCTAGAAACAATTCTTATCATTTTTGCAGGATTTCTTTATACAATATTACTTAGAGGTGATAATAAATGGCAAGAGTTAAATATACCGACAGTGATGTTGCGTTAATGGCAAGGATGATGAGAGCAGAGGCCGAAGGGGAAGGAAAACTTGGGATGCTTATGGTTGGTAATGTAATTGTAAATCGGTTAAAAGCGAATTGTCTGGATTTTAAAGGTTTGACCTCCGTACCACATGTAATCTTTCAAATACAAGGAGGAAATTATTCTTTTGAAGCAGTACAAAAAGGGAATGTATTTTATAACAGAGCAAGGAGTGTGGAAAAGAAATTAGCCAAACAAACCTTGGACTATTGGTGGGATCATCCTTCTAAACACGCGCTTTGGTATTTTAATCCGTATGCTCCGTGTCCACCGACATGGTATGATCAGCCATTTACTGGCCAATATAAGCAGCATTGTTATTATGAACCAAAGGCTAATACATGTGAAGGCGCTTATAGATGGTAAAATGGACTCCTCAAACTATATGAACTACAGAAAAAAAACAGGATTCATTGTAAGGATTATAGTGAACAAGGAAACTGTTCCTTGTTCACTTCTCCCAACTTTTTTTGTACAGCTTAAAAGTAGATAAAAAAATGAGCACAATGATTATACAATCGTATTTCAATTAGGCTATTATCTCCTTTTAAGTAAATACGCAGAAGTTGATTTCAGCTCTCTGTGGCTCAGCAATCCAGAGTGATGAGTGCTAAGCCACCTTTCTTATCCAGCAATATCTCGCTTATTATAGCCAGTAAAGCCAATCACAGATAATCCTATGGCAATCAATGTTAAAACTGCCATCTCCATGAGATTCATGTCATCTATTGGGATTTGTGGGATATAGCCAAATACCGATAAGTCATTCATCCATTCAGGAAAGTCAAGCAAATCACCAAGATAGACGACAACAAAGCAATAGACGACGTATAGCCAAACCAATCCAGTAAGCTTTGGAACAGCCCCAACTAATAAAATAGTTAATGCAACGACCACCCATATCGCTGGTAAATAAACATATGCAGATGAGAAAGTAGTCACAAATGATAATGGCTCATCCATTACCGACCCACTAACCAACCATAGCCCTAGTGCAACTAGTGATTGCATGATCAAGCTTACAACAACAGCGAAAAGGAAATGACTTCCTAACACACGCGTTCGTGATACAGCACGACTGTAAAAGTTTTCTGTAAGATTCTTCGTTTCTTCCCCTTTTAGTTTCAATACGACCATCACTGCTGGAATGAGGCTGATTAAAGACATAATTGCCATTAACAGCGTAATAAACTGCTCAGTCAGCGTATAATCTGACTCTGCTTCAATAAACGCTTCCATAAATTCAATATCAGCAAAATACATTTCTAAATCACCTAGGATCGCTCCAAATGAGCTACTTAAAGCAAATAAACCAATTGCCCATGCAATCACATTCGTTCGCTGTAACCGGAAAGTTAATCCAAGTGATGTTTGTAAAAAGGCTGAAGCATTTTTTCTCCCTTTTCTTTCTGCTATGAATCCAGATCCTAAATCACGAATGGATTGTAAATAAAGAGCCACAAGTCCAACTACAAGTGCAAAGACTAATGAGACGAAAACTGGCCACCAATCATTATTTGCAAATACGCCCGTTCTAACCGTCCAGCCTAGCGGTGATAGCCATGATAATGCCTCACTGCTTACATCTCCCATTGCTCGTATAAGGTAAGCAATAATTAAAGCCATAAAAGAAAACATCGTTGTTCCTCTTGATGTTTCCGAAGCTTGCGCAAAAACGGCTGTTAAGGCAGCAAATACAAGGCCTGCTGCACCAAGGTTAGCACCATATAAGAAAGAACCTTCAACATCCATCCCATCTATTCCAAGGGAAGTCAATCCAACCCCTATTAAAATAGCAAGTAATATATTTGTAGCTACAATCACAATCATTGTCGCACACGCATAAGACAAACGGCCAACAGAAAGAGCACGAATCATTTCAATCCGGCCATCTTCCTCATCCGCACGTGTTGCCCTTCCTACAAGTAAAATACTCATGATTGCTACCGCAATGGCTGTAAAGAGGAGCATTTCATTGGAAAACATCGCACCGACTGAGTTTACATATTCATCGATTTCATATCCAGGTCCAAGCATGGCAATCATCGCTGGATTATCCATCGTGAAGGAAGCTGCCTGCCTTGATTGTTCATCCTTATAAATACCTGGATAAGCAGCAGCAACAGACAAGGTAATGACAATTAAGCTAATTAACCAAACAAGGATTTTAAATCGTTGCTGTCTAAAAATGAATCCTGTTAATGTCTTCGTCCCTTTAAAATATTGCGTACCCATTACAAAGTACCCTCCACTCTAGATTTAGAGTGCTCTGCTCCTTGATAATGTTGCATAAATAAATTTTCTAGTGTAGGTGGAGCACTTTCTAGTTTCACGATGCCAAACCCAGCGATATAACGAATAACAGCATCCATTTCATCTGTATCCACTTGGAATGTAAGCTCGGAATCTTTCTTTTCTATATTGTGAATGCCTTTTTGTTCTTTTAGTGAAGGGATTGGTTCTTTCGTTTGAATCGTTAAATTCGTACGAGTCAAATGACGCAGTTCATCTAAAGTTCCTGTTTCAATCATTTTTCCTTGACGGATAATACCTACTCGATCACATAATTTTTCTACCTCTGATAAAATATGACTGGATAAGAGAACACTTTTACCTGCTCTTTTTGCCTCCAGTACACATTCCTGAAAGATATGCTCCATCAATGGATCCAATCCTGATGTCGGCTCATCCAAAATAAAAAGATCAGCATCTGAGGCAAATGCAGCGATTAACGCAACCTTTTGACGGTTTCCTTTCGAATACGTTCTGCTCTTTTTCGTTGGATCGAAATTGAACCTCTCGATTAACTCTTCACGCTTTCCTTTATTTGTACTGCCATTCATTTTCATGAAAAGGTCGATCACTTCGCCACCAGATAACGTCGGCCATAGATTCACATCACCAGGCACGTAAGCAATCTGCTTATGAATATCAACCGCATCAGACCATACATCTTTTCCAAAAATCTTAGCCTCTCCTTTTGTCGCCTTTAACATGCCAAGTAATATACGAATCGTCGTTGATTTCCCTGCTCCATTCGGCCCAATGAAACCATAGACTTCCCCTTCATTTACTTCCATATTTACACCATCTAAGGCAGTAAACTTACCAAATTTTTTCGTTAAATGGGTTGCATTTAAAATGGCCACTTTACATTCTCCCCTCTAATTTATGAAATATTTTTATCTATATAGTTCATAATATACAAAAGCAAGCTTCTCTTCAATAGTTTATGAACTATTTTTATTGTTCTATTACATATTTTTTATTAAACTAACAATGAGGTGAAAGAAATGGATGGTTTTGAAAAACGTAGGGAGCAAAAGAAAAAAGACATATTGACAGCTGCATTAGCCTTATTCATTGAATACGGAATCCAAAAGGTATCCATTGCGGAAATAGCGAAAAAGGCAAATGTATCTCAAGTCACCATCTATAATTACTTTGAAAGCAAAGATAATTTAGCCAAGTGTGTGTTTAAGTTTTATGTCGATCAAGTATGGGATGAACAAAAGAAGTTCCTTGAAAGTGACCTTCCATTTAATGAAAAAATAACAAAGCTGATGTTTGAAAAAGGGGCCATTATCAATCAAATAAGTGAAAAGTTTCTTCAGGATTTTATGAAGGATTATGCCAGTGGACAAAGTTATGTTGAAGAATTATATATAAATGATGCCCTACCGCTCTTTATCGAGTTTTTTAATAAAGGGAGGGCACAAGGCTATATTGATTCATCTATATCAAATGAAGCCATTTTGCTATATTTAAAGATGTTTCAGGAATCTATGCAACGCGATGATTTTGGCAAAATGACACTTCCAATGGCAGAGGAGCTAACGAAGCTTTTCTTTTACGGTATAGCTGGAAAAGGGGACTAAAAAGTGTGACAGTTGCCTGTGCTTAAGCCTATCTTGGACAAAAAACTAATTTATTGGCCGCTCTTATCGGTTTATTGGTCAAAAAACGAATATATTCGCCGTCGCCATCGGTTTATTGGACAAAACGATAATTATGTTCGCCATTCTCATTATTTTGGGACGAGGGACTAGTTCACATTTCCCCGTCCCACATATTTACCTCCCATCGATTGCTTCTAAAATGCAATTAGCAGCATATTTTCCTGAACGGACGGCCCCTTCCATAAAGTGAGGGAAGCTATGTGCGATCTCACTGCTCGAAAAAATAAGCTTATGATAAGCTTCTCTCAATAAATCAGCTGCATTATATAATCCGCCATAATGAATTTTGGCACTATAACCACCGCCACAGTATGGGTCTTCCACCCATATTCTTTCTTCAGCATCTACATAATTGCGTGCCTTTTCACCAAATACATCTATTAAGAGCCTTAGAGCAAATTCTAATCTTTGAGCCTTATCCCTTTTTGCCAGCATCTTCGCTATGTCCGCACCAATAAACATCGTCAAGCGGCTCTCTTCCTCTGCTTTCGAAGAATCAACAACTGCAATTCCTTCTGGGTTTGTATAAATAACCCCTTTTAGCCGCTTAACCTTTTCTTCAACCAAGTATCGATGCCAAAAAGCCTTTTCATACACCCAAGTAATTTTAATAATTGCTCCGTCCGTGTAGCTGTTTAGTGCTTCTTGGAAATGGCTCTTCAGGTTGGGACTATATACTATCCGGCTTGCTGCTGTTGGTGGAATAGCCACGATAACAGCATTTGCTTTATACTCATTTTTAACGGAACGGACCGAATACCCCTTATCTGTTTCGAATACCTCCTTGACCGGTTCATTATAAACAATCCTGTCTTGTGAAATTCCTTCTAAATAGAGGATCAGATTACTTAATGGCCCAGATGCTTGATGTGTTAAGTCACTTTTCTTTGATAAATATCGCTCACTTGAATCGACTACTGCCTTACTGCTTAAATATTTTGGGTTAATATTCAGCAGTTCTGAATGGTAGCTTCTAATAATTTTTATTAAATGATTATCTTTAATCCGTTTTTCGTATAGATTAGACAATCGCTCATCCTTTGCTTTCATTTCAGCATTTAATTCTTTTTGTATATCATTTAAAAAACGATCAACTGCTTTTTTCGTTATTTCATCGATTTCAACTGAATTCTCCGTTATATCGGTTCGTTTGATCTCCATTCCAGCTGCCTTTATAAGACCTGTCATTTCGGTCATATCTTCATTTACAAATTGAGCACCAAGTTCAAAATAACGATCCATACGTTCACTAGATAATACTTTCCCTCCTGCCCGTGAGGCAGCTTCTATTATTTTGAAATTGACACCTTTTTCATTCAAAACTTTAGCTGCCGATAATCCAGCTAGCCCAGCTCCAATAATAATGACATCGTAATGTTCGTGCATTGTTTCACCCTTATTCAAGGTCCCTTCCAGCCATCAACTAAAAACAAGCAGTTTGTATTTCATCCATTTAATAAATAAAATAATTACTATCACATGTCCTTATTATTTTTACAAAGTAAACAATTATTAATCATCAATTATTTGGAGGCTTCGTATGAATAACCTTTTGTCCCAATTTATGAATGAAAGCTTTGACAGTCTAACGCTTAGACCGCCCCTCTTCTACTTATGGAAATACGGGATTCGTTTTGAAATTTCGATGCCTTGGGCAGAACATGAGGATAAAAATAATCTTAAGCAAATGGAGGAAAGAATGAAGGGAATTTTTAATGAAGTTTTTAATGAAAGAGATGAAATGCTCCTAATTACCGACATTCACTGTGAAAGGAATGACACCTTCTTGCAAAACAGACCAACAAAGGTCTATCAAAAATACATAAAGGAAAAAAGTTTAAGGTACACACTACAGCATAAGATGTTGCCGAGTGTCTTCTTAGAGGATGAGGAGGATGAAGATATGGTTACACACCGATTTGTTCTCCCTTGCCGAAAGACGGACATACGCTATCAACCGCTTTTAACGGCTATTAGTTATGAAGATTTTCCACACCCATCTCGAATCTTAAAGGGTTTTCCCAGAAATGGAATAGATATTTATTTTATAAATATTACTAGAAAAATGATTTACCACCTCTACGATGATCGAGGCTGTGACGTGATCGCCTCAAATAAAGAGGAATTACGCCCCCTTTATGAGAAATTCAATGATTGGATATTAGATTATGACCGCGAACGGATTAATCAATTATTCGTCTAATTAAAAAGAATCCATTTTGAAAAAATTGATCAAAATGGATTCTTTATTGTTGAATGCTAACACCTTACATATTTGCGTTTAAAACCAAGCTTCCCACGATCGATTTCCTTTTGAATATTTTCGGATGCAAGAAGAATGCTGTTTTTTTTCTTCTCCCGCTTGATTTCGACTGGACCTACTGCCTTTGCCGTTTCAACCGCCTTATCATGAAGTGGAACATATGAAATTGCGACTGTGTAAATAAAATTATTCATGGAAGATTTTGTTCGCTCTGGTGAATCATGAATCGTCTTTTCTGCCAGTTCAAGCATACCGGCGAGCTTGCTTGCATTAAATTCATTATCTTTTCGATTACCTAATAACCAGCAGTAACAGCTCCAGCCTGCCGACATTTTAAGCTCGTCACCGCTTGCGATCCATTTATCAGCAACAGCTTGCGCAATTGCAGTTTCTGCTAGAGTTACAGCAACCACATAATCAGACAGCATATAAAAGTATGCCCCATCAATCCAACGCTCAAAATCCTCTTCCGTCATAATCATTGGGTCTGCAATAACACCAGCAAAATACATAGCATCATAGTTTCCAGTGGCGTATAGCTGCTCAGCTAAAGGCTGATTTTTCTTGATGATCTTTGCCATCGGCTTCATTGCTCCTGTCGCCACCCCAAAAAGCGGCTCCTGTGCCCCATTGCCCATGTACATCTTTTTCAGCCGTTCCTTGCCTAGTGATTCCAGTTCCTGCATAACCGTTTCGAAATCCATCGTTTTACACTTCCATTCTTAAATGAAGTAACATTGATTCATTTATTCTCATCGAAAAGACTAATCATTTAATCCTTTACCCTCGAGAATTTGCGGGATATATTTTTCAATCCTTGACACTCTAGTTTTGGATTGTTTCGCAGTGGAAAAATAATAAATGTATGCTCTTTGACGTCCCGGTGTCAATGCTTCAAAAGCGATTTTCAGGTCAGGCATCTCATCCAATTTACTTTTAAGCTCATCAGGCATTGCATATTCTTCAGTTTTTTTATAAGTCACTTCTAAACCGGCTTTTTCCACTTCGATAGCTTCATGAATATAGGCTTTCAAAATAGATTCCATTTCAACTATTTCTTGAAGATTTTTGAACCGAATTTGGCGTCCCGCCTGTACATTCTCCGTTTGCTGGATTAGTATCCCATGAGGATCCTTTAACAAAGCACCCTTGTGGAATAGAAGCGCACAATATTCTTTAAATCCATGTATTAAAACGATGTTTTTTTCCTCAAACGTGTAGCAAGGATGCATCCACTTAAAATCTTCGGTCAGCTCACAATCAAGAACGATCTCTCTTAGCTTCTCAAATTCTTCCTTCCATGATTTGGCCTTTTTCAAAAACCCATCAACCTTACGATTCAATTTACTATTCGTCATCAGGAACCTCCCTTCTTACTATTCTTAATTAATACCCATAAAAGGCATCTTTTTTGATGTTCCGTTTTGCAATATTATTATTTTGCAAATGACCGGAAATAGAATCTACCATTGACTTCGAACCTGCAATATAATAATTACCATTGTCCTTATAAAGGCTCGTGAACTTATCAATTTCTTGATGTAAGTCATCTCTTGAATCCAGGTACGTAACACTTATAGAAGGATGGTTAGCCATTTCATCAAGTTCATCTTTAAATAAATATGACTTTTTGCTATCTATATAGAGTAGATGTATTTGTTTCTCGCCCATATTCCCTTCTGCCTCGATTTGTTTTAGCATCGAACGAAATGGTGTAATGCCAATACCGCCTGCAATCAGGAGTGAAGGGCTGTTATCGTTTAGATAAAAAGGACCTAAAGGCCCACTCGTACGAACCTTCATTCCCTGCTTTAACTCTAACAGCGCTTGTTTAAACTCACTTGGGTCATCACCAATACTCGTTGTTATTTTAACAATATTCTCTGTGGGAGCAGATGCCAAAGTGAACGGTTTGGTAGCAGTTTTTATTTTTTTATGAGTAATACTAATTAACCCATGCTGCCCTGCTTTCCAGGTAAAATCTTTCTCTTTTTCAAATAAAAAGGTATAAACACCTTCTGTTTCTTTGTAGCTTTCTAAAAAGACTAAATCTCTCTTTTTGAATACCGAAAATACATCTTGAAAAAAACTCATTTTCCCTCTCCTTTTTTATTTCCTCCAGAAGGTTGAACAATCTGCTTTATCTGTAATATTAAAGTCAATCATTTTCTTAAGTAATGAAAAATCCACCTGACTATTCCATGGGATACGCATCAACCCCTTGGTATGGCTATAGCCAGCCTGTACAATTTCATCAGAAAAATGATTAATTCCTGCCTCTTCTGGGGCAACAGCTAAATGCTGTTTGGATAAGCTAAAGCCAATAATAAATGTGTCATGATCGGTAAACATAGGCTGTTTCCATGCAAATTTCGGCTTTAAACTTGGAAATTCACTAAAAACCCAAGCCAGAACTTCTTCTGTTCGTTCCCGATGCTGTGGGTTATCAATATTCTCTAAAAACTCTGCAAAGGCTTCCATTTCGTTTCCTCCTATTTTGAACCGTCAGTTCTTGATGATTCAATAGCTTAATAAGCATTAGCAACTTTAGGTTTGGCTTTACATTTCTCCAAGCACTTTTTTTAGTTCTTCTACATTGCTCGCCCAACCATATTTTGCCCCATTAAAGGCTTGATCTTCTTTTTCGAATCCTGTTTGTTCAAGCTGTAAATAGATTGTTCCATTCTCTTCCTTCAAAGTCCACGTGACGATCGTGTTTATCGGGCCGCCTATCCATGTGTAGGATAATTTATTAGGCTCGTCCACTACTAATACTTCACAATCAACAACTAAATTCCACTGCTCATTTCGAAATTGACATTTATGTCCTACGATTGGTTTAAAGTTATTTTCCATTGTCCATTTTGCAAGCGTATCCGAATTTGTTAATGCACTCCACACCTTATTGATTGAACTTGTGAATTGAAAATCTAATGATACTTCTGCCATGATTTATTCCTCCAATAATAGATTTTGTAAAAGTGCCACTCTTTCCTTCCAAAATGTCTCGTAAAAGGAGACCCAATCTTTAACTTCCTGTAGAGGGGCTGCATTTAGCCGATACCTTGTTTCTCTCCCTACTTTACGGTCAGCAACAAGATCAGCTTCTTTAAGGATTGCCAAATGCTTAGAAACAGCTGTACGCCCCATTTGAAATTGACCCGTTAATTCGTAAAGAGGCAGCTCCTCTGCATCAGCCAACAAACGCAGCAATGAACGTCTTGTTGGGTCGGCAATAGCCACATAAACATCGCGCTCTTTAATTTTCTCGTTCAAAATCCTCCCACCTTATAAATTAGACACCAATTGGTGTTATTATCATATGATACCAATTGGTGTCCTGTCAATTTTTACTTTAATCATAAGGATTACATAAAAAAACAACTTAATTTTTTTTATTATTTGTTAAACAAATAGAATTAATTTCCTAGAAACAAGGTGAAATTAATTAATGTTAAAAGGCTATAAAGTTTAAGAAATCAAACTCTAATCATTCATAAACCTACATAATCGAGCATAAAAAGTCGGATGGTTCTATCCAACTCCTGCTATTGTATTTATAAAGGGAGGTCACCTAAATGGATTTGCTTAGAAATATGAATAACGCACTATCTTATATTGAAGAAAATCTGACGAATGAAATTGATTTTAATGAAGTGGCAAGACATGCTTATTGTTCAGAATATCATTTCAAAAGAATGTTCTCCTTTCTTTCAGGTATGCCACTTGCTGAATATATTCGTCATAGACGTCTTACTCTTGCTGCATTTGAGCTTAAAGATAGCAGCATAAAAGTGATTGATGTTGCAGTGAAGTATGGATATAGCTCGCCAGACTCCTTTGCAAGAGCCTTTCAAAATATGCATGGGATTACACCATCTGAAGCAAGAAATGCTGGTCAATCTCTCAAAGCTTATCCACCAATGACCTTCCAGTTAACAATTAAAGGAGGAAGTGCCATGAATTATCGAATGGAAGAAAAAGAGGCTTTTCAAATTATAGGGCTGAAGAAAAGAGTTCCGATTATTTTCAACGGGGTTAACCCGGAAATTGCTGCGATGTGGCAAAGTCTAGATGGTGAAATGATTACACAGCTTAAGAGCCTATCTAATGTTGCACCACTTGGTTTAATTAGTGCCTCAACGAATTTTTCAGAAGGAAGAATGGAGGAAAAAGGCGAGCTTGATCATTATATTGGTGTAGCAACATCAATGGATTGTCCTGATAATTTTGCTATGCTCGAAGTTGCCGCATCCACTTGGGCAGTATTCGAAGCAGTTGGGCCATTTCCTGATACACTGCAAAACGTATGGGGGCGTATTTATTCCGAATGGTTCCCATCCTCAAGCTACGAACAAGTACAAGGCCCAGAAATCCTATGGAATGAAAGTAAAGATGTCACCTCACCCACTTTTAAAAGCGAAATATGGATACCCGTTTTGAAGAAGTAACGGAAGAAGATTTCTTAAATCTTACAACGAGAAGGACCGTCCAATTTATAAGACGGTCCTTCCCATTCTCAAGTTAGTTATTTTTTCAAAAGCTCGATCCACATGAATCCTATGATTATTTTCGATTGCATATATCAGTTCATGAAAAATGGGCTGTAATCCATAGAAGCTGCTCACTCTACTAAACAATGTATCTACTGATTCAGAAGCGCTATACCAGGATAATACTTCCCTTGTAAAGGCCGGACCGAAATTCCAATATAATCCAGCAAAGTCAAAAGCGGGGTCCCCTATCTGAGCATCTGTAAAGTCAATAATGCCTGTTACAAGTCCATCCTCTTTATTAAAAATCATATTTGATGAAGTCAAATCGCCATGTATAACCGTTTTCTTATAAGTTAAACTTGGAAAATCTCGAATAAAATCAGCAAATATTTCGTTTACTTCCTCTTGTTGATGTTGATTCAAATATGGAAAAACAACAGTTTTAACAGAAGAATATAAACCCTGCCAATAATTAAGTGTGTGAACCGTATCTAATTTCGTTCCTTCCAACTCTGAAAGATCAATGCTATGTAGCTTAGTCAGAAAATCACCAATAATCTTTGCATTTTCCGGATTAGCACTTAAATCATAAATGGCATGTTCACTTAATGATTTTCCTTTTATTAAAGGATACTTTACAGCTTTAGGCTTATTTCCGTTATAAACCAACTCATATTTTGGAATTTTTACAATTGGTTCTTTCAATGACAAGCATTCCAATAACTTTACTTCATCTACTACTTTTGTTAAAAGTGCCCTTGATTTAGGGAATCGAAAGACGATTGCTTTGTTGATGATCATAATATGATTATCCCAGCCCTTATTATTTACTTCTATTTCATTCACTGTTGTATTAGATAGATTGCTTTTCACAAAATCTAACATTTCAGATTCTAGCATTTATAAGTTACTCCTTTCTAAATTTGTTTATCATGGGAACTCTTTACTCACCATCTTTTCTGTAGGCTGTTTTCGCAAACATTATTGCTTTAATTATAAATGGGTAGAAGTTGATTTGCGCTCCAGGAGCTCCAATCAACTAAATTTTTTGTTAACTGTTTTCTTTTTCCTAAATTTAACAAAAAACAACAATCCTTTAGAAAACAGCCTTTCCGTATAAACTTATTTGCCATTTCTCAAGACAAAGAAAAGTTACTTATCCCCACTCCCCCGATAAGTAACTCCTTCACTTTGATTATTTAATAGAATTTCCTTCAAAATTCTTCCGTGTTTCTATCCTCCTGGTTATCTTGGCTGCATCCGAATCCCACCATCCAGGCGAATCGTTTCTCCATTAAGCATTGGATTTGTCATAATGCTTTCTGTGAGCATAGCATATTCCTCTGGAAACCCTAACCTTGATGGGAATGGAACCATTTTCCCTAATGAAGTTCTTGCTTCCTCTGGCAGAGAATCGAACATTGGAGTGTGGAACAGTCCTGGTGCAATCGTCATTACCCGGATTCCATATGCTGCAAGCTCCCTTGCGATAGGCAAAGTCATGCTGACAATCCCCCCTTTAGACGCACTGTATGCAGCTTGGCCGATCTGTCCCTCAAATGCAGCAACTGATGCCGTATTAATGATGACTCCTCTTTCTCCAAATTCATTTGCTTCATTTTGGATCATCCGCTCGGCAGCTAGTCGGATTACATTGAAGGTTCCAATCAAATTAATCGCAATCACTTTTGAAAATAGGTCCAGTTCATGGACTCCTTTACGTCCGAGAAGCTTTGCTGCGATTCCAATTCCAGCACAATTTACGACTGTATTGATCTCCCCAAATTGCTCATATCCGTAGTCAACTGCAGCCTTCACTTCCTCTTCCTTCGTTACATCTGTTAATGTATAATATACATTTTCCCCTAGCTCTTCCTTCAGCCGCTTTGCGCGTTCCTCCGATAAATCTACAATTAAAGCTTTCCCCCCATTTTTCACAATGTTTCTAACCGTTGCCTCACCTAATCCTGATGCACCACCTGTAACAATTGCACGACAAGTTTTGATGTTCATTATTTAACCCCCATTCAGATATTTATTTATCTGTTTTCCATTCTGGTGCTATATTCTCCTGCAAAAACAGGTAATTATTTTATTATTCAAAAAAACGAGGGGGTAACTGCAATTTTATCTGAATGCATTCCTTATTGGCGCTTACTTCAATAACAATTAGATTTATATTGAATAAATTTACTTCATTGCTTCAAACTAACATTAGTGTTATCTACTAACACTAAATTGAATTTGGAGGGATATACTTTGAAGATTCTTCTCAGCTTCATCTCAAGCATCATTCTTTTGAGTAGCAGAATTGCATTTTTAGTCAGTCATGCGTACTTTAGATTGAACTATTTATTAAAAATGCCTTCTCTTGCATAAGCGATAAGCAATCTTTAGAAGTACAATCTAATCCAAGTTCCTCAGAAAGGTAAGCATTGAAATATGCTTACCTTTTAAAATGAATAATGAATTTGATACGTACTCGTCTTGCCTAAATAAAAATAAACGCATGTGAAATTTCATTAAGAAATTCCCATGCGTTTATTTGTAGTTTTTGCATGATTAATTGTGTAAGGGACCTGCTTCAATTGAATACTTTTTTCTAGTCATCCAAGCAGAACCAATATAATACACGATAGATAGGACTAACAAACCGATCAATAAATTACGAATCCAGGCGATGTCTAATATCCCCAGCATGGTAAATAAAGATGGAATCGTTAGTGTTATCCATGATTGTATCTGTGCTACTTTTCCTACATACTTGTCGATATCCTTCTTTAAAGCCATTGTTAAGAAGAATAATAACCATAGATAGGACCAATGAATCCAAGTTAACATACCGAGAATGTCTTGGGAGCGGGCGATAGCGACAACGGCATAAACGAGCGCAATTATGGCAACCCACAAGGAAAACCAGCCTAAACCATTTCCCTCATATCCCATTAGTGTCGTAACACCAACATATAAAAATGTGAGTCCAAATAGAAAGGTAACCCCATTATTAAAAAATGCCCAGTTACTTTGATCCGAAATGACAATTAAATAAAATGGTGTCACTACTTGCAAAGAACCGATAAATAAATTAAATACTGCTACACTTTTAGCATTTGCTTTTCCCAGCAGCATAAGACTATTTAGAAATAAAGTTGCTCCTGAAAGGAATAATCCGACAATGCCCATATAAATTGCTGGTATTCCCAGCCTGAGCCTCCTTTGTTAAATTTCGGCTATTAAAGAATAATACTTACGATTATTGAAGTCAGAACACTAACAAGCGTTGCCCCGTACAGAAGCTTTAACCCAAATCGTGCAACTGTATTTCCTTGTTTCTCATGTAATCCTTTTACAGCACCAGAAATGATTCCAATAGATGAGAAGTTAGCAAAGGATACAAGGAAAACAGAAATAATTCCTAGTGTACGTTCACTCATGTTTCCAGCGATTTCAGTCAGCTCTATCATCGCAACAAATTCGTTTGTCACCAATTTGGTTGCCATGATCCCACCTGCCGAAATAAGCTCAGAAGCTGGAACACCCATAATAAAGGCAATCGGAGCAAAAATATATCCCAAAATTTCCTGGAACGTAATTCCAAATGCCATATCAAAAACACTATTCACTGCCGCAATCAATGCAACAAATCCAATCAGCATGGCACCTACAATGACAGCAACCTTAAATCCATCTAATATATATTCACCAATCATTTCAAAGAAGGACTGTTTCTCCCCTTCTTGAACGATTAATATATCTTCTTTTTCATCTACTGTATATGGATTAATAATTGAAGCAATGATAAACCCGCCAAATAGGTTAAGAACAAGTGCTGTAACAACATACTTAGGTTCAATCATCGTCATATATGCGCCAACAATGGACATGGAAACAGTTGACATCGCTGAAGCACACAGTGTATACATACGATGCGGTGGAAGTTGACCAAGCTGTTTTTTTAGCGTAATAAAAACTTCAGATTGTCCAACTACGAGGGAAGCAACCGCATTATACGATTCCAATTTCCCCATTCCATTGATTTTACTCAAAACCACCCCGATACCCTTCATAACTAATGGAAGGATTTTTAAATATTGAAAAATCCCAATTAAAACGGATATGAATACAATTGGCAGCAGAACATTTAGGAAAAATGGTGCTTGGCCTTCATTTGCAATTCCACCGAAGACAAAGGATATTCCTTCCCCTGCGTATTCAAGTAATTTCCCAAACGCATTGGCAATTCCCTTTACTAGCACGAGACCGAATTTAGTATTGAGTAATAAGAATGACAAAATTAATTGAATTATGATCATCAAGATGATCGGTTTGTACTTAATTTTTTTTCTGTCGCTGCTCACAAGCACTGCTAAGCCGACGACAACGAGTAATCCAAGAATAGCAATGATATATTTCATAAGAGTACCTCCATTAAGTCTTTTGATGAATTCCGTCTTTTTTAAATCATTGGAAGAATAGAAACCTGGAAGCATTTTTTCGCATGGAGGAAAAAATTAGTCCCTTTCTTGCCCCCGCCTTGTTAACTGTTCGTATTCACTTAGTTTCCGCATTTTTACGTTTCTTACACCAATAGTTATATTTAACGTAAATGAAATTTCTCGAATAAAACCATGTGAATGTTTTCACATAATTTTACATCCATTCCATTCACTTACTTCAGCAGTGTGAAGTAATCATACGGAAACATTCCATATTCGTATCTTCCTAACTTAAAAATGAAAACCATTTCACAAAAACTATATCAAGAAAATGAACATTTGTATATCGTATATTGAACAAATGTAAAATAAAATTATTTCAAATGCTTTGTATAGTGAGAAATTACTGCTCATTTCTTATAAATCGAAAAATATATATAGTTACTCATCACCTTTTTTGAACAAATGGAAAAATTTTAACATAGCAATATGAATTCCTTTTTTAATTCAGTGCAAAAAAATAGCTACTTCAAATGAAGTAGCATTTTTACACTTTTTCTAATAAAAATTGAGCTGTATATTGATCGGTAATAAGCACATTTGCATACTTGCCTTTAAGTGCTCCGTAAATCCCATTAAGTTTATTAGGTCCCCCTGCACAGAGAATCGAATATTCTTTTGTTCTCAACTCTTCTAGCGCAATCCCAAGTGTTCGATTATTCAAATTCCGATTACATATTTCTCCATTAATGTTAAAGAATCTTGAACAAATATCTCCAACTGCATTCTGATGCAGCATATCTAAATCCTCTTTAGTAAAATACCCCAATTGGAATAAAAGAGACTCATCTTTAACTGGACCTGATGTAAATAGGGCAATATTCGCCTGTTTTCCTAGATCTAGTATTTTTTGAATATGACGGTCAGCTTCCATCGCTTGCTTAACAAGCACATGATCAACAATGGCAGGTAGTGGCAGATGATGGGGGACCGTATTGAATGCTTGTCCAAATAAATACAATATTTCAGAAGCGTATGTATTTTTTTCTGAATGGCTGACTCCGCCCTTTAATTGAATGACCTTTACATCCTTCACAAACTTTTGTTGTAACTCTATGGCAATATGATATAGTGTCGTTCCCCAGGTTACACCAATGATATCATTATCTTTAACGATCTCATGTAAGTAAAGAGCTGCTTTTTCTCCTAAGTAATTCTTAATAATATGATCCTCATACTGTGGTATAGATGCAACAATTGCTTTTTTCAAACCGAATTTCTGCTCAAGCCGCTGGGAGAAATCCATGCTTTCCTCCGTAGGATCCGTAATTTGAATCTTCACGATCCCCTCACTCTTCGCCAATTGCAGCAGCCTCGATACCGTTGGTCGTGAAATTCCCATAGCCTTTGCAATCTCATTCTGATTATAATCAAGCAAATAATACATCTTCGCTGCATCAACAATCTTTTTAACTTTACCTTTTTCCATCCAATCACCTCGCGGGACATGGGGACAGGTTCCTTGTCCCTGTTATCTCCTGTCAAAAACATGATTAATAAAGTTATCATATCAGAGAGCTTTGAAATTCTCTATGACTTTTTCGGCAAACCGCTTTTTCATTAATAATTCCACGAAAAACATGTTATACTGTTTATTGCATATTAAACACCTTCCAATTTCCTTTCGATTGGAAGGTTTTCTATTGGCTAATCAAGCAAGAAAAGAGGAGACTAAAATTGAATAGCGAAACAAAACATAAGTCCGTTATTATTGCCTTATTAATTGCAACCTTTCTAACGGCAATTGAAGGCACAATTGTAAGTACGGCCATGCCAAAAATTGTAGAAGATTTAGGCGGCAGCCATCTTTATACATGGGTCATATCCGTATACCTATTAGCAACCGTAATCAGTACGCCTGTATTTGGGAAGCTAGCTGACTTGTATGGCAGAAAGCTAATGTTTGCCATTGGAACGATTATTTTTCTAATTGGTTCCATGCTTTCAGGATTATCACAAACGATGGAGCAGCTCGTTCTATTTCGCTTGATTCAAGGGATTGGAGCTGGAGCCTTAACAACAATTCCTTTTACAATTATCGGGGATGTATTTGAATTTAAGCTCCGCGCGAAAATTCAAGGGTGGATCAGTAGTGTGTGGGGGATTGCTGGAATAACTGGCCCACTTGTTGGCGGATTCATTGTCGACACCATCTCATGGCATTGGATTTTCTACATGAACCTGCCGTTTGGAATTATATCATTGATTTTATTATGGGTTTCTTTAAAAGAGCAGATAGAAAAGAAAAAGCAAACGATCGATTATGCAGGGATTCTCACATTTGCCGTATGTATGACATCCTTCTTATACGCATTAACACTGCTAAAAGAGCATAAACAACTAACGGGAAGTATAACCGGATTCCTAGCGGTTGCTTTCATCGGTCTTTGCCTATTTATTTGGATTGAAGCAAAAGGAAAAGAGCCAATGCTTCCGCTTTCTCTATTTAAGAATACACTTATTACCATTTCAAATATTTCCGGATTTTTATTAGGTTTTATCCTTGTCACGATCACGTTTTACATTCCATTATGGGTACAGGGTGTGACTAATTTAAATGCCACTTTTTCAGGGATTGCCATGCTGCCCATGTCTGTCACATGGCCGATCGGAGCCATTATATCAGGAAAATGGTTAGGCAATAAATCCATTGCACATGTAACTTTATTAGGTACTGTCTTTATAATTCTAAGCTGTACCGGGTTTGTATTCTTCCAGACAGATACAACTGTGCCAGTGATGATGATTGTTACAGCATGTATTGGCTTTGGCTTCGGTCTTGCTTTCACTGCATTTACGGTCGCTGTCCAATCAGCTGTTGAATGGAATTTACGTGGCGCCGCAATGGGTTCCCATAATTTAATGAAAAGCTTGGGACAAACCATTGGGATCGCCGTATCAGGCTTATTATTAAGTGACGAGTTAAAAGGACAAGCATTAGAAACAAGCTTACACTCCGTATTTATCCTACTCGTCATCCTAGCTATCTGCTCATTCGCTGTAACAGGATTGCTAATCAGAAAAAAAGAGTCTGAACTTGCATTAAGATAATTGGGACGGAGGGACAGGTTAACTGTCCCAAATAATTCAAAAATAAAATAGATGGGACAAGGAGCCTGCCCCCTTGTCCCATACTTATACTCCCCAATGATATATATAACAATTGCCTTCAGCCAACTGATTTGAAAATGAGATCATTTTCTCAAAGTTCTTTATGAGTTCATCACGATTAAAGACTAGCTTTTCATAATGTCCCTCACCCTCAACCCCTTCAATCATGACATACATTCCCGTTAGTTTTAATACCTTTGGTGAATTCTGAAATAAGTCCTTCCATGCTGAAAATACACTCTTCAAAATAGGCGCCGACTCAGAATCAAAAAGGGTTACCCCATGATAGTTAATTCCTTTACATGGGGTTATACCTCTAAGACCTGGATTTTTACTTGGGATCCATTTCAAAGTATCACTCATATAGGAAATAATGTCATCATGTAAAACTACACTGTCAATAATATCGGAGTGTTTATTATAATTCATCACAAGTTGATCTAAATCTACTGTATTTGGGATAAGAAAAAAATCATGTTTCAAAGCCATTTATAATCTCCTTATTTCTACTAATATTTATCTATCTTTATATTTGAAGATTAATAGAACTGATTTAATCTTGCACAGGCCTTTCAAATATGATCTCATACCCCAACGGTTTGCCATTCCCATTATATTCGGTTGGCAAAACCTGCACTAGTCTCCATCCATCAGCAGCATATTCATGAATCGTTTCTTGATGTTGTGGTGAGGAAAAGAAACTGCCAAGATAAGTCTCTACAAACTTATATTCATACATTCAATTATCACTCCTACTAAGAAAATATAATTATCATAAAGTTTATTTTCATCTATTTTTACATGCTAAAAGTAACCGAATACGAGCTGTAATATAAAAATATTACTCTTTAAATCTTCCCATAATAATCGTGTTATAATATTCTCCATCGGAGAGGATTTTGTCTTTTTTTAATATCCCTTCAATTTCAAATCCAAGCTTTTGATAAAGTTTGATGGCTTTATCATTTGTTTCCAAAACATTCAATGTGATTTTCTTGATGTTATTGGTATCTGCCCAAGAAATAGATTCTTTCAATAGGTTTTTCCCAATCCCATGTCCCCATAATTCTTTTAATACGCAAACGCCAAATTCAATTTTATGAGAAAATCTTTTCAACTGATTTCCTTCGCATCTTGAAAATCCAACAATTCTGTCATTAACTTCCGCAACTAAAAATAAGTTCGTGTTATTTTCAGTATCAGATTTAATTAACTTTTCAAAACCTGATGCGTCTATGAACCCCTCTCCTTTTTCTCTGTCTAGATTTTCGGTTTCTCCGTCTATTTGTACTCTTAATTCAGACAGCTCTTGTGCATCTATAACCTTTGCTAATCTTACAAAATAATGAATCCCATTACCTTCAAATTCTTTTTTGTCAATTAACATTAATTCAATCTCCAATTCGATTCTTAGTTCAGACATAGCAATTTCATCATCAAGGAAAACATTACTAACTTGTAGAGAGACAGGGGGAGGATTATTGTCCCTAGTTTACGGATGGCATAATATAAGCGCCATAGACCTATTAAAGCATACCTTTAAGTACTCACTTCCATCTAAATTAAATAGTGTACCCCATTCACCAAACTTTCTTATATGTTTCAATACGATCCAAGCTAATAGGACCCTTTTGTAATTGATGAGGACAAATTTTATTGTATTTTTTAATTTTTTTATTAATCTCGTCCACATCCTTATCTGTTTTGCACGAGTGAACTAATTGAGAAATTTCCTTTTGCAGCTTTACCCATTGTGGTAAATAACCAGCATCCTTCGCGATCTTTTGAAAGTGCTGGAATGTATCCATCTGCAAATATTCTTTAGGGAGCGGCTTTCCTTTGCCTTTATTATTAAAATTATCTTTCTCACCAGCACTCTTCAAAATATCACCAATTAGGTCATTATATTCTCTGTCCATAAGAACACCTCCTAAGTCACTAATTAATTCACTCTTGATAAAGAAACTGCCCTATATCATTAGATAAGATCGCCGTATCCCAAGGGTGCCAATAATAGGTGGAACCATCAAACTGCATGTTGAATTTATAAGCAATGGGATCCTCAGTGTAAAAAATCATTTCGTAATAAGTAGGATCTCTTTTTTCGGTATTCGGTTGAAAAGTAGTTTGTATTTCACTACTTTCTAGTAGATGAAGAAATCGTTTAACTTCTTCCACCTTACTTATATCAGCAATCCGTTTATTCCCTTCTCGAGTATAAGCCTGATAAATTTCAATTTTCTTAACCTTTACGAGAGACATATCTTTAAACCGCCATTGATAATCCATTTCATCAATTGAGTAGTATACATCGTATCCGTTAATGGAATGTTCAGACCTCAAAGCGATTAAATGAGGGTGATCCTCTATCTTGAAAATCTCAGTCCCCTTCTCATGGAAAGCTGCATCACCATTTCGAATTTTATAGTTCGGATTTGTTACATTATCCGCCACTTTAAATTTAACCGTACCGATCATTTCACCGACAAAGCTTTGATCGGCTAAAACGCCAGAATGTATGCCGTAGTAAGTTTTTCCATCCAATTTGACAAAATCAACCCAATCAATTACTCCATAACCGCCAAATGGCATTGTTCGGCACCCCGTTAAGAAGAGTAAAATAAGTAAGAACATGCTGATCTTTTTCATCGAAATCACCCTTTTTCTCTTTAGACGAAAATTCGTGAAATTTGTTTCTTAATGGATTTTATTAGGGAAAGTTGGTACTCTTCAGGGCTAACCTTTCTATTTGGTGAACTTTCTATACGGAAAACAAAAAAGCATTAAAGTGAATCCGATTAACAAGGTAAGAAATGGAAAGATGAGGGGAAAGAAAAGAGATGGATAGCCTTCCCATGCGTTCGTGTAATAACCCATTCGAGTTGGCGCAACCACTCCAGCATTCACTAATTGGGTCTGTAAGGCACTTCTCTCTGTTAAACGAAATGTTTGACGATCTATATTTCCATCTTCATCTAATACATACATTGCATATGTTAATTTCTCCTCAGGAACCCAACCAACAATATCTCCGTTCGGCATTTCTTTTTGTATTTCCTTTGTTTTCTTCAGTAACAAAACGAATTGAGTTTGATCCATGTTTTTATCTTCTAAAAGTAAATAAGCAATTTCGCCATAATATCTATTTAAGCCTTCTTCATCTATTCGAATGGGATGCTCTTTTAGTCTATCAATTTGTACTTTATCTATATAAATTGCTAAATCTCCAAGGCTAATTTTATTTTCCCAAGGATCGGTATATTCTTCATCTTTTATTTCCTCCTCCTTAATTTCTACGAGATGATCATTGTATTTAAATGTAGATGGAGTAGCAGGAAAGCCTTGGCTAATATTTGTAATCTGATATTGTTTCTTCATTTTTTGATTATGGATGAGTTCCATCCCCATTTTTGTGCTTAAAGGAAGAGATAATAAGAACAAAATAATACCGATTGAAAAGAAAATAAATCTTTTTTTCATTCACATACTCCTCGAGTTATATCTAATTTCCAGCCGAAATTCCCTTTACTTTAATCCAAATAATTCACAATCTATAATTATTGCTTTATATTGAAGTCTTGCTTTAACAATGAATACATATATAAATCATCAAATTTACCGCAAGTATACTCGTAACTTCTCAAAAGTCCTTCTCTAATAAATCCCTGACGTTCTGCTAATTTTTGTGACGGTATATTAGGAGGTTCTATTAACGCTTCTATCCGTTGTAAATTCATCTGTTCAAATCCATATCGAATAACAGCTTCAAAAGCCTCACTTGCTATTCCCTTCCCCCAATGTTCTCTGCTTAGTTCAACACCAATTTCTGTACGATAATGCTGTGAAACCAAGTTAAGAAAACCACAGCTGCCAATTACCTCCCCTTGGTCTTTCAACGTAATCCCCCATCTTATCCCTGTTCTCTTTTCTACTATTGATTCATACCATGAAATCTCATCTAATGCGTCATCAATCGACTTAAATGGCTCTAACCCAACGTACTTCATTACATCTTTATCAGACAAATACTTTAGTAGACTGTTTGCATCATCTTTTGTTACTTGTCTTAAAATCAGTCTATCAGTTTCAATTATAGGAAATGCACTTACTTCTATCACAATAAACCTCTCCTAAATATTATTTATTTTCAGTAACATCCTAAGCCAATACATGGAAAAGGAAGGATTCACTGTTGTTCAAGTATACTGAAATTGAAAGAACTCTAGTTATTCTGATAAAAAGTCCAATCCAATTCTTTATTGTCGATGAGTGATTTAATCGTTTTTAAATGATTTGACTCACTGACTATTTTATAATTATTGAGGTATTCATTATCTAATAACAACTCTAGCCTTTCGGTAAGTGCATATTTCTCTTTTTGATTGGTCGTAATAATGCTTAATCGATATTCTTTAAAATAACTAGCAGGGTTCTGCTCTTTTTTTAATTTAATATCGGATAAATCATTTAAAATTTGCTTAATGATTTTTTCATCTTTTATCGTTACATATGCTTTACTTATTGGCACTTCCCCACTTAGGTCATCAATATGAATGGACATACTTTGAACAATCGTTTTCTCATTAAGTTGATCATCAACTAGCTTTTGAAAGGTCGTATATTGCATTTGATTAAATAAGAGGATTGTTCCAAAGACAACAATGATCATTGCCATTGCCACCGTTTTTTTACTTTTGAAAAATAAGCTCATAATGATTGTACCAATAATGATTAATATGCCGATTAGAAATAGATTAAATGGTGCCAATAAAAGGTCAAAGAAATAGTCTATTACGTACATAATTACACCTCCACTTCTAGCTCCTGACCAATTACATACGAGGTTATTTCTTTCATTTTCGCGGACTTACGCAGATTGGTACAATCGTAAACATGACATAAAGCATAGTATTCCCGCAATCCTTTTCACAAAGTATTTTTAAATCCCCATCAATAAGTTGATCCATACATTAAAGCTCCTTTGATATTAACCCTTACACTAAATTTTACCACTTTCATTCAAAAATTCTAGACTCTAGATAAACAAGCGTTACTGTATTTTCCAGTAACGCTTGTTTAAGTTTAATGAGAATCTAACATAACCCTATCCACTCTTAAATTGACCTCTGCTAGTTTGATTTCTAAATTGGTAACAATTTTCTGGAAGTAAGCATTATCTTCAAGTGTAATCGAATGTCCATCATGAAAAATAAATACGTATTCCGATCGTTCCCCTTCCTCTCCTTCATAAAATGTAACCGACTTGACATCATTCCATGTGTAATCAGTTACTTTCGATGATAAAATCGGTGACAGTGAAATTGAGTCATTCGAGAAAATAAGATAAGACTGTGATCCCATATAAAATGGAATCAAACTTAATAAAACACACGCTATGCTTAAATAAATCCCTCGCTTCTTCATATTGAAAATAAAAAGAATCAGCGATGCTAAAAAGAGAAGAAAGAAACCAATTCCATACACGATTAAATTTTCCTTCGGTACGAACACATGCCAGACACCAGAAGAATAATGAACAATATCTGCAACGGTTTGTGGGATAAATATGATTAAAAACAGTGAAAGAATAGCTATTACAATAGAGATTGCCAACGCAATATGCCTTGGCTCATAATTTTTCGTCATTTTTACATCCCCCTTGCAATTGACTTCCATATTATGATCTACGTGTTAACTTTGAAATAGTTTCGAATTTACCCAATTTTCAAATAACAAATAAAGAACGCTTTACTTCTAATCGAAGCAAAGCGTTCTTTATTTATTTTCGTGTAATAATTTTATCAATAATCCCATATTCTAAAGCTTCTTCTGCACTCATATAGAAATCACGATCACTGTCTTTGGCAATCTTCTCAACTGGCTGACCTGTACGTGCAGCAATAATTTCGTTCACATGATCCTTAAGTTTTAAGATCCTGCGGGCCGAGATTTCAATTTCTGTTGCTTGACCACGCGCACCACCAAGAGGCTGATGAATCATGATTTCGCTGTTCGGCAAGGCATATCTTTTTCCCTTTGTTCCTGCGATAAGCAGTAATGCTCCAAATGATGCCGCCATTCCCATACAGATCGTGCTAACATCTGGTTTAATATATTCCATTGTGTCAAATATCGCAAAGCCGGCTGTTGTGGACCCTCCTGGGCTATTAATATAAATCGAGATATCTTTCTCAGCATTATCAGCTTCCAAAAACAGAAGCTGAGCGATAACACTATTTGCAACCTGCTCATTAATTTCCTCACCGATAATTATAATACGATCCTTTAACAATCTTGAGTAAATATCATAAGATCTTTCTCCACGGTTAGATTGCTCAATGACATATGGTATCGTTCCCATTCATCTTCCTCCTTATTTATGCAGCCATACAATAAAGGTTAAGTGGAGAGCTAGAATGTGTTTGTTTAGTAAGTTTAGGAACTTCTGCCAATGACGGTATTTCAGTTAGATAGTCAATTAACACTGTCGGATCCTCAGCTTGTAGGGATTGATGAATGAGATTACCCAACAGCTCCCTTTCTTCTTCACACCAGAAGGATTCGATTGATTGAAGATTGGTTTCCTTCACCAGTCGTTTCCTCGTTCGGTGAATTAATGATTTAACTGCCATTTCTGACGTGTCCAGTAAATCAGCAATTTCCTTTGCTTGGTAGCTGAATGCTTCTTTTAACAAGAAAACAATTGCTTGTTTTGGCGTTAAATTTCTCAATAATAGCTTCACTGTATCAATCAGTCTGTCAGAATCAACTGCATCAACCTTGCCAGCATCCTCTTCAAGAATACCAACTATCTCTTGTTTTCTTTTTCGAATGGTATCAATCCATTGATGATAGGCAATTTTATTCAAAAGTGCCGGATTTACGTCAGATGACTGATAATGCAGCATTGCTTTTAGGAATGACTGCTGAACAAGATCATCGGCATCCCAATTATTTTTCGCAAGAAAGTGGCAGTATCTTCGAAGAGCTGGATATAGCTTATTCCATTCATTACATCCTTCTATCTGAACCTTTTCATTGGCAATCAAGTTTCTGTTGCTAACCATTCTATTCACTCCTTTTGAACCTCCTTACCTTTATAACGGTTTATCGAGGATAAAAAGATACGGGTTTAATAAAATTTTTATAGATATATTACGCGTTTCGAAACGGTCTTAACTGCTAATTTTTCTGATTCCCAGATTTTCGGACGTTATGAAGCCTCCGCCAATAAATAATTCCATCCATGCCCCACTTGTATTCAAAAATGACGAATATCCGCTATTGGACCAATCTTATCAAAACCTTCATTCTCTATGATTGAAATAAGCTTCTTAGCAGTTTGCTCCGCACTGACTAGCATTCCTTGATCTTTGTAATCAATGAACTTTTCTAGAAGCGGGAATGCTTCCTCGCTGCTTGCACGAATCGTTTCCTGCATGCCGGTATCGATAATACCTGGGGCAATTGACACAATTTCAACTGGATTTTCCGCTTTCATTTGTTCAAGTGCAATGACTCTTGAAAAATGATCCAGACCAGCTTTTGTTGTGCAGTATGTCCCCCAGCCTTCGTATGGATTTCTACCTGCTCCAGACGAAATATTAACGATCCGCTTCTTCCCTTTAAAATTTTCCAGCTTTGAGATAAACGTATTGGAAAGGATCATTGGTGCAGTTAAATTAACAGCAATGGCATTTGACATTTCCAGAGCCTCAACTGTACCGATTAATCCAATCGGCTCAACCATCCCTGCATTGTTAATCAGTGTGATCGAGCCCGCATCTAACTGGACAGTAGTCAGTATATCAGCCATTAGTGATTCCAACTTCTCCAACTCCGATAAATCTGTTCGGTAGCATTTCATTCCGTCTAATCCACAATCTGTCCTTGCCATCCCAACAACACAATGTCCAGCTTCACTCAACTGTTTTGCGAGTTCGAACCCGATTCCCTTTGATGCACCTGTAATAATATAGACGTTCATTGCCTTCTCCCCTTTTTTACATTATGTACTTACTAATGAAGGTAACACATCACTCACAAAAAAAGGAAGATGAATCCTACAACACGTAGAAATTCTTCTTCCCCTTTGAATCCATCTATATATTTTCCTGCTTCAATCCATCTATAATATTTTCCTTTTTCACCTTTCCACTTGAGTAAAGCATCGCAGAAAGAACGATGACAAATACTGCAATTAGACAGTAGATCATACTTGTCCAAGGGAGAGTGAACGCATAAGAAAAGCTGTTCATCGTTCCTTTATAAATCAAATACATGACAATGATACTCAATGGAAGGCCAAATAGTAATGAGTTGATTCCATAAAAGATACTTTCATAGTTAATCATTTTATTAAAACCCTTAGGTGTCATTCCCACCGATTTCAGCATCGCAAATTCCCGTTTTCGAAGGGCAATGCTTGTTGAAATAGTATTAAAAATATTTGCAATCGAAATCGCAGTTATTAAGACTATAAACCCATAAGTAAAGACAGACATGAGCATAAGCATTTGCTCTTCCTGCTGTCGTCCTTGATACACATTATAGAAGGAAAAACTGCTTTCTTTCATTTCTTCCATTTCCTGCTGGGTTTTCATCGGATCTGAACTTTTCAGATAAAGGTAGCTAGCGATTTCCGGATTAGAAATATTCTCAGTCAGCTTATTCATCACTTGTTCGGAGACAATAATATCTAATCCACCTACTCCATTTGATTGAACGCCCATTGGGTATTGGTCAGTTGTTGCTGCAATCTCAACATTGTCTAAATTCGTCTTCTCTCCTGTTTCCCAATCTTCATATAATACATTAAATTTTTCTCCTATTTTCGTATGAATTGCTTTTGTTTCAACGTACTTTCCTGCATTCATATCTTCATACTTAATTGTATCAATGACAATACCAGAAATTTGCTCAGGATTTTTCAGTTGATCATAATCAGTACCGACTAGTTTCGCATAAGACTTCAAACTATCCTCATTTAGCGCATGAAAGCGAATATAATACGCATACTTCCCATTTTCAAGAGTAATTTCCCCAGTATCTACCATTTTCTTCAATTCATCCGCAATCGCTGATTCCTTTATAAAAGAGGTAGTGTTTAATTCTTTCACCACATTAAATTCTGTCACACCTTCAAGAGAAGTAATTGTCTTTATCAAGTCATCCCTATCTTGATTGACAGATACCTGAATATCATAGTCCACACCAGATTGTGACAGTACCAATGATTTCTTCAGGCTAGTTGTAAAATAAGATACGGATAAAAATAAAACTATACTGATTACCAATGAAAAAATAGTGGCCCGGTATCTGCGTTTGTTTCTCTTTAAGTTCTTCAAACCGATTTCTGCTTCGATGCCAAAAAGTGTTCGAATGAATTTGGATGTTTTCACGGCTTTTCTCGTTAGCTTCACATCTGCTGTTTGTCTGATGGCATCAATAGCAGAGATTTTGGAAGCTTTTACTGCTGGGACAAAGGTTGATATAAAAATCGTTAGGATGGATACTCCACAGGCAATTAGGATAGAGCCTAGTGTAACAGTGACTGTTAGCTTTTCCGTAACTCCTAGAGCACCCTCGATGATCGAATTAATAAACAAAAAAGTAATCCCTATACCAGCAAGTCCGCTTAGAATACCTATAGGAATACTGATTAACCCAATAATCACACCCTCAAAAAATACCGAGTTTCTCTTCTGCCTTTTCGTTGCCCCTACACTTGAAAGCATTCCTAAATGACGCGCCCGCTCAGAAACTGAAATGGCAAAGGCATTATAGATCAATGAAACCGAGCCAATAATAATGATGGTCATAATTATCGCTGATAAAGAAAAAAGTGTACTCTTTAGTCCATCATTATTTGTCACACCATAATAGCGCAACAACTCATTATTGTAAGAAATAGACTTTAGAGGTATATTATTCTTCTTCGCCAAGTTCTCTGCATGGTCATATAATGAGCGTTTCACCTTTTTTAATACGACGGTTGCATGAACAGGATCCTCTTCTGTAATCGTCTTTTCATCTAAATAAGTGAGAATCGAATAGCCTGGTGACCAGGTCGGTTCCCATGTCGGGCGCTTGATGAAACCGACGATTGTATAATTTTTTGATTCCTGTCCATCCAAGCTTTCAATTAATTCTCCATTTTCTTTTTGCAGTGAGTCAATCTGCGTTAATATATAGTCACCTAGACCTTTACGTTCACCCACATCAAGCTGTAGCGAATCCCCAATTGTATATTCAACCTTCGCATTTAAAGCAATTTCCTCTGATAGCACGACTTCATTCGGTGCCTTTGGCAATCTGCCTTGACTTAGTTCAATTGGAAACTGCTTGAAACCACCTGTATCATACTCCTTCACAAAAACATACGGTTTGTTTTCATTTTGACTTCCTTCTAAGTTTGCATAACCAAGTTCCCTTGATAGGACCACTTTTTCCGTTTCTTCATCTGTTGCGATAGCCTTGAGCTGGTCTTGATTGACACCCTTATATTGAACATGCCATTCTCCATCACTTGCGATTGTCTGCCTTTGCATCAGATCCATAAAAGAGAATCCAAGCGTTGCAACAGCTGTTATCATTGCAACAGAAATAATAACGCCGATAATGGTGACAAGCGTCCGTTTCTTATTTTGCTTTAAATGTCTCACCGTTAGTTTGTTGACGATGTTCATGGACGAATCACCTCATCATTGGCAACCCTTCCGTCTTCAATTGTGATCACGCGATCCGCTTGCAGAGCAATTCGTTCATCATGGGTAATGACGATTAGTGTTTGGTTATATGTTTTATTAAACATTTTTAGAAGATCAATAATTTCACCGCTGTTTTTACTGTCAAGATTTCCTGTTGGCTCATCAGCAAGCATAATTGCTGGATGACTAATTAACGCACGGCCGATTGAAACCCTTTGCTGCTGTCCGCCAGACAGCTGATTAGGAAGATGATTTAAACGGTTTTGCAAATTCAATATTTTTACAACCTCTGCCAATTGCTGCTTATCGACTTTATGTTCATCAAGCAGCAATGGAAGAGTAATATTCTCCTCTACTGTTAGAACAGGGATAAGATTATAAAACTGATAGATTAAGCCAATTTGTCTTCGTCTAAAAATGGCAAGCTGGGTTTCATTTAGCTGGTAAATGTCTGTATTATCAACAAGCACCTTACCACTTGTTGGCCTGTCCACTCCCCCAAGCATGTGGAGCAAGGTTGACTTCCCAGAACCTGACGGACCAATAATTGCTACAAACTCTCCTTTTCTGATCGAAAATGAAACATTATCAAGCGCCTTTACTGCGGTTTCACCTTTGCCGTATATTTTAGACAGATTTTCTATTTTTAAAATATCCATTGATATCCCTCCATATATTGCTGATGCTTTTAGTTTATCTGCCTAAAATGACTTACAGGTGACTTAGAATATGACAATTTAGTCACTTAACATACATTATTGCTAATTAAAACGTAGTGAGTAGAGGTTGATTTCCGCTCCAATCAACCAAGCTTATTGACCTTTGCATCAATAGTTTTCATTCATACAATCTATTCAACAATAACAATCATTAAAAAATGGCCTATTATTAAATAATTTGTTTATAGAACTTCAGTTGAAATTGCGTGCCTTTCTCCTGTTTGCTTTTTACATGAATGTCTCCGTTTTGGCTTTTGATAATGCTGTGGGCCATCGCAAGGCCAATACCAACACTATCCTCTCCTGCATTCTTTCCTTTATAAAAACGGTTAAAAATGTATGGAATATCCTCCTTTGGAATTCCCTCACCGTTATCTGCAATCACTATTTCGGTATAAAGTATATTTTCTGAAAAGGAAATCGTAAGGGCTCCACCCGTTGGAGTATGCTCTACACAGTTTTTTAGTATGTTTATAAGCGCTTCACTCGTCCAATTAAGATCCCCAACAAAGGAAGTCTTTTCTTCCCCTTCAATCGAAATAGATTGTTCTTTAATATCCATCGGGATCAAAACTGCTTCCAACGCCTTTTCAATTAGTCTTTTCACAGATATTTGTTCTTTTTTGAATGCAACGGTGCCCGCATCAATTTTTGACAGCTTTAATAAGGAGGAAACCAGCCACTCCATTCGTTCAAGCTGCTGACGAATACTGTGTGTGAATTCCATTCTTTTTGTCTTTTGCAGCTTGGCATCATTTAAGAAATCCGCCATCATCATCATCGAGGTCAGCGGTGTTTTTAGCTGATGGGAAATATCTGAGATCGCATCGGTTAGCAGAACCTTATCCTGCTTTAACAATGACTTTTGTTCAGATAGCATAAGTGTCACCTTGTATATATCATTTTTTAATATACTCAGCTCTCCCTCTTGATTATCACGGACATCAAGAGAATAATTGCCATTAGTTATATGGCGAAGATAGCTGGAGAGCTTCTCTATTTCCCTATATCGCCAGCGTGTGAATAATAGGCTGCAGCCAATAAGAAGAATAGAGGTAATGAATACGAATAAAGCAGCTGTGTATGAAAAATAGGCTGCAATCATAATCAAAGCTAAACTAATTGTACACATCGCTATTAATAAAATGGTTATTTCGCGATTACGGAGCATCCTATCCACCCACCTTATAGCCCAATCCTCTTACCGTTTTAATCAATGTCGGTTTTTGCGGATCATCCTCCAGTTTTTCACGCAGTCTTTTAATGTAAACGGTCAACGTATTGTCATTTACAAAATCACCTGCCACATCCCAAATTTGTTCTAGCAACTGATTTCTTGTCAGTACTTGTCCGATATGATTTGCGAAAATGAGCAATAATCGGTACTCCAATGCAGTTAAGGTCATCTCCTCATTCTGCTTAAACACTTTGCCTTCAAGTGTATTAATTCGAATGTTTTCTATGTAGATATTAGAATTTTTTTGTGGACTTTTCTGGTATCTCCTTAAGACTGACTTTATTCGTGACAGAAGTTCGCGAATACGAAAGGGTTTTGTTATATAATCATCCGCCCCCATATCAAGCCCCATCACAACATTAATTTCATCATCATTTGCCGTTAGAAATATAACAGGTATGTCGCTACTTTCCTTTACAATCTTACATAATTCATATCCGCTTCCATCTGGCAGGGATAAATCGAATAAACATAAATTCAATTGATCCGATTGTTCTACAAGAACTTTTTTCGCAGAAGCAACATCAAAGCAAATGACAGTAGAATAGGAATCCTGCTGCAATGAATATTCAAGCCCCGTTGCAATGGTTTTATCATCTTCAACTATTAATATTTTCATTTGATACTCATCCTGCCTTTTTGGTCTCTCGTATTACTTTAAAATATCATAATCGCCATTACAAAAAAACACATGGCAACTTTCTATCCTAATCGGCCATGTGCTTTCTATTTTCCATCTCTTGAAATTATGCAGACAAGCTTTCAATTAGCATTTCCTTTAGCTGCTTTCTTACACGATAGATTTTTGTCTTTACGGTATTTTGATTCAGCTTCAATAGATTGGCTATTTCTTTTTCCTTTAATCCGTTATTTATTTTTAGTAGAAACACTTTCCTTTGATCGAGGGAAAGTGAGTCAATTGCTTGATAGATTTGTTCTTTTAAGAGATTTACTTCTACTTCTTGTTCGACGTTTTGATCCATTTTTATATTTGTCGTCTCGATTTCGATATGACTCGCCGTACGTTCACTTAATTTTCTTTCCTTCCGAACAATGTCAATGGCTGTTCTTGTTGCGATCGCAGAAAGCCAAGCACCTATTTTCTCCGGTTCTTCAATTGTGTCCATCTTTTGATAGGCCTTAATCAATGTTTCCTGTACGGCATCTTGAGCCAAGTAATAGTCTCTTGTAATGCAGTAGGTGACTTGAAATAATCGTTTGCTGTACAATTTACATATTTCATTCATATCCATGCAAAAGCAATTCACTCATATCCTCCTCTCTCATCTTCAACTCTGATTTATTTAAAATATTGTTGAACGAAATCAGGAATATGCTCACCCGTAAAGCTTTTAATCTCAATGGACCCGTCCGCTTTATAATAAAATCCAATCATGTATGGCCCATCATGAAATCCGGTGGCATTTATCAAGCTTTCTTCAAGTCTGTTTTTATCTGTTACTTTGATGGCATGGCTAATTTTACTCATTTGTTCAAATAGCTCTTCATACGAATACCCCTGTGCATAATTGATTTCAAGATCATTTGCATCAACAATATAGGCATATGAAATATCAGTTGCTGATACTTTTGCCTGCTCTAGTAACCCTTTTTTATCCAGCCATTCCTCAAACTTCTTATATGAAATTCTCCATTCAAGCCCCACCGTTTTGTCATTTTTTTGCATGATTTCAATGAATGCAAGAGGATCCCTATTATCGATTGTTTCCTCATAGGTTGCTGTATTAATTTCATCTTTTAATACGGCCATTGCTTCCTTCAAGTCTGCTGGATCTACTATTACAGCTTTTTTCTGAATGGATCCATAAGGGTTGATTGTGATTTTTTCTATTTGATCCTCATTCACTTTGAAAATCCCATTTGTAACCCTTTTATATTCTTCAGATTCATGAATCAATTTATAATAATGAGCATATTCTTTTTTGTCGATCATATAATCCCGAACAAGCTTCTTGCCATTTTTCAATTCATAAACAAAAAAAGCATGCTCACTCTTGTTAGTCACTGTATTCTTGCTTTTGTTTGCAATGATTTCTTTGTGCAGCCTTCTAATTAAATCCATATTTTCGACAGTGGTCAGGAAAAAAGGATCTTCGGCATCACTATACATGTAATTACTATTACTTAAGTGAATTCGTTCGACCTCACTTAAATTAGGCACCTTTTTTTCAAACTGGGTAAAATCGAATTGAAAAAGAATGACCAAGAGAGCTATTGCTCCTGCATATATAATAAGTCCTTTAATGTGAATAATGATCCGCCAAGATTTTTGCAGAACCATCTCGGCGAGTAAATAGCCAAGGATAGCGCCAATCACATAGCCCGCAATCAGCCAAGTTGTATTTCCCTCCATGATCCCAAAGTACAATCCACCGAGAAGCATCGAGCAAAAAGTCATCCCATACTTGAAAATGGGTTTTAACAAAGGAAATACGAGTGATTGTGTCACAGCTTCAAGCTTTCTGTTTTTGTAAACCCATAAAGCTAAACCATATAAAATCAAGATGAGTGCACAATAAACAATGATTTCAATTAGCCCTAGAGGTCTATAATCTACTTGACTAATTGCAACTAATGGCGAAAATGCTTCAACCTTACTTTCCATCACATATCGATTAGCAAATCCATATAGGTAAAATGGAAGATTATACGCTAAAAGAACGAGCAATCCAATTGGAAGTAATAAAAATACATATGTGAGAGCGCCCTGAACAGCGGAAATGCCCGAAATCATTCCAGTAAAAACCCCTGCCAAAAAGACAAGAAGATTAAACATAATTGTGATACCAAGCCACTTAAAAATGTCTGCCCATGAAAAAAACTCAGCTAAGTTCAGCGGTTGATACAAGGCACAAACGATGATAGTGATCAGCAATACCGGCATGATTAAAAGAATGATTCCTGTTAAAGCATATTGATGAAAAAGTCGCTCCCTCTTTATTGGAAGACTATGCATGAAATCACTATAGGACTTCACCTGAAGGAATCGGAATAAAAAAATAGCCATTAGGACAGGAATACCAATATTTAATACGACTTGTATCTCATAGTGAAATGAGAATAGGCTTTCTGCTCTAATATATTGCCGTTGTTCCCCAGTAGTCGTCATTAAAATTTCTAATGGCACCGAAAAGATTAGTACTAGAAAGTGAACAATCGCAACCCAGCCGACACTTCTCATAATCATCTTTCTTATTTCTTTATTAACCAAGGATATTTTCAACTGCATAGCCAACATCCTCCATTTCATAAATAAAAATTTCTTCAAGTGTCAGTGGAAGGATATCGAAAATAACAGGTTGATATTTTTCTATACTTGCTGTAATTTCCTCTTCTTTTCCTTTTACAATTAATAAGAGAATACTTCCCCTCTTCTCTTTATGAAGGACTTTAACAGATTTTAATATAGCTGGTGGAACTGGCGCACCGCCCTTAAAGGCAATCTGAACTTTGTGAGTATCAGATTTAAGATCGTCTAATTCCTTTTCAATCATCATTTGTCCTTTATGCATAATCCCTACAAAATCACAAAGGTCCTCCACTTCTCTTAAATTGTGAGAAGAAATTAAAACAGTCATTTCTCTTTCAGCCACATCGTCAATTAAAAGACCTTTCACCTTTTTCCTCATGACTGGATCCAGCCCATCTAAAGGTTCATCAAGAAGCAATACCTCTGGCACAGTAGATAAAGCAAGGATAAATGCCACTTGTCTTTGGATTCCTTTGGAGTAACGATGGATCTTCTTATGTACATCTATTTGAAACATATCAACCAGTTCTTGATAGCGTTGCTCATTCCACCTAGGATAATTGCTTTGATAAAACTGTGCCATCTGCTTGAGCGTGTAATGAGGAAGAAAATAAGGTGTATCTGGGATAAAAAAGATCTTGTTTTTGACATCTGGGTTCTCAAAGACCGACTGCCCATCAATTGCAATTAATCCCTCATCTGGTATATAAAGTCCAGAAAGTATCTTTAAAAGCGTCGTTTTCCCTGCACCGTTCGAACCGAGCAATCCGTATATTGAGCCTTTGTTAACTGTAAGACTTATATTCTCAATAGCTTCATGCTCATCAAATGACTTGCGGATATGACTAATTTTGATCATTTTCTATCCCTCCTCCGATGGTAGTATTTATTTCTTTAATCATTGTTATTAGCTCATCTGCTGTTACACCTAAGTACATCGCTTCTGACAACAGCTTCATAATATCCTTTTTTACCTTAAGGAGCTTCTCCGTATTAAGTCCATCACTTGCTGGACTAACAAAGCTGCCTTTTCCTTTAATTGAATAAATATATCCTTGAACTTCAAGTTCACGATATGCTTTTTGAATCGTATTCGGATTGATCGTTAACTGTTGGGCTAGCATTCGGACGGAAGGCAACTGTTCATCTGTCTTTAACACTTCAGTTATTATGAGTTCTTTAAGCTTTTCAACCAATTGTTCATAGATCGGCTTTCGGCTTCTTATATCTAACTCAAACATACGCACTCTCCCATCTGTATATAGTGTACTATGATGCTTAGTACAGTTGATACAGTTTGATTATAATACAAATGAGAAGGAAATCAATCCCTTTTATATAAAACTTTAGTTATTTTTTTGAAATGCTCGATAAACTTTAGAGAATGCTAGATTAGATTTATAAAGTACTAGATAACGATAAAAAAATGCTAGATAAATCTAGAAATGTGTTAGTTAACTAGTAAACTGAACTCTATTCACGACAAAAAAAAGAAAAGTGCTCAGCACTTTTCCTTTAAGCAATCATTTTAATGAACGAATCTTTACTGCACAGGCCTTAAATTCTGCCGTTCCTGATATCGGATCAAATTCATTGATTGTTAAAACATTCGTCGGGACATCACTAAAGTGGAAGCTCATGAACACAAGTCCTGGTGCAACTTGCTCGGTTACTTTCGCCTTTACCTGGAGGCTTCCTCTTCTTGAGCTGATCTCAACTAGTTCTCCAGTTTCAATACCAAGCTTGGCGGCATCTTCTGGATGAATATCAAGTGATTCCTCTGTTTGTTTAATCTTCACACCGCCTGCATAAAAACGGGTTTGCGTATGAGTATTATATGATTCATACCGTCTACCAGTCGTAAGAGTAAAAGGATATTCTTCATCAGGCAGCTCTACTGGTTCTGTATATATTACCGGTACAAATGGCGATTGATTGCCACTTGCTATTTCCTGATTATGATACCTCTCATGCAGAATAAATGTGCCTGGATGTGACTCATCTGGACAAGGATAATGGAGACTATATTCTTTCTCCAGTCTTGAATATGGCATCCCGCCATACATTTCCCAAGCCAGCTCACGTAGCTCTTCCCAAATTTCTTCACTCGTATTATAGCTCATCGGATAGCCCATTAATGTAGCTAGTTCACAAAGAATAACCCAGTCATCCTTCGTATTCGGATGGGCATCAACGGCTTTTCTTACCCGCTGAATTCGGCGGTCAGTATTTGTATACGTTCCTTCAACTTCTCCCCATGATCTAGCAGGCAACACAACATCTGCAAGCTTAGCTGTTTCTGTTAAGAAAATATCTTGAACAATTAATAAATCCAATTTTTCAAGAAGCTTTCTTGTATGTGTCATATGAACATCCGCTACTAACGGATTTTCCCCAAGGCAATAAAGTGCTTTCACTGCACCAGTATCCATCTTATCAAATGCTCTAGTTTGTGTATCTCCAGAGATCGGATTTATCTCCATCCCCCATGCTTTTTCAAATCGCGCACGGTATTCATCGTTCGTTATGCTAACAGCACCCGGCAGCATGTTAGGCAGACAGCCCATATCTCCCGCACCCTGCACATTATTCTGCCCACGAAGTGGCATGATCCCGCTTCCTGGTTTTCCAATATGGCCAGTTAATAAAGCAAGGTTGGCAATATCAAAAACATTATTAACCCCACAATGATGCTCAGTAATTCCGAGTGTGTAGGCAATCATTGCTTTGTCCGCTTTCGCGTATTCTCTTGCTGTGTCGATAATATCTTGCGGTTTGATACCAGTGATTGTTGAGGCAAACTCAGGCGTATACCTTTTCACTTGTTCTTTTAACGAATCAAAATCAACTGTAAATTGATTAATAAACGCAGGATTATATAATTCTTCCTCAATAATGACATGGATCATGGCATTCATTAAGGCAATATCTGAGCCGACATTAATTTGCAAATGACGGTGTGAGCTTTTCACCATATCAATCCGGCGTGGATCAATCACAATAATTTTCAATCCTGATTTCACTGCTTTCTTCATGCGATTAGCAATGATCGGATGGGCTTCCGTTGTATTTGAACCCATGAGCAAAAGAACTTCTGTATGATCAAAATCTTCTAATCTATTCGTTGGAAATCCACTACCAAATACAGTTGCCAGACCGGCAACGCTTGGAGCGTGTCACGTTCGGTTACAGCCATCGATATTATTGCTGCCAATGACTGTTCTCATAAATTTCTGGGTTACATAATTCACTTCATTCGTACTTCTAGCCGTCGCAAACATCGTGATCGCTTCAGGACCGAATTGTGATTTGATTCCTTGAAGCTTTCCGGCAATAAAGGCATACGCTTCTTCCCAAGTTGTTTCTACAAGTTCCCCCGCCTTGCGGATTAATGGAGAAGTTAAACGGCTCTTAGCATGAACATATTCATAAGCAAACGATCCTTTCACACATGTTTGCCCCTTATTAACTGGTGCTTCCTTATCTCCGCGTATTTTCACAATTTTATTATTCTCAACTTCGACAACGAGCCCACAGCCTGTGCCACAATAGCCGCAGACTGTTTTTACCTTTGCAGCCTCACCCATCATTTATCCTCCCTTTTCATTGGAAATGATCCTCTTCCCAATTATTTTGAAAGCGATTCCATTTTCCTTTACACCGCTTCAAAATTCACATAATACACTTTCTATTATACTACATTATGAATATTTGAAAAATAGGTTAGCGGCTATAGAAAAAAATCCATTTAATTGCTCCCTAGCAGTATTTTATAGAATGAAAGTATTTCTCTTCATCTTATTCTAATTAGGAAAAATCTTAAATATGCTAACAATATCAAAATGGCTTGAACAAGAAGTATGCCTTCCTATTAAATATAAGGAGATAAGTATGAAGATCATGAATGTGAAAATAATTGCTATTTGCTTGCTGCTCTTACTATTTGTTTACGGATACTCTCAATTGAAAGCACTCACTACATCCACCATCTCAGATTCTTTTATAATAATTGGTCACAGAGGAGCCTCCGCCTATGCCCCTGAACATACGTTAGCATCCTATCAATTAGCTCAAGAGTTTGGCGCTGATTACATCGAAATTGATTTACAAATGACAAAGGATGGGATACTTGTAGCCATGCATGATCAGACAGTGGACCGGACTACAAACGGAATAGGCAATGTGAAATCTCATTCATTAGAGGAATTAAAAAGGCTTGATGCAGGATCCTGGTTCAATAAAAAATCCCCTCAATACGCGAACCCTATTTACGAAATTCAAACAGTTCCCACTTTGAAAGAAATTTTTGACCATTTCGGGAAAGAAACAAATTACTACATCGAAATAAAAGCACCTGATAACTACTCGAAAATGGAGGAAAAGCTCATCCGCTTAATTCAGGAGTATGGTCTAATTGATAAGGTGATGATCCAATCTTTTAGCGAAAAAAGCCTCAAAAAGATTCATGCTAAGGAGCCCACCATTCCATTAATCCAACTTCTATCGTATAAAAGTCCTGCGCGCTTAACAGAAATAGAAATAAAAAAATGGAAGCAATATGCAGCAGGAATCGGCCCGAATTATCAGATGATTGATGAAGATTATATTAGAATGGCAAGAAAGGCAAGACTGCTTGTTCATCCTTATACGGTAAATTCTAAGCAAGACCTGGAACAATTAATTGAATGGGGAATTACCGGCGTATTTACAGATTTTACAGGTTCACTTTCAGAGGAATGGAGAAAATAAGCTTCTTGCAAATAAAAGATGAATTTTGCAAAATTAGTATGGTTTCACTAAAAAAAGTTCCGCAACACCACACTAGGTGTTACGGAACCCGAGCCTTGCGGAAATCTGCTTACCAATTTCAATCATCCGTGGCTGCAACTGCTTCAATCTTTCCTCTGTCATCCTTATTGACGGGCCTGAAATACTAACCGCTGCAGCAACTTTTCCTAAATGATCGAATAAAGGGACAGCAATGCATGTGATCCCATACTCATTTTCTTGCAGATCCAATGCAAAGCCTTTACTCCTTACTTCAGCAAGCTCCTCAAGAAACACATCTTTATCAGTAATGGTCTTATCTGTATGAGAAGGCAATCCTTTTCGTTCAATAATATCTTGAACCAATGCTGACGGCAGATGAGCAAGGATTGCTTTTCCGACTGACGTGCAATGCATCGGTGCTCTTTTTCCCACTTTAGAATGCATCCGCAGCGCTTCATTTCCATCAAGCTTCTCAATGTACACAACCTCTCCCTGATCATATACAACGAGATGGATCACTTCATTCGTCTCTTTTTCAAGCTCCTGTAAAAACGGCTTCGCTTCAGTCCTTAAATCAATTGATTCTAAAAGCCTTGAACTAACTTCTAAAAATTTATAGCCTAATTTATACCTTTCGGTGTCCTTATCCTGTTCAATATAGCCATATTGAACGAGCGTTGAAAGGATTCGGTAAACCGAGCTTTTGTTAATATCCATTTGGTTTGCAATCTCAGTAACACCAAGCCCAACTTTCTTCCTACTGACTAGCATTATTATATCGAGCGCCCGACTTACTGATTTAACCATATTTTCTCTATCCAAAATGCTTCACTCCTGATGGAAAAACATCCACTACTTTTTGGAGCAATAACAACTCCTTGCTTTATTATTGCTTAATAGTTAACTTTGCTTTTGCTTCTAGTCTGCGGCGATGAAGGATCGGTTCTGTATAGCCGCTTGGCTGTTCATACCCAGCAAAAATTAATTCGCATGCTGCTTGGAAGGCAATGGACTCTTCATATTTTGGAGCCATTGGTTGATAATTTGGGTCACCAGCATTTTGTTCATCTACCACTAATGCCATCCGTTCTAAGGTTTCAACTACTTGCTCTTGTGTACAGATCCCATGATGAAGCCAATTAGCAACATGCTGACTAGAAATCCTTAATGTCGCACGGTCTTCCATCAACCCAATATGATTAATATCCGGAACCTTCGAACAGCCAATTCCTTGCTCCACCCATCGAACAACATAGCCAAGAATCCCCTGTGTATTATTATCAAGCTCTTCCTGAATTTCCTCGGCACTCCATTGCGGGTTAGCTTCAACTGGCATTTGTAAAATCTCATCCCTTAGATCCTTAACTTCATTCAATAATTGATTTTGTACTTCTCTTACATCAATTTCATGATAATGGAGTGCATGCAATGTGGCAGCTGTTGGCGAAGGCACCCACGCCGTATTGGCACCAGCTTTCAAATGTCCCACTTTTTGTTTCACCATTTCTGCCATTAAGTCAGGCATTGCCCACATTCCTTTTCCAATTTGGGCACGGCCTTGAAAACCTGCTGCTAACCCATTATTGACATTTGATTTTTCATAGGCCTGTAACCAAGTTGATGACTTCATATCATTTTTGCGAATCATTGGTCCTGCCTCCATTGATGTATGCATTTCATCACCTGTGCGATCAAGGAAACCTGTATTTATGAATGCAACCCGTTCTTTCACTTCACGGATACACGCTTTTAAATTTATTGATGTTCTACGTTCTTCATCCATTACCCCAATCTTAATTGTGTTTCGCTGAAAACCAAGTAAGTCCTCTACTCGTTTAAATAATTCATTGGCAAAGGCTACTTCCTTTGAACCATGCATTTTTGGCTTAACAATATAGACAGAGCCCTTTTTAGAATTTTGGTACTGGCCATTGCCTAATAATGAATGCTTCGCAATTAAACTTGTAACAGCCGCATCTATAATCCCTTCATACACTTCTTCCCCATTCTCATCTAAAATAGCCTGAATGGTCATTAAATGCCCTACATTACGGATAAACATTAAAGAGCGGCCAGATAATGCAATGGATTGGCCATCTGGAGCCATATAGCTGCGGTCAGGATTCAACTGTCTTGTTACGGATTGATTTCCTTTTGTAAAAGTTACAGATAAATCGCCCTTCATTAACCCTAACCAGCTGCGGTATACTTGAACCTTATCCTGTGCATCAACAGCGGCTACAGAATCCTCACAATCCATAATCGTTGTTAACGCTGCTTCTAGGAGGATATCTTTAACTCCAGCTTGATCAAGCTTGCCAATTGGATGATTGCGGTCAATTTGTATTTCGAAATGAATCCCATTATTTTTTAATAGAATGGCAGCAGGTTTGTCTAATTCCCCCTGATACCCTATAAATTGCTCTTCATTTGCCAGCCCACTCTCAAGTCCATTACTTAGAACCACTCTTAATTGCTCATCCACAATACAATAGTGAATGGCATCTTTATGAGATCCTTCCTTTAACGGAGCTGTTCTATCAAGAAAAGCCCGTGCAAAGGCAATAACCTTTTCACCTCGAATAGGGTTATAGCTTCCACTTCGACTTGCTCCGTCTTCTTCACTAATTACATCTGTTCCATAAAGTGCATCATAGAGGCTGCCCCAGCGAGCATTAGCCGCATTAAGAGCATATCGGTCATTATTTACTGGAACGACTAATTGAGGCCCTGCCTGGATAGCAATTTCATCATCAACCGCTTCAGTCGTTATTTCGAAATCATCGCCTTCTTCTTCAAGATAGCCTATACGTTCAAGAAAAGCTTTATAATCACTAAAGTTACCCTTCGTATTTTCCTTGTGCCAAATATTTATTTCATTCTGAAGTTTGTCCCGCTCCGCCAATAATGCTTTATTTGTAGGTGTGAGGTCCTTGATGATCTCTGCCAATCCATCCCAAAACTCTGCTTGCTTCACTCCTGTTCCAGGAAGTGCCTCCAAATTAATAAATTCATAGAGTTCCTCTGCTACCTGTAACTTGCCAATTTCTTTGTAACTGCTCATTGATTATGCCTCCTGTTATATTGTTTGTTATTACGAAACACTGTTTCATTCTTTTGTTAAAAAGAGAATAACATGCCGTTAGGTTAATTTCAATAATTTTCAAAAAATTATACACAAAAAAACTGACCATATTCGCAAGCATACGAATATGGCCAGTTACTAATTATATACGGCGAACATGTCCGTTAAAATGATCTTTCCAATAACCGCTAGTTAAGCTAGCGATAGCAACACCAGTTGAATTTTGTGAACCAAGGAATCTGCCTCCACCAAGATAAATACCTACATGTCCATCTTTTTTATAAGTATCAAAGAATACTAAATCACCAGGTTTCATGTCACTAGTTGAAACTTTAGAACCTGAATGTCTCAAGCCAGATGTACTTGATGGTACACTGATTCCTCCTTGTGCGAAAGCCCATGAAACGAATCCTGAACAGTCAAATCTTCCATTCGCAATGTCGGATGCCGTTCTTCCTCCGCCAAATACATACACAGAATTACCAATATATTTATACCCAGCAGAGATAATTGAACCTAAATCTCCGCCTGAAACAGGTACACTAGCAGTAGAATTGTCACTAGATGAACCAGAATTTGTACTTACTGAAGTATTTTTGGAAACATGCACAAATTGGTTAGCAATTCTTTCTCTGATTTTAGCTTCTTTTGAAGCAAGCTCGCCATCTTTATATTTTAAACTTTCTTTTAAAGATGCTGTTTCCTTCTTCTTGTTTTCTAGCTGTAGTTTTAATTCGTCATTTTGAGATTTTTGTTCTTGCATTAAAGCTTGCATTCCTTCAAGCTCTAATTTCATATCCTGCAAATCAGTAAGTTTCTTTTCAATAGATGCTTGTTTTTCTTCTAAAACTTTCTTATCAGCATCATGCTCGGCTAATATATCTTGGTCAGCCTGTACAATTTTAGTTACAGCCCCAACTCTTTCAATAAAATCGCCGAAACTTGTAGAACCTAGAAGAACTTCAACATAACCGATCGAAGAGCTTCCATTTTCTTGGTAAGAAACTGCGCGTTGTTTCAAGATGATATTTCGTTTATCAATTCTTTCTTGGATCACGGCTTTTTCTTTTTTTAGTGTTTCAATTTCAGCATTTGTAGCAATAATATCTGCTTCCGTTTTCTTTACTAATTTATTGTTATCAGCAATTGCTTGATCGACCCTCTTAATTTGTAGATCCAGTTGAGCAAGTTCTTCGAGAACAGCTGTTAATTCTTGTTCTGCCTTAGAGATACTTGATTGAATCCCTAATCTTTCTTTTTGAATTTCTGATTTTTGAGTATATAAGGAATCTGCTTTTACAGCTGGGATTGCAAACGCACTCCCTAATCCAAGCATTAATGTCGTGTTTAAGATTACTAGCTTCTTTTTCATTATTCAGCCTGCCTTCCATTTCCCCTAGTTGCTTTCATATGTATAAACTACTTATTTTGACAATTATATGATTTATTTTTTATTATTCTATCTGGTTCGACAAATATTTTATTATTTACACTCTCAAAAAGCATTATATCATCATAATTTGACAGGAAGATGTTATTAATATTACAGGTATATTTCAATTGGTACCATTATTTTCAAATTCGTAGTTTCTCTTGACCCTCATTTTCATAGAAAAGTAGCTAGCAAACATCCTATTCTATAACTAATTTATTTTAGAAGGGGTATACCAAACCCTATGCATTTAATGAATTACCTTCTTGACCCTGAGCTGGAGGCCTTGTTTACGAAAGACTGTTTTAGCAAACATTGTTGCTATTTAATATGTAATGGTAGAAGTTGATTTCCGCTCCAGGATGCTCCCTTTCCGCGGGGTGGGCGCTGAGCCTCCTCGGAGCATCCGCTCCTGCGGGGTCTCACCTGTCCCACACTTCCCGCAGGAGTCTCGCACCTTCCGCTCCAATCAACTAGTCTTTTTGAGAAAAAAATTTATTAAAAAACAACAATCTTTTAGAAAATAGCCTTACGAAAACAGATTAATTATTTAAGTATGGACTTAGTATTTGAATGGCTTCATTCAGTTTTTTTGCATTTTTATTGTACATTTGTTTTGCCGCTTCTGATTCTGTTTCTAGTGCGAATATTTCTAAATCAGCTTGGCATTTTTTCAGCATCGCCATTAAAAGCGGTCTTGTTTGTGGCGATGGTACTTGAATTTTGTCATCGAATAAATCGACGGTCAATTCTCCATATGAATCAACTTGTCCATAAAAAACATTGTCAATGGTCACATTCAACTTTTCTAATTCAAGGTCTAGCCATTTGCGGGTTTTGCCTGCAGCAGCAAGGGCATCATGAACGATATCTCCATCTCGAATAATCATCTGCGGAACCTTGTCACTTGCTATCTTCATATTTAAATCTTTTGCAGTTATTGGCCGATTTTCTTTTTTCAACAGAACACTTAAGTCTCCTGTTGGTTCTAATACAGCAAATTCTACATCTGCGACATTAAAAACACTTCTTTGCCGGAGCAGACTGCCAAGCTCGTCCGTTGAATATTTTTCTTTCTTTAAATTGTCCTCCATGATCTTTCCATCTTTAATAAATATGGTGCCCTTCCCTTCAACAAAATCACGGAATGAATTGCTTTTTAAAGAAATAAAATCGACCAGAAATGTTATGATTCCAAATAAGAAAATAGCTAATATCCCATGTCCCATATTGCTATCCAGACCCATAATGACTTCGCCTGCTACACTTCCAATTGTTATTCCAGAGATATATTCAAAAAAGGATATTTCTGAAATTTGCTTTTTGCCAAGTATCTTCGTAAAGAAAAACAATACTAACATAAATAAAATAGAACGGACGATAATATGGCTCCAATCAGACATTTCCTCAGCTCCAGCCTACGATTGTTTATATTGCGGTTCCTCTAGTACCATTTCATTTACACGGTATTGAAGGTCTTTCTTTATTTCATTCATCATGTTCATCATTTCATGAAATATTTTCTGGGAATTATCGTCTTGGGAATTTAACGCCAAACTTGAAAGCTGGGCTTCTATTGACTTAATCGTTGCTACACATTGATTTACATTAGAAACAATTGTCATTTTCTCACCTTCTAATTAAATAATGAAAAGGTTGGCTAGAAGCCAACCAGTTTGGGGCTATTATTTATATTGTGGTTCCTCTTGCTGTATTTGCTGCAGACGAGGTTGAACATTGTCAATAATGGTCTGAGTCTGTTGTGCAGCATCCTGGTATAATTGCTTAGCAGCTTTATTATCTGTCTCAAGTGCAAACGTTTCAAAACTTGCCTGTGCGCTTTTTAAACCTGCAATCGTTTGTTTAATATTTGTCCCTACAGTCATATCATTCCCTACTTTCATTTAGAATTAATACTTACACATCGTATTATTTCTTTTTCTCATTAGATTATTAATTTTTTTTCTGGAAATTAGCTCTTATCTCTTCAAAATGAATCCACATATAAACTTTAAATTGACAAACAATATAGTGATCAAAGAAAGTTTTTGTGATTTATATCACGTCACCCCTAATTGAAATTGATTATCATTAAGATATTGATAAATAATTCTCTATATGGAGGTTTTATAAATGGAAAAGAAATCAATTGCCGCTGCACAAGAATTTAATGAGAAACAATTTACTAAAAGGATTCTTTTTCGTGAAGGTGAAAGCACCGTTTTTGTCTTAAACTTTATGCCTGGTCAACAGCTTCCTGCTCATAAACACCCAGGATCTGCCGTTTATTTAATGGTGATCCAAGGTGGGGGTACATTAACAATTGATGGTGTCCCTACAGAAGTAACAGAAAAAGATGTGATCCTGGCTGGTGGCGAAGAGGAATTTGCCTTTACTAATAGCAGTGAAGAAAATACGAGTCTCTATGTTATGTTAAATAAAATTCCAGATGAACGATATGCACAAAATGTGTGATTAATTAAATAGCATTCTGGGATAAAAAACAGAGCTTGGAAATTCCAAGCTCTGTTTTGGTTTCAATTATTGATTTATAACAATGAATGCTAGCCAACCAATCAGAAAAAAATTGGGGGAGATTAATAAGACTGTTAGCCCTATATATTTTCTTCTTAAGGAGAACGCGGCCCCAATATAAAAAAGGGGAAAGAGCAAGCCCCATATGGCGAATTTCGGTGTGGCTGCAAGATATAAAGATAAAGGCAAGATAAAAATCGAGGCTAACACAAGAAGCTTTGGCTTTTTTAAGCTTATTGCAAAAATAGAAACAATCAGTGAAGCGATCATAAATGGCCAAAATAATAGCTGCATTAAACCCCCTCCATTTTCCTCATCGTATAAACTTTACTAACTATATTAGCAGGTCCGTGGATAGGGATAAAACTCAATATCTAATAAGCTGACATTGATGGGCATGACAGTTTTTTATTGAATATTATCTAATTAAGAAACATGATAACGAATTTGGCCGTTAGCATGTTTTATTATAAATATGCAAATTTTTTCTTGAGCATTACTTGGCGATTTCATTTCTGATTTCTAACTTATATTCTTCAATTTTCTTCAATCTCACAGATACTTCTTCATCACTTAATTCATGTTCTATCACATATCGGTTTCGTGGATGAACGCGGCATTCATGTGTACATCCGCGTAAATATTTGTGATCATTTTCTTCAGAGCAAATAATTTGTTTATTACACTCAGGATTAGCACAGTTTACGTAGCGTTCGCATGGCTCCCCAGTGAAGTAATCTTTTCCTACAATAACATGTTCTTTCTGATTGATCGGAACGCTAATTCGTTCATCAAATACATAGCATTGTCCATCCCATAAATCCCCTTGAACCTCAGGATCTTTTCCGTATGACACAATGCCCCCATGAAGCTGACCTACATCTTGGAATCCTTCTTTTACTAGCCAGCCGGAAAATTTCTCGCAGCGGATGCCGCCTGTACAATACGTTAAGATTTTTTTATCAGCAAACTCCTCTTTATTTTCCTTGATCCATTGAGGTAATTCGCGGAATGCCGTAATGTCAGGTCTTACTGCCCCTCTGAAATGACCTAAATCGAATTCATAATCATTTCTGGCATCAATCACTACTGTGTTCTCATCCTGCATCGCTTCATAGAATTCTTTCGGACTTAAATATTGGCCAGTTACTTCCTTCGGATTGATGTCATCCTCTAATCGAAGAGTTACAAGTTCCTTTCTTGGACGTACATGCATCTTTTTAAAAGCATGGTGTTCAGCGTCATCTATTTTAAAAACCATCTCAGCAAAACGAGGATCAGCTTTCATTATGTCCATATATTGCTCGGTTTGTTCGATTGTCCCGGATACAGTTCCATTAATTCCTTCTTCAGCGACAAGAATTCTGCCCTTTAATTCAAGTTCTTTACACAATTTCAAATGCTCACTTGCAAACTCTTCAGGATCAGTAATAGGAACATACATATAATACAAAAGAACTCTAAACGGTTTATTTTTATCTGACATTTTCATGTTACCACCTATCATTATTAATATTTGCAAGATATTAATGCATTTAGGCAGGCTTTAACTTACCTTATTGCTTATTCTTACAATTTCACTAGTTCTTAGATTCTTCACCCATAATAATTACTTCTGTTTCTAAATCAATATCGAAATTTTTCTTAACTGTCCCTTTAATTACATTAATTAAATCAATATAGTCTTTTGAGGTAGCCTGATCAATATTAACGATGAAGCCAGCATGTTTTGTCGACACTTCTGCTCCACCAACTCTTGTACCTTGAAGCTTGCTATCTTGAATTAATTTCCCAGCATAGTGACCAGGTGGCCGCTTAAAAACACTTCCACAAGATGGATATTCCAGCGGCTGTTTTGATTGTCTAGCAATCGTGAATTCATCCATCTGCTGTTTGATCCATTTTGGATCAGCCTTCTTAAGATGAAATTCCGCTTCTAAAATAACATAATCATTATTCATGAAAATACTTTTACGATAGCCTAATTGTAATTCTTCTTTTGATAAAGAATGGATTTCGCCATCTCTTGTCATTATCGTTGCTTTCTCAAGTACATCTGAAATTTGTCCCCCATATGCACCAGCATTCATATATAATGCTCCACCAACACTTCCAGGAATGCCACATGCAAACTCTAAGCCAGTCAATTCATGTTCTAGGGCAAAATTTGAGGCAGCAATAATTGCGGCACCGCTTTGGGCCATAATAACATTATCTCTAATATTTATCTGATTAAACTTAGTGAAACATAATGTAATTCCCCGGATGCCCCCATCTCTCACAATTACATTTGAACCACTTCCAAGCAGGGTGACAGGCAGATTAAACTTTTTTGCCTGCTTTAAGACTGTCTGTATCTCAGCAAAACTAGATGGCGTAATAAAAAGATCAGCCTCTCCACCAAGTTTTGTAAACGTATGATTTCTAATCGGCTCCAATAATTTAATATTTTCCTCCATTACATCAGCCGAAATGCTTTTGATAAAATGTTGATATTTACTCATCATTTTTCTCCTTCAATCCCTATATAGATATCCTTTTCCTTCTATATTAAATGATACCTATCCCAGAAATGTGTGTCGATCAAATGACTATCTCTGATAGAACATTATTAAGTTTTTATACCTAAATGTATAAAAACTACTTGCTACTATAGCATACTATACTAATCTTTTCATCCTTTTGAATTGGCATCTATTTATTTGCAGTAATCAGATTTCTTAGGTTTCATATAAGTGATCCATCAGCCTGCCCAAATAGTTGAATCCTCTCAAAAAGCTGTTAAAGTAGGTATGAAGGTTAGAGACTTTGGAGGAATTGTACTAATGAGTATAAATATTTTAGTCGTTGATGATGAAAAGGAAATTGCAGATTTAATCGAAGTTTATTTAAAAAATGAAAATTATACCGTGTATAAGTTTTACACTGCTAAGGAAGCTCTTAATTGCATTCACACGGAAAAACTGGATCTTGCCATACTTGATGTGATGCTGCCGGAAACAGATGGATTTGCTATTTGTCAAAAAATCAGAGAAAAATTTCATTTCCCCATTATTATGCTAACAGCCAAGGATGAAGAAATCGATAAGATTACTGGCTTACATTAGGCGCAGATGACTATATAACAAAACCCTTTCGTCCTTTGGAGCTAATTGCCCGTGTAAAAGCGCAGCTTCGGAGATTTACAAAGTATAATCAGCAAGATGCCGAAGAAAATGACAATATCATTACCCTCTCAGGACTGGTACTTGATCAGAATACGCGGAAATGTCAATTAAACGAAAAGAACCTGTCGCTAACCCCGACAGAATTCTCCATTCTTTGGTTTCTATGTGTGAACCGCGGACGTGTAGTAAGTTCTGAGGAATTATTCAAGGAAGTATGGGGTGAAAAATACCTGAGCAGCAATAATACAGTGATGGTTCATATTAGACATCTACGTGAAAAAATGAATGATTCTGCTGAAAATCCAACATACATTAAAACAGTCTGGGGAGTAGGTTATACAATTGAAAAATGAATTTAGTAAATTAAAAAGGAAAATCATTCTTCAAATTACATTAATTTTACTCTTAACTCTCCTTGTCGGTTTTTTCATCTATTATGTGCTGATTGACGGTGTTTTGCAGGCACCTTTTGCCGATATGTTTATTAGCTTTTGCGAGAACGTACTACATCTTGATTTCTATTCTTCACAGAATATTTACTCCTCTTTATTTCGGCGGAATAAATCATTATGGCTGGCAATAGGGTTCATACTATTGCTTCTAATTATTTTTTATGTAGCACTCTCTCGTTTTACACGCTATTTTAATGAAATCAGTGAAGGAGTAGATTTGCTTACAGAGGAATCGGAAACAGAAATTCATCTGCCTTCTGAGCTTGAGTTTATGGAAAAAAAGTTAAAGACCGTTAAAAGTAAGCTAGAAAAGCGGGCGAAGGATGCGAAGGAAGCAGAACAGCGGAAAAATGATCTTGTCGTATATTTAGCCCATGATATAAAGACTCCTCTGACATCCGTAATCGGCTATTTAAGTCTCTTAGATGAGGCATCAGATATGCCATTAGAGCAAAAAGAGAAATACTTGAAAATCACATTAGAAAAAGCAACACGTTTAGAACAACTAATCAATGAATTTTTTGAAATTACAAGATTCAATTTACAAACCATTTTACTTGATAAAGAAACAATCAATTTGAACTATATGCTTTTGCAAATGGCAGATGAATTCTATCCTTTACTTGCTCCTTATGGAAAGCAAGCAATTGTAAATGTGGAAGAAAGTCTAAAAATTAATGCTGATGCAATTAAAATAGCAAGGGTCTTTAATAATATATTAAAAAATGCCATTGCTTATAGCGATGAAAACAGCATCATTGAAATTCGTGCTTTTAGCAATGATGAAAATACAATCATTACTTTTACGAATAAAGGAAAGGCTATTCCCCCTCATAAGTTAGATATGATTTTCGAAAAATTCTATAGACTGGACTCTTCCCGCACTTCACACACTGGTGGAGCTGGATTAGGACTGGCTATCGCTAAAGAAATTGTCCATGCACACGGAGGCAGTATTTTTGCAGAAAGCAATGATGAAAATACCGTTTTTACTGTTACTATTCCAACACACTCTTAAGAAAATCTTAAGGTTTCAATAATGAAAAATTAAAAACTACCTCCTTCTTTTATGTTTTAATTAGTGAAGCAATAAGACTAGGAGTTGTTTTTATGAGAAAAAGAAAACGGATAAATGGTACTGGTTGGATAATTACTTTTCTGATTGTGTTAACGATTTTTTTTATACCGTTTGAAAAGTTTTATAATCCGATACTGGATAGACTAAATGATGATACAACGGAACATCCAATAGAAATCAATACAACACTAGACAGAAATGAAGCAGTAAAAAGTGATCTGCATAGTCAAAATGCCATTTTATTAAAATTAGATGATCATAATATTCTGATGGAAAAACATAGTGAAGAAATCATCTTCCCCGCATCTCTAACAAAAATAATGACAGTCATCGTTGCTATTGAGAATATACCTGATTTACAAAAGCGGATCATACTTCCTGAAAAGATATTTTCTGACCTTTACGCGGCTAATGCATCAATGGCAGGATTTCTTCCAAATGAAAAAGCAGCTGCCATTGATCTTCTTTATGGGGCGATGCTTCCATCTGGGGCAGAAGCAACCATTGGACTTGCAAATGAGGTTGCGGGCTCAGAAAAAGAATTTGTACAACTTATGAATAAAAAGGCAAATCAGCTCGGCATGAAAGATTCGCATTTTACAAATGCTACGGGTCTTCATCATCCAGATCACTATTCAAGTGTGAAGGATATTTCAGTACTAGTGGAATACGCATTAAATAATAAAACCTTTCGCACCATTTTTACAGCAGAAAAGTATTCCACCTCGCCAACCAATCTTCATCCAAACGGGATAACATTTAAGAGCAGTATGTTTAAAAATATCGATTCTGCCAATTTAATGGGTGGGGAGATTATTGGGGGAAAAACCGGCTATACGGAGCAAGCGGGATTATGCCTAGCGAGCATCGCAGAAATTAATGGACAAGAGTATCTCCTTATTACTGCAGGTGCTAATGGAAGTCATCATACAGAGCAATACAACATTATCGATGCATTTGCAGTTTATAAACAATTATAATTGTACAAGGGAACCTCCTACAGCCCAAACGGGGGTCCCCATTTTAAATGAAATCTCGACAACTCAGTGGTTTTCAGCTTATATTATAACTTCTTTTCCAAAATGATTTTTGGTTCACCTTGATCATCAGTATAAGTTCCAATGACATCGAATCCATTTTTAATATTCAAAATTAGCATATTACGCCATTTATTCTTCGTTTTTGTTTGAACTGCCCTATATCCTTTATCTCTCAACATTTCATGCTGCATTTCCATCAAATGGCTCGCAATTCCTAAATTTCTATACTTATCATCCACTCCGCCTAACCAGCTATAAAATTTGTCATGATCCAGTGCATAACCAATTTTATAACCAATTACTTTTGTATTCTGCAAAGCAATAGTAATTAATAAATTGGTTTTACTTTCCATTTGGCTAATCAAGTGATCAGAATGGCCAAAAATACTCTTATGCAGTAATACAATGTCTTCCAGTATCTTTTGATCTGGAATAGAATCATAATATTTATATGTAATATTCATAACCAACACTCCTTATGCTAACTCACTTTTATCTTTTTCTTCATTAATACTACAATTTCCTTCTACCTAATTCACTTTCATTTTCTTCTCACACAAAAGAGGCTGGGACATAACTAGCTTCAAATATAGAAAAAGGTGAATTTGAGCGCACTCAAATTCACCTTTTTCTATATTTTCGTATAAACTCTTCTATTACCTTAGTTGTTTGCAGTGAACTTTCTTAAATTCACTGCCATTAATGCGAGCCCCATTTCGTTCTCTACCTTCGATTTTCCTCGTACAGAAAATCGAGTGAAACGCAAATTAG
>NZ_JBIACJ010000006.1:0-306938 GCF_042865275.1 Cytobacillus mangrovibacter | reverse complement strand
TCCATTATGGAGTCCTCCTTGGTTAACAAATTAGGGGTCATTTCGCCACGATTTGACACCCCATATCATACCAAGAGGGCTCTTTTTTGTTCAAGTCCCCGAAAATCCTTCTAACAGGAATGCTCCTATATTCCCCTATTTCTTGCCACGAAATCCTGTTAAGTAATTCACTAATGTTTTCTAATTCGTTATTTTGATAAAATTCTTTCATCATTTCATCGGCTTTTGTTTCTTCTTTTAAGTTTGATATATAATCTTTGCACCCGTATAACAATCCATTCTTACGATAACCCACAAATAAATTTTCCATACCTTTACACTCCTTAAAATTTTAATTAGTAACTACGGCCTCTATACCTTAAAAATCAAAAAAGACTGATTTACTTAGGCTTACATATACATTCCAAGAAATAATATTCGTCTTTGATTAAAGAACAGACTTCGCCCTCAAATCAACGATCAAAATATTCATTTGAAATGTAAAAAATGTAAATCTAAGTAAATCAGCCTTGTATCGACTGTATATTGGTCTTTAAGACCTCACAAAAAATCAAAAAGAAAAAATTAAGTATTAGAAAATATAATCTTAATATAATACATTTCTTGACTACAGTCAATATTTTTTTCATTTCCCCTCAATTTTTGCTAAACTTTATACATTCTGATTCCATAGTTCCTTGTGAAGTTTGTTTTCCCCTTTATCCTTACTGTCTACTATGTCTTTTTGTAATTTAGTCGGTATCTCCCCATCTCTCCCGCCCAATCTTCCTCAAACCCTTGACCCGTTTACCTTCAATCCTTATTTCCTCCTTAAACCTTGCCTCTATTCTGTAATTCAAGTTCTTCCCCAAAAACCACCCTTTCGGGTGAAATTCGTACCAATAACGGAACAGAAAGGAAGGTTAAAATATAATTAAGTTCTTCCGTAGTAGGTTTTCGAGCATAAAAAGACCGAAGGTCTGCCTGAATTGGATCAGGAAACCTTCGGTTTGGGAATGTTATTTTCATTTAAAGAACGGTATTTTTAGTTTGAGATAGTTATTTTGTAAGAAGCGGTAATTTTAGTTTGAGACAACAAAGAGTAGACAACTCTACAGTTACACTACTAATAAAGGTTCACAATAAATCAACAGTATTTTATAGACCTATCCTTAAACCTTAACAAAAGGAAAAATATCGTTAAATTTTTTCTCCTTTTTGTTTGCTACTATGTGCAGTCGTTTTAGAAATTTTCCTTTTCCCTCGCTCAAACCCGCATTCCACCGTTCGCTGTTAAAATAAAGTCTTTCCTTTTCTCCCGCTTTTTCCTCATTTTTGCAAGAAAAAAACCCGTTTTTTCGGGCTTTTCTCACGCTTTTTTTCACATTTTTTATCAAGTTAAAAAAGAGTTTTTCTCTCACGCTTTTTTTTCACAACTGTTGATATGTCGGGGATAACAGGCTTTTTTCTCACGCTTTTTGGACAAACTTTATTCCAACTGTGGATGAATTGCGGAAAAGGTCTATTTTATCTGGAAAATTTCTATTGTTTAATTACACTTCCTTTCGAGCGATACACAGCATTCAACATGCGCAGTCTGCGGAAACATATCCACCGGCTGAATCATTGCAACCTGATACTTCCCACTAAGCACTGCAATATCCTTCGCCAATGTAGATGGGTTACAGGATACATACACGACTTTTTTCGGTTTGACTTTTAGGATCGTGTTTAGCAATTGTCCGTCTAATCCGGTTCTTGGTGGGTCGACGATGATTACGTCTGGTTTCCATCCTTCTTTCACCCATTTAGGGAGCCATTCTTCTGCTTTGCCGGTCACATACTTGGCATGCTTGATTCCGTGGCGGACTGCATTTTTCTTTGCGTCTTCAATGGATTCAGGGATAATGTCCATCCCTCTGATCTCAGCAGCGGAATCCGCAATCCATAATCCAATCGTACCAACACCACAATAAGCATCAACCACTTTTTCTTTCCCTGTCAGAGCTGCCGCTTTTTTTACCTCATTATAAAGCTTGACTGTTTGCTCTGGATTCAATTGGAAGAATGTTCGTGCTGATAATTCAAATTGGAGATCACCTAGTGTTTCTTGGATAAAATCATTTCCTTCAAGATTTACCGTTTCATCTCCAAAAATTAATGAGGTTTTCTGTCCATTAATGTTTTGAATAATGGATTTAACTTCAGGTAGCTTCTTTTTGATTTCTTGAATAATTTGTTCTTTATTTGGGAGTTCTTTTTTTGTTGTGATTAAGACGATTTGCAGTTCTCCCGTTTGGATCCCGACTCTTGCTACGATGGTTCGTACTAGTCCTTTTCTCGACTTTTCGCTATAAATGGGAATCTTCAAATCTTGAAGAATTCTTTTCACAGTTGCTGTAGCCTTGTTTGTTTGTGGATGCTGGACGGCACATTGTTCGATATTGATCAGGCGGTGGGAATTCATCCCGTACAATCCAGCTAGAACTTTCCCGTCTTTCAATCCAACCTGAAACTGACTTTTGTTTCGGTAGTTCCACGGATCTTCCATTCCAATGGTTTCTTTAATATCTATTTTCTCTACGTTCAGCTTCGTATGCCTTTCTAATGACTGAATGACTATATCACGCTTTTCCTTCAACTGCTGGTCATAGTGAAGATGCTGAAGCTGGCAGCCTCCACATTCCTCATAAATAGGACATGGCGGTGCCACGCGGTGTACTGATTTTTTGCGGATATTCTTAATTTTTGCTTCGGTAAATTTCGGATGTACCTTTGTTGCTTCAACAACAACTTCTTCACCAGGAAGAGCTCCTGGCACAAATACAACCTTTTTCTTAAAATAACCGACGCCTTCCCCATTAATTCCAAGTCTTTTAATCGTTAAAGGGAAGGTTTGATTTAGTTTTATTTCAACAGATTGTTCCTTTTTCATCTTGAATTCTTCAGCTCCAATTATTCAATGCTTCGCCATAAATATAAGGATGCATAGCTTAAATATGGCTCCCAGCCTTTAGAAAATGATTCTATTTCCTCTAATGTTGGCTTCACATCTAGTTTGTATAACTTTTTTAACGCATTTTGAATACCAATATCGGCAACGGGAAAAAGATTAAGTCTGCCAAGCCCAAACATGAGGAAATTTTGAATGGTCCATGGCCCAATCCCGCGAATTTTTATTAATTGTTTATAAATCTCTTCATTAGATTGATCTCTTAGTGAAGTGAAATCGAGGTTTCCCTTTACGACTTCCATGGCAATTCCGATAACATATTCAGCCTTTCGTCCACTAAACTGAAGCGCTCGAAGCTCTTCGACTTGTAAAGCTGCAACGGTTTCTGGTGAGGGATAGAACCAAACTCCCTCTTTTTCAAAGCCAAATGTATTTACAAATCGCTCGGTTAACGTATGGGCAAAAGATAAATTTAACTGTTGGTGAATGATGCATTTTAATAAACAGCTAAACGGATCGAAATCAAGCACAAGCGGTGTCCCATAATGCTGCTCAAAAATTGGTGCTAAGTCGGTCTTTCTAAAATGCTCACTGATTATTTCAAGAGGAACATCCCATTGGAAAATTTCTGCCAGTCTTTTTTCAGCCTTTACTATATTTTCCCCTTCCGTTCCCTTGATGATAAATTTAGGATTATCTAATGTTCCTACTGCCTGTACATGAGCAATAACCGCTTCATTTTCGATTAGCATCGGTACTTTAACAGACCGACTGTCAATATCAACTTGATTAAGCGGGTCCATTGAAAGCCTGTCTAATACAAGATCAAAATTATAAGGCCCCTTGATTTGTAATGTCTCCAAAAATAATCCGTCCCTTAGCATTTTCCTCGTATTATACCATTTTTCACTCATCAATTCCCTGTAAACAGAAACAAACCCGAATTTATAAGAAATTCGAGTTTATTTGAAAAAAATATTTAGTCATGACGATAAAGATTTACGATATACCATCCATTTTAGAAAACTTTCGCAAATTACCGGCCACTTTTTCACTTTTATCGGCCACTTTCGCTAATTTACCAGTCACTTTTACTATTTTACCCGTCACTCCTGCACTTTTACCAGTCACTTTCCCCATTTTATCGGTCACTTGTTGATATATCAAGGTTATCGATATAAAACTAATTTCATCTTACTCTTGCTCACTATAAGTCAGTACAATATACTATCATCGAACGTCTGACTCATCATTAAGTCATCTAGACTTTTAAACGTATAGCCTCTTGCCTTCAAATCCTTAATCACTTTTTCGAGTGCATCAGCATTATCCTTAGATACGGTGTGTAAAAGCAAAATCGCTCCCGGATGAATTTGGCGCATAATGTTGTCATAGGAATATTGCCAGCCCTTTTGCTGATCGGTTAGCCAATCTTTAAATGCCAGCGACCAGAAGATATGGGTATATTCCTCTTGGTTTGCCAAATGAATGGTCCGCTCGCTGAAGATTCCTCTTGGCGGGCGTAAGTACGACATATGCTTAATCCCTGTTAGCTTCTCTGTTCCCTCACGGACTTTTTCTAACTCTTCCGCAAGGCGTTGACTGCTGATTCTTGTCATATCTGGATGGCTCCATGAGTGATTGCCAACGATATGCCCTTCAGCTGCCATGCGTTTCACAAGGTCAGGTGCACTATTGATGTAGTGACCTGTAATAAAAAAAGCGGCAGGTACCTTTTCTTTTTTTAACACATCCAAAACCTTTGCTGTATATCCATTTTCATAGCCATTATCAAAGGTTAAATAAATGTCCTTTTTTGTTGGGTCCCCTTTATAAAAAGCACCCATTCGCTCAATCATCTCATCCAAAGGCTTGCCTGCATCAGCTTGCTCCTCATTTGCCCCCTTTTTGAATCCCCAGTGAATGGGAGAATTGTTGAAGTCAGCATAAGCTGTTGTTGAAAAAAATATAAAAATGGCACATATGATGATTAGTTGTTTAACTATTTTCATCTGCGCTCCTCCTCTATTTTTTTCTTATTGTTTGTGACTAGGATAAAAACATTCACCTTTACCTATTCCAAAAATCCCCACAAAAAAGAGAGATCTAGTTAAGATCTCCCTTTGGCATTCTTAATTAAAAAACTCTCTCTTTAAACTGAGCCAATTTATCTAAAGAAGATTTGTCCACATCGGCATGAAGGCTGTTTCCGTGTGAATCCATTGTAACAACGGCTGTGAAGCCTTCAACCTTTAGATGCCACATGGCTTCTGGAATTCCAAATTCCATTAAGTCGACACCTTCAACCGCTTTAATGCAATCTGCATAATACTGCGCTGCTCCACCAATTGCATTTAAATACACTCCGCCATGCTCATTTAGCGCTGCTAATGTTTTTGGTCCCATGCCGCCTTTTCCAATGACAGCACGAATGCCAAACTTCTTCATGATATCGCCTTGGTATGGCTCCTCACGAATACTTGTTGTCGGGCCAGCAGCTTTGACATGCCAGTTGCCTTCATCGTCTTTAAGCATAACAGGTCCGCAATGGTAAATGACTTGGCCATTTAAGTCAACTGGGGCATCATGCTCCATAAGATGGTGATGGATGGCGTCACGGCCCGTGTACATTCTGCCGTTAATTTGAACAACATCTCCAACCTTTAGACTGCGGATTTGCTCTTCCGTAATCGGTGCTTGTAATGAAATCACTTCTGCTTTCGTTTCTGTAGCTGCAGCTGTTTCCTTTTCTGCCTCTGTTGCGCCGAAATCAATGTTTTCCCCTTCTTGATACATCCACTCATTGATTTCACCCGTCTCTGGATTTACAGCAACACCAAGGCGACGGAAGGCCCAGCAGTTGTATGCAACAGATACGAAGAAGCTTGCTGGAATTCGATTTATAACGCCGACTTTACAGCCTAGCAATGTCGTTTCTCCCCCAAAGCCCATCGTGCCGATCCCAAGCTCATTTGCATGATCCATTACGTACTCCTCTAATTTGCGCAGATCCTCGTTCGGATTGACATCTTCAACAGAACGGAAAAGCTGTTCTTTAGCAAGATCATAACCAGCCGAGCGATCTCCGCCAATACCTACTCCGATAAACCCAGCACTGCAGCCTTGTCCCTGTGCTTGGTAAACAGAATGCATGATACATTTTCGGATTCCATCCAGATCACGACCTGCACGGCCTAACCCATCAAGTTCGCAAGGAAGACTATACTGGATATTTTTATTTTCACAGCCGCCGCCCTTTAAGATCAAGCGTGCATCAATATAATCCTTTTCCCATTGCTCGAATTTAATAACTGGTGTCCCGCCGCCAAGATTATCCCCGCTATTTTCCCCTGTTAGCGAGTCAACTGAGTTTGGACGCAGCTTCCCGTCCTTCGTTGCTTGAGCAATTGCATTTTTGATCGCTTCTTTCATAACTAACTGATTTGCACCAACTGGTGTTTTAATTTTAAAAGTCGGCAAGCCTGTATCCTGACAAATCGGTGATACATTGTCGTCAGCCATTTTAATATTATTTGTAATAGTAGCTAAGCTCATTGCTGATCTTGTACCAGCACTTTCCTTTTCTTTCGCTGCCTTGATCGCACGTCGCACATCCCTTGGCAGTTTCGTAGAAGTTTCAACAATTAAGTCATACATGCTTTCCTGAAATTTTTCGATATTCATGCCTGTACCCCTTCCCTTTGCCCCTCTTATCTATGTTTCTTTTATGAAAATTATAATAATTATCGTTTACTATTATACTCCTATCAGGTTAGGTTGGAAAGACCAAGCTTGGAATCGGTTACAGGGAAAAAACGTAAATAATCGAGCATTAAGGCATTATTTTCTGAATGCGCTGATTTCGAGCGTTATGAACAGCTTTAACTACCATTTTTTCTGGGTACGCTAATTTCGGGCGTTATGAACAGCTCTTAACTTCCATTTTTTCCGATTGTGCTAATTTCGGGCGTTATGAACGGCTCTTAACTTCCATTTTTTCCGGTCGTGCTGATTTCGGGCGTTATGAACGGCTCTTAACTTCCATTTTTTCCGGTTGCGCTAATTTCAGGCGTTATGAATAGCTCTTAACTTCCATTTAAAAAAGAGCCCTAGGGCTCTTAATTTTCTCGGTTATTAAACTCACGGCATTTAGATTCAAGGTCATCGATCATTTCAATTAAACGATCGATATCTTCAATCTCTGTTTCTTCCGGTTCAATTGCTTCTAGTACATCTAGGAACATATTTAATCGTTGTTTCAAAAAAGAAACCTGGCCGTTTTTATCTTTAATCGGACTGCCCAAATCGTTCTCCCCTTTCGTCTCGATATCATCCTACCGAAAAATTCACTAATTCGCAAATTTACTTTTCATTGACCGTGGCTTTTTTATTGACCACCTTACATTATTTTGTCCCCGAATAGTGTCTGACACTGTATTTAACTTGCAATTTGCCTTCCCGCTCCACCATTTGAATTCCTTGCCAGCCTTCATGCAGTTTTTGCTGCTGATCTTCTATATTTTCCATTAGAATGAATATCTCGTCACCCCATTCAGGCTCCTTGACATCTTCCAAATCCTTCACAAAAATATAGCGCAGGCTTCCTTCATATTTTTCCTTAAGCGCTGCTATTCTCATTCCTTGAGCAAATTTATCCTTAAGACTCGGTATATTAAATGGAGCAACAGTGCAGCAAACATAGCGGTACTGATGTTCTTGCTTCGCCAATTCCTGCATGATTAGCTTCGCCAATATTTTCTGAAGCTGATTTCCCCGGTAATCTGGGAGCACATTTGAAATTTCCTGATAGATCACATTTGGAAGCTCAGCTTCTGGCAGGCCAATATCTTTTCCCAAATGGGCTTCATCAATTGGCGGTACTAACAAAGCACGGAACGCAATCAGTTCATCATTAGCATAAGCACCAATCATCAATCCGTTTCCCTTTAAAATATATTGAAATTCTTCATATGTCAGGGGCTGCAATCTATCTTTATCCACTAGTTGTCTAACAACTTGTTCTTGTACAAGTATAATATCTGCCAAATCAGCCATTGTTAGTACCCGAACAAAAAATGGAAGCTGCTGCTCATTTTTCAAAAGGGCCCCTTCAAACATTCGATTCACAAAACTTCCTCCTTTAAGCAAATACGATCTTGAAAAACAGTTAATTCTTCAACCATTTTTTCATTAACTGTTACACCTAATCCAGGCTGATCGGTTAATCGAATAAATGGAACATCGTAGTGAAGATCTCCAACGTCCTTTGAAAACTTCAATGGACCTGTTAATTCCACACTTGTGATTATTTTTTTCGAAAAAGCAACATGAAAACCAGCAGCTGATCCGATAGAAGACTCGACCATTGAACCCACTTGACACTCGAGGCCGGCTAGCTCTGCCTGATGTGCAAGTTTGACTGCTGGATAGATCCCGCCACATTTCATTAGTTTAATATTCACTTTATCTGCCGCACGCTTTTGAATAATCTCAAGCATTTCACGTGATCCTTTTAATCCTTCATCAATCATTAAAGGGATAACCGTTTTTGACTTTATCTCAACCATTCCATCAATATCATCTGCCACTACAGGTTGCTCAACCCAGTCTAATTGGCAATCCTGTAATTGGTTTAAAGCTGCAAGCGTCGTTGCACTGTTTTTCCAGCCTTGATTCACATCCACTCGAATAGCAATTTCTGCCCCAACCCGCGAACGGACAGCCTTGATGCGTTCAATATCGATGCCAACATTTGTACCTACCTTCATCTTAAATGAACGGTAGCCCTTTTCGACCATTGATTCGGCTTCAAAAGCCATTGCTTCTGGTTCAGCAATACTTAATACATGAGTAATCGGAAATTCATCATGGTATCGTCCACCTATCAATTGATAAATAGGCTGCTGAAGCTTTTTCCCTATAATATCAAAACAGGCAATATCAATCGCTGCTTTTGCAGTAGGAGCGCCATAAATTGATTGGTTCATTAATTCATGAATTTTCTCGATTTCCATTGGATTCTTCCCTAATATAACTGGAGCCAATGTATTTTTTAGAATGTGATAGACACCTTCCCAGGATTCCCCTGTCACATGTTCATCTGCCACACCCTCTCCATATCCAACAATTCCTTCATCCGTTTCTATCTTTACAATAACTGACGGCATGTAGTCATATGAGTGATAGCTTACAACAAATGGAACATGAAGTGGTAAATGAATCGCATACAGATCAATGGCTGTTATTTTCATAATAATTAGCTCCTTTTGATTTACAAATATTCTTACTTTTTGATATAGTTGTCGTTAAATAGTCGTTAATTCATAAATAATTGCCTTTACTGGAGGTTACCCCATGTTTACACGAATGGCCCTAATTGGATCAGCTGAATTTATTGAACGGATTCAATCAGTTGCCCCCTTAGTAGGCGGAATCGAATTGGATAGTTATATTTATAAGCAGCCTCATGAGGCACCCCTTATAATTAAGGACTTAAAACCATGTGATGTCGTATTTTTTTCTGGTGCATTGCCCTATTTTTTTTCAAAGAAAGAGCATGAGAAGCTGCCTGTCCCTGTCATTTATTTAGCACAGGATGAGTTAGCAATTGCCTCTTCCTTGCTTGCCTCATTCTACCATAAGCATATTTCATTGGACCGTGTTTCAATTGATTTGTTTAACGCATCACTTGTCAAAAATGTACTCACATCAGTCGATATCAATACATTACCTGAACATATCATCGACTTAGAAAAAATGCTAAACAGAGATGTATTTGATTTAGCAGCACTTGTTTCTTTTCACAAGTCCCTCTGGGAAAAAGGAGCTATTGATTTAGCATTAACAAGTGTACATGCTGTTTATAATCAATTAATTGAGCATGGAATTCCTGCCATGCGTATGGCTGATCCGAAAATCACCTTAATCCGCGGGTTACAAGAAGCGAAATCACAAGCAAATTATGCTAAAAGCCAATCGGCTCAAGTTGCAGTAGGCTACGTGTCTATCCATTCAACTGATAAGGAACATGAAAGATTGATTCGATCATTTGCACATGACATCCATGCAACCGTTCAACAGCTAACCCATTCTTCTTATACATTATACAGTACACGCGGTGATATTGAAGGAGTGATCGAACAGGATCTATTCCTTGAGTACTTAACAGACTTTCCAGAAATCGCAATAGGCTTTGGCTATGGTTCAACCATTATAGAAGCGGATAAAAATGCCATAGTTGCTCTTTCCTTTGCTGAAAAGGAATTGAATAAAAACTGTGCCTATATTTTAACAAATGAAAAAGAGTTAATCGGTCCTTTCCCAGAAGAACAAAGACAGCAGCGGTTGATCAATGATTCCCCTGCATTTCTTCAAATAGCTCAAAAAGCAAAGCTAAGCCCAGCAAATCTCTCAAAAATTATTCAATTCGGGAAAGTTAGACAGTCACATCATTTTACAGCGGCCGATTTAAGCGATTATTTACAAGTAACACGCCGTACGACCGAGCGAATGATCAAGAAACTTGTTGAGCATGGATATATTCACGTCGTTGGAGAAGAAATGACCTACCAGCAAGGGCGCCCACGAGCGGTATATATCCTCAATATGCCTATTTACAATTAAATCATTTATCCCGTCATTAGGAAGGAAAAGGAAAGTTCAATGGAATCTGAACTTTCCTTCTTTGATTATCCTTTTAATGCAGCTTCTTCATCTTTGAGCAATGCCAGCTTTTCTGATTCTGATAGCTTTGCAATTGTAAAGCCAGTCAGTGCAAAGATAATAGAAATAATTGGTACAATAAAATTTAAAACAGCGTATGGTGCGTATTGAAAGGCGGATACTCCAAGTGTACCAAAAATGAAAACTCCGCATGTATTCCAAGGCACGAAGACAGATGTTAACGTTCCACCATCCTCAAGAGCCCTCGATAAGTTTTTTGAGTGAAGCCCTTTCTCACGGTAAGCTTTTGCAAACATTCGAGATGGAATTACAATTGAAATGTATTGCTCAGAACATGCAGCATTTGTTGCAAAGCAGGAAGCTACAGTAGAAACCACAAGCCCCTTTGCTGTTTTCGCTAATTTTAGAATTTGATTAACCATGGCATTCAGCATGCCCGTATGTTCTAAAATCCCACCGAAGGTCATTGCAACAATCGTCATGGAAACCGTGTACATCATCGAGTCTAGTCCACCACGATTAAAGAGGTTATCAACCATTTCATTTCCCGTTTCAATAACAAATCCGCTTTGCAATGCTCCAACTGCTTCTGCGAAAGTACCGCCCTGAATAATAATTTGGGATAAGAACCCTAGCAAGATGCCAATAATTAATGCTGGAATGGCCGGGACCTTTTTGGCTACCAAAACGATAACAATTAACGGAATAATTAATAACCAAGGAGAGATAACAAAGCTGTCTTGAAGCACCCCTATCGTTTGATCAATATTTGCAGTATCGACTCCATCTTTACCAAAGCGTCTTCCTAAAATTGCATATGTGACTAATGCAATAATTAACCCTGGAATTGTAGTAAAAAACATATGTTTAATATGAACAAATAAATCTGTATTTGTTAATCCTGCTGCTAAGTTCGTTGTGTCTGAAAGCGGTGACATTTTATCGCCAAAATAGGCACCAGATATGATTGCCCCTGCAATCATCGGAGCTGGTATCCCCATACTTAGTCCAATCCCCATTCCAGCAACACCAATTGTACCCATTGTTGACCATGAACTCCCAATCGCTAAAGAGACGATTGAACAAATAATACAAATCGAAACAAGGAAAAGCGAAGGCGTAATAATTTTCAATCCATAAAAAATCATTGTAGCAACAACACCGCCACCGATCCAAGCACCAATCGTAAGCCCAACAAGCATGATAATAATAACCGCTGGCAACGCAAGACGTATCCCCTTATACATCGCCTCTTCAATTTCCTTCCACTTATATCCGGAACGCCACGCAACAAGTGCAGCAACAGATGTCCCTACTATCAGAGGGATGTGTGGACCTTGCTCCAATTTAACAACCGTAAAAAACATGACCAAAATCATAACAGCAAGCGGAATTATTGCAACAAAAAATGACATCTCCTTCTTCATAAACATCCCCCAATACCAAAATATAGCAATTATTAGACAATTTTAAATTGTCGTTAAATAGTCGTTAATAGAAATATAATAAACGGTCTTGCGTTCACTAGTCAAATAAATTTTTTTCAAGAAGATCTGAATAATTGTTTTTCTCTTAGAATAATGAGTATCTATTGACAATACAGTCTGTAAAATTAATAATATCAGATGTTAATAGAAAGGAAGAAAATGATGTTAGAGAAACAAAAGCAAATAAGCCCGAAGCATGATCCATGGGAAACGTACATGGATATGGATGAGTATGGAAAGCTTACGCTGTCCAATATTGAGTTTACTACTACTGTTTTATGTAATATGAGGTGTGAGCATTGTGCTGTCGGCTATACGCTTCAGCCAAAAGATCCAAATGCACTTCCCATAGATTTATTGCTTAGAAGGCTTGAGGAAATTCCTCATTTGAGATCTTTAAGTATTACCGGTGGAGAACCAATGCTATCGAAAAAGTCTGTGGAAGAGTATGTTGTGCCATTACTCCGTTATGCACATAATCGTGGTGTTCGAACACAGATTAATTCGAACTTAACACTGGAGCTTAGCCGCTACGAGGCCATCATTCCTTACCTTGATGTACTGCATATTTCTCATAACTGGGGAACAGAGAAAGACTTCATTGAAGGCGGCTTTGCGATGATGGAACGAAAGCCCACAGTTGATCAAAGAATGAAGCTTTTTGATCGAATGATTAATAATAGCCGTGAACTGTCAAATGCTGGAGTGATGGTTTCTGCAGAGACGATGCTTAATAAACGGACACTGCCCTACCTTGAAAAGATCCATAAGCAAATTGTTGAAGAAATGAACTGTGGACGGCATGAAATTCACCCAATGTACCCTTCTGATTTCGCCTCCACATTAGAAACACTTTCTTTAGAAGAAACGCGTTCGGCCATTCATCATCTACTTGATATCAGAAATGAAGATACATGGATGCTGTTTGGTACACTTCCATTTTATGCGTGTAGCTCGAATACAGAGGATTTAGATTTATTAAAGCGACTTTACGCATCAAAAAATGTCACTGTACGAAATGACCCTGATGGGCGCTCACGTTTAAATGTAAATATTTTTACTGGTGAGGTTATTGTGACTGATTTCGGTGATACTCCCGCTCTTGGGAATATTGAGAAGGATGCGCTTGAAGATGTATTTAAGAAGTGGATGAATTCAAGCCTTGCCCGTTCTCTGAGCTGCCACTGCCCACAGGTTCGATGTCTCGGCCCGAATGTCTTAGTGAAAAATAGCTATTATAAAGAGATCAATTTCTTAGATAGAACGGCTAATCTTTGAAACATGCTGTTTTCGCAAACATTGCTGCTAATTAACAAATAGTTGGTAAAGGTTGATTTCCGCTCCAGGGTGTTCGCTTTCCGCGGGGTGGGCGCTGAGCCTCCTCGGTGCAAAGCACCTGCGGGGTCTCAGCTGTCCCACTCCTCCCGCAGGAGTCTCACACCCTTCCGCTCCAATCAACCATGTGTTTTGGCCTTTGTATCACAAAACAACAACCAGCCAATAATTGATGGCTGGTTGTTTAATTTTAGTGCACTTATGGATATCTGTTCAACAGACACCTTATCTTGGGCGTTCAGATGCCATGAATCCGAATGACACATGATCTTGGATTGGAATCCAGGCTCCTACTCCTTGGGAGGTTACATTTTTGACAATAATCATTTTCTTGTTACCTTTTAGCATGATATACACTTCACCATAGGTTACTTTTCCTTTTTCATTAACAGCTGGGGCATAGCCATATAAGTATCCTAATCGTTTCGGAGGAATATTGTATTTATGATCTTTTTTTGTACCAGCTCCGATAATCGTTTCAAAGCCAAGAGGCAAACCAGACTTCTCCGTAGCTTTTACTAGCATCATCTTTTTCACATCTTCTGTATTAGGAACTTTTGCCGTTAATCCCCCACGGACCACCTTTTGTGCTTCTTGAACATAATGAATCTGATAAGGAGCTTTTCCTCCCCGGTTGTCAAAATAATTCGTATTTATTTTTTGATATTCCCAATTGGGCGATGTTTCAGCTGACTCATAATGTAACGGCCATTGCCCTAGATAAATGATGGCCCGGTATCCAATAGCAAATGGGGTGCTATTGACCGTCGTTTCATTTAGCATTCGAATAAGATCAGGATTTTCAATCTTTACTTTTGCTGAATCAATTAGCTTTTGAGTCAATTCACTTGGCTGCAAGGTTGGCATATCTTGTGCCGGATTTGGATACGTATTCTCTTTCGTAATTTGCAATACAGAGCTTGGCACAGTGACAAGCTTTGGAGCTGCCTCATCCTTTTTCTTCTCCTTGTTTGCCTCAGCTGGCTGCTGAATTGAAAACATAATAAGTAGACCTAATAAGAAAATGGACAGATATTTTTTCACGCTAATAAAACTCCTTTCAACTCACTATCTTTTTAGGGTTGCTTATAGTTTTTTCGGAGTTCTATTATATTATCCATTCCTTGCAATAAAATTAGTTCATATTTACCACAATTTGTAACAACTTTGTAAAAATCAGAATATTTACAAATATTAATGATTATTGTATAATAAATTTACTTAATAGCAAAAGGAGGGCCGCTAAGTCAATTCGCTTACTAATAAAGGAGGATGACGTTTTTATTGCAAAGAAATCATCGTTCCAACATAGGTTTTCTGGTCAAATAACCACATGAAAGTTGGTGATCAAGCCTTTCAAGCGAGTAGATTTACATTCCTTTTAATCGGATCAATAGAAAACGACTCTGCGATAGTTGCAGAGTCGTTTTTGCTTGTTGAGAAACGATATTTAATTAGGAATTTGCAACTTTTTTGCAAAAATCCCCTTTATTGCATCCGAATGATTTATAAAAGATAAAATCCAATGCCCATGATCAGATAGGCAGCAAGTAAAGTTGCACCTTCAAACCAGTTCGTTTCACCATCATTTGAAATAATGATCATTAATAGGGCAGCTGTGACCATTGTAATGAGTTCTGGAAGGGTGAACACCAATGGCATGGCTGTTGGAAACATTAATGAAATTAATACAAGTAATGGTGCAACAAACATAGCAACTTGTAAAGTAGAGCCGACAGCAATTTCAACAGCTATATCCATTTTATTTTTATAAGCCATAATAATTGCAGATGCGTGTTCAGCTGCATTCCCTACGATTGCTACAATCACAACCCCAATGAATAATTCGGACCAGCCAAATGTTTCTCCCACCACATGAAATGTGTGGACTAAATTCTCAGATATATAGGCAACTGCAATGGTAGCTAGAAGGAGAACGAGGATTGCCTTGCCCTTGCCCCATTCAGGCTCTTCTTCATCATGTCCTCCTTCACCCGAGTTTTCGGTTTGGTAAACACCACGGTGAGTAACTAATTTGAAAAACAATGCGGCTAGATATAAGACAATTAAGATGATTGATATTCCGACACTAAAACTTAATGTATGGCTCTCTGACATGGACTGCGAAAAAATTTCTGGAATAACAAAAGCGACAATAACGCCAAACATGAGCAATCCCGAATTATGCCTTGCATCATACACATTGAACGTCTGCCTCTTATACTTTAAACCGCCAATAAAAAAGGATAAACCTGCGACTAATAATAAATTCCCTAGCACAGATCCCGTCAAAGAGGCAAGAACGACTCCGATCAATCCGGCTTTCAGTGCGAAAATAGATATGATTAATTCAACTGCATTTCCAAATGTTGCATTTAACAATCCGCCAATCCTTGGTCCTGTTACAATAGCAATGCTTTCTGTCGCCCTCCCCATGAAACTAGCAAGGGCAATAATCGATAAGCAGTAAATGATAAACAGCAATATACTCGACCAATTCATCAATGTTCCAATAACAGATAACGGTACCCCCACTAAAACAAGCACCCCAAAAACTTTATTCATTCATATACACCTTCCCTTCGTCATTCATTGCACCCCAACATATTGTTTTATTTTCCCCAAGCCCGAAGAAATAAAAACATCATTTTTTCTTGCCAATTTCCATTCCTCTCAGTTACCATCATTATTGTATGTAATAACCCAAATATAAGATGACTAAAAAGGTAAAGCTGATATACTCAGTATTTACCATTGAAATAGAGGGAAGAAGAAATGAATAAGGAAAATAGAAGGTTTAGCATTTTAATTAGCATTGTTGCCATTTCCGGATTCAGTCAGGGGATGCTGCTTCCTTTAATTGCGATTATTTTTGAAAATGAAGGAATTTCATCAAGCTTGAACGGCCTTAACGCAACCGGTTTATATATTGGAATCTTATTAATATCCCCCTTTATGGAATATCCATTAAGAAAATATGGCTATAAACCGATCATTATTCTAGGTGGATTACTTGTTGTTCTTTCATTAATCCTCTTTCCTGTATGGAAATCCTTTTGGTTTTGGTTTGTACTAAGGCTGCTTATCGGTATTGGCGATCATGCTCTCCATTTCGGGACACAAACTTGGATTACTACTTTTTCACCTGAACATAAAAGAGGAAGAAACATCTCTCTCTATGGATTGTTTTTCGGAGTCGGCTTTGCGGTAGGTCCGATGATGGCCCCACTTGTTAAAGTAAATGAAGCACTGCCATTCATCGTTTCTTCTATTCTCTGCTTAATAGCTTGGCTATTTGTATTTACATTAAAAAATGATTTTCCTGAGCAAACAGTTGAGATGAATTCGTTGAAAGAAACATTGAAGCGTTTTAGAAAGGCTGCAAAATATGGTTGGGTGGCTTTTCTTCCTCCTTTAGGCTATGGCTTTCTTGAAGCCTCACTAAATGGCAGCTTTCCTATTTATGGACTGCGGATTGGACTCGAAGTGTCAAGTGTATCTATTCTTCTAACCTCCTTTGCCATCGGGGCAGTTGTTTTCCAATTGCCGCTTGGGATTCTCAGTGATAAATATGGAAGAAGAAATATTTTGATGATCATTTTATTTGCAGGGTTTCTTAGCTTTACTGCCGCAAGCTTTTTAGAAGAAATGATGATTGGCTTAACGATTTGCTTATTTATTGCAGGGATGGTTGTTGGCTCCACCTTCTCACTTGGGATCAGTTACATGACTGATTTAATGCCAAAAAATCTATTGCCTACAGGAAATTTGCTTTGTGGTGTTGCCTTTAGCATCGGGAGTTTAGTTGGTCCGTACATTGGCGGTGTTTTCATTCAATATTTCCATTCAATCAGCTTCTTTCATATTATTAGTATGATGCTCTTAATTCTATTCCTGATTGTTGTGATGTTTGGTCAAAAGCAAATCCTGACCAATAAGGAGTCTTCATTCAATAGCTAACCGTTAATTAATGTGAAACAAATCTCTGTTCAATTCATAGGTTATATAGTAAACTAAAGTTAATTAAAAAAAGGGGATTCTGGAGCTAGATCATTGTCTAATTTCAACTATTTCCTTTTGCCATTTAAATATTTAAATCAAATTTTTTTGCTGTCGCCTTCGGGTGGCAGCTTTCGTCGTTTAATAGGGCAATTGATGCTGATTATTTTTCTCATTGAGAAACCTTTGGACACTAGATTTTAACAAATGGCTCTTTTTTCTAAAAGATTGTTGATTGGAGCGGAAGGTTGCGAGACTCCTGCGGGAGTAGTGGGACAGCTGAGACCCCACAGGCGCATAGCGCCGAGGAGGCTCAGCGCCCACCCCGCGGAAAGCGAGCGACCTGGAGCGGAAATCAACCTCTACTAATTCGTGTTGAATGCAACAATGTTTACGAAAATAGCCTAACCAATAAAAGGAGGAAAAGTCATGGGTACAGAAGCAAAAGCGATAATGGAGAACACAATATTAGCTGAAAACGAAAGTATATTTGATAAAGTAAAGCCTCATGCCGAATTAATTGCCGCTCTATTTAGTGGAGTACTTATTGGAGCAGGCTGGCTGCTTGACAAAAATGGGCTTGCAACAGCTTCTATTGCCATATATATACTGGCCTTTATTATTGGCGGGTTTGCCAAAGCAAAAGAAGGAATTGAGGAAACGATTGCCAATAAGGAATTAAATGTTGAAATGCTCATGGTTTTTGCAGCGATTGGCTCTGGTATTATTGGCTATTGGACTGAGGGCGCCATCCTCATCTTCATCTTTGCTATTAGCGGCGCCATGGAAACCTATACGATGAACAAAAGCCATAAAGAGATTTCTGCTTTAATGGATCTGCAGCCAGAAGAGGCCTTACGAGTCACTAATGGAGTGGAGAAAAAAGTTCATGTTTCAGAATTAGCCGTTGGAGATCTCATTTTGGTCAAACCAGGTGAACGCGTCCCTTCTGACGGAAAAATTCTAAAGGGGCATACAACCATTGATGAAGCGGCCATTACCGGCGAGTCACTGCCCGTTTCTAAGGACCGTGACGATGTCGTATATGCTGGAACAGTCAATTTAAACGGTTCAATTACAGTCGAAATTACAAAACCAAACAGTGAAACTCTATTTCAAAAGATCATCCTGCTTGTCCAATCAGCCCAAAGTGAGAAATCTCCTTCCCAATTGTTTATTGAACGATTTGAAGGAACATATGTTAAGGTCGTATTAGCCGTTGTAGTTTTAATGATGTTTGTCCCCCATTTCCTATTAGGATGGAGCTGGACTGAAACCTTTTATCGTGCGATGATCCTGCTAGTAGTTGCTTCCCCTTGTGCTCTTGTTGCTTCCATCATGCCTGCCACCTTGTCAGCCATTTCAAATGGGGCAAAGCATGGGATTCTTTTTAAAGGCGGAGTGCATTTAGAAAATCTTAGCCATTTAAAAGCCATTGCTTTTGATAAAACTGGAACACTTACAAAAGGAAAACCCGAAGTAACAGATATCATTGTTGCTGATGGAATTTCGACTAATGATATTTTATTACATGTAGCCGCAATTGAAAGTCACTCTACACATCCTTTAGCAAATGCCATCGTCAACTATGCAAAGAAAACCTTGGGTGAATCTTTTATTACTCCAGAAAGTATTGAAGATGTTGCAGGCTGGGGTGTGAAAGCAAGGATTGCTGATGTAGAATGGAAAATTGGCAAAGCAAAGTTTGTAGGCATCGAAGCTGCTGAGCACTTTGCAGATGGGGCTGCAGCCCGAATGGCAAGTGAAGGAAAAACCGTTGTCTTCGTAAAGCGAAATGATCTAGTAGCCGCAATCATTGGACTTCAGGATGTCGTCCGTAAAGAAACCAAGCAAGCAATTGACGACTTAAAAAAGCAAGGGATCTACACCATTATGCTGACTGGGGACAGTCAAAATACAGGAAAGGCCATAGCAAAGGAAGCCCATTTGGACGACTATATTGCTGAGTGCCTGCCCGAAAATAAAGTAGAACATTTGAAAGAAATAAAAGAAAAATACGGAAGTGTGGCAATGGTTGGTGATGGAATCAATGATGCTCCAGCACTTGCAACTGCCAATGTTGGAATTGCCATGGGTGAAGGATCTGATGTTGCGCTTGAAACAGCGGATGTTGTCTTAATGAAAAATGATTTGCCGCGTATCTCTGAAGCCATCCATCTTTCAAAAAGAATGAACAAAATCATTAAACAAAATGTTATCTTTTCAATTACAGTTATTATGTTTCTCATTGCCTCAAACTTTCTTCAATTTGTTGATCTGCCTTTTGGCGTTATTGCTCATGAAGGAAGCACCATTTTGGTCATATTAAATAGCTTAAGGCTATTAAAATCATAAGAATAGCCCGGGGATTCCCCGGGCTTGCTTTTTAATGATATCCATTCTGTCCGTTTGCAGAACCGGATGTTTTTTGTTTAGGCTTGTTTTTGCCCTTTTGCTTTGTTCCACCATCTTTTTTTGTTTGCTTTGTCATATGGATAAACCTCCTTTTGAAAACAATCATTTTCCCCTGTCTTATTCTTTAACAGAAACCAGATTTTATAAAAGGAAACTTATAGCATCATTCAGTTTAGCATTCTTCACTTTTGTATTTGCTGAAGATCGCATTAATTTCTCCACCAAGGATAATGATGATCCCCGTTAAGTAAAACCAGATCATAAGCACGATAATGGCTCCAATGCTCCCATACGTTGCAGAGAAGTTGCCAAAATTTGTTACATAATAGGAGAAAGCAAGGGAGGACAAAATCCAGCCGACAGTAGCAAAAATGGCTCCTGGTACAGCCGTAATGCATTTTAATTTTTTATTCGGTGCAATCCAGTATAGTCCTGTAAATACAATGAATAGGATAATGGAGCTTACCAGCCATCTTAGCGTGTTCCAAGTAGCCATAAATTCATCAGATAGGCCAAACTTAGCAAATAGGTACACTCCAATTAATTTCCCAAATACAGGCAGCAGTAAAGCAATAACAAATACAAATAGCATTAGAAAAGTAAATAGGATCGCCATTCCCCTTGAGATAAGAAAGGGACGGCTTTCCTTCACATCATAGGCCTTATTTAAAGCCCTAACAATGGCATTAATCCCATTAGAAGCAGACCAGATTGTTGCAATAATTCCAAACGAAAGCAGCTTTCCATTTCTTTTTGAAAGCTCATTAATATTCGTTTCAATTAATTCCATGCTGTCTCCTGGGGCAAAATCACGAATAACCCCAAGAATATCATCCTGAGTTATTGGTAAATAAGGCAAAAGCGTAACTAGAAAAAGAAGTAATGGAAAGAGGGACAGCAGAAAGAAGTAGGCCAATTGTGCAGCAAGGCCAAAAACATCATCATCAAACACTCTTTTCCACAACCTCGGAATCAAAGTTGACAAAGCTCGTCCCATTCCAGCACCTCCTTCATTTAGGTTCTAGCCCTTCTTCTCGTTCTACAAAGGCCATTCCTTGTATGTAAACGATTCATCCATCTCCTCTTCTGAAAAAGCATCCTTTGTATCTTTCACAAGTCCCACCACTTCTGGTGTACCCTCTTGCAGCTCTCCTACCTTTTCCGCAATAAACGAAACTTCAGAGCTTACTTGTTCTACCGTTGTTTTAATTTTATTTGTGACTTCTCTTACTTGACTAACCGCTTCATTTGGATGCTTCACATAGTATGAAATCCCACTTGTTGTTTTCTTGCAATTCGTCAGGACAGATTGACGGGTATTCTTATCGAACAGACTAATCGCTCCACCAGCTATTGCTCCTATGCATACACTTTTCCAGAATAAAGACTTCCCCATTATTCTCACTCTCACTTTCTTATATATTATGGTTTCTCCTAAGATCTTTTAACAAATACATGCAGCCTTTTTTGACAAGCTCATACGTTTCTTCAAAATCTCCAGTAAAGTACGGATCTGGAACATCTTTTCCTATTTGGTCATCAATATAATCAAGCAGCCTGACAATATGTACATCTTCATCCCTCTGAATTAACTTTTTGATATTCTGAACATTTGATTCATCCATCGCCACTATGTATTGAAAGTCTTGCAAATCCTGCACACTAATCTGCCTTGCAAGTAGACCTTCTGCATTTATTTCGTATTTGGTCAAAATATCCTTTGTCCCTTTGTGTGGGGGACTTCCAATATGCCAATCACCTGTACCAGCAGAATCAATTAAGATCTCATGTTCCAATCCTTCCCTCTTTACAAGATCACGAAACATCGCTTCTGCCATCGGCGATCGACAAATATTACCTAAACAGACAAATAACACTTTAATCATTTCATTCACTCCTCCTTCCCATTATTTTCATCCATAACGCCATCTTCTGCAACCAATATCCATACTTTCAGTTGACATTTCACAAAGAAAATGGAAAGATGGGAATACTAAAGTTTGTACTTTATTAATAAGTTGTATAAATGAAAAAGATTCACAAAAAAAATTGGTTGATTGGAGCGGAAGGTGCGAGACTCCTGCGGGCTGAGTGGGACAGGTGAGACCCCGCAGGCGCTTTAGCGCCGAGGAGGCTCACCGCCCACCCCGCGGAAAGCGAGCACCTGGAGCGCAAATCAACCTCTACCAACTACATATTATTTAGCCATGTTTGCAAAAACAATCAAATAAAAAGAAATACTATTTTTAATCCAATTGGAATAAGATAGTTTGGGGAGGGGATCCATAGATGGAGCTAACAAAGAAATCAACAGAAAACGTTGAGTACATGATCGAAAAAATTAAAGATAAACTTAAAGTCTTAAACCTAGGTGCCATTAAACCATCACATTTTGATGAGGAAATGTACGAAGAATTAAAAGACATTTATGATCTCGTGATGAAAAAGAATTCCTTCAGTCCAAATGAAATGCAAGCATTAGTAGAGGAACTTGGAAATCTTAGAAAGAATAAGTAAGGAAAAACAGCCTAGATTTAAGGGCTGTTTTTCGTTTTGCTGGTAACTTCTTATCATTTTATCTTCTGCTAAAATCAGTTAAACTACTTATTATACGTTAAGTTTCGGAGGAAACAATATGAAAGAAATAACTGTTGATCAGTTGCTCCAACTGAATAATGCAGTTCCTGTTGATGTGCGGTCTCCTGGTGAATATAAGGAGTTTCGAATCCCCGGAGCCGTCAATATCCCTTTATTCACAGATGAAGAGCGAGCAATGATCGGAACAATTTATAAACAAGAAGGTTCAGATGTAGCAAAATGGAGAGCAATGGAAATTGTTTCTCCAAAGATCCCTTCTATGCTAGGGCAAATTAGAGAACTCCATGAGAATGGCCATTTGCCAGTCATCTATTGCTGGAGAGGTGGCATGCGAAGCAAGGCAGTCGCAACCTTTATGGCTTTTGCAGGGATTTCCCTGCCACGATTAATCGGAGGGTATCGAGGGTATCGTCAATATATTTTAGAAAAGATACCAACCATGCTGCCCGACAAAGCAATTACCCTTCACGGCATGACAGGTGTTGGAAAAACGGATATATTAAAGGGATTAAGAGAACAAGGATTGCCAGTCATTGATTTAGAGGGACTAGCTGGTCATCGAGGATCTATTTTTGGTACATTCGGATTGTTTCCTGGCAACAATCAAAAAACATTTGATTCCCTTCTATTTCAATCTCTATCTGAAATCAAAGATTCATCCTTTTTCCTAATCGAAGCAGAGAGCAAACGAATTGGCAAGGTCGTATTGCCTGATGAGCTATTAATAAGAAAACAACAGGGCATGAATCTTAATCTACAAGCTTCCATTCCCTCACGTGTTGAGCGAATTTACCAAGACTATGTTAAGCCCTATCTTGAAGAAGGTTGGTTCTATGAGAAAGTAATTGAACGTTTAGCCTTTATTAAAAAACGCCTGAAGAACCGTGAAATTATTGAGTTGTTAGATGAAGAAGCCACCGCTCAGAATTACAAATCAGTAATCAAAATATTACTTGAAGATTACTACGATCCACGTTATACACATAAACATATGGAGTATAAAGAACCATTCCTCCATATTGATGCAGAAAATACACATGATGCAATCAAAGAAATTATGAAGGTAATCGCATCCAAAGAAGCATTTAGTAAATGATTTGCTGCTTTTTTTGAGCTATTTATTACCATTCATTTTGATTTATGTGCTAAAATATGATCATTTTCCAAACAATATTGTTCTTAATATGGAACTTTCTATTGTTTTTTGATATGATTGTATTACATATAATAATAAGGTGTGTGAGATTGGATGATCGGTGAACGCGTAAAAATACTTCGCAAAGAAAAGAAAATGTCGTTATCCGAACTTGCCGAACAAGCTGGCGTAGCCAAGTCTTATTTAAGTTCGTTGGAAAGAAATTTACAAACAAATCCTTCCATACAATTTCTCGAGAAAATCGCAGCTGTACTTAATGTACCTGTCGATCATTTAATACATGAGCAGCCAAATAAAGATGATCTGGATTCAGAATGGATGAAAATTGTACAAGAAGCAATGAATTCTGGTGTTTCAAAGGAACAATTTCGCGAGTTTCTGGAATTTAATCGATGGAGAATTGATCAGAATAAATAACAAATACGAAGTACGAAAACTTATCGATCATGGGTTTTTCGTGCTTTTTTATTTTGGGAGACTTCACTATATTTGTTCTCCAGAACAATAGCATTCATTCGGGGAATAAGGTAAGATTGTGTTGAAAAGGAGGTGACAATAGAATGAGTGATTTTAATCGGATGGAAGAAATGTTATCGACTTTAATTACGATGGTTGGTGGCATGCGGGAAGATATGAATGAAATGCGGGGGGACATCAATGAAATGAGAGAAGACATCAATGAATTGAAAGTTGAACAGGCAAAAATGCGCGATGACATTAATGAATTGAAAGTTGAACAGGCAAAAATGCGTGATGACATTAATGAACTAAAAGTTGAACAGGCAAAAATGCGCGAAGATATCAATGAACTGAAAGTTGAACAGGGGAAAATCCGTACTGAGAATGAAACGAAGCATAAAGAGATTATGAACATGCTTCATGTAATTAAGGCAGAACAGGACTATGTTTGGGACAAGACTGTTCACAATGAAAGAGACATCGTGAAGATTAGAGAAGAGGTACGCCTTTTAAAAGAATAGCCAACCCCCAGACCACTCCTTCATCAGCGTCCTTTATATTAGTGAGCTTTCTTCCACATATACTTATGAAATTTATGTTGCTATAAGAGTGCTAGAGCTCATAGCAATTGAGCTCTGGCCACTTTCTTCAAAATAAAAAGCATTTCCTGAAAGTACAAGACCCCCAAAGAAATACTTAGCTTGATCTCCTATTCAATTAACGACCTTCTATAATCATTTGTTTGACACTATTTTTCATTAAAAATTCTCTGATCTTTTCTTTCTCTATTCCCAGGTTCTTCGCTTCTACCATAAGCTTCACCCATTCTGTGTCAATTCCCTCAACTTTTGATTTTATCTCAACCACATAATTCCCCCCAAAATACGTATCGTATTCCAGGCAATCCAGCCATCTTAGTATTTTATTCCACTATACCTTAGACCTGTGACTTTGCGTCCCTATCTTTCAATAGGTTTGCCTTTTTCTGTGTCTATTTAGATAGATCATTTACTCTATATGTAAATTGTATATGATTCAAATCACTCTCGGTGTTACTTTTTGTCTATTCTGAAAACTTATATTCAACTATTGTTAGCCAACAATCGACATTTCCCTACAAATTCAAAATATTGGATATTAAAAAAGTAGGAGTTATGTAGGTCAAAAGACCATGCTCCATTCATAATTCTAATAAAATAATAGCGAAGCCCGTCGAAACTTTTATTACAAAATATTAAACTTTACTTTAAATGTCATTGACATACTTTTTTGTTTACACTAGAATCTGCTGGTGAAAAGGGAAAGAATAATCGGGGTAACCCATACGCAATGCAGAACAATAACAGCCGTATACAAGGCAGAGGCTACAGTTGTCAAAACCTTTACAAGACGAATAGTGGGTAATTTATTAAATCGAATTAATATGTAAAGAAAACCGGAGAGCAGCACTTTATACCCGAGAAAGAATAGCGGATTTGCTTCGTATAAATCATTCATTAATGGGTTTCCTTCGTTTATCAGTAAGTAGCGAAGGCCAATAAAAGTAATAGCACCATCAAATAAGTTTAAGATCGCTAGATAAGAAAAGGCCTTTTTCAAATAGATCATCCTTTTTTTCATTCAGTACATATGGAGATATCTATACTTAAATACTTGGATTACTTTCACTATGTGATTTATTTTCGAGTAGTATATCTTTAACCTTATTTAAATAATCTAAGACCTCACTTTTCTCTATTCCTAAATTCTTTGCTTCTTTAAGTAACTGCAGCCATTCTTGATCTATTTCAGTGAATTCTGCCTTTGCCTCAACCACGTTCTTCCCCCCAAATATGTATTCATTTATTTCATATTTCAATATCCCCTGGCACATGAAAATTCTTTCGATATTTTTTAGTAAAGTAATCCATTATTACTTTATTGCTTTTAAATAAACAGAACCACTGCGGTACTTCTCCATTTTCTTTCGGAAAGTTGGCACCTTCACATTTATTCTTTCCATTGTCATCGCATCAAAAAACGGATACAAGGTCAAATTATGCCCACATACCGGACACAGCCATTCTCCCCTTTCACTGCTGCTAAATGATGGACGACAACATCGATCACAATTTTTCTGATACATAAGGCACCACCTTTATAAAATAATAAGGCCTTTGAAATAGTCTATTCCTCAGGCCTTCAATTAATGATTACGACGTAAATTTCTGAAATATAACACGAAAAGCATGCTCCCAGTAAATAGAAGCAGTCCACCGATTAGGAGAGTGTTGTAAGTATTGGTTGCTGTTTTAGGTAAAAGTTTATCTGTCATTTCTGGAGATACGACAATTGGATTTGTAACCTCTACATCTGGATTATTTGGGTCCACTGGATTACCCGGTTCACCTGGTTCTCCTGGATCATTTGGATCAACCGGATCAGGATTTGGATCTGGGTCTGGGTCTGGGTCTGGATCTGGATCTGGGTCTGGGTCTGGATCTGGATCTGGGTCTGGGTCTGGATCAGGGTTTGGATTTGGGTTAGGGTCTGGGTCTGGGTCTGGGTCTGGATCTGGATCTGGATTTGGATCAACAGGGTCAGCTAATGCTTCGGCCTGAAAGATAATTTCCACCTCAGCTGCAGAGCCTTGAAACTCATTCCCAAGTTCGTATGGCATTGTTACTTGAAAGAATACAGTTTCACTGTTACCCTTTGCGAGATTTCTTGGTGTGAATCCAGCGAAGTCTTTCAGTTTGCCTTCGAACAAAATAGCTTCATCCTTCTTAACAAGTAAATCTAACTCTTCAAATAATCCTTTAACTGACTTTTTCTTACCTATAAATGCCGTATATTTAAAATCGCGTTTACCTTCGTTTAAAATAGTGATATCTCTTGGCATCCAGTCACCTGGTTTTAGGTTTCCAACCTCAAAAAAATACCCATTGGGATTTGTATTTATATCTATCTCTTTTTCTTCAGCAAGTACACCTATCTGTTCGATAAATACAAATGAAAAAATTAATAATATTAATAACAATTTTATTAGTTTTGAAAGTAAACCTTGATTAATCATGGCATACCTCACCTACGATTTATATTATCTTAAAAAGGTGGAGAAGCAATTCTCCACCTTTTTATTAATAAATTAATTTCTTACTTCCCCAGCGGTTTGTCTACCTTCAAACGTCCACTCTAAGTTAAGTTTTAAGTCTTGTAGTTCGTTTTGTGGTACACCAGTATCATTAAATCTGAACTTCACTTCAAAGTCATCGACAGATTCTTTTCCAGTTCCAGCCTCAATTCCGTCTCTTAATACATAATAAGGGAAAATCCATGCCCATTCTCTATCAAACTCTTGAGCTAGGCCTTCCGGTGTCATTCCTTTTAATTCCTTTAAAGACTTAGTTAATATAATTTCTTTATCCCTATTTTCATCACCAGTATTCACCAAGAAATCAACCATGATTTCACTGGCGTAAGCATCTACTAAATCAGCTGATATTGTGTCTCCATTAGTTTTAGTAGCTGTGTAGTTAGTATGGAGCAATACATTTCCAATATCTAAAGATCCTTCATTAATAAGCTTGAATGTCTTTTTTATCGAATCACCAGGTTTAAAATCAGTGATATCGACAACCGTAGTTGGATCAACAGAAATATCTAATGTACCGGAAGAGAAGTGATTAGTTTGAACTGCAGAATCACTAAAGTAAGCAAACGTTCCTCCACCAATTAAAGACATTCCTAGTGCTGCTGATGCGATTCCTAAACCTAATTTTTTCTTAATACTCATTTTCCATTTCCTCCTCTTACCCTTTTTGGGTATGTATAATTGTTTTTTTATATTGACCCTTGTTATGTTGAACAAGGAGTACAAACTAGTTAAGCAGTTTTTTCTTTGGTTTCATCTTTTTTGGGTTTTGGATCAATTTCTCTAAGAGCCTGATAAATACTAAATCCTGCATAGCCCAAAAGCAATATTCCAGGACCGATAAGCAAGATGGCACTTCCTTCTTTTGATTGAGCAAAATCTATGAAATATCCTATAAAAGGAATCGTAAAGCCAGAGTAGACGGCAACAACATTGTCAGATAGAACAGCGTCCATATCTGCAGTTTGGTTGTTATCCCCTTTTGTTTCATACATGACATGTTCACCGCTAGTGTTTACTCCAATGATTCTGTGAGTGATTAGAATATCCTCACCTGTTTGGAATGTGATAATGTCATCTTTTTTAAGGGACTTTCTTTCCTTTGAATCAAGCGGCTTTACCGCAATAACTGAGCCAGTTTGAAAGGTTGGTTCCATTGATCCTGATAAGACGGTTTTTAGCTGATATCCAAAGGCCTGCGGTTCTCCTCCAGATGCCTTGGAGGAGACCACGAGAAAGGCCATTAAAATTAAATTGAAAAATAGAATGACTGTAATTATGTTGCTAATAATCTTTAGTGTTTTTTTCAAAATTTTCACCTACCTAATTTAATTGCTATTTTTTTGTTCATCAGATGGTGGTTCAACAGGCGTAGATGGTGGATCTATAACAGGAACTTCTTGGATTGGTTCTTCTATTGTTTTGTCTTCATTATCTTGATTTGGTGGTTGCTCAGCTTTTTTATCTGGTGGAATCTCAATAATGTCCTTATCAATTTCTACTTCCTCTTTAGGATCCTCAACAATAGGTGTTTCGATTTCTTCTTCCTGTTTATCAAGAGCTTCTGGATCTATCTGTTCTAATGTTGTCACTGCGATTACGCTACTCCAAACAGCATGATTTACGTCATTTTCATCATATGCTTTAAACTTATACACCCCATTTTTCTCTGGTGTATATTTTACATCTGTTTTTTGATTTTCATTTAACTTATCGAAAGCCCCTTCGAAAAGCTTTTCTCCATTTTGCGGGTCACCAGTTTCAATATAGTACACCTCATACGTACCTGTAGATTTCATTTCTGCTCCACTGTTTGTGATTTGCGCAGAAATATCATTTCCACTAAGGGTTTCTTGTTCAATGCTTAAGGAACTCAGCCATATCCCCGCCGCTATCGTTCCATTTACTTCATTCGCATCTGAAAAAAATGCATTCGTCTGACCAGTAATGGCAGTAGACATTCCTATGAGTAAATACCATGCAGCAGCAATTTTGACAAATACCCATAATAGCTTGTTTTTCTTCCCGAATTTCTGTAATCTCCCATATCTGATCGGAACCCCTCCTCACCGAGCTCTCGTTCTTTAGTTTCGTTCGTTTTGTTCTTTATACCGAACCGATAAGTTGAGTATAGTCCATATGAATTATTTTGAAAAATTCGAAATTCAGCCATTTTTGCGTTATAAAGAACATTTTTCGTTCGTTTTCTCAAAATTGCTCTATTTATCTTAAAATTTCGTATTTTTTATTGAACGTTTTGTTCGTTATAATGGAATAAAACTGAATAAAGGAGAAAAATCAATGGTGGGTATGCGAATTAAACGATTGAGGCAAGAGTTAGGATATTCTATTAATGAGCTTTCCGAAAAAGCAGGGGTGTCGAAGTCTTATTTAAGCTATATAGAAAGAGGAATTCAGCGGAATCCCTCACTGCAAGTGCTATCTCGTTTAGCTAAAACATTGGATACAACAATGGAGGATTTATTAAATCAGAAAAAAATGGATGGAAGTTCCACTGAATTTCCTCTTGATGATGAATGGATTAAACTCGTTCATGAGGCAGAAGAGCAAGGAATTACAAAGGAGGATTTTTCTTATTACTTAAGTTTCATAAAATTCACTAAAAAGAACAAGGAGGATAAAAGTGGATCGTAAAAAAGGCTCCTTACTACTAGCTTCCTCTCTCTTGATTCTAACTGGTGTCTTTCTTATCATCCTGTCGTTAACAGATATCAATAGACAAGAACAAGCTACAGAACAATCGCTGACAGAAGCGAAGGAGAAGGTTGAGTTTACTCGTGAGCAGTCTGCAAATCCCGTTCTTCAAGAAGAACAACTGACTGATTTCTCTTTTAAAAAAGGAGAGGCTATCGGCATATTAGAAATTCCTAAATTAGATGCAGAGCTCCCTATTATAGAAGGAACCGATGAAGATGAGCTTGAGAAGGGTGTTGGCCACTACTCAAGTACTGCATTACCTGGACAGCCTGATCAAATTTTGCTCTCAGGACATCGTGATACTGTTTTCCGTCGCCTTGGAGAGTTAGAAATTGGAGATATTTTCTACATATCAATGCCTTATGGACGTTATAGCTACGAGATCACGCACACACAAATCGTTGATGCCAATGATACAACAGTCATTCAAACGACTGCACCAATCGAAACTCTTACAGTTTCCACTTGCTATCCCTTTTCTTTCATTGGTGATGCCCCAGATCGTTATGTGCTGACTGCTCTCCGTATAAATACCACAATGCCAAAATAAATGCCAATTCTTCCCCATGCATCTAGCATAGATCCGAATTGGCCATTTATTTATTTTTTCATCTAGATGAAATTATTTCTTCAAACTTACCGCAATTTTTGATCCTACTTCAGCATTATGCTTCACTAACGCAATATTGGCTGTCAAACTTTTTCCTTCTGTTAATTCCTTCACTTTTCCTAAAAGGAATGGTGTTACTTTTTTACCTGCGATATTGTTTTCCGCTGCTTCGTTCAGCGCAGTTTCAATAACATTTGTAATAAAAGCTTCTTCTAGTGCGTCTGCTTCTGGAATTGGATTAGCTACGACCACACCGCCATTTAATCCAAGCTCCCATTTCGTACGGATCATTGCCGCAGCTTCTTCCGCTGTATCTACACGATAGTTGACACTAAATGGACTTGTTCTAGTGTAGAACGCTGGCAGTGAATCTGTTTCAAATCCAAGAACAGGAACTCCATGTGTTTCAAGATATTCTAATGTAAGACCGATGTCGAGGATGGATTTCGCACCCGCACATACAACTGCCACATTTGTTTGGGCAAGCTCTTGAAGGTCAGCAGAGATATCCATTGTTGTTTCTGCCCCGCGGTGAACACCACCGATGCCACCTGTTGCAAAAACTTCAATCCCAGCATATTGTGCACAGATCATTGTTGCTGCTACAGTTGTTGCTCCGTGCTTCTTATTAGCCACTAAATATGGAAGATCACGTCGACTCGCTTTTTCAATATCCTTGCTTGTCCCAAGGAATTCAAGCTCTTCATCTGATAAGCCAATTTTGATTTTGCCATCCAAAATTGCAATTGTCGCTGGAACGGCACCGTTTTTGCGGATGATTTCTTCTACTTCTCTAGCAGTTTCCACGTTTTGCGGGTAAGGCATTCCGTGTGAAATAATCGTTGACTCTAGTGCTACGATCGGCTTATTTGCTTTCTTCGCTTCTTGAACCTCAGCTGAATACTCTAACCAATTTGCAATCATGATATCAAAAACTCCTTTATTTAAAATATTGTTGGAAAGTTTCTTGCAGTCGTATATGATTTAATGCTGGATTAACTGTCTCATGTGACTGTAGTGTTAATACAGAACAAGAAATCCCAATTTTACAAGCATCTTCTGTATTTAATCCATTTAGATGGCCAAACATAATGCCTGCTACAAGTGAATCTCCAGCACCAGTCACATCTTCTACATGAACCTTTGGAGGATGAAGGATTCCCTTTTCTCCCTGCTGTGTTAAATAGATTAAGCCTTTATCACCACGTGTGAGGACAACCTTTTCTACCCCTTTTTTCATGATTTTCTCAGCTGCTTTGAAAAAATCATCCTCATCATTAATTGTCATCTCAGACAATGCCTCTGCCTCATCTCTGTTAGCAATCAGCCAAGTAACACCTTGAAGACTTTCTGGAAGCCTCTTTACCTTCGGAGAGGAAACAGGTGTGATACAAAGCGGAATATTATCTTCCTTGCAGCGTACAATGACATGTTTTAATACATCGGCTGATAAATTGGTATCCATAACAACCATTGCTGATGAAGCTAAATATCCCCATTTTTTTTCTATAAAATCAATATCAATGGAGTCATAAATAGCCATATCTGCAAGCGCAACTGCCATTTCTCCTTCATTGTCCAGAATGGCCGTATAAGTTCCGGTAGCCAAATTTGGCGACACTTGAGATGGGCTGATATCAACAAAAGTTTTCGTATAGTCAAGCAGCCATTCTCCCTCATGATCTTCTCCAACAATGGTCATTAGAGACACATTACAGCCTAGTCGCCCTAGGTTCTCTGCAATATTTCTGGCGACTCCGCCACAGGATTGTGAACTTTCAGCTGGATTGGATGTTCCGAATTGAAGATGGTTTAGCGCTTGAATTTTTCTATCAATATTCGCTCCCCCAATAGAAATAATATCCTTTTGTTTCGGAAGAACGTATGCCCTGCCTAGCAGCTTTCCTTCTTTTGTCAAAGAAGAAATGTATCCTGCTACAGCTGATCTTGACAGATGCGTTTTCTCAGCTAATTCAATTTGTGAAATAAATGGATTAGCGTTGATAAGCTGTAAGATCAATAATTCCTTTTCATTCATAAATAACTCAGCCCCAATATTTATAAACTTATGTCTACATTATAAACTTATGTCCCAATTAAAAGCAAATGTTATTTCCTGCTAAATATAATCCCCTTTCTAAAAGATCATTGTATTTGAATAAATTTTTTATTCCTCAAAAAGACTAGTTGATTGGAGCGGAAGGTTGCGAGACTCCTGTGGGAGTAGTGGGACAGGTGAGACCCCGCAGGCGCTTTAGCGCTGAGGAGGCTCACCGCCCACCCCACGGAAAGCGAGTAACCTGGAGCGCAAATCAACCTCTACCACCAACTAATGTTTCATAAAACCAAAAAAGATAGACAATGTAATGTATTGAGAATATAATTAGCTAGGTAACTAATTTCGATTGGGTGATTGTATGTACAAAAATCAAAGCAACTTCTTTCATTCTATAAACCAATTTACACGTCATTTCTCAAAGTCTTTAAACGAAGTATTAGTTCCGCTTGGATTATATTCCGCACAGTGGACCATTATTTATCTACTAAACACCAATGGACCATCTACACAGAAGGATCTATCACTTTACTTAGGAGTTGAGGCTCCTACAATGACTCGTACATTAGCAAGATTAGAAAAGGCAGGCTGGATTTCAAAACTCTCTGGAACTGATAAAAGAGAGAAAAAGATCTTCCTTACAGATTTGGCACATAAACAATATGAAGTCTGGCTAGAAGCTGTCCAAGCCTGTGAAAGCAATGTACTAAATAATATTAGTGAGGAAGAACGCGATTTGATGCAAAAGATCATCGAACGAATGAACAATAATCTTTAAGTACTTTTCTATTTCCTAGGAGGTCATCATGAAGAAACAACCATTATGGACAAGGGATTTCTTAGGAATTTCCTTTATTAGCTTTTTTCTATTTATTGTTTTTTATATTTTGCTAACAACATTACCTATTTATGTATTGAATGAGTTAGAGGGGAATGAAACTCAAGTAGGATTAATCGTCTCCGTCTTCCTAATAGCCGCTGTTTTGTGCCGGCCGCTCACAGGAAAATGGATCGATCAACTAGGCAGAAAAAAGATTCTGCTCTCTTCTGTCATGATATTTTTTATTTCTAGTTTTTTATATTTATGGACAGATTCTATTCCTCTACTGTTAGCCTTGCGGTTTCTACATGGAATTGGATTTGGAATGGCGACTACAGCAACCGGGGCAATCATTGCGGATATTGTGCCAAATAGAAGAAAGGGCGAAGGGCTTGGCTATTATGCATTGTTTATGAATTTAGCCATGGTCATTGGACCATTTGCTGGCTTAACTATTATCCAGTTCACAAGCTTCAGCTTGCTTTTCATTCTTTGTGCTATTTTGGCTTTGATTGCCTTATTACTTTCATTACTTGTTCGTATTCCTGAGGTTGATACATCAATTGCTGTGACCAAGCAGCCTGCCAAGTTTTCCTTTGCCAGCTTTTTCGAAAAGAATGCAATTCCTGTATCCATCGTTGGTGGGGTATTAGCACTTGCCTATTCGGGAATTCTCTCTTTCATTTCTGTTTATGCCAGTGAGCTTGGGCTACTTAAAGCAGCAAGCTTTTTCTTTGTCGTTTATGCGGCTTCTATTGTCTTAAGCCGACCTTTTACTGGCAGATGGTTTGATCTTTATGGTGAAAACAAAATCATTTATCCGTCCATCCTTTTATTTGCTATTGGAATGGTGTTACTTAGTCAAGCAGAGTCCACTTTTCTCTTTCTCTTTTCTGCAGCAATTATCGGATTAGGCTATGGCAGTCTTTCCCCAAGTCTGCAAACAATAGCAATCAAGAACTCAGACCCAACGAAAAGAGGCTTGGCCACATCAACCTTCTTTACCTTTTTTGATTCTGGGATTGGTCTTGGCTCCTATGCGCTTGGCGTTGTTGCTGTGTATACAAGCCTTTCTACATTATATTTAGTTCTTGCAGGCGTTGTTCTTCTCGCCTTACTCGCATACTATTTATTACATGGCAAAGAGTCTGCGGCCAAATCAATCATTCATAATGAAGCTGATGCTTCTATATAGAAAATATTTTGAGCAGGATCCTCATATGGATCCTGCTTCGTTTTTTATTCATACAAAAAAGCTAAACCCATTAGAGTTTAGCTTGCGTTTCTAGGTAGAATTAATATTTCTACCCTTCTATTTTTTTCTCTTCCACTGCTTGTATCATTCGGTGCGACTGGCTGGAATTCACCAAAGCCTTTTGCACTAAACTTTTTTGGATCAAGTTTTTCATTTTTTAAGATTATTTTCATAAAGTTAATGGCTCTCATCACACTGAGTTCCCAGTTGGAATCAAAAGGAGCGTTGCCAATCGGTACATTGTCAGTATGTCCGCTTATAATAATATCCCGAGGCGGATCCATGACTAGAAGCTCGCTAATTTCATTAGCAATGTTTCTATCATTTGGCCTTACATCTGCACTTCCTGGTGAAAATAATACATTATCCCTTATAGAAACCATTAAACCTTCACCAGTTAAAGAAGTTTGCAGTTTACCAGCCAAGTGATTTGCTTCAATATACGAATTGACTTTTTCCTGTGTTGATGCCAGCTCTTTCTGATCGGCCTTTTTTAGTAATTCTTCATCAATGTCTAGACTATTTGCATCATCATTTTCTGAGTTTTTACTTGCCACTTCCCCCTGTTTCTGTCCCTCAGGCATCGGGCTTTGATATTCAAAAATCCCAGTCCCACCAGTAAAGGCACTATTTAAGGCTTTTGAAATGGCTTGGAATTTGACTGCATCAATGGAACTTGAAGCAAAAAGAACGATAAATAACGCTAACAGTAATGTAAGAAGGTCCGAATAAGGAAGCAGCCAAGATTCATCTACATGCCCATCATCGAGTTTTTTCTTTTTCCGTTTACTCATCTGTCTTCACGCTGCTTTCTTCAAGAAATTTCTTTCTATCTCCAACAGGTAAATAGGAAGCAAGCTTTTGTTCGATAATCCTCGGAGCTTCTCCTTCCAGAACAGATAACACACCTTCAATCATCATTGATTTGAGCTTAGATTCTAGCTTTGATTTCCGCTTTAGCTTATTAGCAAACGGATGCCAAAGCACATATCCAGTGAATATCCCTAGCAATGTCGCAACAAACGCTGCACTAATCGCATGCCCTAATGCATCTGTATCACTCATATTTCCAAGTGCCGCAATCAAACCAACAACTGCACCCAAAACACCTAGAGTTGGAGCATATGTCCCAGCTTGGGTAAAAATTAATGCTCCCGCTGAATGTCTTTCTTCCATTGCTTCGATTTCTTCACTAAGTACATCACGTATGTAGTCAGCACTCTGGCCATCAACTGCAAGGGATAGCCCATTTTTCAGAAATGGGTCGTCAATTTCACTCGTTTTTGCTTCTAGTGCAAGCAGTCCTTCTTTTCTAGCTAGTTGAGCCCATTCAGAAATCATTTTAATTAAATCTATTGGATTCATTTGCTTTTTCTCTTTAAAAATAATGCCAAATAACTTCGGAACTCGCTTAATTTCGCTTGCAGGGAATGCGATTACAACTGTTGCTGCTGTACCTACAAGGATAATTAAGATGGCAGCAGGGTTTGCTAATGCTTGAATAGGAACCCCTTTTAAAACCATCCCAACCCCCAATGCCGCTATTCCTAAAATTAATCCTATTACCGATGTTTTATCCATATGCGCCTCACCCATTTTCATTAATCTTTGATTTGATCAAAAGATTTCTCTCTTCTTTATTTCGACAAAATCCACTCAAGCTTTAGGTAAAATCTCATATTATTTTCTTAAAAAAAGGGAAAAATAGCTTGAAAAATGCTTTGTTACTGTCTAATACTGATAAAGAGCCTTTGGTGTGCACATGGATGGATTTTATTCGAATGCATAACTTATTGAGCGGGTATACCAAAGGTGATTTCGTGCACCACCAATAAAACAAAAAGAAACAGGGATATTACTCCCTGCTCCCTCTCATTTCATTACCAGAACCGACAGCAGCCTCTTCTTCTATCATTGCTTCCAGCAACATTTCCACAACCACAGCGACTTCTATTGTTGCTTTCTGCTCCTGCTACGTTTCCGTTTCTGCAGCGACTTCTATTGTTGCTTTCGACTCCTGCTACGTTTCCATTTCTACAGCGATTACGATCTTCTTCACCTAACACAAATACATTATTAGCACGGACAATCACTTGATCAGCATTAAGAACTGGTCTTCTATCATTATTATTACAAGACATAAATTTCCCTCCTTCCCTTTCAATTAAAATAGAATATGCTTTAAATAAATTATTGAGTGGACAGACATCCATTTTGAAAACCCAATTCTAAAACAATGATAATTACATAGGTTTTTCGAATTTGGGGAAGCTACAGGAAGATATAAGAAAGGGGTGTAAATCAATGGCTCGTGGTGAACATTTTAATCATAAAAGGAAGAACCATCCTGGTGAATTCCCTGAAGTTGCCAAAAATGATAAACGGGCAGCAACTGAGGCACAGGAGGATGAAGAATTCCTCATTGTACAAGAGGCCTTCAAAAATCGCGTTGGAGAAGATGAAGATAGATAGGGAAAACATAAATAAAGAGGGTCTAAATACGCTTAGACCCCCTTCCTATTTTATAACGAAGAAATCTCCAACTCCTTCAGCCATGTCGAACAAGCTGCAATGTCCTTTGAGAAGATACGATCTTTTATAATAGAAGGAACCATTTTCCTTGCTTCTAGATAAAAATTCTTCGTTTTTTCTGCCATTTTTTCTATTCCCCGATATTCTACTGCTTGAAGCGCACAAATTAACTCAATCGAAAGCACATTGTTAGCATTTTGAATAATTTGATACGCATGTCTTGAACCAATGGTTCCCATGCTGACATGATCCTCTTGGTTAGCAGAGGAAGGGATCGAATCTACACTTGCCGGATGTGCCAATGTTTTATTTTCAGAGACGAGAGATGCTGCAGCATACTGAAGAATCATAGCCCCAGATTGAAGACCAGGCTCTGGACTTAAGAATGGCGGCAGGTCACTCAGCTGTGGATTCACAAGGCGTTCAATTCTTCGTTCAGAAATGTTCGCAAGCTCCGCAACAGCTATTTTCATGAAATCCATTGCCAGTGCAATCGGTTGTCCATGGAAATTTCCGCCCGAAATCACGTGATCGCCATCATCAAAAATCAGTGGGTTATCAGTTGCCGCGTTCATTTCGATTTCTAGCTTCTCTTTTACATAATCAAGCGCTTGCCATGAAGCTCCGTGAACTTGTGGAATACAGCGGATAGAGTAAGCATCCTGCACACGGATTTCCCCTTGCTTTGTGATCAAAGCACTGCCAGATAGGTACTCCCTTACTCTTCTTGCTGTATCCACTTGCTGTTTATAGCCCCTAGCTAAATGAATTTTTTCATCAAATGCATCGATAATGCCATTTAAGCCTTCCATTGTAACAGCAGCAATCAGTTCACTTTGATAAGCAAGTTTTTCTGCTTCGAGATAGGCAACAACGCCCATTGCAGTCATCGCTTGTGTTCCATTTATAAGAGCAAGTCCTTCTTTTGCTTCTAAAGTCAGCGGTTCCAACCCTTCTTCTGAAAGCACTTCAAGTGAGGCTCTTCTTTCCCCCTTGTAGAAAACCTCTCCCTCTCCTACTAATACAAGTGCAAGATGAGAAAGCGGTGCCAAGTCTCCGCTTGCACCAAGTGAACCTTGCTGCGGGATCACTGGATGAATTTCTTTATTCACTAGATCCAGCAAACGTTCAATGATCACTGGGCGTGCACCTGAAAATCCTTTCAATAATGCGTTTGCTCGTAAAAGCACCATTGCACGTGAAACAAGCTCAGGGAATGGTTCCCCTACCCCACACGCGTGAGAGCGAATAAGATTCAGCTGAAGATCGTTCACATCATTTGGATGAATAAGCACATCACTAAATTTCCCAAATCCCGTGTTAATTCCATAGACAACTCTTTCTTCATTCACAATTCTTTTTACTGCATCATGACTTTTTTTAACTTCTACCATGCTTTCCTCTGAAACATGAACCTGTTCCTTATTGAATAATACCTTTTTAATGTCTTCTAAAGTTAATGTATTGCCAGATAAAATAACCATCTTTTTCCTCCTTAGTACATTAGTGAGATAAAGAAAAGGCTGTACTTCAAACAAGCGTTTGAAATACAGCCTTTTTGTATGAACGAGCTATTAATCGACAAGTCATAGCAATCATTCCAATCGAGAATTTTCCGAATATAATTAATTTTACGTTTAGAATGATTGGATTGTCAATAAATAATTGTAAAATTTTAACAAGTTAGATTATTAGATTGTTAGTAGAGTAAAGTATTTAAACAAATTTAGATAAATGACAACAAGAGAAAGCTACCTTCTCTTTCCTTAATCAAATTTCAATCCCTTTAATGCCTCTGCTAGTGCATTATTGATTGGTTCTTCTTGTTTATTTTGTTCCTTTAAATACTTTTGTACAGTTCGTTTATCCACTTTTCCCTTAGATTCCTTTTTACGGCGTGCTTCAAAAGCAGAGAGTTTTTCACGATAGCCGCATTTACACGCGAAAATTTGACCGTCTCCCTCCCCACGGAGTTCAAGCTTCTTCTTACATTGTGGACATCGTGCATTTGTAACTCGTGCAACATTTTTACGATGTCCGCACTCCCGATCCTGACACACGAGCATTTTGCCTTTTTTTCCGTTCACTTCAAGCATTGGCTTTCCACAATCTGGACAGCTCTTAGTAGAAATGTTATCGTGCTTATATTTTTTATTACTTGCTTTGATCTCGGAAACAATTTCTTTCGTATATCTTTTCATCTCGCCAATAAAGACTTCTTTTTTTAGCTTGCCCGCCGCGATCGCTTCCAGCTTTTGTTCCCATTCTGCGGTTAGACTTGGTGATTTTAGCTCCTCTGGTACTAAATCTAATAATTGTCGGCCTTTAGAAGTAATGTGAATATCTTTGCCACGCTTTTCGATTAGAAATGAATTGAAGAGCTTATCAATAATGTCAGCTCTTGTTGCAACAGTACCTAATCCACCAGTTGATTTTAATGTGTCAGCTAATTTTTTATCTCTTGTTTCCATATACTTCGTAGGATTTTCCATTGCCGAAAGCAATGTTGCTTCATTAAAACGTGCAGGCGGCTTTGTTTGACCTGATGTTTGTGCGATTAATTTCACGTTTAATGTATCGCCTTTTTCGATGCGAGGCAAAATCTGTTCTTTCAACTCATCTGCTGTCTCTTCCTCCTCAAAGCGATTTTCGTATACTTCCTTCCAGCCAAGCGATACAATTGTTTTTCCTCTAGCCGCAAAGTACTCTTCACCAATTTTCGCCCGAAGCGTTAATTGCTCGTATTCAAATGCAGGAAATAATACGGCTAAAAATCGTTTAACAACTAAATCATAAATTTTGCGCTCTTTATCTGTGAAAGCTGAGAAGTTCACATAGCTTTCTGTCGGAATAATCGCATGATGATCCGATACTTTGCTATCATCAACAAATGCTTTTGAAGCCTTTATTGGTTTGTTTACAATTTTGTTAGCTAACGAACGATATTCACCAACTCCACATGCTTTCAAACGCTCAGGAAGCGTTCCGACAATATCAGAAGAAATATAACGTGAATCTGTTCGCGGATACGTTAAAACTTTATGCTGCTCATACAGCTTCTGCATGATATTTAACGTTTCCTTTGCCGAGTAGCCAAAGATTTTATTTGCATCACGCTGCAGTTCTGTTAGGTCATATAGGCCTGGAGCATAAGACTTTTTCGGCTTTTTCTCCATTTCCGTCACAATAGCATTTTTGCTGCCTAATTTCTTCACAATCCCATCAATTTTCTCTTTATCAAAGCTGCGGCTGTTCCCTTTTGCATCTTGCCAAGTTAGCTTTAAATTATTTGTTGTTTGGGCTTCAATGCCATAATAGGTTTGTGTCTTGAAGTTTCTAATTTCATCCTCACGAGATGCAATCATCGCAACAGTAGGTGTTTGTACACGTCCACAATTTAGCTGAGCGTTGAACCTAGTTGTTAATGCACGCGTTGCATTCAGACCGATATACCAATCAGCCTCTGAGCGTGCAACAGCTGAAGCATATAAATTGTCATACGCTTTGCCAGGCTTTAGATTAGCAAAGCCTGCTTTTATCGCTTTATCCGTAACAGAAGAGATCCATAAACGCTTCATTGGTTTATTGACTTTTACTTTATCAATAATCCAACGAGCAACTAGCTCTCCTTCTCTACCAGCATCTGTAGCAACGATGATTTCGTTGACATCCTTTCTAGTCAGCTGACTTTTAACAGCTTGAAACTGTTTTCCAGTCTGCTTAATGACTGTCAATTTCAAACGCTCAGGCAGCATCGGCAGATCTTCTAAATTCCATGTTTTATATTTCACATCGTAGCTTTCCGGGTCTGCAAGTGTAACTAGATGACCCAGCGCCCACGTAACAATATATTTATCCCCTTCGAGATACCCATTTCCTTTTTTATTACAATTCAGCACTCGTGCAATATCACGTGCGACCGAAGGTTTTTCAGCAATTACAATACTTTTTGCCATATTTAAAACATCCTTTCACATTTCCGTATGTTAAATATAGCATACGTCATGAATAGATTCAGTTTTCTAGGATGTACTATTACAATTCTTGATTTAGGCCGCTTGCTCTTTTATATTTTTCTAATTTTATTGGACAAACTTTCGAAAGTAAATTAAGAATACTCTTTTAAAAAGAAAAGAATTTCTTGTTTTCCCCTGAATTCCAGTAGTATGATAACGTTATTCAAAAAAAGAAAATTGAGGAAACAGCATGAGAATTAGAGATTGGGATTCAAATTTAAAGGTTCGATTGTTTGGGGAAGCAGCTTTAAATATTGCCTTTTGGATGTTTTTTCCGTTTTTAACGATTTATTTTGCTGGTGAATTTGGCAAAGATAAGGCTGGGCTAATGCTTGTTTTTTCACAGGTATTTTCCGTTTTGGCTAATCTTATGGGTGGATATTTCGCTGATCGTTTCGGGCGAAAAACGATGATGGTTCTGTCCTCTTTGGGGCAAGGGGTATGCTATCTTATTTTTGCCCTTGCAAGTTCTCCATGGTTCAATTCCCCATGGATTGGTTTTATTTGTTTCGCACTTGTAGGGGTATTTAGTTCCATTTATTGGCCTGCCAGTCAGGCAATGGTCGCTGATGTTGTAGAAGAAAAGGATCGTAGCCATGTGTTCGCTATTTTCTATACATCTATTAATATAGCTGTTGTCGTTGGTCCTATTTTGGGAGCCATTTTTTATGCCGATTACCGCTTTTATCTGTTGCTTGTAGCCGGGATTATCTGCATCGTGCTATCTGGCCTTCTTGCTAAAATGACGCGCGAAACCGTTCCAGATCAGGTTGGAATTTCTCAAGAAAATAAGAAGTGGCACTCTGTTTTAATTGATCAAATCAAGGACTATGGCATTATTTTTCGGGATAAAACCTTTCTTCTTTTTATTATCGCAGGTGTTTTAGCTGCCCAGACCTTTATGCAGCTTGATCTGTTGCTCCCTGTCTATATGAAGGAATTTGTCCAAAACCAGACATTGCTTCAATTTGGCGATTGGTCCTTTACTGTCCATGGAGAACAGGCCTTTGGCATTCTGCTATCTGAAAATGGTTTCCTTGTGGCATTGTTTACCGTTGCAGTAACCAAAATAATGATGAAATACAGGGAAAGAAATGTATTTATTCTATCCTCTCTCATGTATGCTGCAGCTATTTTTATGATGGGGCAAACGAATTGGATTTGGGGATTAATTTTGGCGATGGCTATCTTTACGCTCGGTGAATTGATAGCAGCTGGCATTCAGCAAAGCTTTGTTTCAAAAATTGCCCCCGATCATATGCGAGGACAATACTTTGCAGCAGCAAGCCTCCGGTTTACAATCGGGAAAACAATCGCACCGCTATCCATTCCATTAACCGTCTGGATTGGATATGACTGGACATTCGTTATTTTAGCTGCACTTGCTGTATTAAGCGCCTTTTTATACTGGCTCATGTTTGCAATCACTGAAAAACCAAATAATCTAAAATTGAAAAAAGGATCCGCATAGGATTCTTTTTTTTATAGACTCTTTCTAAAAGATTGTTGTTATTGAATCAATTTTGTAAATAAATAATGTTCACCAAATTGATTGTTGATTGGAGCGGAAGGTTGCGAGACTCCAGCGGGAGCAGTGGGACAGCTGAGACCCCACAGGCGCATGGCGCCGAGGAGGCTCAGCGCCCACCCCGCGGAAAGCGAGCGAGCTGGAGTGGAAATCAACCTCTACGAATTCGTGTTGAAAGCAACAATGTTTACGAAAATAGCCTTTTTATAAAAATCCTGCCATAATGCAAAAGGCACTGATAAGTCGAAAATTTGACCGGTAAACTCTAAAGTGGCTAACAGCTTTTGAATGAGGTAGATTTTTATGAACCATAAAATGATTCAAAGTTTCTTTTTCACTGCAAAAACGCTACAATATAAAGGAAGATTCTGAAAAAGGAGACTACATAATGAGTGAATTTCAAAAGAACTTAGAAAAATATGCTGAGCTTGCGGTAAAAGTTGGGGTAAATATTCAAAAAGGGCAAACACTTGTCGTTAACACAACACTTGATTCAGTTGAATTTGTCCGTCTAGTTGTAAAAAACGCTTATGAAGTTGGGGCACATAATGTCATTGTTAACTGGAGCGATGATGTTGTTTCCCGTACAAAATACGAGCTTGCACCTGATGAGGCATTCACTGAATACCCAGAATGGCGTGCAAAGGAAGTAGAAGAGCTTGCTAAGGATGGCGCAGCGTTTATGTCTGTTGTTTCTGCAAGCCCTGACTTATTCAAAGGCATCCAATCAGAGCGTATTGCTAATTTCCAAAAAGCTGCTGGCAAAGCACTGATGAACTATCGAAAAATGATGATGTCCGATAAGGTCAGCTGGACAGTTGTTGCAGCCCCTTCTCCTGCATGGGCTGACATGGTTTTCCCTGATGCTCCAGAAGAAACAAGAGTACAAATGCTTTGGGATGCCATTTTTAAAGCCACACGTTCAGATTTAGAAAACCCTGTTGATGCATGGAAGAAGCATGATGAAACACTCCATGAAAAAGTAGATTATTTAAACAACAAAAGATATAAAAAGCTTCACTATACAGCACCTGGTACTGATTTAACAATTGAACTTCCTGAAAAGCATCTATGGTGTGGGGCAGGGAGTATTAATGAAAAAGGCCATGAATTTATGGCAAATATGCCGACAGAAGAAGTGTTCACTGTTCCATTACGAACTGGTGTGAACGGTACCGTATCAAGCACAAAGCCTTTAAGCTACGGGGGCAACATCATCGACAACTTCACAATCACATTTGAAAACGGCCGCATTGTTAGTGTAAAAGCTGAAGAAGGCGAAGAAATCCTTAAGCAGCTTGTTGAAACAGATGAGGGTTCGCATTATCTTGGGGAAGTAGCATTGGTCCCATTCAACTCACCAATCTCTCAATCGAACCTGCTTTTCTACAACACATTATTTGATGAAAATGCTTCAAACCACCTGGCTATCGGCAGTGCATATGCATTCTGTCTAGAAGGCGGCAAGCAAATGTCTAGCGATGAACTGAAGGAACATGGATTAAATGAAAGCTTAACACATGTAGACTTCATGATCGGCTCAGCCGAAATGGATATCGACGGCATTACCGCTGATGACAAGTCCGAACCTGTCTTCAGAAATGGAGATTGGGCATTTTAATTAGCACGAACAAATGCGCTGGAGCTGGATGCAGACAAACTTGTCGCAAAGTTATCCATAACATTCAAATTTATAATTTCCTAGAGGAGCATAAAGATCATGCGGTACGCTTCCGCATGATCTTCTTTTATTTTCTTCGTAAATTAACACTCGTCACGTTCCCCATTTTATCTGCCAAAACTTCAATACTATATTTATCAGCCATATAAATAGCACGCTTTCCTTCATTTATATTTTTCTCTTGCTTGGGATTCCCAAATAATTTCTTCACATTAGCCAACGTCGTTTTCATCCGCTCGCCTGGAATAGATACAGCATTGACGATACCTGTTGTCCCATCAAAATAATAGGTCATTTCCGGATACGTGACGAAATGTACTTCCCCATTAACTCCCTCTTCTAAATAATGAGGATTTGATTTTTTGATATTGGAAATATTCGTGCCAATCGGGTATGGGCTTCCTAATGGAATCCCTTGCTTAGCTTTTTCAATGACTTCACTGCTAAGTTCTAAATTTAAAAATGGGAAATAATGCTCCTTCTTTTCACTCCAAAGATTGTACCAATCCTTCCCAACTTGCCCCTCTAACTTCGTTTCATCTTGCTTGAACAAAGTCATTGATTCTTTACCAAAGCCCCAAGTCGTAAATTTCCACTCATTTTCTCCATTTAAGTGAGCGGTTTGGATGAATTTCTGGTTTATCGTTTTGATTTCCGTTCCAAGAATTGTCTCTAGATCCTCATCTATTAAAATCTTATTTATTTCTCCATCATTAATCACATAAAGTGAAGGCCTTGTCAGAACCCCCTCCTCTTGCTGGATAACGGTTATTACAGTTTCTTTACCTAAATTAACTGGATAAAATTGTACTAATGAAGAATTAAATGTCAATAAGTGATTATCATTGAGTACAAGCTGTTTATATGCGAAGGTAGAATCCTTTTCAGCTAAATACAGTGAGTAATGACCAGTAAACAATTGGTTCCCCTTTTTTCCCTTGTCGCTATTCTCTTCCATCATTTGACTTTGCTCATCTTCAGCAAAAAGAAACACATTGTACTCAAAGTTCTCATCCACTGCTTCGAACTGATACAATGCTTTTTCCTTTAGCCAAATTACATCTTTCTTCTCTTTTCCTTCTGTATTAACGGCTAATTTCTCATTTTTCACTTGTTGATCTATTTTAAGATAACTATTTTCTTGTTTAATTGTTGTTTCCATTTTATTTGAACAAGCGGCTAAACCTGTTAGCATGATTAAAGATACGATATATATAAAGTTTTTCATTCAGCTCTCCCTAGTAAGTAAATGACTATGTTAAGAGTTTAACAAATGGAATCGGATTCTACAAATCACCTAATAGACCCATTTTCTCCAATTTAAAGCACTGTGACTGGTTTCCTCTCTTCCTACATAGTATAATAGCGTTAATTTTTTAAAAGAAAGGTGTTTTCTTTCCATGTGGAATGAATTTAAGAAGTTTGCACTAAAGGGAAATGTATTGGATCTTGCCGTCGGTGTAATTATCGGAGCTGCTTTTGGCAAAATTGTTTCCTCGCTCGTTGATGATATTATTATGCCACTGGTCGGACTGCTTGTAGGGGGTGGGATCGACTTTTCAAAATTGTCCTTCATAGTTGGGGATGCCGAGGTGAAATATGGCTCGTTTATCCAGACAGTTGTAGATTTCCTCATTGTCGCTTTCTCCATTTTTATCTTTGTAAGGATCATTAATAAACGATTCAGATTGAAAGAAAAAGAAGCACAAGCTGCACCACAGGTCGATAAAAAAGAAGTACTTCTAACTGAAATCAGAGATTTATTGAAGGAAAAGTAATTTTTTGAAACCCTTATTAAAGATAGACGTATATATAGTAAATAAAACTGAGGAGAACTGAAAATATGTATGCACAACAAACTACTAATCAATATTTGCCATCCGTATTAAGAACATTTGCGATTTCTTTGGGGATTGCTTTTGCTGGTACAATGGCAGGTGTTCTCGTTCCACCAGCCATGTTTTTGCCACTTATGATTCTTGAAATAGGCATGCTCCTTTTTGCATTCATTATTCGCCGTAAAAAAGCCATGTCTTATTCATTCCTATTTGCTTTCACATTTATCTCTGGTATCACTACGTACCCAATTGTTTCTCATTATTTAGCTACAATTGGTCCAAATCCAGTATTGCTTGCTTTAGCTACAACGACAACCGTATTTACCGGCCTTGCTATTTATGCATCGACAACAAAGCGTGATTTATCTTTCCTAGGCGGGATGCTAATGGCGGCACTTTTAGCACTGATCGCCATTTCGATCTTTAGCCTATTTTGGCCATTAAGCTCTACAGGCATGCTTGCTTTCTCTTTCATTGGCGTACTCGTATTCAGTGGGTATGTTTTATACGATTTTAACCGTATGAAGCAGTATGGTGTGTCAGCAGAGGAAGTGCCTTTAATGGCTCTAAACTTATATCTTGATTTTATTAACCTGTTCATTAATATCTTACGTATTTTCGGTATTCTTGGAAGCAGAGACTAAGCAGGAGATGAACTCCTGCTTTTTTTGTTGCATTCCCAAAGTCCAATTTCTTTATTGTTTTTAACGTTCCGGATATAATATAGAAACCTCATATAAAAGGTGGGATACACATTGAATTTTCTTTTAGAAACACAGGAAACTGATAAGAACATTTCACTGCAAACTGTTATTAATCATCAATACACAATGGTTGTCTTTGTCCGCCATCTCGGTTGACCTGTTTGCAGGCAATATCTTACGCAGTTGCGTGAGCGAATAGATGAAATAACAGAAAAAGGGTTTCAGGTCGTTGTGATTGCCCCTTCCAAAGGATCATTTATAAAACTATTCCTTGATGAATTTGGGCCGTTTCCTTTCCCGATTCTAGGAGATCCGGCTAGAGAGGCGTATAAAGGAATGGGCCATAAAACGATGCCGAAATGGAAGCTGCTAGCAAAAGCTGGCTTTGGCTTCATTACTGGCCAAGTAAAGGGATTCATCCCAACTGATCAAAAGCAAAAAGAATTTGTCATGAAATCCATGAAAACCCAGGATGTTTACATACAAGGCGGCACTTGGCTGTTTTCTCCACAGGAAAAGATACTCTGGAACCATATTGATGAATCGCCTGAGGATCATGCAAAAATTGATGATGTATTAGTTAAAATGAATCAACTTAAATAAAAAAACGGGTAAAGAAGTTTCTAGACTTTTTTACCCGTTTTTCCTACGTAAAATCAACTTATTCCACAGTCACAGCCAATTCTCTAATCAGTAACGATGGAGAACCAACATTAGACATCGAAAACTCTAGGTCAGAGCCAATCGCTTCAATATTTTTTAATAACTCAAAGAAGTTCCCGGCAATCGTCATTTGCTTTACCGTATTTTGAATTCTTCCATCCTTCACTAAGAATCCATTAGCTGCTAGAGAGAAGTCGCCTGATACCGTGTCTGCACCAGAGTGCAAGCCAGCTAAATCTGTAATAAGGATGCCTTCATCAACCGATGCTATTAACTCTTCAAAGCTCTTATTTGACGGTTCAACATATAAATTTGTAGGTGATACCGTTAAACTGCCTTTATAGGAACCTTTATACGCATTACCTGTTGACTCGACTCCCGCAATACCTGCTGTTTTTCGATTATGAAGAAGAGTGACAAGTTTGCCATCCTTTACAATCGCTTTTTTCATCGTTGCGACACCCTCACTATCAAAGCTTCTGCTTAATAGACCGTCTTCTAAAAATGGGTTATCTATCAATTGCAGTGCTGAAGCAGCGATGGTTTCTCCTTCTTTCCCTTTTAACAAAGACCTTCCCTTTTGAGCATTCTCAGCTGAAAAAATTTCCGAGAAGGTCTGGAAAAGGTCTCCTGCAGCATCATTACGCAATAATACAGGATAATGTTTACTTTCTGCCGTTTGTGCATTCAGTTTTGAGAGAGCTTCCTCCACTGCATGCTTGGCGATCTTCTCTGGAACAAATGTGGAAAAATCCTTCGTAGCCTTTGCATAGGCTCCTGTTTTTGTCTCATCCCCTTGCTTAACTACAACAGAAATAAATATCCCGATATAATTCTGCCGCTCATCAAGTGAAAGACCTTTATTATTAATAATGGATCTCGTCGATTCTGCACTATCAAGGATAAAGTAATTTGTACCTGTCACTCTCTCATCATAAGCATAAATATGTTTTTCAATTTCTTTTAAGAGCTCAATTTTTTTCGGAACGGTCACTTTTGCTAGTTCAGTAGAATAATAGCTTCCTTCATGGTACTTCTTACTGCCTTCGAATATCTCTTCTTGAATTTCCTCTTCAATAAATTGTGCATTTTCCTTCGCATTTTCAACGAGATATAATAGGGAAGCTTCATCTAAATTCTCTGTAAAAGCATAGCCCATTTTCCCATTGAAAAGCCCACGAAATGATGCCCCGGCAATTTCAGAAGTTTCATAAGAGTCGATTTCACCCTTAAACAATCCACATTTAAACTTTTCTTTGCGTTCAAAATATAGCTCCATATCTGTAAAGCCATTCTGTTCACCGATTTCAAATAGCTTTTGCTGAAACGCTTGAATATTCATTCTCCATTCGCCTCCTTGCTTCCGCCCACAGTCATTTCACTGACCCGAATCATCGGCTGGCCGACATTTACAGGAATGCTTCCGCTTAAAGAGCCGCACATACCCGCACCATGTGCTAAATTATTTCCAACCATATCTACAAGCTTAATCGTTTCAGGACCATTCCCTACAAGAGTTGCTCCTTTTAACGGCTTTCCTAGCTTCCCGTCCTTAACGTGATAAGCCTCCATTACTGCAAAATTATAATCCCCTGTTGCTGGATTCACGGAACCTCCACCCATATATTTAGCATAGATGCCGTGTTCTGTATTAGAGATAATTTCTTCAGGTGTCGACTTTCCTTCAGCAATATAAGTATTAGTCATTCTCGAAGTCGGTGCAAAACGGTAGGACTGCCTTCTTCCTGAACCCGTTGACTCCATCCCCATTCTGCGGCTATTAAATTTATCGATTAAATAGCCCTTTAAGATGCCATTTTCAATTAATACATTTTTACGCGCCTTTTCCCCTTCATCATCGATCGTGATCGATCCCCACTCATTAGCAATTGTGCCATCATCGATGTATGTAACAACATCTGAAGCCACTTTTTCACCAATGCGATTGGCAAAAACGGAGTTATTTTTCGCAACAGAGGTTGCTTCAAGTCCGTGACCACATGCTTCATGAAAAATAACTCCACCGAATTCATTATCGATGATAACTGGGAACTTTCCACTCGGACAAGGTTCAGCCGCAAGCATCGTTACCGCAATCCTTGAAGCTTCATTCGCATAATGCTCAAGGTTTAAGTTCTCAAAAAACTCAAATCCCTTATGAGCACCAGGACCATAAAACCCTGGCTGCATTTGTTTGCCGTCAGAGGCGATTGATTGAATAGCAAGCCTGCTTCTTACCCTTTTATCTTCAATAAATTTGCCTTCACTATTGGCTATTAGCACATTTTGTTCTTCGTCCAGATAACGAACCATTACCTGCTGAATGCTAGAATGATAGTTTTTGGCAATCTCGTACGCCTTCTTCATCACGTCCACTTTACGGATTTTCTCTGTTTCTCTTGGATTCATTATAATCGGATGGGCACAAGCGACAATTTCCTTTTTTAGTGGCTCTGGACGAATAATTGTTTCTCCTGAAATTGCATGAGCCGCATTTCTTGCTGCCTTTAGTAAACCCTCTTTTGAACCATCCGTTGTGTAGGTGTACACACTTTGCAATCCTTTAAATACACGAATGCCAATTCCAAAGTCTCTGCCTGATAAGCTACTTTCAACTTTTCCACCTTGCAGATTCAGATTATTAGTATAGCGGTCTTCAAGAAAGAGTTCTGAAAAGTCTCCCCCAGTTGCTAGTGCTGCCGTAAGAACGTCCTCGATTACTGATTTTGCTAGCATAAGGCCCTCCTTATAATTGATGTTTTTTTCTAACTATTCAAATTATACAGGTTCATTCCTTTTTTTACTAATAAAAACAGCTCCTAAATTAAAGGAGCTGTTTACAGTACACCCGAAAATAGTCGGGCGAAGGATTCCTTTGCTCTTTCCGCAAATCCTCTTTTATAATATTGCACAGGACTAATTTTCTCACTATCCTCCATGTCTTGTTCATAATGAGCAACAAGATCACGAATGGAGCTTGTTCCATATAGGAAAACATTCACTTCAAAGTTCAGATGAAAGCTGCGCATGTCCATATTTGCTGTGCCAAGTGAGGCTAAATTTCCATCAACAATAATAATTTTTTGATGGAGAAATCCCTTTTTGTAGGAATAGATTTCTGCACCTGTTCGAAGCAGTTCAGGAAAATAAGAACGACTCGCATATTGGGTTAAGAATCCGTCATTTACTTCAGGGACCATAATTCTTACTTCTACCCCTTTTGCGGCTGCTATTCTTAGAGCTGTTCGGATGGCCTCATCCGGTATAAAATAAGGTGTTGCAATCCAGATAGATTTTTCTGCGCTCGCAATCATCGCAAAGTAAAAGTCACACATAAGGCCTTGCGAAGTATCTGGTCCGCTTGCCACAACCTGTACAGCTCCATCAAGGACAGAATCATTAACAGCTGGATTTATTTTAGGATATTTCTTCAAAACGCTTTCTCCGCTGACATATTCCCAATCTAGTAAAAAGACAGTGTGAAGAGAGTATACTGCCTCCCCAGTTAGCTTCATATGTGTGTCACGCCAAAATCCTATTTTCTCATCTTCTCCAAGATACTCAATCCCAACATTTAATCCACCGACAAAGCCAATTTTTCCATCAACAATAATAATTTTCCTATGATTGCGGAAATTTAATTTTTGATTAAAGAATCCATATTTTAATGGAGAAAATACTTGTACCTTGATGCCCGCTTCCTCCATCGATTGAATGTCCTCTACTGCAATCTTCCGGCTCCCAGCTGCATCAAAAATAAATAACACTTCAACTCCTTGCTTTGCCTTTTCAATAAGGATGCTAATAATCTCCTTCCCCAGTCGATCTGAGCGAAAAATATAGTATTCAATATGGATAAATTGCTCAGCTTCTTTCAGCTTTTCTTTAATCGCTGAAAAAGTCTCCTCCCCGTTCTTAAGGACATAAGATCGGGATACTGTGCTAATAGGGGTAGGCGATCGATGGTTGGCAAATTTCGCAAAGGAATGCTGACCATCCTGTAAAAAGGCTAAATCTGGAGATTCATCCTGCTGAAGTAACCTTTTCCATTCTTCACGATCTTTCTTTCGCTTACTTCTAAATAAATATCCTTTTAAATATAATTGTCCTGAAAATAAATAAAACAAGTATCCGAATACAGGGAAAAACACTAGAACATATATCCATAGGAGTGTATGCTGGGGCGAACGATTTTCTAGCATTAATGAGCCTATACTTACCATAATGGCTGTCATATATAAGAGAACTATCCAGGCCTTTGCAGTATTGCTGAGATTGCAGAATAAAAGCATCGAAAGTGAGATAAGCAATATGAAAGCAATTAAAAATTCAATTCTGCGTTTCCTCAAATTTCTCCACCTCATTATGTACAATCCATGTAAACCTATCCTACCCATTTTTACAAAAGTTAATATTCATTCTGCTTATTTTAATGTACACTGGTAAAAAATAATTGCATGGAGTGGATAAAATGAATATTAGACTTTTAGAGCCTAGCGATGCTGAAGAATACCGGAAATTAAGATTAATAGCTTTACAAAAGCATCCTTCTGCCTTTGCCTCAAGTTACGAGGAGGAAAAAGAAAGAACAGCAGCTTTTTATGGAGAGAGATTTCACTCTGAGGAATCCTTCACTTTTGGTGCTATTGAAGGTGATAAACTAATTGGTTCCGTAACTTTGTTAAAAGAAACAAAACTTAAATTACAGCATCGAGCCTTGATTGTAGCCATGTATGTTTCAGATGAATGCCGAAGAAAGGGCGTGGGAAAGGCATTGATTGCAGCCGCACTGAAGAAGGCAAAAGAGATTAATGGAATTGAACAAGTCTACTTGGCTGTCGAATCGAAAAATGAGCCGGCAAAGAGGCTTTATTCGTTCTTTGGCTTTGAAGTATTTGGAATAGATAAAAATGCGATGAAAATTGAAGATAATTATTATGATGAAGAACATATGGTTTTGTTTCTCTAAAAAATCATGGAGTACATCTGCAACTTTTGTTCCGTAGACCCATTCTATGAGACAGTTTACTTTCTTTATCTCCAGCTTTTGTCCCATAGAACCTTTCTATGGGACAATTTGCTTTCTTTATCTCTAGCTTTGTCTCATAGAACCTCTCTATGGGACAATTTGCTTTCTTTATCTCTAGCTTTGTCTCATAGAACCTCTCTATGGGACAATTTGCTTCCTATAGCTCTAGCTATTGTCTCATAGAACCATAAACTTCACTTATTGATACCGCTTTACTATCTCCTGAAGCTTCAAAGCTAATCCTATTTTTCCATCCACCTTCAGACCGCCTGTCATGAATGCCATTGTTGTATTTAACTCATCCTTTAACAGCTTTGAAAAGTTCTTATCAGAGAGAATAAGCGTTACCTCTGGTTCGTATAGTGTTCCTTCAATAATTTCGATTCGTCCATCCTTTAGAACAATTTGAAGTGTGCCCCCTTCATCTAAATTCACTTGAAAAACTCGATCCTTTTCACTCTCAATATGTACGGGATTGGCGTTCATCTTTTCTGCTAACTCTTTAAGCTCCGTTTTAACTGACATTTCATTTCCCCCTCAATCTCATTTGATTCTCTTTAAAGTTCAACGATCAAATCAATATCTCCTGCTTTTGAATGAATATTCATTCACTTCATTTTCGAGTACGCTATCTGTAAAATTTCCTTATGAATCTTTGATATGATATATTGATGAGAAATTAAATATGCTTTTAAATACAATATCTAGCTTCAGCGCCTAGCCCCTCGAGGTCATAAGCCAATCCTCCCAAAAAGGTAAAAAGCAACCTTTCTGTGAGGCTTGTCTTATGCTTGTCGGGGCTGAGCGAGGCGCTTACGCTTTTAAATTAGGAGGGCTCCGATGAACGAATCAAAAAAATGCAAAGAATCCTTTGTGGTAAAAACAAGTATTGTTTTGCCTCCAGATACAAATGCTTACGGTACATTATTTGGTGGAAAGCTGATGGCTTATATTGACGATGTTGCTGGAATTTCTGCCATGCGTCATGCAAGAAAAAATGTTGTCACCGCCTCTACTGATTCAGTAGACTTCCTGCATCCTATTTATCAGGGGAATTCGGTTTGTTTAGAGGCATTTGTGACCTACACAGGCAGATCATCCATGGAGATATTTGTGAAAGTCATTGCAGAGGATTTACTATCTGGGGAAAGAAATATTTGTGCGATGTCATTCCTGACAATGGTGGCCATTGATGAAAAAGGAAAGCCTACACCCGTTCCTTCTGTCATTCCTGAAACAGAAGAAGAAAAAAGCTTATACGATTCTGCAAAAGAACGGGCAGACATCCGAAAAAACAGAAGAAAAGACAGCGAGTATCGAGCAAAAAAATATGGGATCGATCAATCTGTATAGAACTCCGTTTGAGCAGCCGTCTTTTTCGGCTGCTCAGGCATATTATCCATTTGCCACCAGTTCCTCTACCTTTGGACGAAGCCGCTCCTTCGCACGCCTCATTCGCGTCTTAACTGTAGACACGGGGATACTCGTTAAGTGGCTAATCTCCATCAAGGTTTGGTTATGATAATAGAATAATAGTAACGGATCACGATACATTTCAGGGAGCTTTTGCAGAGTATTGACCATTTCATCATCGCTGCATTTGTGGAGAACCGATTCCTCTGGCTCTTCAATCATGTTCTTATCCTCCACATAAAGATAGACCTTTTCTTCCCAAAATCGATTCGCGGATTTTTCCTTCCGCCAGTAATCACGGCATTTATTCACCGCAATTTTAAACAGCCAATTTTTCACCTTTGCCTTTTCTTCAAAAGACGGCAAGGCTAAATAAGCTGAAATTAACACTTCTTGATACAAATCCTCAGCAAGCTGCTTATGCCTGACTAGTGAATAAATATAATTAAACAAGGACCGACCATGTTCTAAAATACATTGTTCAAAGTATTGATCCATTGATTGCTTTTCCTCAAATTTCATACTCATGCAGGGGTTCATTACAACTTCTCCTTCATTTATTGCTTACTATAATAGACGAATTACACTCACAGAATCCCTACACTTTTTTTCAAAAAATTAATAAAATCTTTTAACCGGTGCTAACAAAATTGTTACCCCAATTTTTTTGCAAATGGTTAAATAATGAAGCAGGTACAAGACGACAGCCCCTGCATTCATACCAATAATCACACCATCCATCTGAAGGCTGTGCATAGACCCAAGGATATAGATGACGGAAAAGGATACAACGGTTGACCAAACAAAGTGATATAGGGTTTCCTTCATTAGTCCAATACCAATTAAATAGGCTTGCATCGGAATGATGAAATAATGAAGCAAGAAAAATGGCCAGAGCATTTGTACATACACAGCTGCATCAGGTGAATGGAAAAAGGTTGTCGTTAATGGCTCTGCAAAAAAGTAGAATAGTATAACGGCTGGAACACCATATGAGATTGTAACGATAAACACTTGTTGAAGAAGGCTTTGCAACTTCTGTAAATCCCTCTCTGCATATGCTTTAGATACGGTTGGAATCAGCATAATTAAGAATGAATGAGCGATAAATGCCGGGAAAAAGCCGATTGTCATCGCAATTCCAGCAAGCATACCAAAATGCTCAGTTGCCACAACACCACTTACCCCTGCTTGTAAAAGAGCTGCTTTGATTAAAAATGGTTCAACCGCATGTGTTAGCGCATGAAATACCCTCATTGCAGTCGTTGGGATAGAAACAGCCATCAAACTTCGTCTTACAGTTTGTCCGCTCATTCCCTCACTTGGCTCCCTTTTTACTTGCTGAAACTGAATGATAAACATATGCAGCAAGTATAAAAAGACAACAACCTCACTGCCAATCAACGTACAAAAAGCAATGAACACTGCGGTATTCGTATCAAAATGGAAAAATTGGTACAAGAATACTAGAAACAATAGCTGAACTAGCTTTCGCAAGAAATTGTACGTTGCAATTTTCCCCATTTGATTCTTTCCCATAAAAAAGCCTCTAGTAATGGAGGAAAAGGAAACGATCGGAATAAAAGCGATAACCACCCATCTTAGGTATGGATGATATTGGTCAAATACAGTTATAAACGGCATAATAAACATGGCAAGCGGCAATAGAATAGCAGTAAAAATAGCAGTTAGTTTAATCACATGATTAAGCATACTTTGGTGATACTTTTTATCCTTTTCAGCAATAAACTTAGAAATCGAGATAGGAAGCTCAAAGCTTGCAAGGAGAACAACCAAAAAAATAGTTGGGAGAATGGACATATACATCCCAAGCCCATTTTCCCCCAATTCCCTAGCTAATACCATATTCACAATAAATTCAATACATTCACCAGCAAAGGCAGCGACCGCAAGCAATAATGTTCCTTTGAAAAATGTATTCATTCTGTCTCTCCTTATACATTCGCCTAGTATGACCCATCTTGGATGACGGGTACACATTCTATATAAGATATGAGACAAGTTGTTAGAATATATTAGTGTTTTTGGATTAAAGATGAAATGCATGCTTTACCTTTTGAAAATACTCATTAGAAAGAGGCCAACATTGTTGTCAGCCTCCATTAATAAAGTCTTATTCATATTTCATTCGAATCTGCCTTTTATTTCTCCATCATTAATTTCAAAATCATCTCATCTGTTTGCCGCGTTCCTTCATTGCCTAACTTACAAAAGCTTTCAATACTTTTTTCAACATCATCATGAATAAAACCATCGGTCGAACTTATTTCTTTATGATTCAATGCTAAGAGAGCAGATTGAACCGCCACATTAGAACAGGTTGAAACCTTCATCGCGCATCCAGCCTTTGCCCCATCACAGATCATACCGGAAACATTCCCAATAGTATTTTGAACGGCCGCTTTGATTTGCTGAATGCCTCCATCAAGCAAGTAAACAATGGCAGCACTTGCGCCCATTCCAGCTGCAGTCACACCACATAAGGCTGATAAGCGTCCGAATTTTGATTTAATGTGTATAGTGATTAAATGACTAAGAGCGACTGCACGGATCATTGTTTCCTCCGATACTTGCAGTTTCATTGCCGCAGCAACAACTGGAAGAGTCACAGCAATTCCTTGATTCCCGCTCCCTGTATTCGCCATCACTGGAAGGGTCGAACCTGCCATCCTTGCATCAGAGCCTGCTGCTGCCAAAGACATAGCAGATGTTGCTAAATCATCGGAAAGAATCCCTTTTTTCACATTATCTTGAATGGTTTTCCCTACATTTAAACCATAATCACCTGATAGCCCCTCTAAGCCAATGGCATGATTTAATTCTATACTTCTTTTAACGAGTCCTAAGTCTTTTACATCCACATCCAAAATCCACTCATAAATTTCATCAATCGTTAGTGCTTCGAGCTCTTCCTCGTCTGTTTGAATCCCAATATTTTCACATCCGCCAAGGAAAACCGCCTCCCCATCCACTTCGATTAATGTAATATTACTATGATTATCAGAAATGACCACTTTAGAAATCTGCTGTTCTGTCTGAACAATCACTTCAATATAAAGCCTTTTTGGTGTATCCGCTTGGCCTGCTTGTACCTTCCCCTCTTCAATAAGCTTTAAGGCACGAAGCTCATCAGCCTTTGTTAGCCCATCCAAGATTTCAAGCTTCTTCTCTGGATCTCCAGCTACTGCCCCAAGTGCAGCCGCAAAATCAAGGCCTTTTGCCGACATTCCTGGTATCCCTACAGATTTAGCATTTTTAATAATATTCCCGCTTGCTTTCACACTAATTTTCTCGATGCTCCCGCTAATCTGATTCTTCGCTGTAGCAGCCGCCAATGCAATGGCTACTGGTTCAGTACAGCCAAGAGCAACAATCAGTTCCTTTTCTAAAATGGACTCTATTTTACTCTTCTCCATTTGGCTACCACCTCCTTTATATTCATACTTATCTTAAATTCTAACATACGCACTGTAGGAATTTTCAATAAGTTATACATTCACAACCTTCATAGCAATTCTTCTAATTGCTGATACAACTGTTCACGGCTTTTTTCCCATGATTCCTTCTTCTGATATAATTTTTGCAAACTTTCTAATGTCTGTTCCTGTGCCAATTCATCTTCCAATATCAATAGGTTTGTTTCCAATTCTTCTATCTTATTCTCTATTTCCAACACGATCTTCTCGTCGCTTATCTTATTCATTTCAGGTTTGTTCCTCATATTTTTCTGCTTAATAGGGCGTTCTAGTACAAACGCTTTCCTTTGTTCATTCATTTTATCCTTGGCCCAGTCATAATCCCCTGCAAAAAAGTGAACTTTTCTCTGGTCAATCCAATAAATCTTTTGAATGAGTTTATTGATAAAATAGCGATCATGGGAAACGGCAAGAATCGTTCCTTGATAGTCCTCTAGTGCTTCTTCCAGTACCTCTCTTGATTCAATATCTAAATGATTTGTCGGTTCATCAAGGATAAGAAAGTTAATATCCTGGTACATAAGCTGAGCTAATCTGAGCCTCATTTTTTCACCGCCACTTAGCTGTGATACTTTTCTAAAGACCGCATGTCCGTAAAATAAGAAACGGGCAAGGATGTGACGAGCTTCTCCTTCTGTAACAGATATCCCATTCCGAAAAGTTTCAATAACAGATTCATTCTGGATATTCGTGTATACATGCTGAGAAAGATATCCTACTTTCAAGTTGCTTCCCTTCCTGACTTCTCCCTCATCAACTGCTACTTCATCAAGAATCATTTTTAGCAAGGTTGATTTTCCAGTACCATTGTCCCCAACGATCGCGGTCCGGTCCTGATATTGGATATGCATATTTACGTCTTCAAAGAGCTTCTTCGTATCGAAGGATTTAGAGACTCTATTCATATAGACGACATCTTTTCCGCTTCGTTCCGCTGAATCTAAGTCCATATTCATTTTTTTTCGATTTATCATCGGACGATTAAGCTTCTCCATTCGTTCAAGTGCCTTTTCCATACTTCTCGCCCGCCTATGAAGCCCTGCATTTGGCGGATTTGCCTGATTGGCCCATTCTCTTAAGCGTTTAATCGTTTCTTTCATCTTTTTTATTTTTTTCTGTTGTTCTTCATATTGGTGAAACTCCCTTAAGAGCCTTTCTTCTTTTTCCTTCACAAAGCCAGAATAATTTGTATGATAAACAGTCAGCTCCCCATCCTCAAGATCAAGAATTCTATTTGCTGTCTCGTCAAGGAAATAGCGATCATGAGAAATAAGAACAATAGTCCCATCATAGTCTTTTATAAAACCAGCTAACCACTCAACAGCCTTTATGTCTAGATGATTGGTCGGCTCATCTAGCAGGAGGAGATTAGGACTTTTAAGCAGCATATGGCCAAGACATATTTTTGTTTGCTCACCACCACTTAAGGAGTTAAAGTTTTTATCAACCAGATCATTCATGTTTAAGCCATTAATGATACGATCAATATTCGCATCCATTTCATACCCATTTTGCAAGGTAAACTTCTCCTGAAGCTCTCCATATATTTGAATTAGTTTAGTTAGATTTTCCGGGTCTGGCTCCTCTCCCATCTCTTTCTCGATCTTTTTCATTTTCTCTTCCATTTCCAGCAAATGAGAAAAGGCTGTTTTCAATACCTCTATCGACTTCATTTCATTTGGATAAATTGGAATTTGAGCCAAATAACCAATTTCACAGCCCTTCCGCCAATGAACCTGACCTGAGTCAGGAGTCTCAATACCTGCCAAGAGCTTAAATAATGTTGTTTTCCCGCTGCCATTTCTGCCAACTAATCCAACGATATCTTTTTCATGTATTTCAAAAGAAAGATTCTCAAATATATTGTTCCCACCATACATCTTTCCGAGTTGCTGTCCGCTGCATGCGATCATTATAAGTCCTCCATTCGTTCGTATATCAATTAATCAGACCGACTATTTTTCACACAAAAATAGACCATAGGAAAGTATCATCCTATGGCCCATAATCATTTTAAATAGAAAAGGAGAGCATAAAGAGCTCTCCTTTTACCGTTATATAGAAGTTGTTCATAAAGTAAGGCTTTGGCCCCTTTTGAACACTCCTCTACTATTAAAAATGGGTAAAGAGATATTCTCACTGTTTTGTTTTCATTATGCAATTGCTAAAAAAGGGCATACGTATCCCGTTAAAAGCAGCATCATGAAAAATTGCACGGCAAATATATAAATGTTTCATTTCGCCACGCGCCAAAACAGCTTGATTCATCTCTTCACACCTCCATTTCATATTAGTTAAGTATATTTTAATATTTTTACAATTCAAAATCAACTAATTCCAAATTGTATCTTCGATAAAATTTATTCCGATCTGTTCATATTTTCAACAGGTAGGTTAAATACTTATAAATAAGAAACATTATTGGATTGGGGAATTAACATTGAGCATCATTCACTTAACGATTGATTTATTAGTAGGTTTCTTTTTTTTGTTTTTCATTATTAAGTTTGTTGGAAGGAAAATTATAAACCAGATCTCACCATTTACATTTATCGCATCCATTGTGTTAAGTGAGATGCTTGGAAATGCAATGTATGAAGATAAGGTAGGCGTATTCTACATTATCTACTCCATGGGATTGTGGGGAATATTATTATTTTCTGTAGAATATCTTGACCGGAAGTTTTTATTTTTCAGAGGGATTTCCCAAGGAAAACCCATTGCTCTTATAAAAAATGGAGTGATTGACAAAGAAGCATTGAAGAAAGGACGATTGAATCTAAATCAGCTGCAAAGTCTGCTTCGACAAAGCGAGACTTTTTCAATAAGGGAGGTTGCCTTTTGTTACTTAGAGGGAAATGGTTCTATTAGTATTCTTAAAAAATCTCGTTACCAAAAAACAACCCAGGAGGATTTTAATCTCCCGGGGAGTACGGTTCATGTTCCGGTGACGCTGATTCGCGATGGAGTTGTTTTATGGGATGAAGTAAATGATCTTGGTTTTGATAAAGCTTGGCTGAATCAGCAGCTCTCACAGTATAAAATAACCAATTACAAAGACGTATTTCTAGCTGAATGGCTAGAGGGTGATGGAATTTTTGTACAGGCCCTTTCTTCAACATAAAAACTGCCAGTTCCATAAAGCACAGTATAATGTCCACGAACGGTATCAATCACCGTCCGTGGACACTTTATTTCCATGTTTGAATTTGATCAGTTTCTAATATCCCCATAGTGACATCACCAATATCAGGATCCTCAAATAGTTTATCTCTTACTCTAATTTTAATATCATCTGCAGCAGCAAGGGTAAGACCCTCAATTAATTCAATATAGCTTTCTACGTGGTACTTCCTACCTTCCTGCAATATTCTCAAGCTCTGTATGTCCACCACATTGACATCAGATAGTATAATGCCTGCGACCCTAGTCTCTACTTCTTTTGGAGCAGCAACTCCAATTAAACCTAAAGTATTCTCATAACCAATTTTGATTGCTATCCCTACTAAAAGAAGACCTATTAAGAGAGTTCCAATTCCATCAAGTATATAAAAACCAGTAAAATGCGCAATAACGATTGATACAAGGGCAAGTAAAGCACCGAATGTTGCAATAATGTCTTCATAAAAGACAAGACGTGTAGGAGGAGAGGCAAGTCTGACATTCTTCACCGCAACAGCGATAACGCCCAGCCCTTTAGCTACGCTCCTTGATTCATGTGCGATCTCTTTCATTGCCTTAAATAAAATCAAACCATCAATTAACACAGCGAACAGCATCACTCCTACATTAAGCCAAATATCTGTTGATTCCTTTGGATGCTGAATCAATTCCCAGCCTTTATGAATCGTTTCATACGCCATAATAGATATAACAATAACTGCCACCAAAACAAAAAGATTAATCACCCGTCCAAAACCTGTAGGGAATTTTTTCGTTGGTGCTTTCTCAGCTAAAGCACTTCCAAAAAAGACAAAGCCCTGATTCAAAGCATCTGCTAAGGAGTGAAGAGTCGTAGCAAGCATTGCCCCACTTCCACTTATCACTGCTGCCACCCCTTTAACGATAGCAAGAACCGTATTTCCAAGAGCCGCAATTCCTGAAGATTTATTCCCCTTCTTCACAAATCCAATAAATGACATTTCATCACCAGCCAATATGTAATTTTAACAATCCTACCATTTATTGTTCACCGCTAGAATATGTCACATCCATAAAAAAGAAAAAAGAGCTATAATTTTATTAGCTCTTTTCATCTGTTCTATTTTATTTACTTTCCTTATTCCACCAATGAATGCTTGAAGGCATAAATAACAGCCTGCGTGCGGTCTTGGACCTGCAATTTACTTAAGATATTACTTACATGCGTTTTTACTGTTTTCAAAGCAATAAATAACTCATCAGCAATTTCTTGATTTGTTTTTCCTTCAGTCATTAATAGAAGGATTTCCATCTCTCTTCCCGTCAGTTCTTCATGTGGAAGCTGCTTTGTTTTCTGTCGCATTTTCACCATCATTTTCCCCGTTACTTCTGGTTCTAGGACTGATTGACCATGATAGGTTGAGCGGACAGCATCAGCAATTTCACTTGCCTTCGATGTTTTCAGCATATAGCTTGTTGCTCCTGCTTCAAGTGCAGGATAGACTTTCTCATCATCTAGGAAGCTTGTGACAATAATGATCTTTGCTTCTGGCCACTGTTCAATAATATTTCTTGTGGATTCGATTCCATCCATTTCCTTCATCACTAAATCCATTAGAATAATGTCTGGGCGTAAGTCGAGGGCCATATCAATTGCTGTTTTCCCATTATCTGCTTCACCAATTACTTCAATATCAGGCTGCGCCGACAGATATGAAGAAACACCAATCCTTACCATTTCATGATCATCAACAAACAATACTTTAATCATTGGCCCCCACCCTTTGCACTCATTATTGGAACTCTCACTTCAAGACGTGTTCCGCTATTTTTCAAACTAATAATCTTCATTGAACCGCCAACCTCCACAGCTCGTTCATACATATTTTGCATTCCGTATGAACCTGCTTTCGCCTCCTCGACATTAAAACCAATCCCATCATCAACTACTCGTAAAATAACAAACTCATCCCTCTGAATAAGCAGTACCTCAAGTGTTGTGGATTTAGCATGTCGAAGTGTATTGGAGACAGATTCCTGGAGGATGCGGAATAGATGGTCTTCGATCCCTTTATCAAGAGGAAAATCCTCGACCTTCCACTTAATATCCATTGTTACCTTTTGCGATAACTCAAATAACAATTCTTCAATTCCTTCTTGCAATGTCTTTCCTTTTAATGCAACTGGCCTTAAATGAAGCAGAAGTGCTCGCATTTCTAACTGTGACTGATGGATCATTTCCTCAACCATTTTCAATTGCTTTGTTTCACGATCATCTGTTTTCGACTTTGTTTCATTAATCGCAGACATCATCATTGATGCCGCAAAAAGCTGCTGGCTAACAGAATCATGAAGTTCACGAGCCAGACGGTTTCTTTCCTGTGAAATAATTTCCTGCATTCGACTCTCGATATCCTCTGCCTTCTCTGTCGCAAGCTTCTGAGAAAGCTTTGCCTGTTCAGCAATTTGCTTTTGAATTTTTCCAACTCTGCTTACGATTGATTGGAGCTCAGACCCAGCATTTATTTCACTAATCTCCAGCTGCCTGCCTTCTTCAATTTGATGGAGCCAGCTGTCAACCGATTGGATTTGTTTTTTCCAATGAACACCTGATACTAAGCCAAACAAAATACCAATTACAATACTTACACTTGGTACAAATATAATAAAGGGGATGTCCATGACATCCGTTTCCCATAAGGTTCGCCAATCAATAAATGGAAAGCGGATGAAAAACGAAATTGTAAACGAGGCACAAATAAAGATGGCGAGTCCCGCCCCCCAAACCATTTGCCGCTGAATTGTACTCATACACGCTTCACCTCTAAATCACCAACTAGTAAAGAAGTGAAGATCTTAATCCGTTGTTCGGACTGAGTAAATCCTGGCGTTTGCACTTGTGTGGATTGGTTAAATATTTTCGTCTCTTGAAAGTCAAAGATTTCCGTGGCCCCTGCAATAACTGAATGATTGACACTAACTTCGACATCATATGGAACTAGCACATGAATATTGCCAACAAAGTTGCGAATGAAAATTACCGTTTCACCCTTTGGCAAAACTGTATAGCTTAAATCAATAATGGTATCACCAATGCCTGCTTGGATATTGATGTCGCTCCACTCATAGCCTTGTTCCGGTGTTTTTTGCTGTCCGAATAATTGGTTTGAGAAAAGGGACTGTTTCTTAATGACTGTTTCTTTTTCAAGTATTGGGCTTGGTTCCTTAATCACAGGTTTAATATGTGCAGGTTTTCGCTTTGACTGCACAAATTGAATAAAGAAATGTAACAGAATTGCTAGTAAGAAAAACTTTAAGGTCATCATGCTAAAAATACTAATAATTAAAAGAATAATTCCTGACCAAAAAAGGAGTTTTCCAGATGTTTTTGGCATCCATTTTCTCCCTATGTAAATCATGCCGATTTCGATAAGAAGGGAGAAAATTAGGCCACTGTTAAAAAAGGAAAATTCCAAAAAGAGGACGACTATTCCCAGCAATACAATCCAACTGACATACTCACTTTTTACTTTATTTAACATCGGGTTTCCTCCCTTCTATGCTGCCGAAACTTTATGCACGACTTGCCCATATTATTAAAGTTTGAAAAGGCGTAGCTGTCCTACGCCTTTTTAGAATACCATGTTTCTCCTATGAAATAGAATGAGTTTCTTCTTTTTTCATATCTTTTTCTAATTGTGCGATGCGAGCATCAATTGTATCACGATAGTATGAGCTATTTACTTGATTTTCGAGACGGTCAAGATAAGTCTCAATTTCCTGAAAGCGTGAGTAGGATTCATTCGAATACGTATGATTATCAAGCACTTTGTTTATCTTATTGTTGGCACGAGTCACATTTTCGCGTCCCATTAATTCCATACGGCGAATATGCATATCTTTTAGCTTATGCTTCATTTCTTCATATTTTCTTTCTAACTCAGCAAGCTGTTGAACCGCTTGACTTAATACATCCTGTAAACGAGCAGCACGCTCTGCATATTGGTCATGCTCATGTGAAGCAAATACGTACAATTCATTTTCTCCAGCTTTTGAAGCAATTTCTGCTTGACGCTTTCGTTTATTAGCAATTTCTTGTGCTTGGTTGTATTCGCGAGTGAATTCTTCTTTGAGTGTGTACTGGCGTTCTAATAGTTTGCGTACCTTTTCGGTTTCTGCTTCACATTCACGTAAGTATTGATTTAATAAGGTGATTGGATTCTTGTTTTCCTTTTTATCTAATACTTCGTTGATATCTGCTAATACGGTATTTTTAATGCGTGTAAATAGGTTTGACATTCTACTCTCTCCTTGGAAAATAATTTTTTTTGTAAATTTATTGCTTAATGAAATGTAGTTGGTAGAGGTTGATTTGCGCTTCAGGCGTTCGCTTTCCGCGGGGTGGGCGCTGAGCCTCATCGGCGCTAAAGCGCCTGCGGGGTCTCAGCTGTCCCACTACTCCCGCAGGAGTCTCACGCCTTCCGCTCCAATCAACCAAACTTTTTTTGGTAAACAGATTTATTCACAAAACTTATTTATACACTCTTTTACAACTTAGTTCTTGTTCAAGTCTGCCCATTGTTTTTCGAAATTTACGAATGGATCGTTTGTTTCAACTACTGTTGTTTTTTTGTTATTCCAATTTTTATATACAAGGTATAAGGCGTATGCAGCGGCGATTCCTAGGATTGCTGGGATATTTGCTGCGGAAGCCATAAGGGCAATAACTCCAATGATGCCCCATGCCACTTTACCTAGAGTTGAATCCTCTTTAATGAATTGTTTGAAAACGAAGTACAGGATGGCTAAGCTGATTACTAGCCCGATTATTGGGCCTAAGTTTGATAGCAGCACCATTGCTGCAATTCCTCCTGCTATAAGTAAACCAAATTTTTTCATGTTCGTTTCCTCCTTTCTTGATTTCATCTTACCTTGATTCACGTTTTCCTATAACGAGCCTGAGCTTTATTTTCATCTAAGACCTGAGGCCGAGTACACGTGCGGTCTGAGGTTAGACACTAAAATTTTGTTGGAATTGAATCGATTGTTTAGCCCCTTACTTACTCTATTAATAGAAGCTTTACATGAAATCTTTTCTCTTATCCATACTAGTCTTAGGAGGTGTTTGAACGATGAGCCCTGCTTGGTTAATTGGACTTTTGCTATTTATACAGCCTGCCAACCTGCCTAACCATTTAACTATTGAAAACGACGGGGAAATGATCACAACTATTAACCGTTCTGACTATATTCTGACGTTTCCGGGTATTCCTTTAATTGATTTAGAGAAATATCAGTTATTTCTTGAGGAACTGGATAAGCAAACTTATAAGCCACCTATGAATGCTTATATTGATGATAGAGGGAGAGTCATCGAGGGGGAACTGGGGAGCAGATTATACCGTAAAGCGTTCAATGATTTATTCTACTCATATTTTTATAAACCAACAACGGCAAGAGTGGAGATTCCTATGCTTCCCATTCACCCAAGAGTGGACCGGGATCTCATCCTGCGTATACATGTGATGAAGATAGGACATTATGCAACATATTTCAATCGAAATAATAAAGCACGCTCCCACAATATTTCCCTTGCAGCCGAAGCAATTAATAATCATGTAGTGTTTCCGGGTGAGACTTTTTCTTTCAATCGTGTAGTGGGAAAGAGAACGAAGGAACGCGGCTATATGCGGGCACCGGTTATTGTGCGAGGAGAATTATCTGAAGACATTGGGGGAGGCATTTGCCAAGTATCTTCCACCCTTTTTAACGCTGCTGACCGCGCCGGCTTAAAAATGGTAGAACGCTACTCTCATTCAAAAAACGTCACATATGTTCCTCCTGGCAGGGATGCAACTGTTAGTTGGTATGGTCCAGATTTCAGCTTTTTAAATGAATATAGTTTACCCCTGCTTATTCGCGCAAAAGCAATAGGCGGACAAATGCTTATTGAAATATTTTCTTCAGATGAAATTGACTATGAACCTCGGTCTGTTCCTGGAGCTATTAAAACTCCTCCACAAGAAATACAGATTGAAGCAGACTATGTGCCAAGTGGATGAAATACGTGAAAAGTCCATACCTATTACCCTTTCTTACAATCCATTGGCATTGTATACAAAGCGTGTTTATTGGAAAAATAATCAATAGGAATAGTTTAGAGGAGGATCGATATGACAGCTAATTTTAAAATGCCGCAATACCCAGAGTCTTATTGGAGGGAGATTAAACTCCCATCATTTAGTAAGCTAACAGAACATACTTCTGTTGACATTGCGATTGTTGGCGGAGGAATCACTGGGATTACAGCCGGATATTTACTTGTAAAGGAAGGGTTCAAGGTAGGGATTTTGGAAGCTGGGAAAATCCTTAGTGGGACAACTGGACATACCTCAGCAAAAATAACGGCTCAGCATGGATTGATTTATGATGAATTAATCAATCATTTTGGGTTAGAAAAAGCAACTCTTTACTACAAAGCCGCCAGTGAAGCGCAGGAATTTATTCAAACGACTGTAAAAGAAAAAGAGATTGATTGTGATTTAAGTATGGAAGATGCTTTTATTTATGCCACAACTGATGAATATGCACAAAAAATAGAAAGTGAACTAGTCGCCTATGAGAAAATTGGAATTAACGGTGGATTAACAGATGGCTTGCCTTTTGATATCAAAACAAAAATTGCTTTAAATATGAGGGATCAAGCTCAATTTCATCCACTTAAATACTTAGAAAGATTAGTACAGGATTTCGTAGAAGCTGGCGGGGTAATATATGAAGGCACTACCGCAACGGATATTGGTGAAGGTGACCATCCCGTTATTATTACTAGGGATGGACATCGAGTAAAATGCAAACATGTTATCGCTGCATCCCATTTCCCCTTTGTAGATATGATGGGGTTTTATTTTGCGCGGATGTATCAGGAACGTTCGTATGTTCTTGGGGTAAGAACAAAAAAGGAGTTTCCAGGTGGAATGTATATTAGTGCAGATAATCCAACCCGTTCCCTCCGATATACACCTTATAATGGCGAAAAACTAATCCTAGTAGGCGGTGAGAGTCATAAACCGGGACAAGGAATGGATATGATGAAACATTATGAAGCATTGGAGGCTTTTACAGAAGAAGTTCTTGGAATCACTGAATTCCCCTACCGCTGGTCTACACAAGATTTGATTACGAGTGACAAAGTGCCTTATATCGGTCCTATTACATCGAAGAAGTCCAACATCTATGTTGCAACAGGTTACCGGAAATGGGGCATGACAAATGGGACAACAGCTGCCATACTCTTGAAAGACATGATCATCAACAAAGAAAACCCTTATCAAGAACTATTTAATCCCGCTAGATTTCAGGCAGATCCTAGCACGAAAAAGATGATCTCCATTAATACAGACGTCGCAAAACATTTAATTAAAGGAAAGCTTGAAGTTGTTCAAAAAGAACCAGGTGACCTAGTAAATGATGAAGGTGCAGTCGTCATGATCAATGGAAAAAGGGCAGGAGCTTATAGAGATACGGATGGCCAACTCCATCTTGTTGATACAACATGCACACATATGGGCTGCGAAACAGAATGGAATGATGGCGAAAGAACCTGGGATTGTCCTTGCCATGGATCACGTTTTTCATATGATGGCGAAGTTTTTAATGGACCAGCGAAGGAACCGTTAAAAAGGATTGATTTAGACTAAAGAATAAATACGAAAAAATCCTCTTCAATTTGAAAGAGGATTTTTTTAATTATAGTTAATCTTGTCTGCGGTTCTTTTGCTTATCATTGCTCCCTGTTGTAAACTCAACTAGTTCAGAGCTTGTTCGATTCCCTTTTTTTGCATTTTTATTTCGTTCTGCATTAGCATTGCCTTGCTTTTGTCTGCCCATCATTACCTCTCCTTTTTCACTTTCTCAAAGGTAGTATGAGCGACTATTTGCCCTGTTATTCAGTGATCTTTTCTATTTACTCGCGGATAGACATCCTAAACTAGCATTTTCGGCCTTACCTTTGTGCTAGCTCCACAATTTTGCCGCCTCGCATCACTTTTTTCTCTGCTTGCACACCAAGCTCTTGTGTAAATTTCTTTAGTTCTCTCTCTTCCCTATCCGTAACAATCGAAATGACCGTCCCTTTTGCACCGAATCGTCCAGTTCTGCCAGAACGATGTACATATTGCTTAAGATCCCTTGGAAAATCCATATGAACCACATGTGTCACACCTTTAATATCTAACCCACGTGCAGCTACATCGGTTGCAAGAAGCATATTTGTTTTTCCTGTACGGAAGTCTTGCAAGGATTTCTGACGATCCATCTTGTTTAAGTCACTATGTAAAGAGCTCGTACTGATATGGTTATAATCTAGTTTTTCAGACATGACCGTTAGATTTCCGATATCTTTAACAAAAACAAGTACTTTTGCATCCTCAAGCCTTGAAATTTTTTCGATCAGCTTCAGTTTATCCCTTTGTTCTGCCATAAAGTAAATATGGTCAACTGAAGCTGCATCGATTGTGTCATCCTTTTCCACTCGAATAACTTCAGGATTGTTTGTCAATTCCTTTGCAATCTTTTCAGTTACTGCTGGAAGTGTTGCCGAAAAAAGGACAACTTGACGATCGCTTAATGTTGATTTAATTATGTTTCTTATGGTCTCTATATGTTCTGGGACAAGCAGCTGATCTCCTTCGTCAAGGATGACTGTCTTTACCTCATGCATTTTAAGCTTTTTTTGTTTGATCAGTTCAAGCATTCTGCCTGGAGTACCCAGAGCAATATGAGGGTGTTTTTTTAACTTTTCCAGCTGCCTTTTGACATTTGCTCCGCCGATAAAAGACGCAGACCTTATCCCACTGCCTTCTCCCCATTTTTGTATTTCCTGCAAAATCTGCATAACAAGCTCTTGTGATGGTGCTATTATTACAGCCTGTACAGCCCTTTTCTCTGCATCTATTTTTTCTAATAATGGAAGCAAGTAGGCAAGTGTCTTACCTGTACCAGTAGGTGATTCTGCAATAAGATCCTTTCCTTCAATCCCCGCTGGAATGGTTCTTGTCTGAATCGTTGTTGGCTGCTCAAATTCTGACTTTTCCCAAGCCGACTGTATAAATGGCTTTAATTGGCTTATAAGTGAATGTGTCATATATATCTCCTTTATATCATCTAATATGATCGAAATGCATCTATGTACTATTTATTAGTATCCTCAAAAATGAGTTTCGTTATTGATACTATCTTATGAATGAAAGGATGTCTAGTGGCTTGATCATCCCAGTTATCACATAATGAGAATCATTTTGGCTATATTATGAATGAGGTGATGTTTTGATTTTAAGGACTGCTCTCATTGTGTTAATGACTTTTTTCATTAACGCTTCAAGTGTCCCTGCTCAAGCAAATAAAAACATTGAGATGTATGATATTGAACAGAAGATTGTAATAAAAACAATAACAAGAAAACCCTATATCCAAAAGAACTCGGAAATAATACTTCAGGGGATTAGTGATGTATATAAAAAGATTAATCCTATACCGATTAAAGGACTGATGGTAAAAATTCCATTGGATCCATCAATACATGTTTCAAATCAATGGATAGATTCTATAGTGGATGAATTGATTGTATTCTTTCCAGAGGAGGAAGAACCATTCATTATGGTGTATGACGATGAAAACAACATTTATTTTTTTTCCATTGATAAGAAAGTTAATACAGCAAATCTTTTTTTATTGTTACTTCACCATTAAAAAAGATGTTCAGCTGTAGCTGAACATCTTTTACTAAGTCATTAAGATACTTTCTCTGTTTTCTTTTCCTCTTGATATCCATTTTCCCAATAATCCGCATTCTTAATACCAAGCTTTGTTGAGTTGAAGACAGGGTCAAGTCCCTGTTTCTTTTGTGCCTCATAATCTTTTAAGGCAATTAATGCCGGTTTTGCAAGAATTAGAATGGCTATAATATTCAACCATACCATTAGTCCTAAACCAACGTCCCCTAATGCCCAAGCTAGGCCAGCTGTTTTAACAGCACCATAGAATGTAGAACCAAGCAATACAAATTTCAAGATAAACGTTGGCCATTTAGACTTTTTGAATAAGTAAGCAACATTCGTTTCAGCCATATAGTAATAGGCCATGATTGTAGTAAATGCAAAGAAGAATAATGAGATTGCTACGAATCCAGCTCCAAAGCCAGGTAACACAGTTTCAACTGCAGCCTGTGTAAATCCAGGACCTGCTTCAACTCCAGGCAATCCTTCTCTAATCATCGTTTCTCCATCGGCACCGACGGTATTAAACATACCTGTAAACAAGATCATAAAAGCAGTAGCAGAACATACTAATAGTGTATCAATATAGACTGCTGCAGCCTGAACCAACCCTTGTTTTGCCGGATGAGATACTTCTGCAGCTGCTGCAGCGTGTGGACCTGTACCTTGTCCTGCTTCATTCGAGTAGATTCCACGCTTAACGCCCCATGCAATTGCACTACCGAGAATTCCACCAAACGCAGCATCAGCACCAAAAGCACTACTAAAAATTAATCCAATAACTCCAGGTAATTCTGTGATATTTACTCCGATAATTATAAGTGCTACTAGCATATACCCAATAGCCATAAATGGAACCGCATATTGAGCAACTGTTGCAATTCTCTTTACTCCACCAAAGATAATTAAGGCTAATAAGAATATAACAATAAATCCAGTTACACTTGTATTCATTCCAAATGCATTCTCCATTGCAAGCGCAATCGAATTGGATTGAATTCCTGGCATTAGCAATGCCATTGCTAATAACGCAGAGATGGCGAAAAGGACGGCAAACCATTTGATTCCAATACCCTTTTCAATGTAGAATGCAGGTCCACCACGATATACTCCATCTTTTTTCACTTTATAAATTTGAGCTAAAGTGGATTCAATGTATGAAGTTCCCGCTCCGATGAAGGCAATCGCCCACATCCAGAAAACAGCACCCGGTCCACCCATTGCAATAGCTGTAGCTGTACCAGCGATGTTACCAGTTCCTACACGGCCAGAAAGAGAAATAGATAATGCCTGGAAAGATGAAACACCCGCTTCAGAACTTTTTCCTTGAAACATTAGCTTGAACATTTCTTTAATATGTCTAACTTGTAAAAACCTCGTTAAAACTGAAAAAAGCAATCCTACAGCTAGACAGATGTAAATTACTGGTGTACTCCATAGAATACCATTTAAGCCATTAACAAAACCCTCCAAAAGTAATCCCCCTCTTTTTGTATATTCTGAATCTTTTACCTATTAAGAATTATAAAACAAGCAATTGAATAATACAATCATTATTTTCTTGCCTATGTAATAATTCCAAAGTACCACAAAATTGTTATATATAAATATTATAAGTGGTTCTCTGTACTAATACAATAACATTTTCAATAAACTATATATTCATCGTTTTCCCCCTTTTGTTTGAATCCCTTCAATTCCCTCCAAAAATACGTTATACTATTTAGAGAAACGAAACAATTAACCAAAAAGAAGGGTGGATAACTGATGAATCATGATTCAAAACGTAATTTAGTCATCATGTGGTTCGCCAATTTCTTTATTGCCGGCAGCATGACAATGGTTTTACCTTTTATCTCTCTTTATATCGAGACCTTTGGGAACTACTCTGCTTCTTATGTACAGCATTGGTCTGGATGGACTTTTGCGATTACCTTTGTCACCGCTTTTATTTTTTCACCAATTTGGGGAAGAATTGGCGATTTGTTCGGACGAAAGAAGATACTCATATTCTCAGGAATTGGCATGGGAATTTCCATTTTCCTGATGGGATTTGTCACTTCTGTTTGGCAGCTTTTTATGCTTCGACTTGCCATGGGAATCTTCACAGGCTTTGTTGGCATGTCCCAAGCTTTCATTTCTACTCAAACACCGAAAGAGATTGCCGGAAAAGTGATGGGAACTTTGCAAACGGGGAGTATAACTGGTTCTCTGATGGGACCATTACTCGGGGGAATTCTCGCCGATACATTCGGCTATGCAGACACCTTTAAGTGGACTTCCATTTCCATATTTATCTCTGCTTTTCTTGTTATATTTACGATTGAGAAAAAATTAGCAAGCAAGGAAGGCACTAAAACAAGTTATACAAGCAAAGAAGTCATTCTTCATATTATTCGCAACCCCGTCCTCCTAACAGTCCTGCTTATTTCATCACTCATCCAGATTGCTCATTTTAGCATACAGCCAATTCTATCCTTATATGTCAGTGAATTGCATGGACCTGAAAATCTAGCGTTCTTTGCAGGAATTGCTTTTTCTGCTGCAGGACTTGGTAATTTAATAATGGCTAGACAATGGGGAAAAATTGCCGATCGGTATGGCTATGTCAAAATCCTTGTCATTTTGTTATTCATGGCTGGTGTCTTCTACCTCCCTGGTGGATTTGTAACGAGTATGTGGCAGCTTGTGCTTGTTCGCTTTGCACTTGGTGTGACGATTGGCGGGATTATTCCAGTCCGTATCGCCTATATTCGACAAGAAGCCCCGATCGCGATGCAAGGAGAGGTTCTTGGCTACAATACAAGCCTACGTTTCTTCGGGAATATCATCGGGCCTGTAATGGGTGGGCTTATTTCTGGCTACTTCGGCTTCACAGCTGTATTCATTTCAACTAGCATTCTCCTCATCCTAAGTGGAGTCATTCTATTAGTTTCTCTGCACCGCCATCCGAAATTAGTGAGAGGTACGGCCTAAACTATATAAAAAGCCCTTGGCTACTCGATAAAAGGAAGATTCACAAAAGACTTTGTGGTTCCAAAACATAACAGCAATTTTTTTATTCGCTGTACATCTATGGTACATTTAAGATAAATCTAAAAAACTTTTGGCCTTGTTATGTTTCATTGTTGATTTTTATGCTATATGGAGAATTTATAAGCAGAGGATTTCCGGCTAAATCGTGAGAGGAAGCTTAATAAGCAGGTATAAGCGGAGAAATTCCGATTAACTGCTCTAAATATGACAAAATCCAAAGATTAGGTTACTTTAAACGGAAAAACTTCCTTTATTATTATGGAAATATGGTATTTCCCGATTTAAAAGGAATCTTCCCGTTTATTTCTCTAATACAGTAAAAACAACATTTAGTTATAACAGAGCCAACTTTTTAAGGAGCGTTTATAATGGAGGGCACTAAACTAATTGGTTATGTTGGTACCTACACAAAAGGCAATAGTGAGGGAATCTATACATTTTTGTTAAACACTGAGACAGGCAAAATAACTGATATTAAGCTTGCTGCTAAATTAGATAATCCAACCTATTTAGCCATTAGCAGCGATAATCAATTTCTGTATTCTGTTATTAAAGAAGGAGAAGCCGGCGGAATTGCCGCATTCAAGATCATTGATGGTGAATTAATTATGATAAACAAACAAGTGACAGACGGGGCACCTCCTTGTCATGTAAGTATAGATATGACATCTTCTCATGCCTTTAGTGCAAATTACCATAAAGGCACGGTTGAATCCTTTTTAATCGACGAAAAAGATGGTTCCGTATTACCTGCTAGTTCAATAATCAAACACAAAAGTCAGGAAGGTGATAACAGTCCACATACTCATTATGCTTCCACTACTCCTGACGAGAAATATATTATCGCTGTCGACCTCGGAATCGACCAGGTCATTCTTTATGATGTTAAGAATGGACTATTAACAGAGAAAAACAGCTATTCTGTTCCCCCAGGCAGCGGTCCAAGACATCTTGTATTCCATCCGAACGGAGAATATGTTTATATCATGACTGAATTTAGTTCGGAGATCATAGCGTTTCAATATGACTCTGAGACAGCCAGCCTAACCCGTTATCAAAACATCTCTACTATTCCTGAAGACTTCCGGGAAAATAACCAAGGAAGTGCTATTCATATCTCTTCTGATGGCCGGTACATATACGCAGGAAATCGTGGACATGATAGTATTGCTATATTTACAGTAAATCCCGAATCAGGAAAGCTGACTTTCATTGAACATACTTCAACCCTAGGAAATTGGCCACGAGACTTTGCGCTGGACCCGACTGAAAATTTCATGGTTATTTCCAATCAAAATTCCAATAATCTTGTTTTATTTTCAAGAGATAAATTGACTGGAAAGCTAACATTACTTCAATCAGATATCGCAGTCCCTGAACCAGTTTGCGTTAAATTCTTGAACATCATGGATAAGTAATAAAATAGCCCTCCATTTATTTCGGAGGGCTTTTAATTAGGTGAATTAATTTAAGTGTGTGCATAATAGAGGAATGAATTAGAAGGATGTATCTCGCTAACGTTGAATATAGACAGTTTAATAAAGGTTAGGACATCCCCATTGTTTTTTTTATCCGATGGATATCTTTTTTATTTTGCCAAGTATCTTCTTTTAATACTCCGACACTATCTTCAATTCCTTTTAATTGTTCTTTTATTTCTCCTATTTCTTTTGCATTTTGCAGCCTGAGTTCACTTATTTCGGCTTTTAGCACTTCTTGTCCATTTCTTAAGCCGCTCAAAATCCCTGTGTGCTCTTTAAGCGTTTCTCCCTGCAATTTAAGAGTTTCTTCTTGCCGGTCAAGCTTCCCATTAATTTGTTCTAAGACTTTTAGAATTTCCTTTTCCATCTATTATCCCCTCCTTTCAATTCTCCTTAAGTATATCATTTCATAGAAAGAATACATATATAAATAAAAAGTAAACAACCACCAGCCCCGATAATATGTTCCTGGCTGATGGTTTCGTTTACGATATTAATCGTTACTATCTTGTAATAATAATCGGTTCATCTTTCGTAACAATTAACGTATGCTCACATTGCGCTACTGAGCTTTTGTTTCTTGTTACAAATGTCCAGCCATCATCAAGCTCAATCACTTCTTCTGCTCCAGTAGATATGAACGGTTCAAAAGCAAGAACCATACCATCCTTTAATAATTGAGAGTCCCATGGCTCAAAATAATTTAAAATATGATCAGGTTTTTCGTGCAAGGAACGTCCAATTCCATGACCCGTCAGATTTTTAATAACCGTATAGCCGTGCTGGTTAGCCGTTCGATTTACTACTTTTCCAATCATGCTTAGCTTTGCGCCAGCTTTTATTTTTTTCAGCCCTTCTTCAAATGCTAATTTTGCTGTCTCGCATAGCTTTTCTAATTTTTCATCGTCCCCAACGACAATAGACAAGCCCGTATCAGCAAAATATCCATTCTTTGACCCAGATACATCTATATTCACAAGGTCGCCTTCCTGAATGACCCGTTTTCCTGGTATTCCATGAGCAACTTCTTCATTTACACTTATGCAAGTGAATCCTGGGAAATCATATTCTCCCTTCGGACCTGACAAAGCACCATGCTTTTCAAATAGCTCGCCAGCATAATCATCCAGTTCCTTTGTTGTAACGCCTGGCTTCGTCATTGCAATTATTTCATCCCTAATAAGTGCAACAATTTTGCCGATTTCTTTCAATCCATTTAAATCTTCTTCTGTTTTCACAATCATTTTGATTTCCTGCCTTTTACTTTATATATTGTCTCTTCTATTATATTCTAATCCTTATTAAAATGAACTTAAAGCATTTCAGTCTGAATGAGGAAACCTATTTTCCCCATTTGCTCTGCATCCTCTAATCGTTGAAATGCATCTGCAAAATCACTTAATTTATAAACTTTATCGAGCACCGGCTTCAACTGATGACTCTCCATAAACCGGAGCATTTCTTTATATTCTTCCGCACTTCCCATCGTGGATCCTAGGAGGTTTTGCTGCGCATAGAAAAATGTGCGAAGGTTAAATGTTACCTCGTCTCCAGCAGATGCGCCAAATATAACGATCGTTCCCCCACTGCGCAGTTGTTGTAATGACTTGTTAAAAGTGGCTGCCCCAACAGATTCAATAACCAGATCCATTTTAACACCTTCTAGCTCCTTGCTCCAATCCCCATTGCTGTCAATCGCTTTATATGCGCCGAGTTCGAGTGCATAATCGCATTTTTTCTTAGATCGTGAGCTTACATATACTTCAGCGCCAGCAGCCGTTGCAAATTGCAATAGGAAGGTTGCAACACCGCTACCAATTCCAGGAATAAGCACCTTCATTCCGGGAGCTATTTTCCCCGTGTAAACAATGCACGATAGGCAGTAAGGCCTGCTAAAGAAAGGACACCTGCTTCCTCCCAGCTCAAATAGCCAGGCTTTGGAACGACATTTTCTGCAGGTACAATAATCTTTTCGGCAAATGTCCCATGACCCGGAAGGCCAACAATCTCAAAGTCTGCTGGTGGTGCGTCACTTTTTTCCCGCCAACCAAGTCCGGGATTAATCATTACCTCATCCCCTACTTGAATCGTATGTACTCCTTCACCAACAGCAGCAATGATCCCTGCACCATCTGACCCAATAACAAGAGGCGGATCAGATGGCATATGCCGATTAAGTACAAAAAGATCGCGATGATTTAAACCGGCAGATTTAAGCCGTACACATACTTCTCCTGCTCCGGGTGCCATTTCAGCAATTTCCCCATAAGATAGCCCGCTAAACCCAGCCTTTCCTTCATGTATTAGCGCTTTCATCCAATCACTCCTCTTTTCATGATTATTCTGTTGTCTCTTGAAATACCCAGATTTATTTTACCATATAGTTACTAACTTTTTTATTTTCACCTAACAATAAACAGAATTTTTAAAATAATTACTCCCACTTTTCATTATCTTTCCTTTATAATAATGAAAGCTACATAATAATGGACGAAGTGAGGGATTGCCTTTGCTTTCAAATGCGTGGATTAAAGAAGTATCACTGCCTGCCTTGCTTTTAGATTTAGATGCTTTTGATGAAAACTGCAAAAAGATTGCTGAAAAAGCAAATGGAAAAACGATTCGGATAGCTACAAAGTCAATTCGTTCTGTACCGATTCTAAGAAAAATTCTCGATTCCAGCTCTGTTTTCAAAGGCTTAATGACTTTTACCCCACATGAATCCATTTTTCTCTCTGAAAAGGGATTCGATGATATTTTGCTCGGGTACCCATGCTGGGATAAAGAAGCACTTAGCAAAATTGCACAAATCAATCAAACAGCCAGTAGAATCATCTTAATGGTAGATGCATTAGAACATATTGATCACCTGCATCGGATAGCTGCTGAGACAAATGGAAAGTTCTATCTTTGTATTGATCTTGATATGAGTACCGCTTTTGGTAAATTGCACTTTGGCGTCAGACGGTCTCCACTTAATAATGAAGAGAATGTTTTAAAGCTCGCAAAAAAAATCAAACAGTCTCCTACACTTGAGCTTATAGGTATGATGGGATATGAGGCACAAATTGCCGGTGTCGGCGATCTTATGCCCTCTCAATTCCTAAAGAACCGATTCATCTCTTACTTAAAAAAGAAAGCCATTCCTGAAATTGCTGGGCGGCGAAAAAGAGTTGTGCAAAAGCTTATAGATGAAGGCATCTCCTTATCACTAGTTAATGGCGGCGGTACTGGCAGTCTTCATACGACCACAAAGGAAGACTATGTAACAGAGGTAACGGTCGGATCAGGCTTCTATTCCCCTCTTTTATTCGATTACTATCAGGACTTTAGCTATAAGCCCTCCCTTTTCTTTGCCTTGCCTATTGTTAGAAAACCAGCCCCGCACATTTATACATGTCTTGGCGGAGGCTATATTGCTTCTGGGGCAACCGGGAAAGACAAATTGCCACAGCCTGTCTACCCGCAAGGAGGAAAGCTTTTACCGTTAGAAGGCGCTGGAGAAGTACAAACACCCGTATATTTTGAGAATGCGTCACTTGAAATAGGTGATGCAATCATCTTTCGAGCAGCAAAGGCTGGAGAAATATGTGAACGTTTTAAAGAAATAATTTGTCTGTCAGATCAGCAAATTGTTGATCGTTTTGATACTTATCGCGGGGAAGGAGCATGCTTTCTATGATAAAAACAGAACAAGTTCGAATATGGAAAAATTGGGCTCATACATTTGAGAGTCATCCCAATCAAATTCTTTATCCATCCTCAATAAATGAGGTTTGCTCGATTGTGAATGAAGCTGCCAAGCTAAAGAAGACGCTGCGCGTAGTTGGGGCAGGCCATTCATTTACAAAACTTGTTAAAACAGATGATTGGCTTATTTCTCTTGATTTATTGTCAGGAATTGAACAACTTGATGAGGAGAATCAATCAGTAACCGTATTTGGAGGCACTAGGCTTTTTCAACTTGGCGAAGAGCTCGGAAAGGCTGGCTACTCCCAAGAAAACCTTGGTGATATAAATGTTCAAAGCATCGCAGGAGCGATCTCTACTGGGACACATGGAACAGGGCTAGCCTTTGGAAACATCTCAACCCAAGTCACCCAATTATGGCTTGTAACTGCTTCTGGTGAGGTTATTACCATATCTAAACAAGAAAATGCCCAATATTTCAATGCCTCTCTTGTATCTTTAGGAAGCTTAGGAATTATTGTAAAAGTTACCTTAAAAATAATTAAAAGCCCTGTATATGAATACAAGAGTGAGAAAGTTGAAATTGCCGCTCTCGATCAGCAGCTGAGCTACCTCATTGACACCAATCGGCACTTTGAATTTTACCTATTCCCTTATTCTGATCTCATTCAAATTAAAACAATGAACATAACCGACAAGAGCCCTCAAAATTTACGTCTTCATCATGTAAAAAATCTATTATTGGAGAATTATTTGTTCTTTATCCTCTCAGAGGTATGCCGACTATTTCCGAAAACAAGCCGTTCTGTAAGCAGACTCTCAGCAAAAGCAGTTGGAAGCAGCTCTATTTCTGCTTACAGCTATCAGCTTTTCGCAACTCCGAGAATCGTTAAATTCAGAGAAATGGAGTACTGTATCCCCCTCCAGAATCTAAATTCAGCTATTCAGGAAATTCGAGAATGTATTATAGAAAAGAAATACAAGGTACACTTCCCAATTGAATTCCGTACAGTCAAAGCCGATGATTTGTGGTTAAGTCCTTCCTATCATAGGGACTCAGCTTACATTGCTTTTCATATGTACAAAGGCATGCCCTTTGAGGAATACTTCCGGGATATGGAACAAATCATGATGAAATACGAAGGAAGACCTCATTGGGGAAAGATGCATAACCGCAACAGCAGCGAACTACATGATCTATATCCTAAGTTAGCCGATTTTCTAACAATTAGAGCGGAGCTGGATCCTAATGGATTATTTTCAAATGACTACTTAAAGGAATTATTATCCGTTATCCCTGAACAAAAATTGATTGGATTGTAAGTCAATCTTGCGCTCCCATCCAAATGCCTCTTCTCATTAAAAAAACAGACTCTAAATCATTAGAGTCTGTTTTGCATTGCTTATTATAGTTTTACTACATTAGATGCTTGAGGTCCGCGTTGGCCTTCTTCAATATCAAATGAAACTTCTTGACCTTCGTCAAGTGATTTGAAGCCTTCGCTTTGGATAGCTGAGAAGTGAACGAATACATCTTGACCTTCTGAAGTTTCGATGAATCCGAATCCTTTTTCTGCATTAAACCATTTTACTTTTCCTGTTGCCATGTTTATTTCCTCCTTGTGTATATACACACATTTTGTTTTACTATTCTTGCTCAAAGTCATATTCAGGAGAAAAGTATCAAACTTATTCTTTCCTTACACACTTTAGTAAAGCGCAAAACTCCAAGAGCTAGATAATCGTATCTAATCCTTGTAACCACACTATTTTACTAAAATTAAACTTTTTTAAATGAACAAAAATAATTCTCTAGATAATACCAAATTTAGGGCAGGAAAGCAAATTTTTTCTTCTTAATAGCGATATTTTCATATAAGCACACTTTTTTCCTACTATTAAAAAGCCTTCACAAAAAGTGACAAAAAGCTCCGTTGTATTTTTTCATTATATACATATATTTGTACAAAGGACACGTTTGGATATTTTAAGTCATTTTAGCCAATAGGGGAGAATTAGGAAATCCACTTAGAGCAGGAGGGTTACTTTGCTTAGAAAAAGGAAAATAAGAAGGCATCGGCCTTTTAAAGGCCCTTTACCATTCAAATATGTATTATTAATCTCTTTTATCATTTTTAATTTATTGACGATCTTCAGTTTAATTATTATAAATAAAAATCTTGAACCTACATTAATTGGCATTGCTGAGTCAAGGGCTCGACAATTTGCAGCACAAGCAATAAATGATGCAATAGACAAAAGTATTGCTGAAAGTATCGATATCAACGAACTAATCGTAAAACACGAGAATGCTGGTGAAGCGAGTTATAGCTTCAATCCAAAAATCTATAACAAAGCCATTTCTGAGTCGCAGAAAAGGGTCCAGAAATATTTAAATTTAGTGGAAGCTGGAGACATAGAACAGCTGGAAAACTTCAAAAATGATATAGAAATAGACCTTGATGATACAAAAAAAACAAATGGGATTATTTATCATATTCCACTAGGCATGGCAACGAAAATGACGTTACTTTCAAATCTTGGTCCTGAGATTCCCGTTCGATTGGAAATCATCGGGGACGTAACGTCTGATGTGGAAGCGCAAATCGCCGAATCGGGAATTAACAACACATTTTTAGAAGTTTATATTAATGTAAAGGTTCAGATGAATGTTATTATCCCTCTTATCGAAAGTCCAATTGAAGTGTCTAACAAAGTAAGAATCGGTGACTTATTTCATCCAGGGCAAGTACCTCAGTATTATAATGGGTCTGGCGAAGGGATTCCTGCTGTCATACCACCGCCATCTCAATAAATTATGGAATACTGCTGCTTTCATTAGAATAGATTTGCATGGAAAGCATCTTTGAATTTCATCTAAAGGAGCGGGAATGAATGCCAAGTTATAGTCATCAAGCAGAAGTAAACGTACCGATCGATTCTATCTGGGAGTTTGTAAGTGATATAGATAATTGGGCCCCTCTTGTTCCAGGTTATATTGAGCATAAAATTATTAGTGAAAAAGAATCTACCTGGAGCTTTAAAAGTGATATCGGAATTATGAAGAAAAAGATCGAATTGAAGGTTGATATTACTAGCTGGCAAAAACCAACTACCATTACATTTAATTTAACAGGGATAAATGAAAAATTTACAGGACATGGTTTCTTCACTGCCGAAGCACAAAGTCCCAAGAAGATTATCATGACTGGCTGCCTTGAAATTAAGGCCGAGGGTATGATGGCGAAAATGGCGAATTCAATCTTACAATCATCCCTTCCAGAAGTTACAGCCGAGCTTACAGAGGCAGTTGCTTCAAAAATGGAAGAGATCTATCGAGTACATTATTAAAATAGAAACTTTTTCACAGAAGAGCCCAACGGAATGAATGCCCTATTCATATGGCATTCATTCCGTTGGGCTTCCTTTTATTTTGTATATCGATTCGCATAACTCGATGCTACAAAGGCATCCGGTTTTATTTTTGGCTCAACACCGATGGACTCCATTCTTGTCACCATTTCATTAACAAATTCTCTTGTCTTATTTCTTTTCCCTGCACCAATGTCCAAGTGCCCTTCCATTGTAAATGTCGCTCCTTGATAAATATAAGGAAGCACGATATCAATCATTTCATTTTTTCGCTCGATCGTAAACAAGGATACCACTTCTTCTGTCAATGAGGTTTCATACGAAATACGCTCATGTAAATGCAGCATTTTTCTTGGGACAATTATTTTCCGGATACATGCCCATGCACCCTTCCCCTCATTTTGAATCACAACTCCTGTAATAAAAAGCGTTCGGTCACAATGGACTTGTGAATCTGTTCCAATCATCAATCGGAAATCTCCGCGGGGATTTCGATTCATAAACTTTAATATTCGCTTGAACACATGTTCAAACGTCAAATCCTTCTCTTGTAAATTTTGAAACATCAACTTATGATTTTGATCAGTTTTCACCTGATATCACCACATTATGATTAGATTGGGTATTCTAACGTTAGACACATCGTGTATAGAAAATACGTCTGTTACCATTAGTATATTGAGCAAAACCAATCATGTTGTGTATTTTTTGAAATTCGATCTAAAACAGCCCTTTATTCATGAGCATTTATCAATGGCTTTCCATTTAGTTATGGTACGATAAAGGAAATTCACTAGAAGAGGTGTTCCTATGAAAATTGAAGTTTGGTCCGATTTTGTTTGTCCATTTTGTTATATTGGGAAGCGGCGATTAGAAAATGCACTCGCCCTTTTTCCACATAAAGATCAAGTTCAGATTGAATTCAAAAGCTTTGAACTTGACCCTCATTCTCCGAAATACAGCGGCAAAAATATCCATGAAGCACTTGCTGCTAAATATGGAATGAGTGTTGAGCAAGCGAAGAAAACAAATGAAGGGGTTGGCCAGCATGCAGCAGCAGTTGGGCTGACTTTTAACTTTGATGGGATGAAACCAACAAATACTTTTGATGCCCATCGTTTAGCAAAATATGCAAAAGCCAATGGCAAAGAGACTATTCTCACAGAGAAACTGCTTCATGCATATTTTACAGAATCAAAAGAAATCAGTGATCATGATACATTGGTGGACATCGCAGTGGAAGCAGGGTTAGACCGGCAAGGTGCCTTAACTATTCTTCAAGATGAAAATGCCTTTGCCAATGATGTACGCATAGATGAGGCTATTGCCCAGCAATACGGCATAAGTGGTGTGCCTTATTTTATCATCAATCAAAAATATGCAATCTCTGGTGCTCAACCCCCTGAAACATTTGCTAACGCATTGCAAAAAGTTTGGGAAGAAGAATCCGCTGCAGCACCAAAATTTCAAGACCTATCCGCTGATTCTTCAGAAGATGCTAGCTGTGTAGATGGGAACTGTACCCTTCCTGAGGATAAAGAATAGGTAATTTTTAATAAGAAAGAGCTGTCCAATACGTCGATTTTCTGGCGACTGGACAGCTCTTTTTTATATGCAAATCTATCTGAATTCCCGATGGATTCTAAGCTTTTCTATTAAAAATTTACTATTTTTAAGGTTATTACTATACAAACTAAAATAAATCGAATATGGAATTTTTGTGACTAGGGTCACGCTAAATTGTGTCTATTTTTTGTATTCTAGTTACGGAAATAAACGTCGACGTAGTGCAAATTAGTTATTTTTAAGAAATGAACATTGGGGAGGTTTTTGAAATGATTCAAACAGTAGCTTGGGTTGTTAGCTTGATTTTTATGCTATTAATCGCAGCCGTATTTGGATTTGTCGCTTTGAAATCAAAAGAAAAACAAGATTATGAGCCTATTAAAAAGAAATGGTATAAGGCCCGAACATTTTATGGAGTAACATTAGCAGTATTGATGTTAGTAATGACTATTTATACTCTTCGGGAATTACCATATAACCAGCCTGTTTATAGTGCTGGCAATGACCCAACAATTGTAGATGTTGAAGCCATTCAATTTGGCTGGAAAATGAGTGAAACTGAATTTAAAGTAGGGGAACCTATTGAATTTCATGTTACAAGCACAGATGTAACGCATGGTTTTGGTATTTACGATTCAGAGTTGAATTTAATTGCTCAAACACAAGCAATGCCAGAATACACAAATAAGGTTTATATTACTTTCGATAAACCTGGTACGTATGAAGTTCTTTGTTTAGAATATTGCGGCTTAGCGCATCATTTAATGATTGGCAAAATTGAAGTTACGGAATAAAAAGGTGGAGGTGTTAGTAGGATGGTCACAACTACAAATATAGGAGAAATGAAGTCAAAAAGTAATCTGATAGCAACATACTTAATTATAGGTGGACTTGTCATTGCTGCTATGATGGTTTTTGGAATATTAATGCTTTTAGCACAAGGTGGAGTATTAGATCTTCCCCCTGCGGCTTTTTATCAGTTCTTGACAATACATGGAACTGGAATGATCGGTGGAGCAGCATTAGCAGCCTCAGCCGTCATGTGGTACTTTCTATCAAACTATGTTGAATTATCTAAGAAAATTTTCCAATTAAATCTAGTATTATCTTTAATTGGTGTTGTAATGGTTGTTATTGGTGTATTTTCATTTAAGTATGCAAGTGCATGGACATTCCTTTACCCTCTGCCAGCATTATCTGGAGGAGCTTGGGGTACTACTGGTGCTCTACTTTATCTTGTTGGAATGCTTATTCTTGGTGTAGGATTCTTACTTCTATACATCGATACCGGAAGAGCGATTATTAAAAAGTATGGAAGCCTTGGAAAAGGATTAGGATGGGATGTTATTTCTGGTAAAAAGGCAGAAAAAAATGCACCATCTCCAACTGTTGTAGCAAGTACGATGGTTACGATTGTAAACGTTTCCGCATTAACTGCTGGTGCAACCGTTTTGATTATGAATATTATCAATGTTGTTAACCCAGCATTTACATTTGATCCGCTATTAGCGAAAAACTTAACCTATGCTTTCGGGCATATTTTTGCCAACTCTATTATTTATATGGGTGTTATTGCTGTTTATGAAATTTTGCCACGCTATACCAATCGCCCATGGAAGTCTAATCGACCATTTTTAATTGCATGGACGATGTCAACGGCATTTACATTAGTCATCTATACTCACCATATGCTGATGGACTCAGTTATGCCTAAATGGATGCTAATCATGGGACAAGTGCTTTCCTATGCAAACGGATTGCCAGTTCTCGTTATTACTGCTTATGGTGCATTAATGATTGTTTATAAATCAGGCATTAAATGGGATATGGCATCTGGATTAATCTTTTTATCCATGTTTGGATGGGTTGTAGGTGTCGTTCCAGCTATCGTGGATGCAACGATTGTTGTTAACCACGTAATGCATAATACAAAATGGGTTCCTGGACATTTCCATATGTATATGGGTCTTGGTGCTGTAGTAATGATCTTCGGCTTTATTTATTATCTCTCTAAGATAGACAGCAACTTACAAACGAATGGGTTAGATAAATTCGGCTTTATTAGTTATACACTTGGTATCATCAGTGTAAGTGTTGGTTTCTTAATTTCTGGAGCACTTAGCACACCTAGAAGATGGGCTACCCATTTCCCTGAGTGGATGGCACCTGCAGTGTTTGGGGCTATTGGCGGTGTACTGGCAGTTGTTGCACTTGCCATATTTATCATCCATTTTATTCGCTACACAAAAGTAAGGGGTACAACAGGAAGCGATCGAATTGAGAAAAAATTGGCGTAATACAACAGCAATTGTCTTGTCGATTTTATTAGGTTGTATCATGTTTTATGTTGGCACAGATGGGTTTCGGGCATTTACAGCAGAAAGTGCCCGAACTTATAAATTACTTCAAGAAAAGCCAAAGTTTCCGAATGTCACATTAGAAGACAGCAAAGGTCGAGTCTATTCATTTTCTGAATTAAAAGGCAAGAATATCATGCTTACCTTTATCTATACGGCATGTTCAGATATTTGCCCAAAACTAGAAATGAATCTGTCAGAAGTTTATCAACAAATTCCTGAGAAATACATCGGGGAAGACATTCTATTTTTAAGCATAAGCTTTGACCCTGCACGTGATAATGTAGCTACTTTAGAAAAATATAGAAAAGCCTTTGGCAGTGATGGAGAAACATGGCGAATGGCCAGAATATCTGACCAATCTGAACTTGATCATTTATTAGAAGAATTTGGTGTTATTGTTATTCCAGATGGTGAAGGCGGCTTTACCCATAATTCCGCCTTTTATTTAGTCGACAAAAATGGGTATTTAGAAGAGGTCATGGACTATACGAAAATAGATGAAGCAGCCAATAAGGTCGTTGAAATACTTAAAAATGAAGCGGGGAATGCAAAATGAAACAAGCAGGACTAGGCACTATTTTGTTTGGTATTCTATGCATTCCTCCACTTACAGCCTATATGGAGTCCATTATGCTTCTTCATATGTTAGTTCAGCTTCCTTTACTTATTCTAGCCGGCTGTCTTATTGGCAAACCGGTTATAAATAAATTCCATACCTTTTTCACACACTGGAATACAAATGGCATCCCAGGCATCATCATTTTTGTCTTTATCACCATGTATTGGATGCTGCCACGAGCTATAGATGAAGCCGTAACCATAGATTTGGTGGAACTCTTTAAATTTATTGGACTGCCGATCGTAGGTTTATGCTTACGTGACAGTTGGAAAAAGCTGCAAACGCTTGGAAAAAGCTTTATTTTCTTGAACTATTTGTCCATGTTCGGTTTAATGGCATGGTTATATATCGATTCACCCATTCAAATATGCAACAACTATCTTGAGACTCAGCAAAAGGTGTTAGGCTGGGGGTTCCTCGTAATAACTATTTGGATGATCTTATATTTACTGCAAGCTGTCTTTACCGATCATTCAGAAAAGACCTAAATCGACAGGTGATAGAAACCTGTCGATTTTTTTATACTTCTACGGCTATTTGTGATTTATGTGCTTTTTCTGGACAATTCTTAACTAATTCCTATCCGGATAATCATATTCATATATTAGATCTTTCCTATCCCACCAGATCGTAATTTCTTCGTTCCCTTCTACAGAAACAAAGGTGTGTCTATTTCCGTTTGATTCTACTTTTTTCCAAAGCCCAGTTGCTAGTAACGTTTCTATATAAGAGGAAAATGCTTTACTTGACCCATTTTTCCAATAATAGATTTCCTTGTACAAAGTAATTGAATATGGCTTCAAACCAACTGGAAACAGGATATTTCCATATCCATGATTGACATAGAGCGGTTCATCATGACGATACGGCTTCTTTCCCTCAAAGGCCAATGTAGATATTGCATGAAAAATTTCTGCATATTCGAGTTTCGGATAATCAAAAGTGAAATGAATCCATTTTTCCTTATTTGGAACAAAAAAATGGTATCTAAGGGATGTATCCATCATTTTTACGTGCTCAATATACATTGTTGTTGGATAAGGGAAATGTTCAAGTTCTTTCACTACTGACATTGGTAATTGAGTGGTAACTGTATTCATTTCTTTTTCCGTTATTTCTTTTACTGTTCCGACTGGAACCGATTGCTTTTCCCGAAAAAGCTCCAAGCCCTCGTCCACTTCCTCACTATAAACATCTTCCAATTCCCAGCTGAATTTCTCATAATTGAAAGGCTGATTTGCCGCATTTTGTGACTCCCCACTTTGTTGAAAAATAAGCAAGAGGAAGCTTCCGCAAATAAGAACAAGCAGACAAGCCATTGCAATTCCTTTCAGCTGGAACAAATGACTAGGCGCCTTTTTGACAGGTTCTTCCTGAATCGTTTGCCAAATTCTTTGCTTTAATTGAGTTTTTTCATGACTTGTCGGCTGAAATTGCTGGAGCTGCTTCCACTTGTCATCAAAGTGTTTGCTCAATCCGTCCACCTCCTTCTTCCTTTCGATTCATTTTTCTAAGTGATTCTAATGCTCTTGATAACGTTTTACGAACCTTCACTTCAGACCAGTCTAAAATATCCGCAATCTCTTTAGTGGAGCAGTCTTCAACCTTCTTCAGAATAATCACCATCCGATAGTTCGGTTTTAATTTTTGAATATTACTCACTAGTTCAAGAACCGCTTCTTTGTTCTCAATCAGCTGCTCAACATTAAAGGAGGATGGGATTTCTTTTTCAAATGGAAGTAGCCTTCTTCGCTTTCGTTTGCGGATTTCATCTAAAACTAAATGCTTGGCGATGCCAAAAAGCCATGTTTTCACACTGGAGCGCTGATCAAATCGATCCATTGCTGTATATGCTCGCACAAAGGTGTCATGAACGAAATCTTCACAAAGCTGCTTATCACCGAGCATATACAAGATAAAACGGTAAACATCATCATAGTAGGACTCATACCATTCCATCACGAGATGTCTTTTCTCATTATCCAAATCCCTCTCACCTACTTTTTATCTTTCATACCGATTAGTCGTACAGAACATCTTTTTGTGACGCCTTTTAAAAAAATAAAAAACTGCCAAAACAAGTTTAGCAGTTTTCCTTACTTAGCTATAAACCGATTATTGGTTCAAATATCGTTCTTTTACTAATTGACGATGATGTCGCTCATGCCCAGCAATAATATAGGCTAGCGCACGAACTGAAACATCAGAGCCATTCGCATTACCGATTCTTATCCATGCTTTAGTATCCAATTCCTTTAACAATTGAATCGTGGATTGCCGCACAACTCTTAAATTTTCAATAAGCTCTTTTAAAGGCAATCTATCGAATTCAGCATTCTGAACATAAACTTGATCATCATAGCCTGGCAAAGACACAGTTTCCCCACGAGCAATACAAAGAAGGCGATACGCCATAATTCTCTCAGTATCTACAACATGCCCAACCACTTCCTTTACGCTCCATTTCCCTGGAGCATATCGAAATAGGCTTTGTTCGTCAGAAATATGATTTAGAAGTTGAATCGTGTCCTCCACTTGCTCGTTCAAAATATGTATGATATCTCCATCTGGAACTAAATCAACGTAAGTTGCATAATAAGGCGCATATTCATTTTCTTCAGGTTTCATTTGCATAAAAGCCATCCTTTCATTAAAAAATTTTCACTAATGCAATTCTGGTATTATCTCATTCTCTTATGTCCTGCCCATTTCCTTCTTTTATTGAAATTAAAGGTTTTTCCTTTTTTCCTTGAACAGTATAAAATTATGAATGAAACTTTTCTAATAGCCTTCTCGTATGTAAGAAGATGAGAATTTCAAAGGGGAGATTTTATGGGAAACATATTCTTATTTTCGCTTATTGTCGGTTTAGCTGCTGCTCTAGTACTTATACCTTTTTCAAAGGCTAAAAATAAAGAAGAAAAAAAGCAGCCAAAAGCAGGTATTCTTATTGCTTCCATTATCCTTTTAATACTGGCAGTGTTTGCCTTCTACTATTTAACGAATCTTGACAGGAACCTAACCTCTGTATGGGTATTAGCTATTATTACTACAGCTGCTGGGGCCCTATTTGCTTCAGGTAAAGAAAGAATAATTAAAGCTTTTTTATTCTTAGGAAGCCTCGCTGTTGCAATCATATTTCTTACTGCATTCCTCTTCAATGCGAATGAAAAATATGAAATTACAAAAATGACAGAAAAAATGGAGATTGAAACCTTTGACGAAAATGAAACACCGGCAAGTGTACCTCCTCAGTTTGCTAGGAATAAAATGAAAAAGGCATTTGGGCAAGTTCCAAATACAAGCTATTATGAGCTTGGACATTTACAAATTCAAAAGGTTAACGGGGAATATGTCTATATTGCACCTGTAGAATTTTCCGGCTTTTTCAAATGGTTGAACGGTGACGAGACGCCAGGCTACTTTACCATCAGTGCAACTGATTCATCAGCTAACCCTAAATTTATGAAGGCAGAAATGGTTTATACACCTTCATCCTATTTCAGTAAAAATATTGAACGCCAGATTCGGATGCAGTATCCTCAATATATTTTTTACGGGGACGTTCAATTAGAAATTGACGATGATGGAAAACCTCATTATATCCGTTCCTATGGAGAATTCATTTCTGCCCGTAATGGATTTGATGTAAAAGGAATCGTTGTTGTTGACCCTAAAAATGGTAAGACAAAGGATTATAAATTAGCAGATGTACCAGCATTTATTGACGGTGCCGTATCACCTGAAGTAGTCAGCTTGCAAAATAGCTACTTTGGTAATTACATCCATGGATTTTGGAATAGCAAATTTGGCAAAAAAGATGTAAGACTCCCATCTGATGAAGGAACAGAAGCAAATGTTAGCCCGATCTTTGATGAAAATGGTGAAATGTATTACTTCACTGATTTCACTAGTCCAAAAGAAGGGGTCGATTCCATGCTTGGGTACTCCTTAACAAACTCTAGAACTGGTGAAGCAACATACTATACGGGAAATCTTGAGGAATCCTACATGGATTCACAAGGTGCCCTGCAGATCATCGAAAAGAAATTTATTGAGAAAAAATGGGACGGAGAGATGCCTGTTCTCTACAATTTTTACGGAGAGGCCAGCTGGTTAACTCCTGTATTGGATGCGAACGGTTTTCTGCAGAATTACTTTATTGTTTCAGCAGCTAATCCAGAAATCTCTGTTTATGGTACGACACCAAATGAAGCGTTAAAACTATATAAAACGGCATTACAAAGAGGTGGAGGTACCGTTGACGGAAGCTCTAAGGCAGAGGAAAAGCAAATAAGCGGAACAGTAGTGAGAGTCTATAAGGAACGAGTCGGTGATTTCACAATCATTTCCTTCCTCCTAGACAACACTCAAAGTTATGTGATTTCTTCTGAAAACAACCCAATGGCAATCTATTTACAGGAAGGTGACCAAGTCAATGTGAAATACTTGGATACCGGTGAAGGATTCTTGCCTGCGAAGGAACTGACTATTAAAGGATTGCAATGATCCTTTTCAACCAAAAAAACACGATGAAGCCAAGCTTCCATCGTGTTTTTTCTGAATTGAACGATCTAGTTGCTGGGGCAGACACCGATTAGTTTTGGAAACTGCCCAGCCTATTGAAAAATTCATTTAAGAAAGCATGAAACAGTTTGGCGGTAGGCAGCATTTCTCGTTCTGTTGGAACAATGACACCAACTGTTCTAGTGACCCCGGGATCGATGACTGGGATTTTGACTGTCTGACGCGGGAGACTATCGATTAATGTAATCTCTGGAATTAATGTGATCCCTAGACCCGCTGAGACCAAACCTTTGATTGCATCAATATCCTCTCCCTCAAAAGATACATTTGGTTGAAAACCTTGCTGTTGACACGCATCCATAATAATGTCCCGAAGAATATAGCCTCCCGGAAACAAGACAAAGGAATCATCCCGCAGCTGGCTTAATTTCAAAGATTTATTATTTGCATACCTATGTCTATTCGGCAGCAAAGCAACAATCTTTTCGGTAAACAGGATATTTCCTTGCACCTTTTTTTCCTCTCTTGGTACTGGCCCAAGAAGAGCCATATCGATCTCACCCTTTATCACTCCATCGATTAGAGAGTGGTAAGAGCCCTGACGCAGCTGATATTTCACATCTGGATGCTCTCTACTAAATGCTGAAATAACCGTTGGTAATGTATAAGCAGCCAAACTACTTGGAAAACCAATGCGAATCGTTCCTTTTTCAGGATCTAAGTACTCGTCCACCTCTCTCTTCGCATTCTCAATGACAGTCATTGCATCTTCCATATGTTCAAGAAATATCTTTCCAATCGGTGTTAACCGGACATTTCTCCCTTCACGAAAGAATAAATCCACTCCCAGCTCTAACTCTAAATTAAAGATTTGTCTGCTAACTGCTGATTGTGCGACATGCAGAGCTGCTGCTGCCTCAGTTACATGCTCACGCTTCGCCACTTCCATAAAATATTGGATCTGTCGTAATTCCAACTAGCCCACCCCGCCCCATTCATCTAGTTACAGCATTAGTATTATCTATTATTCATATTGTTTAGATTATTTTTTCATTATAGAATTTACTTATAAGAAAATCCATCCATTTGAGTAAATATTCATTTTCAGCTTTAATTAGGGGGCTTGATCAAATATGCAAACATTAGAAGAAGTGAAAAATAATGAAACAAAAGCGGCATTAGATTATGTAAATGAAGTCTTCGAAGTAGTGAAATTACGTAATCCAAATGAATTCGAATTTCATCAGGCCGTGGAAGAAATATTTGATTCACTTGTTCCCGTTTTTTCCAAGCATCCAAAATATATGCATCAAGGAATCCTTGAAAGAATCGTAGAACCTGAGAGGTTGATTACCTTTCGTGTTCCTTGGACAGATGATAAAGGAAAAGTCCAGATAAACCGCGGGTTCAGAGTTCAGTACAATAGTGCCATTGGGCCTTATAAGGGCGGCATCCGCTTTCATCCTTCAGTTAATGCAAGCATCATTAAATTCCTCGGCTTTGAACAAATCTTCAAAAACTCGTTAACTGGCCAACCAATTGGAGGCGGAAAGGGCGGGGCTGATTTCAACCCAAAGGGAAAGTCTGATGGTGAAATCATGCGTTTTACACAAAGCTTCATGACTGAGCTCAGTAAATATATCGGACCTGATACCGATATCCCTGCTGGAGATATCGGTGTCGGCGCAAGAGAAATTGGCTATATGTTTGGGCAGTACAAGCGACTGCGTGGTGCTTATGAAGCAGGTGTACTAACAGGCAAAGGTATTGGCTATGGAGGAAGCTTAGGACGTACGGAAGCAACTGGCTATGGAACCGTATATTTTGTTGAAGAAATGTTAAAAGACAAAGGACTTAGCTTCAAGGGCAGCACTGTTATCGTCTCAGGTTCTGGAAATGTGTCAATCTATGCCATGGAAAAAGCAATGCAGTTAGGGGCAAAAGTCATTGCTTGCAGTGATTCAAATGGGTATGTCTATGATGAGAGCGGTATAAATCTCGAAACTGTCAAGCGGTTAAAAGAAGTTGAAGGAAAGCGCATATACGAGTACGTACTTGAACATCCCTTTGCTCAATACGTAGAAGGCTGCTCTGGAATCTGGTCCATTCCTTGTGATATTGCATTGCCGTGTGCCACCCAGAATGAAATCAATGATTGTTCAGCAAAAGTCCTTGTTGCAAATGGGGTAAAAGCTATTGGGGAAGGGGCAAATATGCCATCTACATTAGCAGCCATAAATGTGTTCTTAGAAAGTGATATTCTTTTTGCTCCAGCAAAAGCTGCAAATGCTGGAGGTGTGGCTGTCTCTTCATTGGAAATGGCACAGAATAGTGCAAGATTAGCCTGGTCATTTGAGGAAGTCGATGCAAAACTCCGTTCAATTATGACAAATATCTACCACAATAGCGTGAAAGCAGCAAAGGAGTACGGCTACCCAGACAATCTTGTTGTTGGCGCAAATATTGCAGGTTTTATCCGTGTAGCTGATGCCATGATTGTGCAAGGTGTCGTCTAACTAATCATTTCTTTAATAAGTTATGGGGGTACTGGCTAGCATGCAGTACCCTTTATATATGAAAGAAATTACTTCATTAATTCTTTCTCAACGTCCTGGATAGATTGGATCAATTGATTCAATACCTCATCGATCTCAACTAAAACCAAGTTTATTTCCTTCTTACGTCCTTTTTCCACTAATTCAGTTGTTCGTTTGATTAGTTGATAAAATCGTTGAAGCGGTTTTTCAATAGCTTTGAATGAGGGAATAGATTGAATCAATTGATTGTCTTTAAGAACAGAATACCAATTATCAAGCTGACAAGATTGACATTTATTCAATTGATTTTTATCCAAATGATGATAGCCCATCATTGCGTTATACACCCACCATCTCCACATCAAATGTTCGGTTTGAGCAACTCTCAGCAGTTGTAGCGGGGTTAATTCAGGTATGACGTTAATCATCTGATTCCTAAGCTGATTGACTTCCAAACTAACTTGATAAATAGATTCTCCTGTTAAATTCCCTTGTTCTTTTATCTTTTCAGTGTGCTGATAAACCACTCCAATACGAGCCATAATATCATGAGTTGCAGCAGACTGCTCCTCAGCAATAGCGGCAATGTTTGCTGTGGCACCTCCAACTTCATCCACTTGTTTCATAATGTAATCAAGGGTAGTAATTGCTTCTTTCGTTTGGGCAATCCTTCCTTGTAGTTGATTAGACATCTCCTCTACAATATTTCCAACTTGTTCAGATTCAGCTTGTATTTGTAAAATAGTTTCAGAGATTTTTTCGACAGATATTTTTGTTTGCTCCGCTAAATTTCTGACTTCGTCTGCAACAACCGCAAAGCCTCGTCCACTATCCCCCGCTCGTGCTGCTTCAATAGAAGCATTTAAAGCAAGTAAATTGGTCTCATTTGCTATCTTTTTTATAAAATCGGTAACCTGTGAAATATCATTTACTTCTTTTATTAATAAATCAATATTATCTTTTGTATTAATAAAATCATCTGCCATGATTAAAAATCCATTAAGTGAGCTCTCAATTACTTCCTGTCCTTTTCGAGCTTCACTAACCATTTGTTCCGTATTTTCCGAAACAGTAACGGCATTTTCTGCCACCTCAGTAACTGATCCAGCTAGTTCTTGTGCAGAGGCACTTACAGTCTCAGCCTCTAATCTAGTTGTTTCAACGTCCTCCATCAAACTATTTACCTTATCTGCACGAATAACATATTCGGTTACCTTATTAATACTTTCAACCATTTGGTAGTCATTTGCTTCTTGATATGCACTTAATACAATTAAACTATCAAAAGTAATCATTCGATTTAAAGCGAGAATAATATCCGATAATTCTTGAGGTGATTTATAAAACTTGGCTGTAATATAAGGAAGTAAATACTCATAAATTCGGACATAAGATCCGATAAACCATTCATCAGTAAGGCGGATTCTGCTATGAATTTGACCAATTTTTTTTCGATAATTAATATACTTTTCATCTAATGCCGGTTTTGTTAATTGTTTAAAGTATTTTGTAATAGCAGTCGTATATCGCTCCTGATTGGAAAATTGCATAAAGATATTCTTGATTTCGGGAATACTCATGATCATCTGATAATGTCGTTCTGCAATAATATGAGCATGTTCCTCCATAAGAGAATCAATTTTTTTAAGACTTTCTAAGTCTTTTTTAGTAAGTTGAATTAACTTCATTAGCTCCGGGATCTGGGCACCGCTTTCTTTTAGGGAAAAGTCAACACGGTTTTGGATGGGTTGGATATTGTCTGATGGAACTTTTGATTTAGCGGAAAATAACATTTGAAACATCACTTTGGCCCCTCTCAAAAAACTTCCTTTTAATATAGGATAGCTAATTGAGAATCATTTTTAATTGATCTAGATCAAGAAATAGCTTTCTTCAATCATAAAAAAAGAATGTGGAGCCTATTCATCATTCAAATAGGTCCCACATCCCATATTTCTACCTTAAATCTACCGCTAAAATTATGATAATTTCTTGATAATTACCACTTTAAGATAATTGCCTTCTTTAAATTCCTTCATAGTCTTAAAGTCCTCAGGCAAACTGAATTCTTCTAAGACCTTATATTTTCCTCCAGTGGCTTGAAAAGCCCTTTCGATAAATCCCTTGAATTTAGTCATATTAAACGTGCTGCAATTAGAAGATGCAACGATAACTCCATTTTTTTCTGTCAATTGTATTGCTTGTTCAAGTAGGGCTGGATAGTCTTTTCCCGCACTAAATGTATGCTTTTTGGATCGTGCAAAGCTTGGTGGGTCAAGAATAACCATATCAAATAATAATTGCTTACGGACCGCGTACTTGAAATAATTGAATACATCCTCCACGATGATGTCATGTGCTTCATAATCGATGCTATTTATGCTAAACTGCTCGATTGTCTTGCTCTTACTGCGATTAGCAAGATCTACACTTGTAGTCTTTATAGCACCACCCAATGCAGCTGCTACTGAGAATGCACCCGTATAAGAGAAGGTATTCAGCACCGTTTTCCCTTCTGCATACTTATCTCGAATGACTTTTCGTACATTTCGTTGATCCAAAAATACCCCAACCATCGCTCCATCATTCAAATACACCGCGAAGCTAATACCATTTTCTTTTACAATAAGAGGAAAACTCGCTTGCTCACCTGTTACAAAATCATCATCCTCTATATATGTACCTTTCACAGCAAAACGCTTCTTCTCATATATTCCCTTCGCATTCGTCACATGCATTAATGCTTGAACAATCCTATCCTTATAATGAAAAATCCCCTCACTATACCAGGTAATTAAATAATACCCATTGAAATAGTCAATCGTCAGACCGCCTATCCCATCCCCTTCCCCATTAAAAATGCGGAATGCAGTTGTTTCAGGGTCATTAAAAAATGTGTTACGCTTTTCAATTGCCTTTTTGATTTGCTTCTCAAAAAAGGCTTGATCGATAACTTCATGAAGATCCCTGCTTAAAATCCAGCCTCGCCCCTTATTTTGTTTCCCATAATAGCCCTTAGCTAGAAAGGCATTCCTTTCATCCACTAGGTCAATAATTGCTCCTTCTGAAATTGATTTAGGAAGCTGTACAATTGAATCCTCAGGAATGAGCGGATAACCCGCTTGGAAACTTTTCGTATATGTAGATTTCACCTTTATTGGAATGGCTTTATTCATCTCTTCACCCGATCATTATTTTATAGTAAAAAAACAGTTAATCATTTTATAATAGCAATTTTCAATGCCATAGTAAAAAATAATAATAGGCCAAATATATGTTTACACTGTGTAATAACTTATAACTTCGCATAATAAAACATTGACTCAGGCGGGAGGCCTTATGGATAGTATAAGTTAAAAATTACAATGTATTTTTATTAGTTTTGCTATCGCATTTTTCGACAATAGCTGTTAGAATATTTATAGTATTGATGCTATTATTTTTATTCTATTATAACAAAAGGAGGAAGTGAAATGTCTGATTCAGGGCTTCAATTAATCTCAATAGGCATTTACATGGTAGCAATGTTATTAATCGGCTGGTATGCCTATCGGAAAACGAGTAACTTAACTGATTACATGCTCGGCGGACGATCACTTGGACCTGCCGTTACTGCCTTAAGTGCAGGGGCAGCTGATATGAGCGGCTGGCTGTTAATGGGGTTACCAGGTGGAATTTATGTTAGTGGTCTAGCAGACGCTTGGATTGCTATTGGATTAACACTTGGTGCTTATGCGAACTGGTTCTTTGTTGCACCACGTTTACGAAGCTATACCCAAGTGGCAAACGACTCTATTACAATTCCTGGTTACTTAGAGAATCGTTTTAAGGATTCTACGAAATTATTAAGAATTGTATCTGGTATCGTTATTCTTGTTTTCTTTACTTTCTATGTTTCTTCAGGAATGGTATCTGGTGCAGTATTCTTCCAAAGTTCTTTTAATGTTAACTATCACCTTGGTCTTCTGATTGTTTCCGGGGTTGTTGTTGCCTATACCTTATTTGGCGGATTCCTAGCTGTTAGTTACACAGATTTCATTCAAGGTTTAATGATGCTAATTGCTTTAATTCTAGTACCAACATTAGCCCTTTCACATACTGGCGGCTTCAGTGGCACTTTTGAATCGATTCGAGCAATTGATCCTACATTGCTTGATTTCTTTAAAGGTACAACAACATTGGGGATCATTTCTGCGATGGCATGGGGACTTGGCTACTTTGGTCAGCCGCATATAATCGTTCGCTTTATGGCCATTTCATCGGTTAAAGAAACAAAAAGCGCTCGCCGCATTGGTATGGGCTGGATGATTTTCTCCTTAATAGGTGCAGTATTCATGGCTTTAATTGGACTTGCCTTTTTCCACCAGAATACTCAATATACATTAGATAATCCAGAAGCAGTTTTCCTTGTACTAGGACAAATCGTATTTCATCCATTATTTGCAGGGTTCTTATTAGCTGCAGTACTTGCTGCAATAATGAGCACAGTTTCTTCACAATTAATTGTTACTTCAAGTGCATTAACAGAGGATCTATACAAAACATTATTTAAGAAAAATGCTTCAGATAAAGAGCTTGTATTCTTTGGCCGGATGGCCGTTTTAGTAGTTGCAGTTGTAGCAGCATTACTAGCATTAGAGCAAGATAACACCATTTTAAGCCTTGTTGCTTATGCTTGGGCTGGATTTGGAGCTTCATTTGGTCCTGTTATTCTTCTAAGCTTATTCTGGAAGAAGATGACGAATTGGGGCGCACTTGTAGGGATGATTGCTGGTGCATTGACTGTTATCATTTGGAAGCAGGTTGGACTTGGCGACACGCTTTATGAAATCGTTCCTGGCTTTGCCATCAACCTAATTCTATCTGTAATCGTCAGCTTCATCACTTATCGTCACAATCCAACAATTGAGAAAGAATTTGACGAAAGTGTTCGATTACTGAAAAGTGAATCGTAATTAATTCATTAAAAAGATCAAGGAGAAAACCATTCTCCTTGATCTTTTTTTATATACTAGACTTCTAAAAAGTTTTCAATCTTATACTCTTCAAACTTCTCATCCAGCCATGTTGTATATTCGCTTTCCATCTTTGAATCAAATAATGCTGTTTGGATATCCTCTTTTACATCCTCAAATACAGCTTCTTTTGCTTCCTTTTTATCAGTCACCTTAATAATATGATACCCATGCTCTGTTTTGACTGGATCACTGATTTTCCCCACTTCTAAGGAAAAGGCAACATCTTCAAACTCTGACACCATTTCTCCACGTGCGAAATAGCCTAGTTCTCCGCCTGACCCACTATTGGATGCATCCGTTGAATATTCGGCAGCTAATTCACTGAAATCTTGCCCATCTTCAAGCTTTTTGCGAACCTCCTTCGCGATTGCCTCATCTTCCACTAGAATATGGCTTGCCTGAACCTGTTCAGCCTGTGCGTAACTATCTTTGTTTTCTTCGAAGTACTCTTTCATTTCCTCATCTGTAACAGCAATTCTTGGTTCAAGCAGTTTCTTTGTGACTAAGTAATTTTCGATGTTTTTTTCAACTGCGGACATTTCCACTCCACTGCTTGCAAGGATATCCTTGAAGGCGTCTTCTCCGCCGTAGGATTCCATATACGTGGTCATTTCTGCATCAAGTTCCTCTTCGCTTATTTTAATCTTTTCTTTTTTCTTTTCTTGGCTAATAATTTTTTCTGTTATTAGTGAATCCAATGCCTCTGATCCATATTGGGATACAAGCAGCTCATTTAATTCCTTTTCACTAATTTTTTCTCCGTTGACACTGGCTACACTTTTTTCCGACATGACAATAAATGATACTATTAGAGCAATGGCAACAATAGTAGATCCTGCTATCCAAATGATTCGCTTCATTCTTTTCTCCCTTTTATTCAAATTTATTAAATTTAGGCTGTTTACGCAGACATTGTTGCTACAATTTTTGGTAGAGGTTGATTTCCGCTACAGGATGCTCGCTTTCCGCGGGGTGGGCGGTGAGCCTCCTCGGCGCTAAAGCACCTGTGGGGTCTCACCTGTCCCACTTCTCCCGCAGGAGTCTCGCACCTTTCGCTCCAATCAACAAACTTTTTTGTCAACGAAAAACTTAATAAAAAACAACAATCATTTAAAACAGCCTAAACATATTTATTTATTACTCGTTAATGTCACTTCAACGGTTTCTAGCTTTCCTTGACGGTAAAATTCAATTTTCACCTTGTCACCTATCGAATATTTTGTGTATAGGTATTTACGTAAATCATTTGCATTGGTAATTTCATTTCCTCCTATTGAAACGAGGATATCTTCTTCTTGAAGCCCAGCTTTAGCAGCTGCTGAATTGGGATCAATATTTGAGATAATCGCTCCTTGTTTGACATTGCTAGGGATATTTTGCAAATAGAAGGAAGGAAGCTCCTCAAAGCTGGCTAGTCCAACACCTAAATACGGACGAATGACTTGCCCATTTTCAATCAGTTCGTTAATAATTGTTTGCACTTCATTGATTGGAATCGCAAACCCTAATCCCTCCACTCCACTTTCAGAGATCTTTAAACTATTAATTCCAACTAATTCACCTGATGCATTGATCAGTGCTCCTCCACTATTTCCTGGATTAATCGCTGCATCTGTTTGAATAACTTCTAAATCCCATTCCCCTGCTGATGTTGAAACAGCAATTGTTCGATCAACTGCGCTTACAATTCCTTGTGTAACGGTTCTAGATAAATCAAGTCCTAGTGGATTCCCAATTGCCAATACTTGGTCACCTGCCCGCAATAAGGAAGAATCCCCGAATGGCAATGTTTCCACATCCACCTCTCCGGAAATTTTCAAGACAGCAATATCTGTTAATGGATCTGTCCCAATTAATTCAGCCTTCACCTTTTTTCCATCATGCAAGGATACTTCTATTTCATTGGCATTCTCAATCACATGATTATTTGTGACAATATATGCTGAATCGCCTGTTTTTTTAAAGATGACACCCGATCCTGTACCACTATCTACAGCCTCACTCGTTTGATTAAATCGGTTGGTTTGCTGCTGTTTATTAACTATACCTACAATCGCCTTTGATGCCTGCTCAACCATATCTGCAATGGAGTTTGCAGATACTTGCTGAACATTCAGTTTAGCACTTGTTTCTGCCACGCTATTGTCTTCTGAGACAATCGCTTTTGGAGCATCCTCATTTGTATTTGGTAAGTATGGCAGGGCTGTGATTGTTAAAGCAGATCCAATCACTCCGGCCAAAACAGTTGAAATCACACCCTTTAATTTGGAGCTCTTCACCTGTTTCACTTCTGTTCGGCTTCCTTCATTAAATTGATTTTGCTCATTCATAATGAACCCTTCTTTCTCCTATATTTAAAAGTTTTTTAACCTTAGAATGATAGTTCAATTACTTTACAACTCATACTTTAATGGCCGAATGTGTCAGGAAGATGTCAAGAGGTATTTTCCACACAAAAAAGCGATTGGCTCTCTCCAATCGCTTTTTCGAATGCTATTATTTTTTCATACCCGTATAAATGTGGATGGCATCTCTTAAAAATTCCGCCGAACCTGGCTTTACCTTATCATAATAGGCAGTAAATCGTTCGTCATCCACATACATTTGTGCAAGACCCGCATGGGCTTCCTTGCTGTATTCATTCCAATAGAAGCATAACCATTGCTTATGCAAGTCTGCTGCCTTTTGCGCAATGTCGCTAGCAGGATCACCTAGTTCAAATGCTTCGGCTAACGTTTCGTGGACCTGCTTCTCAAGGCTCGTGACTTTTTCATAGTCCTCCTGAGACATGTTCAGCACTTTTGCATTTGACTTTTCTACTGTGTCCTTGCCATACTTTTCACGAATTTCTTTCCCATACTTCTTCTCATTTTCATCAATCATTTTTTTCTTAAATCCTTCAAACTTTTCTTTATCAGACATATTCATTCTCCCTTCTGTTAACGCAATTGTTTTATCTACATTCGCTATGAGTAAATCCAGTTGTTCCTTTTTTTCTAGAAGTTTTTCGCGATGCTCCCTAAGTGCCTTTGCCCCATCGAAGGAAGGCGCAGTGACGATATTTTTAATGCTGTCTAGATCAACACCTAACTCCCTATAGAATAAAATTTGCTGCAATCGATCGACTTCTGCTTGACCATAGATCCGATATCCTGATGAATTTATTCTTGCCGGCTTAAGAATATCAATTTCATCATAATACCTTAGGGTTCTCGCACTGACTCCTGCTAATTGAGCTAATTTCTGCACTGTATATTCCATTCGCTCACCTCCATGAATTAACGATACACCTTTACGCAACGTGAAGGTCAATCAGTTTTTTCTATTTTTTGAGGAATTAAAGAAGAATATTTTTAAAAATAGACTGTTTTCGTAAACATTGTTGCTTATCAAACGAATTCGTAGAAGTTGATTTCCGCTCCAGGTACTCCCTTTCCGCGGGGTGGGCGGTGAGCCTCCTCGGCGCTAAAGCGCCTGTGGGGTCTCACCTGTCCCACTTCTCCCGCTGGAGTCTCGTACCTTCCGCTCCAATCAACCAATACTTTTTGTGAATAATTTGCATTCTCTCAATTTACTCCAAAAACAATAATCCTTAAGAAGAGAGCCTTATATACAAAAATGCCCCTTCATATTATGCAGAGGCATTCGAGTGAAATATTGCTAATTTCTATTATTCAATATTGGCAAGATAATGCGAAATGTTGTTCCAGATGAAGAACTTTCTATTAATTTTAAATCCCCTCCAAGTGATTGTGCAATCATCTTGCTGAAGGGTAAACCTAGTCCAAGTCCTCTAATTTTATACTTTTTCCCTTCTCCTCTAAAAAATCGCTCGAAGATTAGGTCTTGTTCATCAGAAGGGATTCCGCTGCCTGAATCCTTAATATCAATTGTAAGATCGTTCTCTATCTCGGCAAGGGTTACATGAATTCTTCCCTTTTCTTCAATAGCATGTCTCGCATTATTTAATAGGTTCGTAATGATTTGCTGAAGTCGAATAGGATCAATTGATACAACTTGATCTTTCATTAGAGAAGTGAAGATTAATTCAATCCGTTCATCTTCCTGAGTAACTTCCCATTGATGAATAAAATCCTCCATAAACTCATTAATCGAACGATTTTCTTTATTAACTGGGATTGCATTCGCTGCAAATGAATTGAAGGCCAATAGATCCTCCACCATCTTTTTCATTTTTGTTGTTTCATTCAATGAAAGCGCCAAAAATTCCTTTGCGTCCTCACCTGTGACCACATCATCATTAAGTGCCTGCAATAACCCGCTAATAGAAGTCACTGGTGTTTTCAATTCATGTGTCACACCCGCTAGCAATTCTGTACGAAGAGATTCCAACTTTTGCAGACGGTTAGACATTTCCTTGAACGACTGGACTAGATCATATACCTCCTGCTCCTTCATATCCTCTGGAAGATCAATATTGTAATCGCCTGCCTGAACCTGTTTAGCAGCCCTTGCGACATCTTTAATTGGATTGGCTAGTCTTCGTGAGAGAAAATAAATAGCAGCCCAGCCTAGAAGAGCAAGACTAATGATCATGATTGCTAACTGGCGGTATTCTTGGTTTACACGGGTTAGATTTTCCTTCAATTCTATAATTACAACCCAGCCTAAAGTGAAGTCCTGTGTCACGATCGGTGCCTTTACTACATAAAAGTCCTGTCTAGTTTCTTCTAATGTTAGCTTCTGAACGTTTTCTTCATTTTCCAAAATAACACGGGGAAACTGGCGAAATACTTGCTTAGAAGATCGATTGCTCGAGAGAATCGTTCCAACCGTATCAACAATATAAATAGAAGGATCACTTTCGATATTCATAAATCGTCCGCGATCGGTAAGGGAGCCTGGAACATCCCCTTTAGAAATTGGACGCCCTTCACTGATATCAACAAATCGGTCGGCGATCTCCTCTGCCATCAGCTTGGTCATGTCCAATCGATTTTCTAGAGTGGTGTGACGAATCCAGAGAGCGGAAATAATTGCAATGACAACAAGCCCAATACAAAGTGTGATTAGATAACGACTCGTCCAATATCGCAGCAATGAGATTCGTTCATTATTTTTTATAGACACAAAATTGATACCCCAATCCTCGAAGTGTTTTAATTTCACCATCTGACTCAGGCCATTTATAAAGCGACTTTCTCAATCTCTTAATCGCTAAATCAACTGCCCGGTCACTCCCCTCATATTCCCATCCCCAAACGTGTTCAATCAGCTGATCCCTTGTAAATGTTTGATTCGGATTCTCTGCCAAAAATAGGAGCAAAGATAAGTCCCGCGGAGTCAGTTCAATCTCAACGTCATTAATCATTACCCGATGTGACTTGAGGTCAATTTGTAATTGCCCAAAATTCTTCACTGGTCCATCATTTGATTGCGAGCGTCTTAAAACCGCATTCACTCTCGCAACAACTTCATCTGCAATGAAAGGCTTAGAGATATAATCATCCGCCCCATCATTTAATCCGGTCAGACGGTAATTGATGTCACCTAGGGCGGTAAGCATAATGACCGGACAATCACTATTTTTGCGAATCTCTTTTAATATCGCCCAGCCATCCTTGCCTGGAAGCATCACATCTAATAGAACGAGTGCTGGTTTATTTGTATGAAATTTTTCAACAGCTTCATTCCCTTCAAAAGCCTGCACTGTTTTGAAATTCGCCTTTTGCAAATAAACCTTTAGCACTTGGCTAATCGGCAGTTCATCTTCCACAATTAATATTGTCTTCACAGATTTCATCTCCCCGCCACAAATAAAAGTGAAGTCATTTAGTTGAATTTATGATAACCCCTGAAGCAAGGAATTGTCTATTTAACCATTTCTATATAATAAAATGAATATAAGTCAGTAAGATGTCAACATTCAGCTTCAAACTTAACCAAAAAAAAAGACCGTCCGAAGACGATCTAATTTGTTCTAGTCTTATAGCGATCCATTTGTACTATTCATTCAATAATAGCTCAAGAATTTCTTCGGATACATAAATAGTCTGATTAATATTTACAGGCATTACTTCAAAAGATCTCAAGCTCCGATTAAGGCTGTAGCCCTTTTTGCCAATGAAGATTTGAATGGATTGGTTTTGTTTGACTAATTCTACACTGGCTGTTTTGCTCTGCCATTTCACTTTGTATCCTGCGTGCTCCGCTACCTTCCTAATTGGTAATAGCTTCATTCCATTTTTGATATAATAATCATCACCAACAAGCTCTTGTACTTGTTGAAATAATTTGTCCCTATTATCTAATGCAATGATCTTCTTTGGAGTTGTTTGTGCAGGAATGCTTTTAGTTGATATATCGTAAAAAACGATTAGCTCTTTTCCTTGAAGGGCTTCTTTCTTTATCTTCTCTCCTTGTTTGTTTAGAAGAATCGTCTCTTTTGCTATATTTAATTTAAGTTCATTATCAAGACTCGTATATTGATCATCAAACTTTGAAATCTTGACTTGTCCCTTTTCTTTCCCATTTACAACGATTATTTCAGGTGTAACTCTTGGTGGATAAATCATTACCATCGGTTTGTTTTTATCATAATAGGCACTAATATTTAATCCTTTGGCTAACTTGCCCTTTTCAATGCCCTCTGTTGTTTCACTATCAAATATGAGGACTTCATCAGATAGCGGGAAATGCATTTCTAACGAATCTTCTTGATTTTCAACAATCAGTGTAATGGATTCTTTATCCTTTTGCACCTCAGTAATAAGCCCAGAAAACTTCATAAAGTTAGTGGAGTCCACAGATTGAATCTCCTCCTGCCCAGTCAAACTTCCATGATTATTTTCTGTAGATTGTGCCTGTGCAAATGCTGAATTTGTACCTATCACTAATCCAGTGATTAAAGTAGCTGTTACAAGCGCTGATAGCCTTTTCATTTTTTTACCACCTTTAATTATTTAGTTTCATAGAAGTAGGCGTAAAAAAAATGAAAAAGTTACACACCATTAACAAGATTATCTGAAAAAAGTCAAATAGATTCTGGCCGTTTCAGGAATAGCTCCTTACAATCGGTAGAGTCCTTCATCGATTGAATCACTGTTTCTAATGGTCGGCTGTAAACATAAGGGTAATCAATTTCATCTAATTCCGTTCGAATGGGATAGGCAAGTTTTTCTTGGCTTATGCTAAATTCTGAATAAACACCAGCTTTATTCCCACGAGGATCCAAACGAAACCATCGTTCCATATCATCGAAATAAACAGCATTCAATCCATGCAAAGCATAACCAGATTCTCGTGTTCCCTTTCTTGTTACACGCTGATAACAAAATCCTGCGGGGATATTCATTCCTCTTAAAAAGGCAGCAAGCAAATGAGCTTTTGCAAAGCAGATCCCTTCTTTTCTCTCTAGGGTTTCGGATGCTGTAATGGTAATCGCCATACTTTCAATATCAAATGAATGCATGATTTCATCCCTTACAAACAAGAAAGCCCGTTCTGCACACTCACGTTTTGTTTCACTCAATTGCTGAAATTCATCAATCTTCATCTGAATCAGCGGATGCCGAAAATTGATCACATTTGTTTCTTCCAAATAGGCCTTTTGATCTTCTTCAGTAATAATCAATCGCATAAGAATCCCCCTAAAATGATTTTTGTTCATTATATATGGAGGGAATATTAATTTCTGTGATTTGCATCAAAACAATTGGTTGATAATGGGAGTTTAATACAGTTTCCTTTTCATGTAAGCTTTTCTAGCAAAAAATCAACCTTTACCCATTTATTGTTGTGAAAACAGCATTCATGTAACATTTCAATACGGTCAGACGTTTTTATTATTGTTAACAGCTTGGTATGGAAAGAAGGTGCGAAAATGATAAATGAAAATAAGAATGAAAAGGAATCGATGAATGATGAGCCTAAATCTATTGAAGAAATATGCACCTCAACATGGGAGCCTTTATACCGTTTCATCTACTATAAAGTTCAGAATCGAGAAGAAGCAGAGGATATTACTCAAGAAACCTATATGAAGGCAATCTCTTATTTACAAAAAGGAAGGATTAATCCTGACAAGTATATTGGTTTTTTAAAAACCGTCGCATTAAATGTCCTAAGAGATTTATGGCGCAAAAATAACCGTCGAGGAAAAAGGGTGAATATCGACGCGATCCATCCGAACGAGAATGCGATTGAAGATTCCACTGAAAATAGTACGCAACGGATATTAATTGAAGATGCACTCAATCAGCTTACTAAAGAGCAGCGAACGGTTATTGAGCTAAGAATTCTCAAAGGGTATTCAGTAGCTGAAACCGCAAAATTGATGAATAAAAAAGAAGTAAACGTTCGTGTGATGCAATATCGGGCGTTACAGCTTCTTGCAAATATCCTGCACACATAAATAGAAATGGAGGCATGAATAGCATGGATAACAAGGAAAAGGAATTATCCGATTATATCGATCGGCTCAATGCAGAACAAAACCCACATTCATATGAGAATCGAACAGATTCCGATGACTTAGATAAACTTTTTCAAACCGTACGCATGGTTCGCACTTTAAAAAGCCCGACAATGCCTGAAGCTGATTTTCAAAAGAAATTGACAGATTCTCTTGTAGACCAATCCCATCAGAAGAAACCTATAAGAAGTAGAAAGTGGCTATGGCTTCCAAGTATTGCAAGTGTTGCAGCCCTCTTCATTCTTATAATGAATACCCTCCTGCCATTAGGTGACACAAATATTGTTAATGCCATGGAAGAAGCATTTAATAATGTAGAAGCTTATCACGGAGCTCTTGAAATAATAGAAACAAACGCGAACGGGGAATCGTTCACACAAGCAAAATGGGAGGTATGGGCAAACCCAGATGGGCAGTATTATATTGAAGGCTTGGAAGGGATAAATAAAGGATTAATTACCGTAAACAATGGGGAGAAAAAGTGGCAAATTCAACCAATGGATAAAGAAGTGCATATTTTCCCTCCATTCCCTGATACAAATCGTTTTGTATTTGAGCTTGGGCAAGAAATTCAGAACGTGAAGAATGCACTATCCGTTAAAGAAATCGAAGAAGATACAGTTGCAGGAAGACAAGCTTCCATTTTAGAAGTAACTCCTCATGGGGGAAATCCATACAAAATTTGGGTTGATAAAGAAACAAAACTTCCATTACAAAAACAAACAGCTATGCATAATGCCAGACAGTATACTGTCACATATACTGAAATCGATTTTACCAAGAACATACCGGGTGATCTTACTTCTTATTATGTTCCTAAAGGATTTGAGACAATTGACTCTAACCCTGAACAATTAATCAATCATATTGATGAAATTCAAGATTCTATCGATTTTTCGCCAAAAATTCCTGATTCCCTTCCCACTGGATATGTCTTGGATAATCTAGCTTTCATCCCTAATGAGAAGCTTATTAAGCAATATTACAGCATACCGGATCATGACAAAAAGGTAATTGTTTTACAAAAGAAAACAACTGATGCACTTAATCCGCACCCAGCAGCCATTATCGCAAAAATGGAGAATGGGATAGCTGAAATTCAGTCCCCTGTTGAAAAAGATACTGGTATTCTTGGAGGGGGTGGCGTATATGAAGGTCAAACAGATCTCCACTCTATTCGCTGGCAGCAGGAAGGAAAAGAATTTGCTGTAGTTGGCAATGCATCACTCGATATCTTAGAAGCATTTGCAAAGGAGTTAACTAATGGAGCATTTGAAATGCCTACCCTAGAGAAAACAACTAAACCACAAGTAGATGTTCCTATTAATATGGCTGTTGAAGAAAATGACCAAAAAAGTGTTGATGCAGGAAGTTCCCCTTGGAAACTTGATCCTATTTTTGTTACCCAGATTTTTGTCAGTCTGAAAATCTCACCTGAAGGGATTACTGGTGACTATCCGATACAACTCAAAGATTTAAGCATATCTACTAACAACGGTGAAGAGGCCATTATAGAAGTAAGCAGTGAGCAAACCCCTATTAAGAGGGTATACCTCAAGCGTCTTGTGCGACAAGATTCTACTGGAATCTGGACAGTAATCGGCTATGACCCATCTGATAAAAAATAAGAAAAAGAACCCACCGAGATTCAAATTCTCCGTGGGTTTCTCTATGTATCCAAAAAACAGCTAAAAAATATGAAACTATTACCTTATTCATGCGTAATCATTGATAACAATCATAAGAGATTGTATAATCATATAACAACCATCACGTTACAGTTTGGGGTGTTTACGTTGGGACTGAGAAGTTAAGGATTGGAGAATTAGCTGATATAGCCAATATAACTAAGAGAACGATTGACCATTACACAAATCTCGGACTGTTAAAAGCAAAACGTTCTACTTCAAATTATCGTTACTATGATCATTCTTCCATTGAGCGCTTAAGCTTCATTGAACAATGCAAAAAAGAGGGCTTATCATTAGTTGAGATCAAAAAAATGTTACTAGAGAAGGACGCTGAAGAAATAGATGTACTAGAACTTAGACTAAAAATAAAAGGGTTAGAAAAAGACGTAACAGACGTTTTAGCCCATCTAGATAAAAGTGATCTAAAAAAAATAGAATTAGTTAAAAAGAATATTTCACATGAAAGTCTTTCACTAATACAAACATTACTTTTATTACTCAATTAAACAATTAATTTCGCGCAAAAATACTAGGAGGTGTACGTCTTACTACAGTAAGACTACTCGTTGACAACTATTAATTTACTATTCATTTTTGTATTAATCGCTTTAACAGCCTTTTTCGTGGCAACAGAATTCGCTATTGTAAAGGTACGTACATCAAGACTTGATCAATTAATTGCAGAAGGAAAAAAAGGCGCAGAAGCTGCAAAAAAAGTGGTAACCCATTTAGATGAATATTTATCTGCCTGTCAGCTAGGTATTACGGTGACAGCACTTGGTATAGGTTGGTTGGGTGAACCGACCATCGAAGCGTTGCTGCATCCATTATTTATACAATTAAATTTAAATGAATCTGTAACACATCTTTTATCTTTTGCTATTGCCTTTGCCCTCGTAACATTTCTGCACGTCGTTGTTGGGGAACTGGCACCTAAAACGTTTGCCATTCAAAAAGCAGAAAAGATTACCATTCTCTTTGCTGGTCCGATCATTTGGTTTTATCGCATTATGTATCCATTCATCTGGTTCTTAAACGGCTCTGCACGTGTACTAGTTGGGATCTTTGGTCTAAAACCTGCATCTGAACATGAAGTTGCTCACTCAGAAGAAGAATTGCGAATCTTATTATCTGAGAGCTATAAGAGTGGAGAAATAAATAAGAATGAATTAAAGTATGTAAACAATATTTTCGAATTTGATGAGAGAATTGCCAAAGAAATTATGGTGCCAAGGACGGAAATTGTTAGTATTTCCGTTAACGAAACGATTAGTGAAGTACTAAACATCGTTATGACTGAAAACTATACTCGATATCCTGTCATAGATGGTGACAAAGATAATATCCTTGGCTTTATGAATGTGAAGGAATTCTTATCTTCAAAGCTGATGGATAGAGACAATGATAATGAGTTGAAATTAGACTCATTTATTAACCCAATTATTCGTGTCATTGAAACCATACCAATCCATGACCTACTAGTCAAAATGCAAAAGGACAGAATCCATATTGCCATCCTAATGGATGAGTATGGCGGTACATCTGGGTTAGTGACTGTTGAAGATATTCTCGAAGAAATTGTTGGAGAAATTAGGGATGAATTCGATGAAGATGAAGTGCCCGATATCCGGAAATTAAAAGAAGATCATTTTATCCTAGACGCTAAATTACTAATTGGTGATGTCAACCATTTACTCGGTACATCGATATCTGACTTAGAAATTGATACGATTGGCGGTTGGTTTCTAACACAGGATATTGATGCAGTGATAGGAACAGAAATGGAAACAGAAGGATATGTTTTCAAAGTCCATGCAATCGATGGACACCATATTCAATATTTAGAAGTTAAAAAAGTGGATTAAACAAAAATCCGAGTGAACAAGTTAGTATATTGTTCACTCGGATTTTTTGCATAGAGCTTTTCTAAAGCTGACTTTTTCTATACTGGTACAGCCACCCAATGCCCCTTTGAAACCTCAACTAATTTAGAGCTTCGCAATTGATACTTATCTTCCTCCGTCTGTTCTTCCATTAATACCCTTTTCTTTAGTTTCTCAACTTTCGGATCAGGGATCGGGATGGCAGAAAGCAATGATTTCGTATACGCATGCTGTGGATTGGCATAAAGCTCTTCACTTTCAGCAAGCTCCACAATTTTCCCTGCATACATCACTGCCACACGGTCACTAATATGCTTAACCATCGAAAGATCATGCGCAATAAATAAGTAAGTCAGTCCAAGACGATGCTGTAAATCCTCTAAAAGCGTTACTACTTGCGATTGGATAGAAACATCGAGTGCTGACAGTGGTTCATCACATACAATGAATTTCGGTTCTACTGCAAGCGCACGGGCAATGCCAATTCGCTGGCGCTGACCGCCGGAAAACTCATGTGGGTAGCGTTCAGCATGAGATGCCTCAAGCCCAACCATTTCAAGCAATTCCTCCACTCTTCTCTTCCGCTCTTCCTTGCTGCTGCTTAGCTTATGGACATCTAAAGCTTGCCCGATAATATCCAATACTTTAAAACGCGGGTTAAGTGAAGCATAGGGATCCTGGAAAATCATCTGCATATGCCGGCGCATCATTTTCATCTCACTTTTCGATAACCGGTTAACAGGCATTCCTTGATATAATATATCCCCGCCTGTTGGCTCATGAAGCCGCAAAATTGCACGGCCTGTTGTTGACTTTCCGGAACCTGACTCACCGACAAGCCCAAGCGTTTCTCCTGCACGAATATGGAAGCTAATATCATCTACCGCCTTTAGCACATTCCCTTTCCCCATATCAAAATGCTGCCTTAATGATTTTACTTCAAGGAAAGGCCTGTTCAGATCTGTCCCTGGCAATATAAACGGAGCAGGCTTTTGCTTCTTCTTCTCATCAAGACGCGGCAATGCACGCAAAAGCTTCATTGTATATGGATGCTTTGGGCTTTCAAAGATCTCTTCCGTTGTTCCAGTTTCGACAATTTCGCCTTTCTTCATGACTGCTACCCGATCACACATGCCGGCTACCACACCAAGATCATGCGTAATTAAGATGATAGAAGTGCCGAAGCGTTCCTGCATATCCTTCATTAAATTCAGGATTTGTGCTTGAATGGTCACATCAAGTGCTGTCGTCGGTTCATCCGCAATAAGGAGGGTAGGACGGCAAGCAAGTGCAATCGCAATCATCACCCGCTGTCTCATACCCCCTGAGAATTCATGCGGATATTGATGATAGCGCACTTCACTGTTACGAATCCCAACAAGCTTTAGAATGTCAATGGCTTGCTTTTTCGCTTCTTTCTTAGACAGCTTTTGATGCTTCATTAAGCTTTCAGCTATTTGCTTGCCGATTCGGATTGTCGGATTAAGAGAGGTCATTGGGTCCTGAAAAATCATCCCAATATCACGGCCGCGAATTCCCTCCATCTCATTCTCTGTTTTATCAGCAAGATTATCACCGAGGAAAGTAATTTCCCCTTCTTTCAAATAGGAAGGAGGAGATGGAAGAAGGCGCATAATTGAACGTGCCGTTACACTTTTCCCGCTGCCTGATTCTCCGACTATTCCTAAAGTCTCTCCCTTTTTCACTTCAAAGCTTACTCCTCGAACAGCCTCAAACTCATGATCACGAGAAAGAAAGGATACCCGCAAATCTTTCACCTGTAAAATAGTCTCCAAAACTCACACCTGCCAATTAAATTAATTTATATAGATAAATATTTTCTTAAAGATTGTTGTTTTGAATAGATTGTGTAAATGAAAACTGTCGATACAAATACAAAAAAGCTTGGTTGATTGGAGCGGAAGGTGCGAGACTCCAGCGGGAGGAGTGGGACAGGTGAGACCCCACAGGTGCTTTTGCACCGAGGAGGCTCACCGCCCACCCCGCGGAAAGCGAGTACCTGGAGCGCAAATCAACCTCTACTAACTATGTGTTAATTAGCAATAATATTTGCGAAAACAGCCATATAAATAAATGAAATTCATCATTCATATATTCTAAAAAAAAGCTTAGTAAAATATATTATAAAAAACTTTGAATTAAAACTACTTATTGACTTTTCTATAATCCTAGAAATAAAATATACTATACAGGTCGGAATAATGCAATTTAAATTGAAAGGAGGAAATTAATAGCTTATGGATGCAGTGAATACGAGCCATTCACATAAGAGGCTCAATCTATCAGCAATCATTTGCCAGTCATATAGCAAGATACAGCGGCATCCATCCTATAAATATTTGATTTTACTATTAGGATTACCAGTTCATCTGATTGTCTTGTTAGTCTATCTTTCTAAGAAAAAGAATGATTCTTACACTTCTATACTTATAGAAATGAAGAAAGCCCTACTTCTATCTGGATATAAAGAAGAACTGGTGCTGGAATATAAAGAGCAAATCGTACGTAAGCAGGCTTTTTTTGGTGAAAAGGCAAACGAAAAGGATTCAGACAAATTAGCAGAGCAATGGGCAGAGGAGCAGTTCCAGAAAACACTAGTCGAAAAGACGAAGTTGAAGCTTGAGCAGCTAGGCGAGAATAGAATTACATTTGAAGATACCTTTCAATCTCTTGTTTCACACCCGCTTTTCTTAGTCATTACCTTTATCCCTGGATTGCCTATGTATTTAATTATTCTTTTGTATAGCAATGCCTATCTTAAATACATTTTCGATCGGCTGATTATGAGTCTATTTGTTATTATCGGGGTTGTCTTTCTAGTATTTACGATCTTGCATTTGTCGCCTTTTAATCCTGCAGCAAACATTCTTGGCGAAACAGCAACGAAAGAGCAGATTGCTGCCTTTAATCATTTGCATGGTCTGGATCAGTCTTATTTTTCTCAATTGTGGAATGCGTTGAAAGGAATTGCGACATTTGATCTCGGCACATCTTTTACAGGCAATGAAGATGTTGCTTCAAGTATCGCAAGGAAATTTCCAATCACGCTGACCCTTGCAGTGATTTCACTCGTTATGGCTATCTTCATTGCCATCCCAGTAGGAATTATTTCTGCAACAAAGCCAAATTCGTTTTTAGATTACACATTTATGTTTATCGCGCTTATTGGATTATCCATACCAAACTTTTGGCAGGGGCTTATCTTTATCTTAAACTTCTCGATTAAACTAAAATGGCTTCCAGCAACCTTTAGTCCCGAAAACTGGTTATCTATCATTATGCCTGCAGTTGTATTAGGGACGGCTTTAACAGCATCGATTGCTCGAATGATGCGTTCATCCACACTTGAAGTGATTAATGAGGATTATATTATCACCGCAAAAGCGAAAGGCCTCAGTCAGCAACAGGTTCTTTGGAAACATGCGGTTGGAAATGCGATGATTCCTGTCATCACCGTCATTGGACTATTATTCGGAGGGATGCTAGGCGGTGCAGCTGTGACCGAAAAGGTCTTTAATATTAGCGGGATCGGGAGTTACATCGTAGATAAACAATTTATACCTGATATTCCTAGTATTTTGGGCGGAGTTGTCTATATTGCCATTACAATTTCTTTAGTCAATTTATTCATTGATATCTTGTATGCGTTCTTTGATCCTCGCATCCGTTCAAAAATGAAACAATATTAAAGCAGGTGGAATGATGTCCAAGATAAGAGAAATACCTAGTTATCAAAAAAAGCACGCTCTGAAATTATCATCAGAATACATGCAAGCAAGCTTTACTTCTATTGTGTCACTCCTACTCACAGTGATTCTATTGCTATCTAGCTATCAATTTTCAACACAAACGGTGAAGCCCTATGTGTTCGGTGCTTTCATTGCCTATGCACTTTTTACTTGTATACAATTTGTCATCACCTTTTTAATAAAAAGAGACCTTCAACAATTGGGCTATCTGCGATCTGGAACAAGAAAATGGGGATATATTCAGCTGCTAAGTATAGTAACAGGGAATATCTTCATTGTGACCGCTGCAGCACAGTTAATTAAATCAAAAAAGACAATGGAGTACACGATTGTCATATACATGCTAATCACTCAAATTTTTATTATTGGCGTTTCAGCCCTTAATTTGTTTAAGCCCTATGTAGCAGATACATTTCTTTTAGGCATGTTCGGTCTAATCGGAATTTTCATTTTCCAACTGATCGTCCTTATTCTAGTGATCAAATATTTTACTGAAGGAAATCCTGTCCCACGCCAAATGTTGTATATCGCGGTCCCGCTTATACTGACTGCTGTAACTGGAAACCTCTTTGCTCTGTTGCTTGGCTGGAATTTGATTAGCAAAATCCGGAATAGCAATAAAGAAAGTACAGGAAAATGGATCATTATTTGGGAGAAAATCACGAGGAACACAACATCTATGCTCAGTCTATTTTTTATTGTTTTTGTGTTTTCCATTTCTGTGTGCAGCTATTTAACCTTTGACTACTCAATGGCAGTCGAAAACAATTATAGTGCAACTCTTCAGTCTCCTAGTCTTGCCTATCCGCTTGGAACCGATAATTTCGGAAGAGATTTATTTTCAAGGATCGTCTTTGGTGCACGAATTTCACTTATTGTAGGGGTGATATCGACGGCGATTCCATTCATTATTGGGGGTACCCTTGGAGCAATATCCGGTTATTATGGTCAGCGTACAGATAATATCATTATGCGCTTGCTTGATGTTTTGTACGCTATTCCAGGGATTCTATTAGCAATCGTTATTATCGCTGCTTTCGGATCAAACACAGTCACCTTAATTCTTGCACTAAGTGTTGGGTCAATCCCAACTTATGCAAGAACCATGCGCGCAAATGTGCTCATGGTTTCAAACTATGAATATGTTGATTCCGCCCGTGCACTTGGCACGAGTACGTTTTCGATCATTTTTAAGCATATTGTCCCAAATTCAATGGCACCAATGATCGTGAAATCTACTCTGACTATTGGAAGTGCGGTCATTGCAACAAGCAGCTTAAGCTATCTCGGGCTTGGAATTGAGCCGCACATACCTGAATGGGGCAACATTTTAAAAATTGGCAGTACCTATCTTGAGTCCCATTCCTATCTTGCAATTTATCCGGGGCTTGCCATCATTGCACTCGTCCTCTCTTTTAACTTTTTAGGAGATGGATTAAGAGATGCACTTGATCCGAAAATGGACTAAATCAAAATGATTGAAAACGAAATCATTTACTAGGCTTTTAAAAATAAAGGCTCTTTTCTAATAGATTGTTGTTTTTGAATAAATTTTCTATTACTCAAAAGGACTAGTTGATTGGAGCGGAAGGTTGCGAGACTCCTGTGGGAGTAGTGGGACAGGTGAGACCCCGCAGGCGCTTTAGCGCTGAGGAGGCTCACCGCCCACCCCACGGGTCGCTGCGTAACCTGGAGCGCAAATCAACCTCTACCAAACCATGTTTGATTAGCAACAATGTTTGCGGAAATAGCCAAAATAAAAATAGAACCATTACAGGAGGAACCTATTGTGAAAAAAACATTTATCCCCCTTCTTCTCATCTTTGTATTAATGCTGGCGGGCTGTGTAAACACAAAGTCAGATGTAGAAGAAGGCAAAGAATCAAAAAATGATGGTGTTACAAATAATGAAAAAGTAGAAATTGAAATTCTTGGAATGAGCAGCAGCGAAGATGATATAAACATTGTCCGCGACCAGCTTGTGAAAAACGGCTTCAATGTAAAGCTGAATATGCAGCCAGACTACGGCAGCTTCAAAGCACAGCAGGATGCTGGGAACTATGATATCGCTCTATCCAGCTGGACAACTGTAACAGGAAATCCCGATTATGCAGTCCGTTCTCTATTCAAATCTGGCGGAGACTACAGTATCATGGCTGATGAAGAAATCGACAAATTGATTGATTTAGCAAGCACACAAACTCCAGAAGATTATGTCGATACTTACAAACAATTAGAACAGCGTCTTGTTTTTGACAAAGCTTATATTGCACCACTGTATATTTCATATAAAGCACAAGGAATAAATAAAGATGTTTTAAATGTTGATACAGTAAGGCTTTCAAAATCACGTGCACTTGCATGGGAAACAATGGACTTTAACGATCCAGCGAAGCGCGAAACAGATTCGCTCATTATGCAGCAGGCGATCTCAACCCTGACGTCCCTTGACCCAATTAAAGGAAACGACGGTTCAATCAATACAATTAACACAAATATGTATGTACGTCTTATTAATCTAACAGATGATGACAAAATTACATCTGAGGGATCATTATCACATAACCACAGCATTGCAGAAGGAAACTCAGAGTACTACTTCCTGTTAAGAGATGATATTAATTTTGCAAAAATCACAGATAAAAAAGCGGTTGATACAGGGGAACGTGTTGGTGCAGATGACGTCATCTTCTCTCTAAATCGTGCAAAAGATAAAGATTCTGTTCCAGATCACCGCACATACAGCCTTCATGAGCATATTAAAGATGCAGAAGTAGTGACAGACCTTAGTGCACTTGATGTGAAAACATCTGGCAATGATAAAACTGTAAGAGAGGCACTTGAGGATGGACTTGATGTGAAAATTTCTGAGCTTGTCGCTGATAAAACACAAGCAAATAATAAAGAAGGAAAATACCAGGTTGTTAAAATGACAACAACTGAGCCTTTTCCACAAGTATTAAACTACCTAGCACACCAATCTGCTGGAATTGTTTCTAAGAAACAAGTGGAAAGCATTAATACGTATGATGTTGCTTCATTTGATGTAAACAAAGATATTCCTTATGGTGACCAAAATACGGTTACTGAGGGCGATAAATACAACAATACACTGTATGCAAGCGGTCCATACATCTTATCTTATAAAAACGATTATGAAGCTATATTCTACAAGAATCCTGGTTATATGAAAGGAACAGAAAACGAGCCGAAGATTTCAAACGTAACTGTTCGTTTCATCCAAGATGCAGACAGTGCACTTTCCGCACTTCGCAACGGGGAAATTCATATGTACTACGGTGTTCCTGAAACAAAATATGATATTGTCGAAAATGACAGCAAGCTACAGCTTCAACGAATTGAAAGCAATGGAGTCAGCTATCTTCTCTTCAACACAGCTAATCGAGAAGTGGCAAAAAGTGATGATTTAAGAAAAGCAGTTCTTTATTCCATCAACCAAGATGAAATATTAAGCTATTATCAAAACAACAAAATTAAAGCAGTTTCTACTGTAAGCCCAATCGTAAATACTGGAAATGAGCTGAAAGCAGATCCAGCGAAGGTAAAAGAATTTTTAACAAACTATAAAGCTAGCAAATAATAATATTTACATGAAGGACAGTCTCAGATATGAGCTGTCCTTTTGTGTGAAAAATAATATTAATCCTTCCCTTTGTCTGCATTAAATAAGAAATAGGCGATGCCCCCTGACAATACAGCCGCACCTGCTGAAATGACCAGTCTGATTGGGAGATCAATTTCTGAGTAATCCTTTGCAAGCATTCGCATTGCAATAATTGCTACTAGAATCATAATGGGGATAACATAAGCTAATTTTTTCAACGTGTAACTTCCTTTCAACTACTAACATTCAGATAAATAAATCACAACACCTATTATAATAAAAATAGGAGATATAAAGGACTTTGTTAATAAAAATAAAAAATGCGATCTTCATTATTGAAGAACCGCACTTCATCTATTTTTAATCTTTCAAGTACCTTGCTGATCTGCATTAGCAAGGTGCTGTACCTTAAAAAACCACCGATGATAAACACGTGAGATAAAGTAGGAAATCCATATAGTAGAAAAAGTCCAATACCATGCCCATCTCTTGTACTTAATCAATTGGGTATATTTCTCAATAAATGCCTCAATAATTGTAATAAATGATGTATGCAGAAAATAGTAGAGCAATTTAGTTCTGCTATTTTTCCCTTCTGGAAAATGCAAATTAAACAGGGCACATAAAGATGGATATACAAAATACTCAAATGTAAAACTTGATTTCGTTGTTTTTTTGAAGAATAAGCGATATGGATATGTAATATTTCCCTTTTCAACGACTAATAGGCCAAAGAGCCAGGTTACTAATTGTTTAAATAGAAAGGATACAGTTGCTTCACGAATTCTATTTTTGGGGACAAATAATATTAATAATAAAGACGTGATAATCCAAATTGAAATTTCCATTCTTCTTTCAACTTTGTAACGCATAATTATTCACTCCTAACAGAGTTAATATGCCCCAAAAGAATCTCTTTATATAACGAAAATCATTTTCTATTTTATTCAAAAGAAAAGAGCCCTATAGGCTCAATATATTGTTAGAAACTAGAATTGAAAGAACATGTCGACTACTCCACATGCTTTACATAAATCGCCTGAGATGATTGAATAATCTTACAGCCCTCTAAATCCTCTTCCTTTAATAAACCAAGATTTAATGCCGATTTGATTTTTTCCTCATCTGGCCTTTTTTGAATCAAATCCTCTAGATTTAATTCCTCTAAACGATTTACAGTAATAGCCTGGTTATATTTCTCAGTTATTCTCACTTGCCTTTGTAATTTATAATCCCCAATGTTCAGATCACCTTTTGTGTTTTTTCCAACTGACATATCAAAATATTGATTAAAAGCTAGCTTCAATTCATTCAATTGCGCTTCAATCTCTTTTTTCTTAAGATTTAGTTGGTGATAGTTAGAAAGCATCTCGCTCGTAATTAAAGAACCTGAATTGTTTTTCAATCGATCCCCTCATTCCACTAATGATATTTCATCATATTGTGAAATGAGTGGAGATATTCCCCATAAATTATGCACTTAATGAATTTACTTTCGAATCTTCTTTATTTTTTACAAAGGATAATATAATGATTGTACTTATAATACATAATGTCCCTAACCACTCTTCTAATCCAAAGGATACATGAAGCCAAACAATTGATAAGAAGGCCGCTGATAGCGGTTCAACACTGGCTAATATACTTGTTTCCGAAGCACTAATATATTTGAGGCTTTCTAAATAGCAATAAAAAGCAATAAGTGTTCCAAAAATAATGATAAATAGAACAGCAAAAAAGGCGTTAAACGACCACTGTCCAACAAATTTCCAAGGCGGATGAATAAAGCTAAAAGAAGTTCCCCCTATTAACATCCCCCAGCCAATCACGATAGCTGACCCCCATTTAGCAAGAAGTCTAAGAGGCTGCAATGTATAGTAGGCCAAAGCAACAGCGGAAGTCAGTCCCCAAAATAAGGCAATACCTGAAATGGATAAACTGCTCATACTCCCCTTTGTCACCAGTAGAAAAGTACCTAAAAGCGCTAGAACAACAGCAAAAAATTCTTTTATTGTCGGAAGCCTTTTTACCCTAATAGCCAAAAAGCATGAAATCATCGCAGGAGCTAAATATTGTAAGACAGTAGCTGTAGCTGCATTAGAATGATTAATGGCTGCGAAAAAGGTATATTGGACCGCTAGCATTCCAAAAATACTGAATAACACAAGGCTTGAAACATCCTTTTTATCTTTCCATATGTCCCATATTCTCTGATTGCCTTTTAAACTCGCTAAGCATAAAAGAATGGTGCCAGAAACGAGCAATCGGACTACAACTAACCACTCAGGGCTCAATCCATTGTATTGAAATAAATACTGAGCAACCGTACCCGATATCCCCCATAAAACAGCCCCTATTAATACCATTGCAATTCCCTTCGTTCTCGAAGAAGAAATCATTAAATTTTCTGCGGACATAAGTTTACCTCTTATAATTGATTTTTTCCAGCTAGATTAATATGTAGTATATCACACATTAAAATTTCATCTACCACTATTTTGCAAGTGGTGCCAGGTACCACAGAAAGACAAAAGCACCATATTTGTACACAGCTGGAGCACAATGAAATCCTTTTTACAATAAAAAGACCAGAAGGATTTTCCCTTCTGGTCAATGTTGAATTACTTATTAATTAAATGGTCCACCAAAGACCCTATTTTCTTCAATAACCTCAGCTTTATCGATTCTTCTATCTCCATTTCATTTATGGTTTCTTCCATTGTACTCATCCAGATTCCAGCTCGTTCTGGTGTTGTTTGAAATGGGTGCCTATCATTTACCTGTTTAACCTTCTGTTCATCATCCGCTGGTGAATCATCTGAAATCAATCGACTTATAAACGAACGCTGTCTGCTTTTGAGCAGTTCAATATCCACCCCTCGTTCAGCAAACATCACACTATAATAAGAATCCTTTGTTAATTTACTATAAAAGCGGTCGACTAATTCTTCAATCTTTTCTTGGTCTAGTGTGTTAGACATCGTATTCATACCCCTTATTCCATTCGTATTTTTAATATTATTATAGTGAATATACGAAAAATAGCTGTGAGAAAAAACACACCTATTTAAATTGCTAAAATAAATAGACCCTCCGCTGCTGAGAGCCTCCTAAACCTTTTACTTTGTATTAGAATTGGATTAAGAATAAAAAGTTTTTTGGGGAAAATTGTATTAGAACGTTTCTCGTCCTTAGCTAGTCCATCTCTGGTAACTCCGTCTCCTACTACGTCTTTCTTGATATCTTTGGAAAATCCAAATAACTATTCCAAGCCAGCATCCACTTGCAAAATAGCCAGCGATGATATCACTTGGATAATGAACCCCTAGATAGATTCGACTTATTCCAATTGCCAAAATCATTAATACACTGATAATAATTAAAATGGTTCGACCAGCTCTTGTAGGTATATGCCACCATAAAAGAAAAGAAGTAATTGTATATACTGTAAATGCATTCATCGCATGTCCGCTCGGAAAACTGTAGTTATCTATCTCAATTAGGCGGTGCAGGTCGGGTCGAGCCCGTTGAAAAGAGTACTTTAATAGTTGATTTAACAATGCAGATCCTACAATTGAAACAATAAATAAAATCAGTTCTATACGATGTTTAAGAACTAGGTATAAAAAAAATATTACAAGTAAAGTTAGAACAATTACTGAATTCGTATCACCAATAAATGTGAAAAATTTCATAACAAGGGTCAAGGCTGAGTTTTCAAATCCTTGTATAAAGGAAATAACCATACTGTCAAATTGAACTACTTTATTAGCACTAACAATGAATGCTACGAAACTGAAAGCAAGTAGAGATATCAAGGCTATAATAAAAGGGATCGAATGCTGAGACTTTTCTGTCATCTACTATATCACCTCTAATAGTAATTAAAATATTTTATCCCATAATTTTTAGGGTGGCATTTATCCAATCTTTTATTAATAGATAGACAAAAAAAGTGTGCTAATCCATATTGGATTAACACACTTTTTTGTTTTCCAAGCATACTGATCATTGAACAATTGGCAGAATCACTTCTACCTTTGTTCCCTTATTCGATTCACTTTCTACTTTTAATTTTCCTTGATGGTCTTCTATTATTTTCTTTGTAACGATAAGGCCAAGACCTGTCCCATCTTCTTTCGTCGTGTAAAATGGGGTAAATAGCTTATCCATATCCGTTTGATTTATGCCACAGCCTTGATCAATAAAACTGATTGATATTGTATGCCTTGAGTCATGCTTTAAAATAATCTTCAGTACCCCACCATCATCCATTGAATCCAGACCATTTTTAATAAGATTCATACATACTTGCTTAATCTGATTTTCTACACATTCAATTGAAGGAATCGAATCATTCATTTCTACTGAAAACGAAATCCTTTTTTTGATAGCCAGTTGCTGGGTTATCGATATTACATAGGTAATAATCTCTTGCACATTGCTCTTTTGAAACTGGGTAGATCTTGGTTTTCCTAGCAGCAATAGATCATTAACTATTAAATCAATCCGTTCAATTTCTTGTTCCATTATGGAAAAGTATTTCTGATCCTGGACATATTTTTCTTTTTGCAGCTGTGTAAACCCCTTTAATGAAGCCAGTGGATTTCTTATTTCGTGCCCAATCGCGGTAGCCATCTGACCAATAAAAGCAAGCTTTTCCTTATGCCGCAATTCCTCATAAGCAGAAGTCAATGCCCGAATATAGGAAGAAAAACGATTTAGTATAATGTAGGCAATCACTGAAAAGGTAATGAGCAAAACAACGGGAAAAACTACAGTCAGTGACTTAATTGCTACCCCTACAATTAAATACCTAAAAATAGATACAATAGAAGCGATCCAATAAAACCGTTTATTTATAAAGATGGGTGCAAATAGAATAAGAATCAGCTCTGCCACATTCCCACTTCTATATTCACTATATTCATTCGAGAACAGAACGATGTCGCTAATTGCAGTAAGCAGCATGTAAACAGTAATGTAAATATATTTGATTGCTTGCTGCTTTCCCCTTTTTATTAAAAGATAGGAAACTGGAATTAGTCCAAAGATAATCACATAATTCCAATAAGCTAGTGGGCTGTCAAACCCTGGATCTTTGTGGAGAATAAACTTTGGATATAAATAGTAGTAAAAGAAATCATATAACACTAAGGTAATATAAAAAGTTACTAAATAAACTTTAAGTGCACGCTTCTCTTCATGAAGCAGCCAAGTATTGATATTCTGTTTGTTCATACATTTCCTCTCAAAAATAGATTACTTTTATTATAACCCTTAGGGATTAAAAATCGACAAGTTCCTACTTTTCTCTACTGTTTTTTTCCCTAGCAAAGGGGATTTTGGGATGAACAAGAAAAAGGGCACTGCTGTAGATAAGCATGGCCCTTTTAGACTTTCCTCTTCTTATGATTTATTCTCAGCATTGCCATAATTACAGCAACAATAAATACTGCAAAGATCAGCAAATGAATGTCAATCTCCGTTCTATGATTAGGTGATTCATAAATGAAGACAGCCTTCTTCCATTCATGTTTTTCTACTTCAACAGCAATTGCCTTTTGAGGAGAGATGCCTTTTATCTCATAATACTTCGTGCCTTTAGGGTATAGATTTGATGCATCACCAAAATACTCTCCAGTCATATCGTTTATGCCTCTTTTTACTTTGCCAATAACGCCCCCGATATCGAATACCTCTTCATCTGTTACTTCATATACATTTCCTTTCCACACAACAAAAGGATAGGCCCAGTCAAGTGCTTGAACAGACAACTGACTTGTTATTGTTAAAATGAAACACAAGAGAAATAGGATGATTTTACGCAAAGATATTCCCGCCTTTCTTGCCTATTCCACCTCCGAAGCAAAAGCATAGAATTCATCCCCATTGGGTACATAAATTACTAACTTTTCATTTCGGTTCCTTTCCTTTTTATTAATAGACGTTTTTTCCCAAATTCTGTTTCAAACAGGATTCCTTTAAATCCTGAAAAATAAAGTGTTCTTTAGAGGTGCATGACTGATTGGGCACATTCTTACCAGAATTTCTTCACTTTGGTAGCCAAGACCCCCTATTGACGACCGTACTCACTAAGTTTTCATCATTTCGGTAGCCAAGACCCCCTATTGGCGACCGTACTCACTAGGTTTTCATCAATTCGGTAGCCAAGACCCCTAATTGGCGACCGTACTCACTGGGTTTTCATCAATTCGGTAGCCAAGACCCCTTATTGACGACCGTACTCACTAAGTTTTCATTATTTCGGTAGCCAAATACTCCCCAGTTGGCACCGGTTTTGGTAATATAAATGGCATTTAATTTGACATCAATTTTTCGTTGTACCATAAGTATCGTCACTTGATATTTAACTTATTTATTATCGTATCAATTCTTCTTTAAACACCCTCTAAACCCTTGGTAAGACAACAAAAAAGGCATACGTCAAATCGTATGCCAATTTGTATGTCAATTTATCTTCGTGAACCCTTTATCCTGAAAAACCTAGGAGGATTTGTTTGTTACCGTATCAAAGGTGACAGGGATGATATTCTTTTCAGTCCACTCTTTTATAATTTCAAGCATTTCTGGACTCAAAGGTTTTGAAATGCTTTTTTTATAGATAGATTTCAGCTTGATTATGGATGTAGGTTCTTTTTGATCTCTAAGAAGATGATTCATCTTTGTTACTTTATAGGCATCCACTAGCCCTTTTATTTTTTCAGCATAGACATGGACATGTTCGGGGTTTACCTGTACATCCTTGCTTCCAGTTATCGCAAGTACCGGGCATGTAATTGCCGAGAGATCTTCATCATTCATATATTGAAAATGTTCTCTCATCCATTTGGCATTAATTTTCGCAATGCCCTTCTTTATTACTGTTTGATCAGATTCCAAGATTTCATCGAAAAGCTTCTTTTGCTTTGATGAGGTTTTGTGTACTTTTAACCCTCGCAGCAGCATACCAAGGAACCCCTTCATATTCGCAACTTCCGCGTCAACAAAACGAGCCTGCAATTCAGTTGCGTTCCGCACATTATCAGCTTGGCCAGCAAGTAAAATAAGTCCAGCTGCATGGACTTGTCTATTAATGGCTGGTGCAAGTGTGCATCCTTCACTATGTCCAAGCAGGAAAATTCGTTCGGGATCAATTCCAGGAATTCCTCTTGCAGCCTGAACTGCAGCAATACCATCACTTACCAAATCCCACATTCCTGTTTCATAGAAACTGCCACCGCTCTCTCCTGCTCCACGCTTATCGTACCTGAGCGTTGCCACACCAAGAGATGCAAAAAACTCTGCCAGCATTTTATATGCATTCATCGGCATATTTTTCACGCTTCCATCCCGATCAACCGGCCCTGAACCATGAAGTATAACAATAAGTGGAAGCTTTTCATTCTTATGTTCAGGCAGATATACTGATCCTTTTAACATAACATCTGTTTGAAACGTTATTAATTGTTCTTTCATTGTCATCCCTCGCTATCTTCTTTAAAGATATGACGGATAGCTAACAGATATCGTTCATTTTTTTATTAAAAAATGACACAACAATCCAGAAGTTATGCAAAAGAGACCTCATCACCTATTCATCCCTTCATTCCTTCAATAAAATCCTCCAATTTATCAAGTGTTTTAATGTTTTGATTACATTTTTGACTATCCTGACAAATATAATTTCCTCTTCTAATAAATGTTCCTTGCTCGGATCCTTTTGTTTCCGTGATAAACATCCCTATTTCTTCAAGACCATGGCAGATTGCACATATCCCTTTTTTACTAGCATTTTTAAAAGAACCATGGAGTCCAACTAATTTCTCGTTTTTCTCAGCTACGATATACTTTTTATTTGAGCCTGTATCATTCCACCCGAAATAAGATATTTCATGTCTATCTAGCTGATCTACTGAAGGTACCTTTAATTTCTTTGCCTTTGGGAATAATTTTTTTATGGATTGTTCTGTTATATTTTTAAACGGAATCACATACTGCTTTAATTGTGATAAAAAGGCCTCCGCCTGCTCTTTCTCTCTAATATCAATGATTGGATTGAACACTTGTCTTTGCTCTTCAGTTAGATCATTGAACAAATGAATAATCTTTTCATCTGTGAGGGTTTTCAAAGCGTTCAGTACCCCCTTATCATTGACGGTTGTATATCCATTTATCAGTATTTGAATTTGATTTTTTATATAGTTAAATTGATCACTTCTAATGAAGGGCTCCATTCCTTTTCCACTCCTGTCAAAAAACATATTTCTATTAAAATGTTATATGGTGGACTTCGTTGATTCAATGGAAAAATTGGTTAGGAATTAAAGATGCCATATAAAAGACACTGATAAACAAATATCAGTGCCTCATTTTTGAATATGCAATTTTTTTTATTGTTTCGGATGAGAGATAATATTCCTCAGCTAATTGATCAATTGTCCTTCCGCTTTTAAATGCCGTTCTTATTGCAGAATTTCTTTCATCAATTGCCTGTCTTGAACCTGATCGCGTACCCCATTTACGATGGGATGCTTTCTTTTTCGGGATATAAATCGTCTCTCCCTGGATATATTTTTGAATTTCTAGAATTAAATTTTCCGGTAGTATTGCGGTTGCTTTTACATATTTCATTTCTGCCAGCCCCTCATTTATTTACTAAAAATAAGGTGCAAAGCCAAATGAATTAGAAAAGCGTACTTGGGCGATTTCTATAATCAAAGTCTACCCCATGCAAAGTATCGCCTTTCCAATACTAGGCTTTGCATGAGATGCTGCAGAATCTGGCCTTCTTATCGCCAAGTCCATCACCTCCTAAACTAGCTTTTCATACTATTATAATAAAAGATCGCTATTCATTGCCAATGGAACATTTTGTACCATGTTCTTCCGCCTATTTCTTTTAATTTTCTAACTTCTATCACAAAAAATTATTTACTTTGTTCAGGCAAAGGAATAATTCCTCTCCGAATAAAGTTTGCGGATACTGGCTTCTTCCCTATTTCTCTTGCCCAAACAGAGATTTGGCCAATATGATGAATTTCGTGAGCAATCATATGACGCATCACTTCACCCCAGGTAAGGATTTCTATCTGTCCATCTGGTAAAGAATTATGAAGGAGATTGCTTTCCATACTTGCATCCCAATTTCTTACGAATTCTTCTACTTCTACACGAAATTTTGCATCAAGCTCTCTTACCTTTTGTAAGCTGTTATACTCATCAAAGCTTTCCTGAAAATCTGGTTTGCCTTGAAGAAGGCGAATCCAGCTCCATTCAACATCAATAATGTGAAAAAGTGTATGCAGAATTCCTCCTACTCCTCCTGTTCGGACAAGAAGCAGCTCCTCCACTTCAACCTCTTCACACCATTGATACCAATCTTCTCTAATCAACCAATTATAGTGAAACAACGCTTTCATAAGGTTCCTCCATTTTATCAAAAAATTCCAAATATATAAGATGAATTCTACCATAAGAAGGCGTTTTTCACACTTGAATTGAGTCTTCTTTCTTTTTAATTGGCCCGATATACTTTGATTGTGGCCTGAAGATCACATTGTTTTCTGCTTGTTCTAAAATATGGGCGCTCCAGCCGACTATGCGGCTTGCCGTGAAGGTTGGGGTGAATAATTCCTTCTCCATTTGGACTGCTTTCATAATCGCAGCTGCATAAAATTCTACATTTGTATAGAGAGACCTTCCTGGCTTTACTTCCTCTAGAATTTGTACTCCCAACTTTTCTACTTTCATAGAAAGATCAAGCCATTTATCTTCACCGGAAAACGCTTTGAGTTTTGATTTCAAAGCAACTGATCTAGGATCAATTGTTTTATAAATCCGATGTCCAAACCCCATTAATTTTTTCCCGCGTTTTAATATGTTCCTAATGACCTTTTCTGCATCCCCTTGTTCATTCACTTCATTTAATAAAGAGATCACTTCTGAAGGTGCCCCCCCATGCAAAGGTCCCTTCATCGTTCCAATCGCAGAAGTAATCGCAGAAACTATATCAGACTCAGTAGAAGCCGTTACTCTTGCTGAGAATGTAGAGGCATTCATCCCATGCTCCATCGTTAGGATCATATACGTTTCCAAAGCATTTACATGCGCTTTCGTAGGAACTTCTCCTTTAAGCATATAAAGATAGTTCTCCACATGATTTAGTTCAGGTTTTGGCGGGATAAATGTTTTCCCTTCTAGATGTCTTCTTCGAAAGGCAATAATGGTTGGTGCCATAGCAGTCATTCTTATTGCCTGTTCAATGGTCGGCTTCCATCGATATGCCTTTCTGCCTTCAGCGGAGAGGATCGTTCTCAAAGCACTCATCAGATCCATTTCATCTGGTAAGCTGACAATTAAGTCAATTATATAGCTAGGAAGTTGCCGATTCCCGACCAAAGAAACTTTCAAATCATGTAATTGCTCACCTGTCGGAAACTCACCATACCATAAGAGATAGGCCGCTTCTTCAAAGGTACATTGATCAATAATCTCCCCAATTTCATATCCTCGATAAATAAGCTGACCCTTTTCTCCATCTACATGACTAATCCCCGTTTCAGCTGCAATAACCCCTTTTAAGCCGTAATGGATCATGTTCATTTCCCCTTTCCTTATTTAGGTAAATTATATAGAATAAATATAATTAAGAAAATTAAATATTTTTAAATATTTTGATTAACTTTATTAATAATAGGGAGTTGAATTGGTTGGAGTTTAGCTGGATCAATACTTTTCTAACAGCTGCTATAAATGGTAATTTTAGAAAAACGGCAGAATTACTGTATATTTCACAGCCTTCTGTTACTGTTCATATTCAAAATCTCGAGAAAGAACTAGGGGTTCGATTATTTGAACGCGAAGGCAGAAAAATGAAATTAACAGAAGAAGGAAGAAGGTATATTCCTCATGCGAAAGCATTGATGGAGATTTACCAAAAAGGGGTAGACGACCTGCAATCTTTCAGTCAAGGATATACATCGAAGCTATCACTCGCTATTTCCCCATTGATTGCTGATACAATCCTTCCGTTTGTTCTGAAAAAATATATGACCATCCATCCAAATGTTGAAGTTTCTGTACAGGTTCTTGAATCCAGAGACATTGAAAGAGCTGTTCAAACTGACGACATTGATATCGGCCTTTCCTGTCTTCCTAGTAAGGATCCTGATTTACATTGCGAAGTGCTTTATAAAGATGAAGTGAAATTAATTGCTCCACACGACGGATTGGATGCGGAATCCGCTCCTCCATTAGATGAAGAAGAAATATTAATGAAAAGCTATTTACTTACAGATAATCATCCAGTCTATTGGGAAACATTGAGCCAGGAAGTAAAGCACAAGTTTCCGTATGTAAAGATGATGAAGGTTTCGCAAATCCATATTACAAAAAGATTCATCATTGAGGGATTAGGTGTTTCCTTTCTGCCTATCTCAACCGTACGACGTGAATTACTTGAAGGATGGTTATTGGATGTTCCATGCTCCATCACACTTCCTGAGGCTTACACTTATGCCATTATGAAATACAATCATTCAAAGCAAAAGGAATTTATGAGGTTCTTAATGAATTATCGAATATGATTCTCATGCATCGAGAATCATATTTTTTTCTGTAAAGGAGAATACTGTTAGTAAGATTCATACTTCGGTTAGGAGGGCATTTTCATGGACATCGATCATACTCATATTAAATTAACGGCAAGTGAGCTAGCTTCCATATTTGGTTCCTATTTAACTAATTCGTTAGCCGTTTGCGTCCTTTCATATTTTTTAGAGCATGTAGAGGATACTGATATTAAACCTTGTTTAAAATATGGATTGGATTTATCCGTTAAACATATTGAAAGTTTAAAGGAGATTTTTACGACGGAAGACATCCCCGTTCCCATCGGATTTACAGAAAAGGATGTTGATGTGAAGGCACCAAGGCTATTTACTGATGAATTAATGCTTCATTATGTTCAAAGTATTGGTTTAATGGGAATAAATTTATATGGGATGTCCATTCCTAACTCTGCACGCAAGGATATTCGAGAGCTTTATACATCTAGTTTACAATCATTCACCGAACTATTTAATCGAACAACGGATGTATCCCAATCAAAAGGACTTTATATTCGCTCTCCCTATATCCCCTACCCGAAACAAAATGAGTTTGTGGATCAACAGCATTTCTTAGCTGGATGGATAGGTGAACAAAGAGCCTTAACAAGTATGGAAATTTCATTTCTGTTCCTTAATTTGTACCGCAATATGTTTGGAAGTTCCATATTAACTGGTTTCTCTCAAGTTGCACAATCAAAAGAAGTACGAAAATATATGACTCGAGGAGCAGAGATTGCTCAACATTATAGTGCTGTTTTCGGGAAATTTCTAGGAGAGAGCAACTTACCTACACCCGTTCCATGGGCTTTAACGGCTACTGCATCCAAAGAGCCAGTATTTTCCGATAAACTATTAATGTTCCACACGTCTACATTAAATAATGCGGGTATCGGTTTTTATGGACAAAGCGTTGGCGGAAGTCTTAGAAAGGATATTGCAGCAGCGTATAGTCGTTTAATTGTAGAGGCTGGTGAGTACTCTTTAGATGGTGCAAAAATTATGATTGAACATGGTTGGATGGAAAAACCTCCTTCTGCTCCCGATCGAAAAAAATTAGCAAGAGGATAAATAATAGCGAAAATCATTATAAAAGCTGTTTTCCTTTTAAAAAAGGAATCAGCTTTTTTTTAGGCCATTATTAGATCCAATAAATGTCACCACTCACTTTACGTCTTTTACATAATTTGAGAAATACTGCTAAGAATATTTAAGTGAACTGAGGTGAGTGATGTTATGGCGATAGGAACAATCCGACGAACATTGAAAAATGTTTTTCGAAAAACGGAAACAAAAAAAAATAGTGAACATTCTACTAAACATGATAGCAAGCTGGCCTCGTCTTTAGATAACAATGTCAACCATATTAAAAGTAAATTCGGAAACAGTACGGATCTTGTAATCCGAAAGATCAAAATAGGGCCAGATAATCAGATTGATGCCGCTCTTATATATACAGATGGCCTAATTGACACCTCTTCACTTCAGGATCTAATTGATACATTGATTTATAAGATACAAATTAACGATCTCGAATTTCCAGCTAAAGACAATATTTCACTGATTTCTGCGATTAAAGAAAACACTGTTCCTATTGGAGAAGTTAGCGATGCCAGGGATTTTGACACTTTAATTTCTAATATTCTTTCTGGACACGCTGCTTTATTAGTCAACAATCAGGCTCAAGCCATAACTGTAAGTATACCTGGCTATGAAAAGCGAAGTATTGAGGAACCACAGTCTGCAACTTTAATTAAGGGACCACGAGATGGATTTACAGAAACATTAGGAACTAATACTTCCCTATTAAGACGAAGAATAAGAAGCTCTGACCTTTGGATGGAATCCAAGGAGATTGGTCGATTGACAAAAACAAAAGTGGTTGTTGCTTATATCAAGGGGATTGCCAATGAGGATGTACTTAAGGAAGTCCATGAACGATTAGACCGGATTAATATCGATGCCATTTTGGAAAGCGGCTATATCGAGGAACTGATTCAAGATGAAACTTTTACTCCATTCCCTACTGTTTTTAGTACAGAAAGACCTGATTCAGTAGCAGGAAAGCTTTTGGAGGGCCGTGTCGCCATATTTGTAGATGGATCTCCATTTGTATTGGTTGTACCCAGTTTAATTGTTGAATTTTTTCAAGCGAGCGAAGATTACTACCAACGGGCAGATATTGCAACCTTATTGCGGCTTTTGCGCTTTTTTTGCTTTTTCTTAGCTTTATTGGCCCCTTCACTCTATATCGCAATCTTAACTTATCATCAGGAGATGCTTCCTACGATGCTATTAATCGGGATTGCTGCACAGAGAGAGGGAGTTCCCTTCCCAGCCTTTCTAGAAGCCGTGATGATGGAAATCGCTTTTGAAATTTTACGCGAAGCGGGCGTTCGAATGCCTCGTGCTGTCGGTCAAGCAATGAGTATTGTTGGTGCATTAGTGCTAGGTCAAGCAGCAGTACAAGCAGGTCTTGTCTCACCTGCAATGGTCATTGTCGTTTCATTAACAGCAATCGCTAACTTTTGTTTCCCAGCCATAAATCTGGCTACGACCATTCGAATTTTGCGCTTTGGAATGATGATATTGGCTGCTGTGTTCGGATTAATCGGGATCATGTTCGGTCTTATTTTGCTGTGCATTCACTTAAGCACTCTGAGATCTTTCGGAGTCCCTTACACGACTCCAGCTGCACCCTTTATTTTGCAAGATCAAAAGGACGTATTCATTCGCTTTCCATGGTGGGGCATGTTTTCCCGTCCTCGGTTAATCAGTCAGAACAATGTTATCAGAGAACAAAACAATCCCACACCTAAGCCAGAAATACGAAAGTAGTGAGCTTTCATGAGAAAAAGATGGGCGTTTATTCTAACAGCCTTTCTAATACTTTCTACTCTAACAAGTTGCTGGAGTCGTAAAGAAGTTGCTAATTTAGCCATTGCTGTCGCATTAGGAATCGACAAACAGGAAGGCGAATATATTGTTTCTGTTCAAATTATCAACCCAGCAGAAACAGCTTCGTCAGAAAAAGCTGGGGGCTATGATACCCCTGTGACAACCTATACAGCAAGAGGACAAATGTTAGTGGAAGGCTTAAGGAAATTAACAAAGGAAATACCAAGAAAAGTATATCTTGCTCACCTTCGAATGATTGTCATTGGAGAAGAAATAGCAAAAGAAGGCATTTATGATGCGCTTGATTTTCTATCAAGGGACCATGAAATGAGGACTGATTTCTATATTATTGTAGCCAAAGAACATACTGCTGTAGAAATACTCAAAGTCTTGACTGGAATAGAAAAAATACCAGCAAATAAATTGTTTAACTCCCTCGAAATCTCTACTGAAGAGTGGGCAGCAACAGGAAAAATACGACTTAATGAATTAATGGATGATATTGTAAGTGAAGGCACACAGCCAACATTAACAGGGGTTATCATAAGAGGTAATCCAAAGGAAGGAATGAAGAAAGAAAATGTAGAAATGATTTCCTCTAAGACATTCCTTTCCTATTCTGGTATAGCAGCTTTTCATAAAAACAAATTGGTTGGCTGGTTAAATGAGGATGAGAGCAAGGGATTCAATTATATTAAAGATAATGTGCATAGTACTGTTGTTGTATTTGAAATGAATGATGGGGATGTAGCGGTCGAAGTAATCGACTGCAAAACCGATATCATCTCACAAATTAAAAATGGAGCCCCAAGCTTCGAAGTGAAAATTACGGGGGAGGGGAATGTGGCCGATGTGAATACTAAATTAGACCTAATGAATCCAAACGTAATTGGGGAGCTTGAAGAAAAAGTTAATAAAGATATAAAAGATGTTATACAGTCTTCTTTAAACAAAGCGCAAAAAGAATACGAAACAGATATTTTTGGTTTCGGTGAACAAATACACAAAAATGAACCAAAAGAATGGGAAACAATCAAGAAACAGTGGTCTGATCTATTTCCAGAAGTGCCAGTTAACATAAATGTCAAAATCAAGATACGTCGAGTAGGAACGATTTCTAACCCGTTCCATAATGAATTGTTAGAGGAGAAATGATGGTGCTTAAAAGTCTTGGATTAATCCTCATTTATTTAGCCATTTCTTATTTTCAAATTCGCCAATTAATAAAAGATAAAATGAAGCGTGAGATATGGATATATTCAATCATTATGCTAGTTGTTACTGGGATTACAATTGCAATGATTTATAAAATCCCTATCCCTAATCCATTGAATTTAATTGCATTCATACTGAAACCGTTGACCAAAATCATCTCACTATAACAAGGCGGCAAGGGGGTTGGCTAAATTGATTGAAAAAGGAAGGATTAGTCCACTTCAATTAAGTATATTAGTATTTATATTTACTATAGGCACCACGGTTCTAGCCATTCCTTCTGTTATGACAGCTAGAGCAAACCAAGATGCATGGCTATCCTCCCTTATTGGTATTCTTCTATGTGTGTTCCTTGCTGCCTTCTTTGCCCTTTGTGCAAAACCCATCGGAAGAGAAACGTATATACAATACCTTGAAAGAGTGTATGGCAAAGTAATTGGGAAAATAATCGGTGTTACATATGTTTTCTTCGGCTTTATTGGAACAAGCACACTTCTTTTCCAATTCGGCAACTTTGTCACAACCCAAATGTTAGTCGAAACGCCAATAGAAATCATAAATCTCATGCTTGTCCTGCTCATTATTGCGAGTCTTCGAGCAGGACTTGAAGTACTAGCACGAACAAGTGAACTTCTGTTTCCATGGTTTATGTTTCTATTTATTGCTTTAGTCATTCTATTACTTCCTCAAATTGAGCTCGATCGTATCAGTCCGTTATATGAAGCAAAAATTAATGATCACCTTTCAGCTGCACTGGACTTTGTCTCATTCGCAGGATTTCCTTTAGTTGTTTTTTTGATGTTTTATCCTGGAAACATCAATCGTCCAGACAAAGTAAAATGGAATTTAATTTTAGGAACATTTTTCGGGGCATTAGTTGTAGGGGTTTTTGTGTTTTTATGTATTTTAGTTCTAGGGTCTGCTGCCACTGCACGGCAGATCTATCCTAGTTATGTACTCGCGAAAACAGTTAGTGTGTTTGATATTATTGAAAGAATTGAAGCAGCGATGGCTAGCATGTGGATACTTTCCATCTTCTTTAAAACAGCTATCTATTTCTACGCCTGTGTTGTTGGCCTTGCAGAAATATTAGAAGTTAAAAATTATCGATTTCTAGCCCTGCCAATCGGAATTCTTACATTTTTATTTTCTATGGTTGTCTATCCAAATGTTGCATTCATGAGCCATTGGGATAATACATATTGGGTCGTTTATTCTATGATTATGGGATTTTTCATCCCACTTTTCACTTTAATTCTTCATAAAATTAAAAGCCTTGCTAAACCAGAGAGTATAAGCAATGACACGTAAACCCGCTGCAGTTTCATTTAATTGATCAAACGTTTGATTAAGAGTCTTATCCTCATTAATCAAACGCTTGATTACTGCTATATTTACAATCTTCTACCTTTAAAGAACCAGCTCTTCTTAGCTTATTTAGTTATCTCTTCATTCTTCTTTGATAATAGAAAGCCTCCCAAAGCAATCAATAAAAGAACACAATAGAATGTAATTTTCCATTCAGGTGATTTGGCAAACCCTTCAGGCAATACTGCTAAAGCAGGGTGAGAAAGTGTATAAACTGATAGTTTCACCCCTACCCAACCAACAATGAGGAACGCGGCAATTTCCAAACCTGGCTTAGATTGCAGTAGTTTAACAAAGAAGTTTGCTGCATAACGCATAATGATTAAACCAACGAAGCCTCCAGCAAAAATCACTAGGAATTTCCCACCATCAAGCCCACCGATGTTCGGCAATCCTGTATCTGGAAGTGCGATCGCTAATGCAACTGCCGCAAGAATGGAGTCGACCGCAAAAGCTATATCTGCAAGCTCTACTTTAAAAACTGTTGCCCATAAACCAGTTTTTCCTTTTGCCTTTTCCTTCCCCTTAACTAGGATTTTTCTAAAGATATGATTGAGGGCAATAAATAAAAGATATAAGGCACCAATTGCTTGAACCTGCCAAACATCAACAAGAAAAGATATGACAAATAAAGACCCGAAACGAAAAACAAATGCACCAGCTAGACCATAAAATAATGCTTTCCTTCTCTCTTCTTCTGGAAGATGCTTGACCATTATGGCCAAAACCAATGCATTATCTGCTGCCAAAAGCCCTTCTAGTGCGATTAATAATAATAATACTCCGCCGTATTCTAGTAAAATTGTCCATTCCATTTTTTCATCCCCCTTAATTAGTATGATAAAGGCTTCTTTTGTCAGACATGAAAAAAAACCTCTACCATTGGTGGTAAAGGCCATAGAAACAAATAAAGACCCTTACCCAAAATAGGTAAAGGTCTTGCTAACAACGAAAATGTTGCCATCAAAGCCGGGAGTTATTCACTCCGAAGTGACGACTTTGCTGTAAAAGCTACTCCCCTTTAGGAGTTACTATTCGATTAATTACTTTTATTATAATCAAATTTTTATCAAGCTGTCAATTCATAATCTGAATCACAGCAAATTAAAATTGAGACCACTCATTATTTTCTATATTGCCTTTGCTTCCTTTTTTCTTTTCAAATATTTATCATCAATCCGCTTTTCAATTTTCTCAAGCTGATCCTGGTCCTTTAGAAGCTCTTCTTTGTTCTTTCTAATTAGATTGGATAAAGTAACTCTTTTTCTAGTCATTTTCATTTCCTCCCTCATACTAATATACGTTAAGAAATTTCTGTCATACTATACTCATTTCCTATGAAAAAAAGGACAGGAAAAGGTGTAGTTATTTCTACCCTTCCCTGTCCTTTTACCTGAGAGTTTAAGCCCAAATATTTGCTATAAATGGGTCCCCTTGGGTGTCGTATTCATTCATACGAGTTCTCCAGAGATGCGTCCTATTTGTGGTTCTTTCTACCTGAGAGATTTGTTCCAAGGGTCTTTTCGGAACTTGCCCCTTCGGTGGCCTGTCGCATTGCACTCTCCCACAAAAGTCATTCGCTATTATTAAATTTTTATTATTTTCGTTATTTTTAGAATAATAAATATTAGCTGAAATGTCAAGTTATATCTATCTGTTTTTTTATATTAAAATAATAATATAAGGCTTTTTTCGCAAGTATTGCTAAATTAAGTTGTAGTAGGGTAAAGGTTGATTTCCGCTCCAGGTACTCCCTTTCCGCGGGGTGGGCGCTGAGCCTCCTCGGCGCGAGCGCCTGTGGGGTCTCAGCTGTCCCACTACTCCCGCAGGAGTCTCGTACCTTCCGCTCCAATCAACCAACTTTTTTAGAAACAGTTTTCACAAAAAACATATTTGAAAGAACAACAATCTTTATAGGAAAGAGTCTAATATAAACAAAAATTGACTATTTAAATAAGGTACCATCATCAATAGAAATTGAATAATGGTACCTTTCATTTCATTGAATTTCTACGGTTTCTTTTACAAATTGCTTCACTTGTTCAGAAGTTTGCATGCTAAGGGCCTGATTAGCCAGATTAACCATATCGCTTTGGCTTAATTGGTTAATTTGTCGTCTTGCTTTTAGCATGGATGGGGCACTCATTGAAAATTCATCTAAGCCTAGGCCAAGCAGCAGCGGAATAGCAATCGGGTCTCCTGCCATTTCCCCACACATGCCTGCCCATTTTCCATTTGCATGTGCCGCGTCTATGACCATTTTCACCAATCTAAGTATTGCTGGATTATATGGCTGATATAAATAAGAAACTCTTTCATTCATCCGATCTGCAGCCATTGTATATTGTATTAAATCATTTGTTCCAATACTAAAGAAATCAACTTCACGGGCAAATTGGTCTGCAAGAATAGCTGTCGAAGGAATCTCAACCATAATTCCTATTTCGATGCTGTTTGATACAGTAACTCCTTGTTCCTGAAGTGAGCTTTTTTCCTCAAGCAGAATTTGCTTGGCTTCAAGGAATTCCTCTAAAGTAGCAATCATTGGGAACATTATTTTGAGATTGCCGAAGCTGCTTGCTCGCAGTAAAGCACGAAGCTGAATTCGGAAGATTTCTTGCTCTTCTAAACAGAGTCGGATGGCACGGAAACCGAGAAATGGATTCATCTCTTCAGGCAGCGATAAATAAGGAAGCTGCTTATCTCCGCCTATATCTAATGTTCTCACTACTACCGGCTTGTTTCCCATCTTCTCTAGCACTTGTTTGTATGCCTGGAATTGTTCTTCCTCAGTCGGGAGTGACTCCCTTTCCATATAAAGAAATTCTGTACGGTAGAGCCCTACTCCTTCTCCTCCATTCTCAAGAACGATTTCTGCTTCTTGAGGGGTTCCAATATTGGAGGCTACTTCTACTCGCTTGCCATCTAATGTAATCGTTGATTCATTTTTAAGCAAAGCTAATTCTTTCTTTTGGGCTTCTAGTTGAATTTGTCTTTGTTCATACTCTTCAATTATCTCTTTAGCAGGATTAATATAAACTTCACCTTTATCCCCGTCCATAATAATGAAATCATTATTTGTTATCGTGGATGTCGCACTTTTCGTCCCTACAACAGCAGGGATTTCCATTGAACGGGCCATAATAGCAGAATGGGATGTACGCCCACCCATATCCGTTATAAATCCTTTTATATAATCTCGATTTAATTGAGCCGTATCAGATGGTACTAAGTCCTTTGAGATAATAATGACTTCTTCATTAATAGCTCCTATATTGGGAATTGAAACATTTAGAAGCTTTGCGAGCACACGCTTTGTAACGTCACGAATATCTGCCGCACGCTCACGCATGTATTCATTATCCATCTGTTCAAACATGGCAACCAATGAATCTGCCGTTTCTTGCAAGGCATACTCAGCGTTTACTGTCTCATTTCTTACTTTTCCTTCAATCGTACCGACTAACTCAGGATCACTTAATACTAATAGGTGAGCGTCGAAAATGGCTGCATTCTCATCTCCCTGCTGGGCTGCGGTACGGTCCCGAATTTGTTCAAGTTCTTGTTTAGATGCCTTAATGGAATCATGAAATCTCGCCATTTCATCGTCAACATTAGTAATCGTTTTTTTCGTCACAGTCAATTCGGGCTCAGTCATTAAATAGGCTTTGCCAATCGCAACACCGCTTGAAGCGGCAATACCAGTTAAAGTATTCGTCATGATTCGATTATCCCTTCCGTTTTAAGGAAATTTTCAAGAGCAAGCAATGCTTCTACTTCATCCTCTCCTTCAGTATAGATGGAAAATGATCCACCCTTTACAATACCTAGCGACATAACGCCAAGAATTGATTTCAAGTTTACCTTTTTCTCCTTATACTCAATAAGTATCTCAGAAGAGAATTTAGAAGCTACCTGTACTAGCCCAGTTGCTGGTCGTGCATGAATGCCAGCTTCTGCAATAACTGCAAATGCATTTGTTTTCAAAACCATCGACTCCTTATACTGCTAATCGAATGAAGCTACACTGTCATTCGATTGAATTATTTTTTTGCCATTTGTTTATATTGACGGTTCACTTCTTCAAATAGATCTGTTCCAGCCTGTAAGCCAGTATACAATTCAATGGCATGTTCAATCCCTTTTTGTTGAATCACTTCTTGAATTTCCTTTGCATCTGGATCTTCAACGTAATTATAAGATAGGGCTGCAGCTATTCCTTTAGCTAAATTAACCGGGACCTCTCCAAACATTTCCACATATTGTGTCGCAGGACGTACGAGTCGGTCATTATTTTTAAGTTTCCGAATAGGTGAGCGTCCAACTCTTGTCGTATCATCAGAAATAAACGGGTTGGCAAAACGATTAATGATCTTTTGGACATACTCACTATGTGCTTGCACATCAAACCCATATTTCGAAGTAAGATACCTACTCGTTTCCTGTAAGACATTTTCAATTACTTCTTTTATTTCTTTATTCTCAAGTGCTTGAGCCATGCTTCGAATTCCAGCTAAATAACCAAAATAAGCAACTACTGCATGACCTGTATTTACTGTAAACAGTTTTCTTTCAATATAAGGCTGCAAATCCGGAACATATGTAATTCCATTAATAGGAGGCTTCTCCCCTTTAATCCCTGACTCGTCTACAATCCATTCATAGAATGGTTCGACCGTAACCATTAATTTATCTTCATTTGTTTGATTAGGAACAATCCGATCAACTGCCGCATTAGGAAAACTAAACTGCTTATCAAATCGAATCTTTTCGCCTTCATTTAAAAGCTCATATACTTTTTCTTTTAGAAGAGTGCTGCCATTAATCATGTTTTCACATGCAATTATCGTTAATTCTTTATCAGATTGTGTTATCCGCTTTCTCAACCCGTTTGCAATCAATCCTGCAATTAAGGGAAGTACGTTCGGCCCAACCGCTGCTGTGACAAGATCTGCGCTAGCAATGACTTCTTCTACAAGGCTGGGATCTTTACTACTGTTAATTGCATGTACATTTTCTACAAGTGTTTGTTCATGTTCCGCATTTGCCAATTGAACGGTATATTGTCTTTTTTCATTCAGCAAATCAACTAGCTCACTATTCACATCTACAAAACAAGTTTCATACCCTGATTGATACAGCAAGCTTCCTATAAAACCTCTCCCAATATTGCCGGCCCCAAAATGAACAGCTTTCATCTTAATTGACTCCTTCAAAAAATGAGAGCACATCTTCTTTTGAAGTAGCTCGCACAATTTCTTCTACATTCTCTACCTCTGAGACGACAATGGCAATTTGTGATAATATATCTAAATGTTCATTGCCTTTTCCCGCTATTCCAAATATCAGTTTCACAATATTGCCACCGCCGAAGTCGACGCCATCTGGCACTTGAATGATGGAGATTCCGGATTCTTTCACTTCTTTTTTTGCATCATCTGTTCCATGTGGAATAGCAACAAAATTCCCCATAAAGGTAGAAGTCATTTCTTCTCGCTCTAGCATTTTTGCCTTGTATTCTGGCTGCACATATCCTCTGTCAACAAGTATTTGCCCCGCTAACTGGATTGCCTCTTCCTTAGATGCAAGTTCTTGATTTAACATGATGTTTTCTACAGATAAAATTGGCAATACCATAATAAAAACGCCTCCATTAGTTTAATTTTCCTGAGATAAAATGTTCGAATTTCTTTGCTAGATGGGAGTGAATGGGTCCCTCCCCTTCTGTCTCGAATAAATTTATGCTATTTGCATTTTCAATAATCATTGTACTAATTAGACTAAGCACTTCCAAACCTGGTGCATGATAAGGCTTTGGGGACAACAATAATAATAATGTATGCACATCCATGTGACTTCCATCCATTCCTATCATTACAACAGGCTGCTCCAGTTTATACATGGTGAACGAAGGCTCACATACATCTTCACTGCTTGTATGATATAAAGCCAGTTTCGTTCCTGGTATACCTATGCCACCGATAGCCTCCCTAGCGAAAAGAGCTTCTGAAACACGTTTTGCATCCTTAATAATATGCTCTCTTTCTAGCTGGTTACATGCATCGCTTATACAATCCATCGCTGATAATTGATTAGTACGTCTAATTAAATAAAAATTGGCCAAAATCTTAGATATCACACCCGTATATAAATGAAGCATTTCCATTCTTTTCATCAGAACTTCTGCATTTGAATCGATTCTTTTTCCGTTTGGATCTGGCCTCTTCAACATCATTTTCCTTCTTGCATATAGCTTTACTTGATGAATTTCTCCTTTTGTCATAAATGGACTAACCATGATATATTCTCGATGGAACCCTTTTAAATCAATCGTTGAAATAACTAAATCCCTATCAGTAATGGGAAGTTTATTTAAGTCAAATAGAGAAATATTAGCCACTTCTGCAATTTCATGAATGTCTTGTTTCAACCGAGAAGCAAGTAATTTAGACGTTCCGATGCCACTAGAGCAAACAATATAGGCTTTTAAATCACCTTTCTCTTTTAAATTGAGCATGGCAGAACCAAAATGCATAACTAAATAGCCAATTTCTTCATCTGGAATAGGGAGTGTTGGAAAGACCTTCTCAGCGGCCATCCTAACTTGTTCAAACAAATCCTCATAGTCCCTTTGGATTTCTTTTAATAAAGGATTAAATATGCCCATATTCTGTTTAATTCTATAGATAGCAGGCTTTAAATGAGTAACAAGACCTTCTAAGAGCGATTTATTATTGATTAGACTAGAACCAGATGTTTCTTCCATAATCTGCACCAATTTCTTTACTTGCATATACATTTCTAAATTAGAAGCTTCGTGCAGTATCCCTTCCTGTTGACGAGGCTTTGCACCTTGAAGATGCATAGTTATATAGCCTATCTCAGCTTGGGGTATATCAATTTGGAAACGTTTCTTTAGCTTATCGATAATTTTCTCAGCCATTGGATATTCCGGTTCCTGCCTAAGTTGCTGAAGATACAGGTCATCAATCTCAATATTTTCCCCTAACATAATTCTTTCAATCGCTAACCCAAGATGTACCATTAATCCAACATAGGAACTATCTGTCATAGAAATTTGAAGCTCATGCTGTAAATCCTTCAATTCCTCTTCGATGATCAATAATTTGTTCCGATCGACAAGATGCATTAATCGGTTAGAAATGGAATCACCTTGATTTTTTGTTTGTTGTTGAATTTGTTCTTTAATAAGGGAAAATAATCCTTCTTCCTTTAATGTTTTGGCAATGGCAAAGCTAATCGCCCTTCGCTTTGCTTTTTCTGTACCTGCAAGCTCTACACCGTATCCTCTTTTCTTAATAATTGATAGTTGCAAAGGCTGTAATTGTTCTTCTAGTTTAATCAGGTCTGCGCTTACGGTTGCAATAGAAACCCTAAGTTCCTTTGCAAGGGTATAGAGTTTGATCGGTTCAGACGATTCATACAAGATACAAAGAATCATGGTTTGTCTTTCATCTAGCGTATACTCTCTAAAATTCAGCCCGCCTAGCTGCTGTTTCAATTCGAGTTTATCCTTTTCCGAACCAGTAATCTGAACCCCAACCCCAGATTTTCGTACAAGAGTAAGATGATATGAACCGAGAAACTCTTTGATTTTATCCAAATCCCGATGGATCGTTCGTGCACTCACATCGATTAATTCTGATAGCTTTTTAATCGTCACTTCTTCCTGTTCCACGATTAATGCTTCTATAATCATTTTTTCTCGTGCTGAAATATTCATTTCAATCACCTCATTTATTACAACCTTCAACCATTGACAAATGCGCAAGCGCCTTGATCACCCCCGACAAGCACAAGACAAGCCTCACGGAAAGGTGTCCTTGACCTTTCTGGGAGGATTGGCTTGTGACCTCGAGGGGGTAGGCGCTGGAGCTGAACGTGGACAAAACTCAGCCTAAATTTCTTTCGAATTAGGCCGAGTTAGGTGTATAGCTTTTATTTAGATAACTTATTAACTAGCTCATCATATTTAGGGCTATTTAAAAAGTTTTCAACTGAAATATGGTTGGCCTTTGGTGCCTTCTCTTTTGCTCGGCCAGTTAAATCTTTATGGGTAATAACCACTTCTGCATCTGCTGGAAGATTACTAATCGCCATATTCGTAACAGAAACATCGATATTGGCCTTCTTCATTTTATTTCTTAAAATCGAAGCACCCATTGCACTTGAACCCATACCAGCATCACATGCAAAAATGATATGCTTTACATTTGCAAGTCCATCCTCTTGAGTAGTTTCTTCTACTTTCGGTTGGATCAAATCTGCAGCTCTGCTCTCTTTTCCTTTTAATGCAGAAGTTTTTTCCGCTGCTTTCGCTAAATCATCTTCTCCTGATTTCTTAGATGTTTTCAATATTATAGAAGAAATCAAGAAGGATACGACAGTTGCCACTAGCACACCTAAAATGACACCGATATAATTGCCTTTTGGCGTTAGAGCTAGGATGGCAAAAATACTTCCTGGTGAAGGAGCGGCTACTAGTCCTGCATCGAATAAATGCAATGTAAATACGCCTGATGCACCCCCAGCAATGGCTGCTACTAATAATACTGGCTTCATTAAGATATATGGGAAGTAAATTTCATGAATCCCACCGAAGAAGTGGATAATTCCTGCTCCAGGCGCTGTTTGTTTGGCTGCCCCTCTTCCAAAGATCATATAGGCAAGCAAAATTCCAAGTCCAGGGCCAGGGTTTGACTCTAGTAAGAATAAGATCGATTTCCCAGCTTCAGCAGCTTGTTCAATCCCTAGCGGCCCGAGAATCCCATGATTAATCGCATTATTTAAAAACAGAACTTTTGCTGGTTCAATAAAAACACTTGCAAGTGGCAATAAATTCAGATCAAAGATGAATTGTACTCCATCTGCAAGGAAATTTGTTAAAGCATTAACAAATGGTCCAATTAATTTATATGCAACTAGTGTTAAGAAACCACCGATAATTCCTGCTGAAAAGTTGTTTACGAGCATTTCAAAACCTGACTTAACCTTGCCTTCAATCAGTTTATCAAATGTTTTTATTGCCCAGCCCCCTAGAGGACCAACAATCATTGCTCCTAGGAACATTGGAATATCGGCACCAACGATTACCCCCATCGTCACGGTTGCCCCTACTACTCCACCTCGAATATCATGAACAAGACGTCCACCTGTAAAACCGATTAGAATAGGCAGTAAATAATTAATCATCGGACCAACTAATTCAGCAAAGTCCTCACGTGGAAACCAACCTGTAGGAATAAATAATGCCGTAATAAGACCCCAAGCGATGAATGCCCCGATATTCGGCATAATCATCCCACTTAAAAAACTTCCAAACCGCTGTACTTTCATTTTAAAACCTGAATTTCCTTGTTGCTCATTTCCCATCTTCCAAACCCCTTCCTGTCTGAATTTTATAAAAAATAAACCCTTTGTTACTCATAATAGTAAAGCGTTTACATTTTATATTCAATTGAATGAAAACACGAATATGTCACCCTTATTGTTGCCAAGTGTTAAATAGATATGAACTTTATTCGTCATACTATATGTAATCAGAAAGCAAACTACAAAAATGAAAGATTGACAGACTTATTTTTTTACATTAAAATATTATCCTTGAGCGATTGCTCACGTGGTTCGAGAACCTCCCACGAAAAAAAACTAAGGAGAGAATAGAATATGAATGTTAAAACAATTGTTGGCAATGGAATTTTGGCAGCTTTATATATTGCTGTATCCATGCTAATTCAGCCTTTTGGGTTTACAGCCGTCCAGTTTCGGGTTTCCGAAATGTTTAATCACTTAGTTGTCTTCAATAAAAAGTATATTTATGGAATCATACTAGGTGTATTTTTAACAAACCTGTTGTTTTCGCCCATGAAAGCATATGATCTAATTTTCGGAGTGGGGCATTCGCTGCTTTCCTTACTGATCACGATTATTTGCTGCCGCTATATTAAGAAAATTTGGGTTCGAATGGTTGTAAACACTGTCGTCTTTACGGGGATGATGTGGATTATTGCCCTTGAACTTAACCTCGCATTCGGATTGCCATTTGGCTTTACATGGCTCACAACTGCTATCGGGGAATTCGTTGTCATGGCTGTAGGTATTCCATTGATGTATGTGCTGAACAAGCGAATAAATTTTGAGAAAATGATATAAATAGAAAGAGTAGCTTCTCATCAGAAAAGCTACTCTTTCTTGTATCCTATCCAATAATCACATCGGCAGCATCCTCTATACTGTCACCGCGGCAAAGAATTCCTCATAAAGTGCCCGCACTGCCCGTTTTTCATCTACCTCCTTCACCCCGAACATCATACTGACCTCTGATGAACCTTGGTTAATCATCTCAATATTAACATTTGCCTCGGCTAAAGCTTTTGAAGCCTTTGCTGTTGTTCCGATATTATGGCGCATGCCTTCACCAACAACCATAATGAGGGCAAGACCTCGCTCGATTACTACTTCATCGGTGTGAAGCTCTATTTCGATACGATTTTTTATTTCCGTTTCCATGGATGCAGTGAATTGATTTTCCCTTAGAATGATTGAGATATCATCAATACCTGAAGGGATATGTTCATACGATAACCCAAAGCTTTCTAGAATCGCTAAAAGCTTCCGACCAAATCCAACTTCCCTATTCATTAAGTATTTGCTTACATAGATACTACAAAACCCATGATCACTTGCGATACCAATAACTGGCCCATTCGTGTTATCACGTTCAGAGACAATCCTTGTCCCTGGTGCTAAAGGATTGTTCGTATTCTTTATTTGAACGGGAATCCCGGCCTTAAATGCCGGAACGAGCGCCTCATCATGAAGAACGGTAAATCCCGCGTATGAAAGCTCACGCATTTCCCGATAGGTTAATACCTTAACCTCTTTTGGACAACCAACGATTGATGGATTGACCGAGTAGACGGCATCCACATCTGTGAAGTTTTCGTACAAATTTACCTTTAGTCCATTAGCAAGTATGGAGCCCGTTACATCCGAACCGCTTCGTGAAAAAGTATAAACCTTCCCTTCCTTGCTATATCCAAAAAAACCAGGAAAAATTAATATGCCAGAACGTTCATTGAGGGCATAGAGCATGTCATAAGATTCTGGGAGAACTTGAGCATTTCCTGGGTCAGGGCTTACAAATAGGCCCGCATCCTTTGGATTTACATAATGTGCCTCAACTCCCTGCTGCTGAAAATAAGCTGCTACCAATTTAGCATGATTATCCTCTCCGCTTGCTTTCACTAAATCCATGAACTCTGCTGGTTGGCTTTTATCTCCATTCAACCTCCCTAATAAATCATCCTCAATATCTTTAATAACTTCATCCGAAACCTTTAACTCTTTAGCAATCGAAGAATATCTCTCTATGATCCTTTCATATAATTCTCTTGAATCAAGATTTAACAAGCATTGCTCCGCACACTCAATTAATAAATCAGTTACTTTATGATCAGCAGCAAATCTCTTCCCTGGAGCAGATACAACAACTACTTTTCTTTCCATATCAGATAGAACAATCTGGAATACCTTCTCAATTTGTTTTCCAGATGCTAAAGATGAACCACCAAACTTCACAACCTTCATCCATACATCTCCTAATCTCTAAAAATTTAATCTTAATTTTACTCCTATTCAGAAAATAATCAAGTGTTTTTCCTCCGTATAAATACATTTGTTCACGTATAAAGGACAAACAATCGTGTACTCACAGTAATAATTACCCATTTATTCGAATAGTACTATTTAAATAACCCCTTCTGCTATGCCATTTGAATTGTTTTCAAGCGAATCTCTAACAGCTATGTCTATTTTTAAAATATAATAATAATAACTAAATCCATTGCACATATTCATATATTCATTCAATAAGGCTCTTTATTAAAAGATCTCTGCTAAAGGCTATTTTCGCAAACATGGTTGCTTATAACACGAATTCGTAGAAGTTGATTTCCGCTCCAGGTCGCTCGCTTTCCGCGGGGTGGGCGCTGAGCCTCCTCGACGCTAAAGCGTCTGCGGGGTCTCACCTGTCCCACACTTCCCGCAGGAGTCTCGCGCCTTCCGCTACAATCAACTAACCATATTTGTCTGTGATTTTCACTCACTATATTTATTCAAAAAACAACAATCTTTTTAAAAAAAGCCTTACTAAAAAAGTTGGTTGATCTCTACCCACTACATATTAATTTGCAACACAGCTTCGAATACAGTCTTCAATACAAGAAAAATGAGAAAGGAGGCAATAAGTATGGGGATTCTTATTGTAGACGATAATCAATCGAACTTATTTGTCATTGAAAACATTCTAAAACGTGCAGGTTATAACGACTACCTTTCATTAACATCAGCAAAAGAATTATTCGCCTACTTTCAGAAAAAGTCGCCATTACCTATGCAGGTGGATATTATACTATTGGACATAATGATGCCTGAGATGGACGGAATAGAGGCTTGCAGACGACTTCAGCAGATTCCACATCTAAAGGATATTCCTGTCATCTTTGTAACCGCACTCGAGGATTCTAATAAAGTAGTAGAGGCACTCGATGCTGGCGGAAGTGACTATGTGATGAAACCTATTAATAAAACGGAGCTGCTTGCCCGTATTCGAGTAGCATTAAGGCTAAAATATGAAAAAGATTGGCATATCGAACAGGATGAAAAGATTAGAAATGAACTCGACCTATCCATGCAAGTACAAACAAGCTTACTAAGCGAACCAATTATTAATGAAAATATACTATTAAAGGCCTCCTACTTACCTGCATATAAGCTAGCAGGTGATATGTATTATTGGCAAAAGATTGACGAATACCGTTACGCAGCAATCCAGCTTGATATGATGGGGCATGGAATATCTGCCTCACTCGTATGCATGTTTATTTCATCCGTTTTAAGAGATGCCATAACAAAAGCTTCTGATCCTGAATATGTAATGAAGGAGCTTAATCGCTGGATGAACTCACTTAATCATCGAAATCAGCAAATCCCTTATTATTTCACAGGCATCTACCTTATCCTTAATACAAAGAATAAAACCCTTGAATATGTAAATGCTGGCCATCCAACAGGATTTGCATTCATAGATAACAAGGAAGTAGCTGAGCTTGCTAGCAATACATGTGCAATTGGCTTTTTTGAAGATATTCAAATAAAAAAGGCTATTATTACTTATTCTAAATCGATTCAGCTCCTTCTTTGTACGGATGGAGTCGAAGAAGCAATCGAAAAATACGAACCAAACGGATTCAATTATTTGAAAAAAACTGCCTCTTACTTTTGGAATGAATCGCTAGACAAGCAGCCCATCGATTATCTTTTATCAAAAAAACAACAAGCAAACGCAGACGATGACATGTGTGTTGTCTTAATACAAGCAAATTAATGTTATGTAAATGAAATAGGTTGACCAAAAAAATTGGTTGATTGGAGCGGAAGGTGTGAGACTCCTGCGGGAGAAGTGGGACAGGTGAGACCCCACAGGAGCGGATGCTCCGAGGAGGCTCACCGCCCACCCCGCGGAAAGCGAGCACCTGGAGCGCAAATCAACCTCTACCAACTATGTCTTATTGAGAAACAACGTTTACAAAAAAACAATAAAAAAGGAAGCAAATAATCTTTTGAATTATTTGCTTCCTTTTTTAGGAATCGTCTATTCACTTTTAAGAATCGCTTTGCTTCAAATACTCTTTTAAGTCATCTTGTATACTTTCTTTTGTCATTTCAACATTAGAACGATAAGCAGCCCGATTTAACAGATGAGCAACAACTGGAGACGTTAGAAACACAAAGAAGATTCCCAGTATTAATCGGATACTAATATAGCCTTCTGTCAGCATGAAATAAAGAAAGGTACCGAATAGTATACAAAGAACGCCAAGACTTGTACTTTTTGATGCTGCATGTGCACGAGTATACACATCAGGCAAACGGATTAATCCAATTGCACTTAGGAAACTAAAAGCTGTCCCGATAAAAATTAAAACAGTAACAATAATTTCACTCACCATGCTTGCGTTCAATCACAACACCCCTTTCAATATATCTTGCGAAGGCGATTGTGCCAACAAAAGATAAAATCCCCAATAAAAGAATGATATCTAGAAACGCATGTGTATGAAGAAGAATGGAAAGGATTGCTACACCTGCAAGAAGGTTTATCCCGATATTGTCCAACGCCATCACCCGATCTGGCATTGAAGGACCTTTAACTACTCGATAGAGTGCAGCTATGATAGAAAGAGTAAGAAAAAATAAACAGCCAATCAGAAATAGTTTGAACATTATCGTGTTACCTCCTTTATCGCTTTCTCATATTTAATTTTCGACTGAATCACTGCATGCTCTGATTCTGGCAGGTTCAACCCATGAATATAAAAAACCTTATTATCCGCAGACACTTCCATCACAACCGATCCAGGGGTTAAAGTCAAAAGCAAAGCAAGAAGAGTTATTTCCATATTCCCCTCTAACTCTGTTTCCGTCTTGAATATTCCAGGTGTAATATCAACCTTCGGCCCAATGACCTGACGAATTACATAAATGCTTGATGAAACAGCCTCACTTATAAACAAGAGAAATAATTTAAGAATGGAGTAAAATCGTTTCAAATAAAAGGAGGCTGGGAAGAAACGACGCAAACTAAACAACACAAGGATACCAACTAAATAGCCACCAAAAAAGGACAAGATACTCCATTCATCTTGGAAAAACATCCATAAAAAAGCGATAAAAAGATTGATTAATACTTGAACGGGCAATGGTCCCCCCTCCTTTCCATCATAGTCGGATTACTTTCATGTTACTAACGGATTGGATTTCTGCCCAAAACAGAATCTATATATAAATTAGGATTCATCATACTATCCGTTGCTAATTGGATATATTCATGAATTCCTTCTGCTCCTAATCCAAGTGCAATTGTAATAAAGGTAAGGCCGGCAATTGGAACCATGATGCTCCTATTCACTTTACCTTTCTCCATCTCCTTGCTTAAGTAGGTTTCTCCCCAAAAACTATTCATAAAGATCTTCATAATTGAATATAGAACGAGCAGACTCGTTATTAAGCCCATCGCACCCAGCCAAAAATAACCTGTTTCAAAGGTTCCCCTTGTAATAAATACCTTCCCTAAAAAGCCACTAAGTGGCGGAATTCCAGACAGAGAAAGTGCAGCAATAAAGAACATCCAGCCTAAATAAGGATGATTTCGTATAAGCCCACTTATATCTTTCAGCTTACTCGTTCCAGTAAGATGAATAATAGTCCCACCCAAAAGGAAAATAAGTGCCTTAATGATCATGTCATGAATCAGATAGTAAATCGATCCCATCATACCCATCGATGTAAAGGATGCTAGCCCTGCAATAATAAAGCCAACACCCACTACCACATTATAGGTTAGTATTTTCTTAATATCCCAGTAGGCTATCGCACCTATAGCACCGAGCACCATCGTTATCGCACCAAGAATACCTATTAACAAATGAGTAATTTGTGGCTCATGATAAAACACGAGGGTAAATAAGCGGAAGATCGCATAAATTCCTACTTTTGTTAGTAATGCAGCAAAAATAGCAGCAATGGCTGTTGGCGGTGCACTATAAGAACCTGGCAGCCAAAAGAAAAGGAATAGAGCTGCTTTCATTCCAAATACAATCAAAAACAATAAGCTGACCGTTGTCATTAGACCGTCCTGCCCAGCTTCTGCCACACGTAAGGAAAGATCAGCTAAATTTAATGTACCAGTTATTGCATACAAATAAGCAATAGCAAGAAGGAATAATGAGGACGAAATGACATTAATCAAAATATACTTAATTGACTCCCTAAGCTGAGGTTTTGTCCCCCCTAATGAGATAAGTACATAAGATGAAATTAACATAACTTCAAAACAAACAAATAAATTGAATAAGTCACCCGTCAAAAACGACCCGTTTACACCTGTAATTAGAAATAAAAACAATGGATAAAAATAATGTTCTTCTCGTTCTCGTCCAATAGTTGAAAAAGCAAAAATCAAGCAGAAAAGGGCGACGATACTAGTAGTAAGCAGCAAGATAGCAGCAAACATGTCCGCCACTAAGCTAATCCCAAATGGTGCCTCCCAGCCTCCTGCCTGAAGGGTCTGTATCCCTTCATTCTTTATTTGATTCATTAACGTGATTGATACAGCACCTAATGCAAAAATTACAAAAATACTTAATAGCCGTTGGAGTAGAATACTTTTCCGGAAGATGACCATTACAAGTCCAGCAATGAGTGGAATTAAAATCGGCAGTATTACAACATTATTCATCTTCCATACCCCTTAATTGATCCATGTCATCAGTCCCCAATGTTTGATACGTGCGATAACTAAGCACTAAGAAGAGCGCAGTCACTGCGAAATTAATTACAATTGCTGTTAAGATAAGCGCTTGCGGCAAGGAATCTGTGAATGTCGTATCATGCTTGCCTAACAATGGGGGACCCCCTGTCTTCAAACCACCCATTGTTAGAATAAGCAAATTTACTCCATGACTGATAACGGATGTACCTAATATAATTCGCAGTAAACTTTTCGTTAAAATTAAATACGTTCCAATTGTAAAAAGGACACCAATAAGAATAGACATTGACGTTTCCATTTCTATCCATCCTCACTTATACTTAAAATGATTGTCACAGCTGTTCCTATAACTGCTAAGGCAACCCCAACATCAAAAAGAACAGCAGTAGCAAGCTCTGTTTTCCCGAAAATCGGAAGATCAAAATATCCGAACGCTTGATTCAAAAAGGGTTTATCAAATAAAAAGGAACTAGCACCTGTTAGAACGGCGATTAAAACACCAAAGCCAGCAACTTTTTTGAAATCGACAGGAATATTTTTTCTTACTGTTTCAATATCAAAAGTTAGATAGAGAAGAACCAGTCCAGAAGCCACACTAAGTCCACCTATAAATCCTCCACCTGGATTGTGATGGCCCCCAAAGAAAAGATAAATAGAGAAGGTTAGAATAATAACGACAGCAACCTTTGTTACTGAATGCAAAATGACATCATTCGGTTTCATTCCTTCTCCCTCCCTACTAATCGAAGTTTTATTAGTGTATAAACACCTAGACCTGCGATACATAAAACAAGAATCTCCAACATCGTATCCAAACCGCGAAAATCAACTAGAATCGCATTAACAATGTTTTTCGCTCCAGCAAGTGAATAAGAATCTTCAAAGTAGCCTGAAATCGATTCAAAAAGGCGATGATTATTTACTGATAAGGCTATCAATGTGACGATTGTGCCTACTCCTAATGAAATAAGAAGATTAGTCACTTTAAATGGAATACTGCTTCTTTCCTTTCGCAATTCAGGCAGATGATGGAAGCATAGTAAGAATAAAGCTGCTGTCACAGTTTCAACAACAAGCTGTGTAAGGGCTAAATCCGGAGCCCGGAAAATAACAAAGAATAAGGTAACAAGATAACCAAGTGCGCCAACAGCTATAATTGCTGTAAATCTTGATTTAGCCAAAAGCACAGTAAATGCAGCAATAAGCACTGCTACAATCACTCCACCCTCATACACATGGATTGGTGCATCATTCGATGAGTCAAATGACAACCCCTTAGACAACCAAAGAGCACTTCCTAGAAGACAAATCATAAATGTAAAAATATACACGAGATAGTCACGGACAAATCCGGTCATATATTTTTTTGTCAATTTCAGCGATATTTTTTCCGTACCTGCAAGTGATTGATTATACATATGATTAAGCGTCAATACCTGAGGGAAATACCCATATAGCGGGGACCACTTCCTTAAATAGCGGTACATAAGGACACCAAAGCCAATGACACCGATTGTCATTATTAATTCTGTGCTCCACCCATGCCATGGTGTAATATTTACATCTATCCCGCCCGTTTCCGCAAATCTAGGCAACACCGCAATTAAAGCCGGCTGCAGCAAATACTTTGAAACCACATTTGGGAAAAAGAAAATAATGATGACTAGCCCGCCTAAGATCATTGGGGGAATTAACATGCCAATTGGTGCTTCATGCGCTTCCTTATCCAGTCTTTCTGGGCGATGCTTGCCCATAAACGTTTTGAACACTAGAATCATACAATAAATAAATGTAAACACACTTGCTATCCATGCGATTATCGGAAATGCCAATCCAAGGCTTTCCATCCCAAACACAGGTGATTCAGTGACAGTTAATATACCTGTAAAAAACATCTCTTTACTCAAAAACCCATTAAAAGGTGGGAGGCCAGCCATAGCAAAGCTTCCAATTATAGTTAATGTGAATGAAACAGGCATCAGGCTCATTAGACCGCCTAACTTTCGAATATCACGTGTTCCTGTTTCATGGTCAATAATCCCGACAACCATAAACAAACTTCCTTTAAAGGTTGAGTGATTTATTAAGTGGAAAAGGGCGGCTAATACTGCAAATGCATAGACAGTAGACTCATCTCCATAGCCAAAATATAAGGATGCTGAGCCAACACCCAGCAGGCACATAATCAGTCCAAGTTGGCTAATTGTTGAGTATGCTAATAATCCTTTTAAATCCTTTTGATTAACAGCATTAACAGACCCATAGATTAATGTAATTAATCCAACACTAGAAACGATCCAAAACCATTCTGCACTTCCTCCAAATACTGGTGTGAACCGGGCAACTAAATAAATTCCTGCCTTTACCATCGTAGCAGAATGCAAGTATGCACTAATTGGAGTTGGCGCCTCCATTGCATCTGGAAGCCAAATGCTAAATGGAAATTGAGCAGATTTTGTAAACGCCCCTAATAGAATTAGAATCATTGCAGGGAGAAATAAAGAATCTGCTGTAATCATTTCTGTGCTGCTCAAAATTTCACGTATGCTGTATGTTTCGGCCACCATAGAGAGCATGATCATTCCTGCCAGCATAGCAAGACCGCCAAATATCGTAATTAACATCGACTTCTGGGCACCATTACGCGAATTTTTCCGTTGATACCAATAGGCAATTAACAAGAACGATGAAACACTTGTTAATTCCCAGAACACATATAAGACCAAAATATTATCTGAGGACACTAGACCAAGCATGGCTCCCATAAATAAGAGCATATACACATAAAAGTTATGAAGTGCTTCTCGCTCTTTGGACATATAATAAATGGAATATAAGACAACAAGAGCACCTATACCTGTTATTAACAAACCAAAAATAAGTCCTAACCCATCAATATATATTGTATAATTGATCCCTAAGGATGGCATCCATGGTAAATCTGAGCGAATCGCCTCTCCTGCTGAAATGGTGGGGATATACTTTAATAAATATAGAAATACTGCTAGTGGGGCAGCAAGTACAAACCAGCCTGTATGCACTTGTGGTGTAAACCATTTATAAACAAATGGCACAAAAAGCGCAAAAATAAATGGAATGAAGATCATAATATGTAACCAGGACATCAAGCCCCCTCCTTACGTCAAAACTTTTAAAAATTGCCTTTTCCTCATTTAACAAAGAATGTTATTGACTGAAATGAGTGCATAAGCTATAGTCATACATAGTTTAACGGGCAAACCGTTAAATTCCATCTAACTTTGAGGTGAATAAAAAATGAAGAAATTCAAAGGACGTATGGACGAAAGCATCCTCGTCTGCGTCTATTATGGACCAAATGGTGAACGCCTCATTCAGCGTGGCTGTAATATCGCACATATGCTTGATTGCCCATTATATATACTGACCATCGATCGTTTGCCTTTTGATGAGCTGGATGCAGAGAAATCAGATTATATTACGAGATGGCAGGAGATAGCTAAACAGCATAGTGCAGAAGCATTTATTCTAAAAGATAATGAAAAACGTCCGATTGCAAAAGTAGTTGCAGAAATTGCCCGAGAAAAGAAAATAACACAGATTGTTTTAGGTCAGACAGCTCAAAGCCGCTGGGAGCAAATTGCAAAGGGGTCAATTATTAACTCCTTATTACGTGAAATCCCATTTGTAGATCTTCATATCGTTTCCGTTTCACGTGCTCTTAGAGACCAAGAGGGCCAATTTGAAAAAGGAGTACGCGCCTATCTTACTAAAGATGGGGAGGTTTACCGCTTAAGTTTTAACTATACAAAAGAAGTTGACTATGAAGGTATCTTCTTTAAGGACCATGGCACAGATTTTAATAACGGTGTTTTCAAATTTATGAAAGATACAGAAACACTACAAGTAAATGTGACAGAAGATATTGTGAAGGAACTGAAACATGTTCGAATGATCGAACCCCTTGATATAGATGATGATCAAGCAAATTGATCTCCACTCTTCCAACTACTATTTAGTAGTGGAAGAGTTTTTTTATTTATAAATTAACATCCAATTTTATTAAATGTTTATCATTCTTCTCAATCCCAAGGTAACGCAAGGTTTCTGCAGGTGTTTGATGATTATAAATAGCCATTAATATGGAAATCGCTATTCCTTTACGGTAGGCATGGTAACCGAAAGTCTTTCTTAAAGTATGTGTGCCTATCTTCCCGCTAATCCCAACTTCCTTTGCTGCATGATTAATAATTCGATAAGCTTGCTGGCGTGTAATAGGAAGATTATTCTTTTTTGATTTAAAGAGATAATCACTTTCTGTTAGTTCCAAGGCAGCAAGGTAATTTTCCAAAGCCATTTTCACTTGATTATTTATATAGTATCCCTTTTTTTCTTCGCTTTTCTCATCACTGACATATAAAAATTCCCTTACACTTGATCCATCCCAAACATCAATAACCTTCAGAGAAAGTAAATCATGTACTCTAATTCCTGTATTAATCCCCAAAACGAATAGCAATAGATCCCTTGATGATTGCTTTCTTAAATTCTCTTTTATAGCAAGGATCTTATCTATGTCTCTGATAGGATCGACATACTCCACAGTAATTCCTCCTACAACACAATGTTACATAATAATAATTTAACAAAAAATAAGTAACATTACAATTAGAAAGGTTTCAAAAGATCATAAAAAAAGGTACACTTTCATAATAGAAATGTGTACCTTTTTCATATAGTATTATTGACCACAACACTCATATTATTGCCAAATACTTGCTGACAAAAAGTGGTTATGACCGTTTTTTCCGAAATAATTTTTCTTTTAGGTTAAAATCTTCAAATATACCTGACTCTGTTCGGATCGATTCTTTGCTGCCAAGTCCAAGAAATCCATCTGAAGTGAGACTTTCATTAAAAAGCTCAAGAACACGTACCTGAAGGTCAATATTAAAATAAATAAGGACATTCCGGCAAATGATGACATGAAATTCATTAAATGAGCAGTCTGTTACTAAATTATGCTGGGCAAAGACAGCATTTTCAAGCAAGTTTGGATTTAAATAGGCAGATTCACAATCCGCTGTATAGTACTCAGAGAACGAACGCTTCCCGCCTGCAAGCATATAGTTTTTGGTATATGTCTGCATTTTTTGAAGCGGAATAATTCCTTGCTCCGCATGTGAGAGAACTTTTTCATTCATATCAGTTGCATAAATCTTCGTTCGGTCTCCAAGTCCTTCTTCTTCCATAATTATGGCCGTTGAGTAGACTTCTTCCCCTGTAGAGCAGCCAGCATGCCAGATTCTAATCTCAGGGAGTTTCTTTAGAATGGGGACAATCTCATGACGAAAGGCCTTGAAGAAGGATGGATCCCTAAACATTTCAGTCACATTAATGGAAAAGTCACTTAATACTTTATTCAAGTAAGTCTCATCGTGAATAACTTTTTCAGTTAAACTGGAAATATTCGGCAATCTCTCAAGGCTTAATCGATTTTGGACTCTTCTCATAATAGAGGATTTCATATATTGCCTAAAATCATAGCCTGAGAGACGAAATATAGCTAATAATAGAAGTTCAAGCTCTAATTCTCCCTTATTTATTCTAGGCATTCTTCATCATCCACTTCTTATTTATACTTTGAAAAAACTACTTTATCATGACAGCCAAACACGCATCACTGATAAGAGCTGTTCAAGATTTAATGGCTTGCTAATATAATCGGATGCGCCTGATTCAATGCATTTGCGACGGTCACTATTCATCGCTTTCGCAGTTAAGGCAATAATTGGAAGATCTAGATATTTTTCCTGCATACGAATCCTTTTCATTGTTTCGTAACCATCCATTATCGGCATCATAATGTCCATCAACACAATATCAATCTTATTTATTTCATTCATCAGTTTTAAGCATTCCATCCCATTTTCAGCTGTTATCACATGCATGTTCTCTTTTTCAAGTGCGTTTTTAACAGCATAAATATTCCGGTAGTCATCATCTACAACAAGAACCGTTTTACCGTTTAATACGGTAGCACTTAGGTCAAGAGGCCCTTCCGCTTCTACTAGTTGTATTTCTCCCATTTTTCCTGCCAAAGGTTCTGCTTCTAATTCAATTACCTCTTCAGTATTTATCTCATTCTCGATTATCTCTGGCATCCCTTCAGGTAAACTTGGGATAATTAATGTAAAGCTGCTCCCTACCCCTTCACTGCTTTCCACTTTACATACCCCACCAAGAAGCTGGGCAAACTCTTTTGTGATTGATAACCCAAGTCCTGTACCGCCATACTTTCTCATTGTCGCCCCATCCACTTGCTGGAATGCTTCAAAAATCTCTTCCTGCTTCTCTAGTGGAATGCCAATACCGGTATCCGTTACTTTCACTTTTAGCCAAGAGTCCGAATGTTTAGCAAGTGGCAAGCCAAGAAGTTCTTCGCCTTCTGCCTTTTCTATAGCTACACAAACTGAACCTTCCTCCGTAAATTTAAAGGCATTAGAGAGTAAGTTCTTTAATATTTGCTGTAAGCGCTGCTCATCAGTATAGATGACAGACAAAGCATTTTCACTTATAGTCACTGTAAATCCAAGGTTTTTATGCTTGGCAAATGGGGTAAAATGACGATAGAGACGATCGGCAAATTCATTGATCAATACTTCTTCAAAATGAATATCAATCTTTCCAACTTCAACTTTTGAGAGATCTAGAATATCATTAATTAAATTAAGCAAATCTTGCCCAGATGAGTGGATGACTTTGGCAAATTCAATTTGATCTTCGGTTAAGTCATGGACAGGATCATCTACTAACATCTCTGAGAGTAATAGAATACTATTTAAAGGCGTACGAAGTTCATGGGACATATTCGCTAGAAACTCAGACTTATATTTAGAGCTTTGCATGAGCTCATGTGCTTTTTCTTCTAGGCTTTCTTTTGCAGACTGAAGCTCCTCCGACTTAAGTTCAGCATCCTTTGTCCGTTCTTCTAGCTGCTCGTTAATCATACGCAGCTCTTCTGCTTGAGTCTGCATTTCCTCTGATTGTGATTGGAGTTCTTCAGACTGGGTTTGCAGCTCCTCAGATTGCATTTGTAACTCTTCTGTCTTCACCTGTGACTCCTGCAGCAGATTCGCAATCTCCATTCTCCCTACTATATTGGCAACCGCAATCCCCAGTGTTCCTAACACTTCTTCCAGTAATCTCATCTGTTTAGAAGTAAAGGCTTGTAATGAAGCCAGCTCGATCACAGCTACCACTTCATCCTTCAGTAAAACCGGTGCAATTAGAATACTCTTTGGCTTTATTGATCCCAGTCCTGTAGAAATCACTTGATAATTATCGGGCACATCATTAAGGAGAAATATCTTTTTATCAATTGTACACTGGCCTGCAAGTCCCTCACCCTCACAGAAATAGTCTCTTCCTGCCTGATGATCTAAATCAGCATAAGAAGCTATTTTTCGAAAAAGGGCCTTTTCCCCTTCTTCTTTCAAATAGAAAACGCCAAGCTTTGCATCTACAACCTGTGCAAGATTGCTAATTAAAGTTTCAGCAAGTGAAGTAATCGTTACATGTTGAGTGTATAAATGTACGATGTCTGACGAATGCGATTGAATCCAGTTCTGCTCAGTAATTTCCGAAGTATATTTCATTTCCTTAATATGGTACGTTTCCAGAGAAGTAGCCATCGAATTAAAAGCAGAAGCAATTTCGCCTATTTCGTCTTTCGTTTTGACTTCCAATCTCGGAAGCATTGATAAATTCTTATAGTCAATCTTCTTTATTCCCTTTGTAATGGAATGAATATTCCTGCTAGTGCTTCGAATTAACCAAAGAGTCACCATAACTACTAAAAGAAGGGTAACAGATACAGCTGAAATAAGCACAACCACAAGGCGCGTGTATGTATCTGTAGCACTTTGCAGCGATTCCTCCATTAACCCTTCTTGGTAATCTTTAAATTCAGCTAATTTAAGAAATAAATCATCACGGTTCCCTCGCTCTTCATCATACAAATGCTTAAGATTAGCGATTTCTCCTTTATTAAGCTCAGCAATAAACATCTGGCTCATTTTATAATAGGAATTATAGGATATCTCTATTCCACTTAAATGTAGCCTTCCTGTTTTTGTATTGACTGTAGATTGAACTTCAGTCAATTTAGATTGTATTCCTTTATGATTGGCCTCCATTGATTCATTAACAATAGTAGGATCAATTACTTCATTTTCAGCAACTATTCTTAGAAGTTGCCGGTCTATTTGATCAAATAATTGTCTAATTTCCGTCGCTTGATTCACTTTATAATATCTATCTTTAACGATTTCTATCATATTCGCTTTCATTAAATTGGCCATGGATAGGATAACAACCATTAGTAGGACCATACAAATGACTGTTAACCCCAAAGCGAGGAATTGCTTCTTTTTATAGCTCAATCGTTTCCCCTCCATCCTGCATAAGGTTACCCTTGGTATTGACTAATCTCTTCTCCTGCATTAGCCATCCATTCATGTTGACGTAGTTTAAGCTGGAACAGCGTCAATGGGTCACGATATGCTTCTGGGTTCACTCTCATTTCATGCAGTGACTCCTTGTTTGTTTCAATTTCTTCGCTAGCCTCTGCCACTGTCTCGTTTAAAATTGTAAATGGACTTTTAAAAAATAGTTGAATGTCACGGTCTAATGCCCTTTCGAATAATTCAAATGGCTGAAACAGCTGGTTTGAAATGGAAATAGACACATGACTATAATCCTCATTTTCAATAAATTGCCTATATTTATTATGAATAATTCCCTTATTTTGCGGAATGGAACTAAATATTCTTCCCGCACTTTTCAGTAGAAATTGTGATGGTGTGAAGCGCAGAAGAATATTCTCTTTCTCTATTTGGACACTTCCTCTTGTCAATCGATCGGCATCACGAAGCCAATCGCCCAATAGCTTAAAGTCACAATCCAGCTTTATTTTCTCATCTCCATAAAGATCATTAAAGCCTTCACACATTTCATTTAGGAAGAGTTGGCTTTGCTCGAATTCCCTATTTGCCTCTTCAATCCAATTAAGAAAAGCTTGATGGAAAGCTGGCAGAAGTGTTTCTTCTATATAATAATGAATCCTTTTATTCATCTCATCATTCAACTTAATATGGATTTTCCCTAGGTCACTATCTTCGGTAATGAGTTCTGAGCATTTTTGCAATATTTTTGGGACTTCCCCCAAAAGTTCTTGTCTTATCTCATCTGTCATTTTCCGGAAAGTTCTTCTAATCATTCGAACCTTTTCTTCCTCAAGGTCACTCAGCTGGTTAATGGCACCAGTAAGTTTCGTTACCATATCTTCATTCCATTTAATTGAATCAATGAAGCTATTCTCCATTTCAACGCGTCTTTCTAGTAGATACTTTATCGTTTTTCGAATCGTATGATGAACCTTAGTTAAACGTTCTTCTTTAAGATTTCGATTATTTCTCATATCTGCTATAAAGTTTACAAGGCCTGCTAGTTCTCTATCATTCATAGAAAAGGCAAATATTCTTATTTTCGGGAAATAAGTATGCACCCTTGTAGAAACCAGATCAATAATTTCCTGCTCTACACTATTTAACAGAAAGTGAATAGGAAGTTCTGGTGCCTGCTCACGAATCTTCACTATCATTTCAAGTTCTTTCTCAGAAAAAAGTTCTTTCGCATCAAGGATAAATAATAAGCTATCCGCAAACTGCAAATATTGAAACACTTCATTTCTAAACCTGTTATCACTAGTCATACTAGGTGTATCAATTAATGCTATTCCATTCGTACGCAGAAAAGGATCAGGTGCTTTCCACTGAACAAGTGTCTGTGATTGATTCTGAAGCTCTGTTAAATCAGTAATCTTACGTATTACCTCATCAGAAACCTCCAATATTTCCGTTACATCATTATCCTTATACATCACTGCCATTGATAGTCGTTCTTGAGCTAACTTGCCATCCATTATCGAACGAGTAAAAGCCTCTTTCCCCTGCCCATCAATTCCTGCTAAAAGAAGATGATGAGCATTCAGGTCCAGGAGTTCTTTCACCATCCAGCCGAAGCGTTGTCCTAACTCCATTCCATTTTTCATTGCCCAATTTATTATGGATTCAAAAAGTCCGTAACCATTTTCTAGCCCATCAATATTTCGTGTAGATTGCTTTAATAGACGTTCGGCTCTATTAATTGTATCTGGTTCGATCCCAGATGTGAAAAGTTCACTCCAAGCAAGCGTAGAGGCCGAGGCTACTATAGCATGAGAAGGATTAGCAATCTTTATCCAATTAGTTAAATGATTGGGCATTAAATAAGAAATCTCCCTGATGAGATACTTGCCATTGATCAATTCATCATACGTATCCTGATAAAGGTCTGATAACTCATGCCAACTATGCGCACTACTTCTTTCTTTATGTAAAAGGATGTGATTGATCTCCTTTAGCCAAGGGAAATATCGTTCACTATTTTTGTAGCTATTCCACAACGAAACTGTTAAACCTTCAAATCTAACCAAATCTATCTTATATAATGAATGCAGTACTTCACCAAAATCATTCGGTTCCATTTTCTTTGTCCGGCCTTGTTCTACATAGGCATGGAGGATATCAAACCATTGCGGCTCTCCTGTACGAACTGATTCTTTCACCGCAAGCTCAACCGCATGACTCCAATCCTGATATTCTTCGAAAAACAACCGGGCGATCTCCGTCACATTCGAATAATCTGGGTTTAATGAGACCGCATCCTTTATAGCTTTTACAGCCAGTTCCAGCTTGCCTCTCTCTACATAAAGAGTGAATAACTGAAGAAGCACTTCTATCTTCAATACTTCTGAGTCAGTATGAATGGATTGATAGATATCTTCTGCCGTGGAAAGCAGTTCAAGTTCAAAATAAGCATCCGCCATATTTTTCTTTGCCCATGGTTCAAGCTCATTGCTAATATTCTCCCATTTGAATATTGCTGCTTCATAATCGCGATTATGAAAATATACTTCTCCCTGTGAGAAACGAATATAGGATAGATCAGCCATCTCTGCTTTCTGTTCTTCCATATATAGGTCCCCAAGAAGTTTGATCGGATGCAGGCTCCCTCCGCTCTCAGTTAACGTTTTATAATACCTTTTACTAATTAGCTGCTTATCTATTGTCATCACGTTTCCCCCGCGAACATTTATTTTTTTGGCTATTTTCGCAAACATTGTTGCTAATGAAGACATAGTAGGTAGAGGTTGATTTCCACTCCAGGCTGCTCGCTTTCCGCGGGGTGGGCGGTGAGCCTCCTCGACGCTAAAGCGTCTGTGGGGTCTCACCTGTCCCACTACTCCCGCAGGAGTCTCGCACCTTCCGCTCCAATCAACCAACCATTTTCATGCACACAACAGATTCTAAAAACAACAAATTTCTTAGAAAAAAGCCATTTTAGTAGCCTTGTGGAAATACGAACATATTCACCCGATTGCGATCGGAGAATTATAGACAAGGTTCAACAATTTTCTTTTGTCTCTTTCTTACATTCTATCAAAATAGTTATACACTTTTGATTACATTATTGTATTCCATTGTAACAATTTTAATAATAGGTAAATATTCTTACTCTTATTGTAATAACCTTTTCTTACAGAAGTGAAACCTACTTGCAGCAAACGTTGTGGGTAAAGGTTGATTTCCGCTCCAGGCGTTCGCTTTCCGCGGGGTGGGCGCTGAGCCTCCTCGGTGCTAAAGCACCTGTGGGGTCTCAGCTGTCCCACTCCTCCCGCAGGAGTCTCACGCCTTCCGCTCCAATCAACAAGCTTTTTTGGTTTATAGACAACTTATTAGAAAACAGTAGTTTTTCAGAAGGAATTGTCAGCAAATCAACTTTTTTGCCACTTCTTGTCATGCCTGAACTGTCTCTCATTGATTTACCATGAAGAAATCAGTAGAATAAGGAATAACTACATATTATAGAAAGGCTGATACAGGTTTGGAACATAATTCATCAAATTTCATTAAAAATATTATGATTAACGATTTGGAGGCAGGAAAGCATAAAGGTGTTATTACACGCTTTCCACCTGAGCCGAATGGCTACCTTCATATTGGTCATGCCAAATCCATTATTATTAACTTTGGTTTAGCAGATGAGTTTGAAGGAAAAACCAACTTACGCTTTGATGATACAAATCCTTTAAAGGAAGACCAAGAATATGTGGATTCCATTAAAGAAGATGTGAAGTGGCTAGGGTATGAATGGGATGAGCTGCGATTTGCATCTGATTACTTCGAAGAAATGTATAATCGGGCAGTCCTTTTAATCAAAAAGGGAAAAGCATATGTCGATGAATTATCACAAGAAGAGATTCGCCAATATCGCGGAACACTAACAGAACCTGGTAAAGACAGCCCTTATCGCAATCGTACAGTTGAAGAGAATCTTGATTTATTTGAACGTATGCGCAATGGTGAATTTGAAAATGGCAGTAAGGTATTACGTGCAAAGATTGATATGGCCTCACCGAACTTAAATATGCGTGATCCTGTTATTTACCGAGTATCACATGCAACCCATCATAACACAGGTGATAAATGGTGTATTTATCCGATGTATGCTTTTGCTCATCCTCTTGAAGATGCGATTGAAGATGTCACACATTCCATTTGTACGACTGAATTCGAGGATCAGCGCCCGTTATACAATTGGGTTGTTGAGGAATGTGAAATGGATAGCAAGCCACAGCAAATTGAATTTGGTCGCTTGAATATCACAAATACTGTCATGAGCAAGCGTAAATTAAAACAGCTTGTGGACGAAGGCTTTGTTGATGGCTGGGATGATCCCCGCATGCCAACGATTTCTGGTTTAAGAAGAAAAGGCTTCACACCAGGGGCTATCCGAGAATTCGTTAAAGCAACAGGTGTTTCAAAAGGGTACGGTGCAGTTGACGAAGCAATGCTTGAACACTTTGTCAGAGAAGATTTAAAGTTAGATTCTCCACGTACAATGGGTGTCCTTAATCCGTTAAAAGTCGTGATTACTAACTATCCAGAGGACAAAGTGGAAATGCTTGATGCTGAGATTAATCCTGAGAATCTTGAGATGGGTATGCGTCAAATTCCGTTCTCAAGAGAAATTTATATTGAACAAGATGACTTTATGGAGGAGCCTCCAAAGAAGTACTTCCGTCTCTTCCCTGGTAATGAAGTCCGTCTCAAGCACGCCTATTTCATCAAATGCAATGACGTCATTAAGGATGAAAACGGGAAAGTAATTGAAATTCACTGCACATATGATCCAGAAACGAAAAGCGGTACAGGCTTTACTGGACGTAAAGTTAAAGGTACCATTCACTGGGTAGATGCTAAAAATGCCGTTCCGGCAGAGTTCCGTTTATATGAGCCACTAATCCTAGATGCTGATACGGAAGAGGAAATGCCAGAAGAAAAGACATTCCTTGATTATGTCAATCCAAACTCACTTGAAATTGTTCAAGGGTTTGTTGAGCCAAATATGAAGGATGTTAAGCCACAGGATAAATTCCAGTTTTTCCGTCATGGCTATTTTAATGTTGATCCTAAGCACACTACCCCTGAAAAAGCGGTATTTAATCGAATTGTTTCATTAAAGAGTTCATTTAAATTATAATAACAGCTTAGCAACGATAAGAATAAAGGAGGAAAATTTGTGACAAATCAACAGAATAATCAAGAGCTTCCACCAAAAACATGTACAATCGACCGCCTTGTGACGGTTCCTGAGGATATCGAAAAGGTACTTGCAGGCAAAAAAACAGCTACTCGCCGAAATGGACGCTATGCGGACATCGGCGAAGTCATGACCCTTCAAGGACAAGACTTTGTCGTTGAGAAGGTTTACTCACAAGCACTTGGGGAGTTAACAGAGGAACACGCAAAACAGGAAGGCTTTGATACTGTCGAAGAATACAAAGAATCAATCCTATCCTTTCACCCTGGCATGCCTTGGTTACCACAAATGAGAGTATGGGTACATGAATTCCGTCCTGTTTCGAGTTAATTCAGCTTAACATGGAAATACTTTATCGTTTTATTGTATACCTTCATGTAGGAAGTGCAGTCTTCTCTATTGGACCATTCATTGTATTGATTCCAATCGTGAAAAAACTGCATTCTGCCGACAAAAATGTGCAACAAGCGTATATTGATATTTTTCGATATTCCGTTAGACTCGTTAAGCATGCCGGGCATGTCCTCGTTGGCAGTGGAGCGTTACTCATTATAATGGGGCCATGGACCTGGAAAACTTCCTGGATTATCGCAACCTTAGTAGTCATGTTTGGTTCAGCGTTCTTTCTGGCCCGTGCGTTTACACCAACGATTCGAACCTTTTTAGGGCCGGACCAAGATAAATCTGCCTTAATAAAGAAACTTTCTTGGTCTACATGGCTCTATCTCATACTTCTTATGGTCATGCTTTGGTTCATGGTTGCAAAACCAGTGCTTTGGTAGAAATCAAGAACTCGTTAAAGAATTAGTAGCATATCAACAATCAATGGTCAGTCTCACTTAGAAGAGACTGACCATTTTTGTTAAGAGTTATTATTTTCCTTTTAATCACACAGTGAACTATAATAAAAGGATAAAGAAACGAATTGCTTGAAACTTTTTAAACATATAAACGTTTATTAACTAGCTGGATTATTTTAAGGAGTGGATTATTATGGGCGTAACTTTACGCAAAGGGCAAAAGGTCGATCTGACAAAATCCCACCCAGGCTTGCAAATGGTTGTGGCTGGATTAGGCTGGGATGTTAGCGGAAGCCATTCACATTATGACCTCGATGCCTCTGCTTTTTTAGTAGGAGCAACTGGAAAAGTACAAAGCGACATGGATTTTGTATTCTACAATAATCCGTCTGGTGGAAATGGATCCATTATTTATAGTGGGGATAACCGTACAGGTTCAGGAGCAAATGATGATGAGCAAATCAAAATTGAACTGAATAAAGTTCCGCCTTCCATTCACCGCATCGCCTTTACAATCACGATTCATGATGCGCAAGCAAAGGGGCAAAGCTTCGGGCAAGTCTCTAATGCCTATGTAAGAATCTTTAATGCACTTACGAATGAGGAATTACTGCGTTTTGACCTTGGACGAGAGTTCACTGTGGAAACAGCCATTGTTGCTGCTGAACTGTATCGTCATAATGGAGAGTGGAAGTTTAATGCAATTGCCAGCGGATTCCAAGGCGGGTTAGCTGCACTTTGCCGAAACTTCGGTGTAACTGTTGATGATGAACCGGCACCTGGACCAACCGCACAGCCAACTTATCAAGCTGGATACCAGCAGCAAACGAACCCATCCTTTGGCAGTTTCCAGCAGGCACCATCCAATCAGACTCACGGGGCTCAACAGCAAACAACATATAACCAACCATCTTTCGGACAACCGAGCCCTACATATAACCAGCCTGGATTCGGTCATGCTGGACAGTCAAATCCGTCCTATAATCAGCCTACTTACGGGCAGCCAGGATATCAGTCAAGCTATAGCCAACCTACATCTACACAACCTTACTCATCGTCCCAAGCTTACGGGGGAGACAATATCAATTGTACCCGTTGTGGATCATCCAATGTCAGAACAGGTGAAAAAGGATTCGGATTAGGTAAAGCAGCAATTGGTGGGCTGATACTTGGTCCAGTGGGATTATTGGGTGGATTTATCGGTAAAAATCAGCTGAAGTTTACTTGTAATAACTGTGGCAATAACTGGTCCCCAAATCAAGCGGATTACTCCCAATGGGCCAATCAGCAAAAAAGAAAAGCACAGGATTTATTTGCCCGCTATAAGAGTCAAGATGTAATGGATGCAGTTGTTGCTGCCTGTGCTCTTGTTGCTCTAGCAGACGGCAGACTTGATCCTGCAGAACGTCAAAAAATGATGGAATTTGTTAATCAAAGTGAAGAATTAAGAGTATTTGATACAAACAAAGTCATTCAGCAATTTAATATGTTTGTTCAAAAAATCGAAAGAGATTCTATTATTGGACGAGCAGAAGCCTTTAAAGCATTAGGACGTGTACGATCGAAGCCAGAAATCGCTCGTTTAGTTGCACGTTATTGTATTGCCATCGGCTATGCAGATGGACAATTCGACCCCGCTGAAAAGCAAATTGTATCAGAAATCTGTATGGAATTAGGCTTGAATCCACAAGAATTCTTGTCCTAAGGTTTTCTTTTTGAATCAAATAAGAGGAAGGTCCTTATTGGATCCTCCTCTTTTTGCAATAAGATCTATATGAATATAAATATATGGAGGGTTTGAGATGCAAAGTAGAAAACTAGTAATTACCCAGAATCTTGAGCATAAACACATCAATGAAATAAAAGATATCATCCCTGATTGGGAGCTTATTATCGGTAAGGATAAAAGTATTTGGCAGGAGCACTGGCAAGAAGCAGAGGTCATCGCAGGCTGGAAAAAGGAAATGGAGAAAGCGATCTTAACTGGTAAAACACAGCTTCGCTGGCTACAATCATGGTCTGCTGGTGTTAACAGCCTGCCGCTACAAGAATTAGAATCTAGCAATATACATACAACTTCAGCAAATGGTGTCCATGCCTATCCGATTTCCGAAACGATTTTCGCTCTAATGCTTGCATTGACCCGCAAAATCCATACATATGTAAAAAATCAGCAAACAAAAACCTGGCATCATTCCAGCCTAAACCTTGAGATGCACGGAAAAACAATGGGGCTACTAGGCGTAGGTGCAATTGGAAAGGAAACAGCAAAACTCGCCAAGGCATTTGGTATGGAGGTGATTGGGTTCCGACACTCTGGAAAACCAGTTGAGAATGTAGATAGAATGTATACACTTGAAGCATTAAATGACATGCTTCCACTTTGTGACTATGTCGTAGTAACACTGCCATATACAAAGGAAACCCATCATTTATTTGGAACAGAGCAATTTAAATTAATGAAGCCATCCTCTTTCTTCATCAATATAGGCCGCGGAAGCATCGTTGTAGAACAGGAACTCATCAAAGCTTTGCAGGATGGAGAAATTGCTGGCGCAGGGCTAGATGTTTTTGAAAAGGAGCCCTTAGATACAGAAAGCCCCTTATGGCAACATGAAAATGTTATCATCACCCCGCATACTGCTGGGTCAACCGAACATTATACGAAACGAGTCATCGAAGATATTTTTATCCCAAATTTGAAGAACTATATACAAGGGGAGATCCCTTCCATTAACCTAGTTAATTATCAGAAGGGGTATTAATTTCCCTATCAGCAGGAAATATGAGACCTATTTCCCTTCTTGCTGCATCCAATATTCTTGCTGTAACAGAGGAATGTTCATGGGAGTTAATGGAGGACTCCCTTTTCCCTTTTTGAATCAAATCGACAAAGGCCCTTGCTTCATAGTACATTCCATCCTTTTCTTGCTTCGTAGAAATAACTTCTTTTCTTCCGTCGCGATATCTAATTTCCACATGTTTAGGCGTAGCAATATGATCAATTATCATTGTTCCTTCCTCTCCTTGTATTTCAGAAGGGAGCTTGGAATCAGTTATTTTTGAATGCATAATAACTGCCTCCATTTCAGCATATTTAATAAGAAGACTTCCCTCCCCATCAACCCCAGATTCAAGCATAACGCCAGTTGCCTTTACTTCATTTGGCTCACCAAACAAAACCACCATTGGATAAATGCAATAGACGCCAAGGTCCATTAATGAACCATTAGAAAAGAAAGGATTAAATGCATTCAAAACTGTGCCCGATTTATACATGTCATACCGAGAAGAATATTGGCAATAGCTTGCTACATATCTGCGAACTTTACCAATTTTATGTAAATTACCTTTAATACATGAAAAATTAGGAAGGTAAATCGTTCTCATCGCTTCCATCAAGATCACATGATTCCCGTTTGCCGCCATAATCATCTTCTCTACTTCTGCAGCATTTGAAGCTAATGGCTTCTCACATAATACATGCTTGCCATGATTTAAAAAGGTAATCGCCTGACTAGCATGAAAGGAATTAGGGCTAGCAATATACACAGCATCCAACTGATTACTTTTGGCCATTTCTTCAATAGTTGTAAATGTGTTGTGTACCTGATATTTCTCAGCAAATTCACGAGCTCGATCGGAGGTTCGCGAATAGACTGCAGTTAAAGAAAAGTCAGGCATATCCTTTACAGACTGTAAAAATCGATCCGTAATCCAATTCGTTCCTATTACTCCAAAGCGTATCATCCATATTCCTCCCTAGCTAAAAAGGCTAGTCCCTACCATTGCGATAAGGTCTAGCCTTCAAATATTTTCTCGAAAATTACTTCATGATATCATGGTCAACATAGCGCTCACCATTTAATTCACTAATTACATTAATCGCAACCCTTGCTCCGTCGCCAGCTGTAATAATTGTATGCATACTTACACCTGCAACTGTACCAGCTCCCCAGATGCCTTCGATATTTGTCTTTCCATTTACATCTAAGTCTAAGATCGTCTTGATACGAGGCTCAGTACCCGGTTTAGTATGTACACCTATTCTTTCAGCAAGATCTGTTAACATTCCAGTTGCAAGAATCACATGCTTAGATTCAAACGTTTGGTCTCCCGCTTGGACAGTAAAACCTGATTCAGCTTTGTTGATCGTTTCAACCGTTGCTTCTACAAGCTCTGCACCAAATTTAGCTGCTTGCTTTTTGCCAACCTCGACTAATTCAGGTCCTGTAATTTCCATTACACCATAGTGATTTTCAACCCAAGCACGTTTGGTTACACTTTTCTCATTATCAATAACCAATACTTTCTTCCCAGCTTTTGCAGCAAATAATGCTGCACTTGCACCTGTTGGACCTGCACCAATAATTGTAATATCAAACATATGATTTTCCTCCTTAAAGTCAATTACTAATTATAGACTATATTAAATAATATTAATTGTAAAATAATTCGTATTGAAAAAGACTAGTCTTCATCCTTTATATCCAAGTCTTCCGGTATGGGTTCATTCATGATTTCCTCTACTAGTTCCTTATACTTTTCCACCTGTTGTAGGTGTGTCTTAAATTGCTCCTTATATATAAGAAATTGCTCCCCATCGTGAATGGCTCGAATTCGCTTTTTCTGAATTAAGCTTTCAACATACGATTCTGGATAGGACAAGAATTCGGCCGTTTCTTTTATTGTTAAATACATTAATAGGCTCATTCCCTTTTCATATAATTTATAAATGTTTTCGACTACTATTATATCAAAGGAATTTAAATCTTCCTTAACTCAGGGTTTCGCTGCCCATTGATCTGAGATAAAATATTCAGTATACTTATATTTTCCATCCCAATAATAACCATTTATTTAGAATAGGAGCTATCTATTACTAATGTTAAAAAAGAAACTCTCCATTTTATTAATTATCAGCGGTATCATTTGGATTATCGGAACAACCTATTTTCTTAGTCAATATACCCCATCACCAATGATTCTACACTTGAAATGGATAATTGAACTTTCATATATTCTTACAATAGGTTGGCTATTTTATTCTTTCATTAGTCAAGCAAGAGCATTGAACAAATCGAAAGAAGCAGAAGAACGTCTTTATACATTGATTCACTCAATGGTCGATTGTGTCATATTTAAAGACGGGGAAGGTAAATGGCTCGAAGCCAATACATTCGGCTTAAAATTGTTTCAATTAGAGCATGTCGACTTTAAAGGCAAAAAGGATTCAGAGCTAGCAGAGTTCTCTCATTTTTATAAAGAGACATTAAATTATTGTGAAGTTTCTGATGAAGAAACATGGCTAAATGGAGGAATTACTCATGTTGAAGAAGTCGTGCCAATGCCTGATGGCTCAAGTAAAACCTTTGATACAATAAAGGTCCCTTTATTCCATAGCGATAACTCCCGAAAAGGGCTAGTTATTATTGGAAGGGATATAACTGAGCGGAAACATACAGAAGATTTATTAAATATAAGTATACAGAAGTATCGATCCTTATTCGAATATAATCCAGAAATTGTATATATGACAGACTTAAGTGGAGTCATTACAAAGGTGAACCCTCAATTACAATTAGTCACAGGCTATAGTGCCAAACAAGCCGTTGGAAAAAACATTGCCAATTTCGTTCCGAAACATGTAAAAATGATTGTCGAACACTCCATTTCCAATATTATCAACGGGCAAACTTCACAGAGTTATGAAATGGAAGTAAACCATAAAAAGGGAAATACCATTACTTTGCAATGCACATCGCTCCCGATTATCGTAAATAACCAAATTGAAGGAATTATTAGCTATGCAAAGGACGTGACTCTTTTACGCCAAACGGAAGAGCGTCTTAGAAGAACAGAGAAGTTATCCATTGTTGGAGAGTTAGCTGCTAGTGTGGCGCATGAAATTCGTAATCCGCTTACTTCTCTTATCGGCTTTGTCCAGCTTCTACAAATGGAGAGTGAAAAGCATCAATTTTATCATAAAATAATGCTGGAGGAATTAAATCGAATCAATCATATTACTGGTGAATTGCTGCTATTAGCTAAGCCCCAACAGGTTGTATTCAAAAAAATAAATTTATATAAAATTGTATTCGACGTGATTTCCTTGCTGCAACCGGATGCTAATTCACAAAATGTCCAACTCAAGTTCCTCTCTATGCTACAGGAGTATTGGATGGACGGTGAACCCAATCAATTGAAGCAATTATTTATTAACATTATTAAAAATGCCATCGATGCTTCGGGTAATAATGGAGAAGTAACTGTTTATTTAGATTCTAAATTAGATGGGCAAATTTCCATCTCGGTTAAGGATCAGGGCTGCGGTATTTCCGAAAAACGCCTTGAAAAGATTGGTGAGCCCTTCTACTCTTCAAAGGATAAAGGGACAGGACTTGGGCTGACTGTCAGCTTCAAAATCGTTCAATCACATAGTGGATCGATTGAATTTAAGAGTGAAATAAATAAAGGCACAGAAGTTCTGATCCTACTGCCAATAACAAATAAGGAAAGTCCAGAATTGGCTAGAGAAGAGATTGGATTCTCATAAAACAAAAAGAAGCTCTATTAATCAACTTTTTGATTAGTAGAGCTTCTTCTATGTTTAGGGATTTCCACGTTCATCACCCTTTAATCTCCAAAAGCTTATTCCTTAAATCACTTTCCATTGACGCCAGCTCATTCTCAGCTAGACGGCGTTTATGACGTCCTTCTTCTTGAATCTTTAGTGTTTCTTCAAGGGTTGAAATCAAACTCTCCTGTGTCTTCTTCAGCGTTTCAATATCAATAATACCTCGTTCATTTTCCCTTGCTGTTTCAATCGTATTTGTCTTAAGCATTTCAGCATTTTTTAATAATAGCTCATTCGTTGTTTTGGAAACTTGTTTCTGTGCCTCTACTGCATGCCTCTGCCTAATAAGAGTTAATGCAATTGCTACCTGGTTTTTCCAAAGAGGAATAGCTGTCATAATCGAGGATTGAATTTTTTCTACAAGCGCTTGGTTTGTATTTTGAATGAGACGAATTTGCGGTGCACTTTGGATCGTAACTTCTCGACTCAATTTCAAATCATATAACCGCTTATCTAATCGATCAGCAAATTGAATCATGTCATTTACTTCTTGAAACTTCATTTGATCATTTGATTCCTCTGCTGCTTTTTTCAGCTCAGGGATCGTTTTTTCATGCAATTCTTCAAGCTTTATCTCTCCTGCTGCTATATAAATATTCAATGCATGAAAATATTCTTTATTGTTTTCATAGAGCTTTTCAAGCATAACAACATCTGATAACAGGATATTCTTGCTCCGTTCTAGTTTCACACTAATTCGATCAATCTGTGCCCCCGTTTTTTGGTATTTGGACATCGTTTCTTGGATGGAGTTCGAAATGCGTCCAAATATACGCGCAAAGAATGACGGTGATTCGGCTCTAAGATCATCGGGATTTACTTCATTAAACTTTCTCATCAATTCGCTAATAATCTCTCCGACTTCACCAATATCCTTCTTTTGCACATGCTCAAGCATCGTATGTGAGAAGGTTAATAACTTAGACTGTGCAGGTGTTCCATATGAAATCATTGCCTGATGGTTCTTTGGGTCAATCTGTTCAGCTAGCTGAATGGCCTTTATCCTATTTTCTGCTGGGATCACATCGATCAGCTTAACTGGTCTTTCTTCCTTCTCCTGCATACTCGGAAGTACTTGATTATCTCCAAACGGATTGGCAAGTAAATCATCCATTAAGTTTGCTTGGCTTGTATTTTTCAACAGGGATGGATTATTTTCATTCATTTTAATCTCCTGCTTCCCGTAAGATTTCGTGAATCCTTAATTGTATTTATTGATTGCTTTGCCACATCAATTTCGAAGTTTAAATGATCAATATCATCTGATATCACAAGATATAAATCTTCTTCAACCACCGTGAACATCTGTTCTAAAGTTCTTCGGGTTTCATTCAGTGATTGTTCAAGCTCACTTGTCTTTTTAGGCTGTGCAGATAAGAACACATATTTCTCGGATAGCTCTACAGCCGAATCTAAATGGGAAAAGTAAAATGGCTCAGCCTTGTAAAATCGTTTCGGTTCTTTTTTTGTTAAGCTGTATATTTTTCGTGTTGTCCTTGTAAATTCCACTCTTTGCTTAAGTGTTGGCAGGTGGCGAATAGATAACAACGATTTATGCAAGCGGCTGATCTTCCCCTTCGCTTCATCTAAATTTTCCTTAATATACTGATACTCTTTTCTTGTCAACTGATGTTTTTTCAAAAAGCGTCGCTTTAATACCATTCCACTTATTGCATAAGTGAGAAACCCAGCCCCAAGAGAAATCGCTCCCGACAGCAAAAATGTTTGATCAAAGGCAAAAAAGCTCAACAGCCATACAGTAGCCGTTACAGGAACAGCCATAAACATTCGTATGAGAAAGACTAAAAATTGATTCATCGCACAATCGACTCCTGACTTATAATCCTTACTATTTATACGTATGAACAAAATAGAGGTTTCAGCTAATATAAATGAAAAAACAATTTCCATCCTTATACTATACGATACACTATAAACACGTCCCCTTCCATAGACCGCATCCTTATATCCATCTAGGACTTGAGACGTATATATGGTGTTGCTCATTAAACACTTTTTTTGGCTGAGGTTGATTTCCGCTCCAGGATACTCGAATCAATTCGTAAGCATTGATGCTTTCAACGTGAATTTGTAAAAGTTGATTTCCGCTCCAGGTACTCGCTTTCCGCGGGGTGGGCGGTGAGCCTCCTCGTCGCTTACGCTCCTGCGGGGTCTCACCTGTCCCACACGTCCCGCAGGAGTCTCGCACCTTCCGCTCCAACCAACGACTTTTTTTGTCAACACTATTCATTTACATCTATGCAAAAACATCAGACTTTAGAAAAGGGGTTTTATGAAAAAGCCCTATCCACATTTAACGGATAGGGCTTTAGTTACTGACTATATATACTTAATGAACAGAATTTTCAATGGCTTTCTCAAACGCTTGAATAATATCCTCATGATGCTCGATGCCTACTGAAATTCTGACAACTTCTTTTGTAATTCCTAATGCTGCACTGGCCTCTACTGGCAATGCTCGATGGGAAGTAGTGAGAGGATGAGAAACTGTTGTTTCTACTCCAGCAAGTGTTGGGACAATTTTCACCCATGAAAGTGATTTGAAAAATTGATTAATATCTATATTCTTAGAAACTTCAATCGTAACCATGGCGCCAAATCCTTCTTCTGTTTCATTAAAAGGATAATAAACCTTAGCTATATTAGGATTGCTTGAGAGCTTCTCGGCTAATTTTCTAGCATTAAAGGATTGGCATTTCATTCTTAGCGCTAATGTTTTTAGCCCTCTGCTCGTTAGCCAAGCTTCAAACGGACTTACATTTGCACCTAAATTCACTATTTTTGCTCTAGCTTGTCCAACCAGATCTTCTCCTCCAACAACAACTCCGGCTGTTACATCACTATGTCCGCCAATGTATTTTGTAGCACTATGTATCACTAAATCAATTCCTTGAAGATAGGGATTACAATGGAATGGTGTAGCAAATGTATTGTCAACAAGCGTCTTTAGGTCATGTTTCTTCGCGAGATTAACAACTGCTTCAAGATTTTCCACTCTTAAAAGTGGATTGGTGATCGATTCCGTGTAAAGCAGCTTTGTATTTGGCTGTATCGCCTGTTCAACCTCATCCAGATTAGAAAAAGAAACAAATGTAGTCTTTATCCCAAGCTGATTCAATTCTTCTTTAAGAAGATGGAAACTCCCACCATACAAATCATCTGCTGCTACGATATGATCCCCACTTCTCACAACAGCGAGCACTCCTGCCAAAATAGCCGATAGCCCTGATGAAGTAGCTACTCCTGCCGGGGCACCTTCAATGGCAGCAACAGCTTGACCAAGTTCATCTGTGTTTGGATTGCCTGTGCGGGAATATAAATAATTCCCTTCCCCTTGGAAGAATCCTTCTAATTCATCAAGATGATCAAATGTGAAGGCAGATGTTTGATAAATAGGAGTGATCTTACTTTTAATCGGCTTCTTATTCTTTTCAACACTATGTAATAACAACGTCTCAAACCTTTTCTCCAAAACCCTCATCCTCCTTATGGTGTCAGCACTCGTATACATTTCAACCTTTTTTGCAAGTGAGAAATGGGTACGATGATAAATCCAATTATTAATTCATAATAATAAAAATTTTATTTCTATTATAAAACTAATTCCTTCATATTTCATCAATTATTAATAATAACCTTTTTATTGAAAACAGTTGATTTCCTTTTGATCTACTGTCATGCTAAAGAGACTTCTAAGAAAAAAAGTAGGTGGATAACATGATTGAGGTAAAAACTTCAACACTCAGCGATGGGGAATTTAATAGAGGGGTTTTCGCAACACGTGATATTGCAAAGGGAGAGCTTTTACATGAGGCACCAGTAATCGCCTATCCAAATGCAGAACATGAACATATCGAGAAAACATTACTTGCCGATTATGCTTTTGAATATGGGAAAAACCACACAGCCATCCTCTTAGGATATGGAATGCTGTTTAACCATTCTTACACACCAAATGCGACTTATGATATTAATTTTGGAAACCATACGTTTGACTTCTTTGCATACACAGACATTAAAGCCGGAGAAGAGATACTAATTAATTATAATGGAGATGTGGATGACACAGATCCACTGTGGTTTAATAAGTAAATACAAAAAAGAAGGGGCAATGCGCCCCTTCTTTTTCATTTAATTCTCTACTAACTTAGCTGCAATCTTTTCATCCGTTGATTTTTTTTGGAGTGGATCCTCCGCTTGTTTCGCACGTTTGATAAATAAGGCAAGAATAACTGCAACAGCAGCAATAAAAGTAGCTACAAGAAACGCATCATTTATTCCTTCCAACATTGCTTTCATAGCAATTTGCTGCTGCATTTCTGCTATTGCCGCTTCAGTTGGCTGACCTGTTGCATGCTTCATTGCATCAGCAGCTAAACTAGTTGCATGTGTTTCTGTGCGAGTAGACATAACTGTAACCAACAATGCCGTTCCAATCGCACCCGCTACCTGATTCAATGTATTATTCATTGCTGTACCATGCGGATAGAAACGTGTCGGTAACTGATTTAATCCATTCGTTGAAACTGGCATCATTACCATTGACATACCAAACATTCGTACAGAGTTTAATATGACTAAGTAGGTATAGGTAGTCTCTTCTGTTAATTGGCTGAAATAATACGTTGTCACTGTCATAATGATTAGTCCAGTGACAGCTAAAATACGTCCGCCAAACTTATCAAATAATTTTCCGGTAATTGGAGACATGACAGCCATAAGAAGTGCCCCTGGCAACATCATTAAACCTGCGTCCATCGGTGAAATCCCGCGAATCGTTTGAACATAGATTGGAATTAATAGCATCCCAGCAAACATAGCCATATTCACAACCATCGTAATGGAAGATGATAAAGCAAACATCGGGTATTTAAAGATGCCAAAATTCAGCATTGGCCGTTCTAGTTTTAATTGACGTAAAATAAACCATACGAGCGAAATAACTCCAATGGCAATTGTTCCATAGACTAATGGACTATCCCATCCCTTGCTTCCTGCAGAACTAAATCCATATAAAATTCCGCCGAAGCCAATACTTGATAATAGAAGTGAGAAGATATCCAGATGAATATCCACTTTTTCCTTTTTATCTTTAAGCAAGAAAAAGCCAAGTAATAAAACGATAATAGCAATTGGTGTAACAAAGTGGAAAAGCATTCTCCAGTCATAATGTTCAATAATCCAGCCTGATAAAGTTGGTCCAATAGCTGGTGCCGCCATTAAGATTAAGCCAAAAACCCCCATGGCTGCTCCCCTTTTTTCAACTGGGAAGCTAACTAGCATAACGTTCATTAAGAGTGGCATCATGACTGCCGATCCTGAAGCTTGAAGCATCCGTCCTGCTAATAAAAGTGGGAAAGTATGTGCAATACCTGCTACAAGTGTTCCGATCGTAAATAAAAGCATAGCAGCAAGAAATAGTCTGCGAACAGAGTATTTTTCAATTAAGAAAGCGGTAGCTGGGATCAATATTCCGTTGACTAACATAAATCCTGTAGTCAGCCACTGTACCGTTGATGCTTCTACCTTTAAATCTGCCATTATCGATGGCAATGCAATATTTAATAAGGTATTATTTAGAAATGCAATAAAAGCTCCGACCATTAGGACCGCCAACATTCCGTATGGTGGACGACCCGTTTTCTTTATCGAATGGTCCATTATTATTCCCCCTATACATTAAGTTCATTATTTTGTACCCTAATTTTACATAAGCATTATCATATACCATGAGTTCAAATTTTGCAATTAAAAAATATCCCAGTACTCAGAGGGTTTGTGTAAACCTTAGAAATAATATACTATTAAATTTATACAGACAGTTCAATTCTAATTAAAGGTGATTATATGAATACTAGGAAGCGTCATGTAATAAAAATGGCCCATCAGTTATTTGTTGATAAAGGGTTCCAAGCAACATCCATTCAAGATATTTTGGAATATAGCGGGATCTCTAAAGGTACATTTTATAATTATTTTTCGTCAAAGAATGAGTTATTAATCGCTATTTTTAAAACAATCTATATAAAACTTGAACAAGATCGAAACGAATTGCTGATCGGCCAAGATCCGTCTAATATTGAAATTTTTATTCAGCAGATTGAATTACATATGCAGACGAATCGAACAAACAAACTTATTTCACTCTTTGAAGAAGTCATTTATTCAAATGATGATGATCTTAAACAATTTATGAAGCAGGGGCATTTGAAAAATCTACGCTGGTTATTTTATCGATTCATAGACATCTTCGGTGAAAGCAAGAAGCCCTATTTATTAGATTGTTCGATTATGTTCATGGGAATTCTTCAACATAATATTAAATACAATAAATTAGCTCACCCAACAAATACTTCACTTCATAAAGTAGTGCGATATAGTGTAGAGCGAGTGGTAAGAATAGTTAATGAGGTGGCAGAATCAGGCGAACAGTTAATTCATCATGAACTAATAGATAGCTGGATACCTGTTTGTACTAGACTAGATCAATCCTTTCATCAAAAGCTGCATCATACGGTTTTAACACTGAAAAAAAACCTAAATCAAAATGAAGGACATTCTCAATATATTGAGCTGCTAGACTTTATTCAGGAGGAATTTCTCTCCTCAAAATACCCAAGGAAGTTTTTGATTGATAGTGCACTTTTATCATTGGCAAATCAAGCCTTTATAGACAAAAAAGAACGCCAAAAGTTAGAAGAACTTGTTTCGGACTTTTTTATGCAAATAAAGGAATAGTTACATTCAGAAAAAACAGGAAAGGAGCCAGTCACTTGTATGTTTTCGCACAAGAGACTGGCTCCTTCATTCTTTATTAGTGAATCAATCCACTTTCAAGTGATTTCTTCTTTAATTTATAGGTGATTCTATTAATTGGCTCCTTCAAAAATACACCTAAGACTATGGCAATAGCTGCAAAGATGAAAAGACAGATGATATCTGTTTGGACATTTTCCCAGACAATTCCTCCGACAGCTTCCCGCATTAAATCAATGGCATAGGTAAACGGCAAAAAGGGATTTATCATTTGGAAAAACTTAGGTATTAATTGAACAGGATATGTCCCTCCTGCCCCGGCAATCTGTAATACGAGCAGAACAATTGCCATTGCCTTTCCAACATTCCCAAATATCGAAACAAGTGTAAAGACAATGAGAATAAAGACAAAGCTTGAAAATAACCCAAATAGGAGAAACCATCCAGGTCTTGCAATATAAATATCTTTCAATACGAAAATATCTCCTAACGTGACAATCAATGTTTGCAAGAAACTAAAGGTCATAAAAGTGAGTAACCGCCCAAAGTAAATGGCATGGCTAGAATATTCCTTAGAATGAGTGGGATCAACAGACAATAAAGAAATTAATAATAAGCATCCGACCCAAATAGCTAGCACGGTATAAAAGGGATTCATGCCCGAACCATAGTTAGGAAGCGGGTATAGCAGGTTAGTTTCTATTTTTACCGGATTAGCTAAGAAATTACTTTCTGCATTCGGATCATTTTGCAGCAGCTCAATCAACTCATTAATATTTGTTTCCTTTTTCATCTTTTGAATAATATCGACTACTGCTCCAACCTTTTGCTCTATGATGGGAAATTGCCGATTTGCATCCTTTAATATTTCCTCTCCTTTATGTACACCATTTACTGTACTCTTTAACCCTTCTTGAACAGCAGGAAGAATTGTAGCAAAATCTGTTAAAGTTTTTCTTCCATCTTGTAGTATTTGTTTAGTTTTTAAAACTTCTTCCGTTAAAAATGGTTCTATCCCATTGCTATAATCCTTAATGAATGGTTCTACTTTATCATTAATATTTATTATTAAATTGCTGAAGCTTTCTTGAAGTGATTTAGCTGGGCTTTCCCCATATTCTATGAGTTGCTGCAGTTCTGCTGAAATAGCTTGTGCTTTTATTAAGTCATTTCTCACTTGATCAAGACTTTTTACAAATGGATCTAACTTATTTTTTGCTACTTCATTTAAATTTCCATTTTTAGTTAAACTCAATAACTTCACTAACTTATTCTGAATTTTACCAGTAATTTCTTCTCCCCTTTTCAAGAGCGGCTCTGTCTCAACCAAGAACTCCTGTAATTGTTGAGGATCAATATTTACAGACTGTATTTGATTTGCCTTAGTTTGCAAAGATTGAGTTACCCTTTGCAGTGATCGGATATCCTCTTGTATGGTTGGTGCAATAGAGTCAATCTCTGATTCAGCATCCATAATAAACTGATTCGTATTGTCTACTATTGAAATTCCTTTAGACACAATCGTATTAACTTCAGGTATAGATTGTTGAACATCGTTCAATATATTGTCAGCCTTATCAGCATAAGTCAACGATTGGCTTAACAGTTCTTTCACTTCTGGCAGCTTACTCTGCAGATTAAGGACGAATTCTTCAAAATGCTTGATGTCAGGTAATTTGTTTTCTAGTTCAATTCCAATTTGGTTGAACAGGTCAAAAATCACCCCATTTACCGTTCCGACAAATTTGCTGCTTACCTTCCCTGCAATGGCGCTTGCCCCTTTTGAAGTTATTTTTGGTGCAATCGCATTTTTCTTATCATTCTCATAGTACTCAACTTTTGCCTGTCTCTGTTGCTCATTAACAACAGTTGCAAGACTCCTTGAAAAGTCTTCAGGTATGATAATAGTAGCAAAATAGTCTCCTCTTTTGACCTTTTCCAATCCACTGTCCTTGTCTATAAACTGCCAGCCTAAATCTTGATTTTTTCTTAATTCCTTTACTATTTCATCCCCCGCATTGAAAATCATCCCTTTTACTTCAGCACCATCATCATCATTGACGACTCCTACAAGAATATTTCTTGTATTTCCATACGGATCAATCGATGCCTGAATATTAAACCATGCATACAAAGAAGGTAAAAGGATTAGCCCCCCGATCAAACTTGCCGCAACCCAATTTGTCCCTGTCTTTTTAAGGTCATTCGTATAAATTCTCCAAATATTTTTCATTCGGCACCATTCCTTTCCTAATGCCAAACCTAGTTATTTCTTTAATCTGCATAGAATAACTATTTTTATACTAATGAGAACCAAACAACATCATTTAATCTGTACTGGTTATTACTACGTACATAAAGGCAATGAATCAGACCGACCATTTATTTTTACATAGAAAAACCTCCCTTCAACTTCATAGGGAGGTTCATTCATTATCTAAATAAGTTATATTTATTTCTTTTTATTCTTTTTGGATAATCTTCCAATTAGAAATGCGCCGGCTGCCACACCAAGTACTGTGTTTGTCTTTTTGTTAAATACTTGCTTGGCAACAAGATTTAAATTTTGCGGTCTTTCAGCTAGTCGTCTCATGAAATATCCGTACCAGTCTTTTCCAAAAGGCACATACGTACAGAAATTATAGCCTTCACTTGCTAATTGCAGTTGAAGTTCCTTTCTGAAACCATAAAGCATTTGGAATTCGAACTTTTCATTCGGAATATTATTCTTTTTAACAAATTCTTTTACTTTGTTAATAATATGATGATCATGTGTCGCGATTGATGTGAATTTACCGTTTAATAAATGCCATTCGATTAACTTCATATAGTTCGCATCGATGTCTTTTTTATCTTGGAAAGCATATTCTTCCGGCTCTTTATAAGCACCTTTTACAATACGAAGTCGATAATTTTTATATTTTTCAATATCATCTTCTGCTCTGCGGAAGTAAGACTGAATTACTGTTCCTACATTATCATATTCCTTTGATAACTCGTCCAAAATATCGAAGGAAGGCTGAAGATGACCGTAGTCTTCCATATCAAAATTAACAAAAATACCGTAATTACTTGCTCTATCTACAATTTCTTTTAAATTATTCAGACAAAAATGGTAGTCAATATCTAATCCTAACTGAGTAGGCTTTAAGGAAATATGTGCATCTACTTGATTTTCATGGATCGCTTCAATGACATTGATAATTTGCTCTTTAGCTTCATTCGCCTCTTCTTCTTTAAAGACAAACTCCCCTAAATTATCAACCGTACAAGAAATGCCATGTGCATTTAGTTCTTTAATACTTTCGATCGTTTCTGCTATATTTGTTCCCGCTACGACATTTTGCGCACCCAATTTTAACCCGTACTTTTTTGCTGCATTATTAAGAAATTGATTTTGGGATAGGCCTATAAATAGATCTTTTAACATAGCGATTACTCCTCATTTTTATATTTTTAAAATAATTATAGCATACGGTTTCGACAAAAAACGATTTTGTGAATATTCTTATTATACGCGTTTTTTCTTCTATTACTTCTATGGCCAAACTTATCTCATTACTGTAATATTTGCATCTATCCCCAAAAATAATATCAGGAATTTAATGTTCAGCCTGCTTCCCATTAAGAAATACGTACATATGGTAATGTAAATGAATAATTTGGAGGTTTTTATTATGTACCAACATATCGTGAGACCTAATGAAACCCTTTGGTCGATTTCAGAGGATTTTCGAGTCCCTTATCAATCCCTTATACAAGCAAACCACATCATTAACCCCAATCTTATTAATGTAGGTCAACCAATTATTATTCCTGGACTTCCTAATCCTAATGAAATTCCTTATTCCATTCATATCTCAATCAATCATAAGACGTTAACTCTCATGCGTAATCAAACCATTATAAAGACTTATCCCATTGCAGTCGGCAGAATTCTTCATCAAACACCCTCAGGTGACTTTGTTGTCATAAATAAAGCACCCAATCCTGGCGGTCCTTTTGGAACAATGTGGATGTCTCTTTCCAAAAAGCATTATGGAATTCACGGGACAAACGATCCCTCATCAATTGGAAAAGCGGTGTCAAAAGGTTGTATACGTATGTACAACTCGAATGTTGAGGAATTGGCAGGAATTATTCCGATTGGAACAAGAGTATATATTCGCTAAACCCAGCAAAGAATCTTTGCTGGGACATCTTACTACTGTCCAATTCAGGAACTAAATGATTTCCGTACAAGCATAATCCATTATCGTTCATAAAATAGATAGAGGTGATCATAATGGATTTCATCGAACGTATTGCTCCGTTAGCTATTAAATATATGAATCAGGAAGGGATCCTTGCTTCTCTCACACTTGCTCAAGCGATTATTGAAAGTGATTTCGGACGGTCAGAACTGGCGGTTGAAGCCAATAATTTATTCGGAATGAAGGCGAATTCAACTTGGAAAGGAGCAATTTATAAAAAACGTACAACGGAAATAGTTAATGGAAGAACGATTGATATCGAATCTAATTTTTGCAAGTTTATTAGCCAGGAAGAGTGTATTAAATACAGAAGCACCGTTTTTCTTAAAACAGATCGGTATAAGCCGTTGTGGGGTGTGACTGACTATAGAGTCGCAGCTCAAACGATTTACGAATGCGGATATGCAACAGATCCAAAATACCCCAAAAAGTTAATTGATGTAATTGAAAAGTACAAGCTATATGAATATGATCAAAAAACGACCCATACACCAGAGAAGGAGGAATCTAACGCTATGCCGAAAGATGATATGAAGGGACATTGGGCTGAGAAGGAACTGAAGAAAGCAAAGGACAAAGGGATTCTTAAAGGACACCAGGATGGAAGCATGAGACCTGATGAACCAGTCACAAGAGCACAGATTGCTGTTATTCTTGATAGATTAGGGTTATTGGATTAATTGAATGGTTACAAATTCATGGAATTTTGCGGACTGTAGTTCCACTATTTCATAAAAAAGGATTTATTTCTTAGAAATCACGGACTCAGGTTCCGTTATTAATGTTCGATAGAGTAAATTTCATATGATTATAATCAATTAACGGAACTGCTGTCCGCTAACACTGAGGAAACAGTTAATATAATGTAAATAGCGGAAAGGGGGTCCGTTAATCCCTTCTTCTTAAAGTCAACAGGTAATATGAGCGCAAAAAATGCTCAGAGCCTTCATTCTCTGAGCATTTTTGTTTGTAAAATTGTATGCAATTTTCATATCTAGTCTTGATACTGAGATAATTGCTGCTGTGCAGAGTTAAGTGAATTGATTGCTTCTTGAATCTTGTTTTTATTATCTTGTTTCTCTGCAGAACTGAGTGCTTGCTGTAAGGTGTTTACAGTTGTTTGTACGGATGACATACTTTGATCAACATACTGTTTTGCTTTAGGCATATGTCCCCCTCCTTTTTTCGCATATTCAAAAGTAGTATCCGCACAAATTCAAAAAATATTTATATACAGCTTGTTAAAGCTAAACTACATTTAATAAAATGGGAAAAATGGTGGATAGAAGGGATAAGGTGCAGGATAACCGAATCCACCATAAAAAGGACTCAGTAAAGCACCTGTCGCTAGCCCTCCTACAAAGCCTCCTAAAAATGGACTGCCAAAACCAAAAGGTCTGCCAACCCCAAATCCTGGACGGAATCCTGGGCGACCAAAACCGAATCCCGGGCGGAATCCAATAGGTCTTCTTAATTCATTCAATTCATATCCAAATTGCATAAAAGCCCCTCCTTTTCTTTTTATATATCAAGCTATGCTAAATAAGTGGATTAGGATTGGGATATATGCCTAAGCAGTGCTATTCTTACATATATTTTATTTATCATTTTTACCCTCAAAAAAAACTCCTATATTCTAGGAGTTTTTTTCTGAAGAAGTTATTCCCTGTATTTTAGAGCCAAGCCTTTTAAGAAGTTCCGAGCGTAACGATCGCCACATTCTTTATAATTCTTATGTCCTTCTTTTCTTAAGATAGCACCTAATTCTCCTTTTGTTACAATAACTCCTGCTCTGTCTAAAATATCAAGCATGTCCTCACTTGTTAAAGCTAGCGCTATTTTTAACTTCTTAAGCAAGACATTATTCACATTTCCATTTTCCTTTAGAGTCATTACCGGCTTCTCTGGTTGCCCAGGTTTTGGCTCTTGTTTTCCCCGTTTAAAAACAATAAGCCCATTGAGAAATGACTCTAGCATGAAGTTAGTGCACATTATATTTTCTTCATCGTTATTGACATCGTCGCCAGCTTCATTGTCGTAACTTTCCTTTGATTTCGTGAGAAGCTTCAGTACTTCTTCTTTTGTTACTTCAACCCCACCAAGTTTAAATATCTCTACCATGTCTATATTTTTTATATCTAGCGCATATCTTAATCTAATCAATATATCATTATTATTCATATTCATTATTTCAACCCCTGCTGTTTGCTTACATTTCCTCTTCAATACCTTTTATTTTCCACTAATATGCGGCAGAATATTCGATCCCCCATATTTTTGGGACTATGTACTAATCAATAAAACTAGGTAATTTAATTTTGAGTTTGAATTTTAAAAGAACATATAGTGTTAGGAGCATTGGAACTTGTACAAACATGAAGCTAGATAGAATACGCTTTAAAGGCATTGTAAGCAATTCCTCATAGCTGACAGGGAAAATATGTACATAAGTTAACGAAAATACTACCTCAAATAGCCCTAAGAAAACAAATGAGGTTAGTGTGATTATTAAAGTCTTCAGTAGAGAATAACGGAAAATAACCATTAACATTATAAAGAAGCTCAAAAATGTTAAAAATGGTTTATACGAATTCTCTATTAGAGTGTTTGCTACAAATATGATTGCTCCCTGGGTGAACGCAAAAATGATGCATGCTTTTAAATTATCTTTAACAGAGATTCCAAAAACCGCCAATGAAACCCCAATTAAAATAAAGCTCTCGGGAACATTCATTAAAAAATAACTATACCATGCCAAAGTATTTCTCTCCTTCATACGTTCGTTTACTGATATCTAGGATGTTAGAGTAAGAGAGTTGACCATACTTACTTTTTTGTTTTTGGTAGTTCGGGTTGATAGAATATTAATGTAGATGCTGAACTAATTCCTGCTTTAGCAACGAGAACAATGATAGCAACTGCAACACTAGACATGACTCGAACAATTTTTTTCATAAGTCAAATCCCTCTCTCTATCTAATAATAGTTCAATCTTCCTAACGATACAATATGTAAACGGCAGAATCGTGCAGACCTGAATGATATATCCCACTATGGATGCTAGGACAAATTCAGGAGAAATTTCGAATGCTATGAAACTCATCAGAAGTAGACCCCAAAGTATAGTGGCGACCATTCCCAAGTTACGCAGCTTTTTAGAGTACTTATTGTTTGCATCTTTATAAAAGTGATTAGATGGTGCAAATAAATAGATAGAAATGATACCAAATAGGATAGAAAATAATAGTAATATTAGCTGAATATCTTTACTAACATAAGCTACCATATTAAAAACAATTTCAGATGCCCCGATCATGATGATGATCCCTGCCACCAAACAGCGTAGATAAGTAGAATAATGATGACCACCTGTCATTGACCGAAAAACAGCAAAAGTCAAAAAGATTGACAGCAGTATGTTCGTTACATGTAATATAGAGGATATTGCTAATAGAATAAGAATCTTTAAAGAGCCACCAATAATTACTTCAAGACCATACCGAACATATTCTGCTTCTTCCATTTTACCAGCATATCCACAGAGCTTATTAGCTAATTTTCTGCTTATTTGGGTAATCATCAGTATCTCCTTTAGGAAATGTTATATAAGAGACAATCAATTGGTTTTCATTCTTTATGAGAAATGATCCACCATAACGATTTGCCACCTCTTGTATAATGGATAATCCAAACCCTCTACTTTTGTCTGTAGCCTTTGTTGACATTCCTGGCTTAAATAACTTTTCATCCAGTTTACTATTCACACTTGCATTTTTAACGATTAATTGAAGTTCTTGATCTGTTTCAGTCATCTCAAAGGCAATCAATCTTTTGCCAACAGGCAGCTCCATCGCCGCATCATAAGCATTGTCTAAAAGATTACTAATCAATCGAATCAGATCAGTTGAAGATATAAGTCTCGTAATTTGCTCACTTTTAATATTGGACCGAAAAGAAATTTCCCCTTTTTGAAACTTTTCCATCTTAGAATAAAGCATAGAAGCCAAAACAGGATTATGAACCAATAATGCTTGATTATTAATTTTCACTTCACCTATTATTTCGTTAATATAACTCTCAGCACCCGAAAAATTGTTAATTTTGATCAACCCAGAAATGACAGTTAAGTGATTGTTTAGGTCATGCCGATCTGAGCGCACCGAGGCAACGAATGAACGAAACTGTTCTTCATGTGTCGTTTCAGTAAGCTGAATTTTCTGCCTTTCAGCATGAATATATACCCTAGCTAGGAAGAAGAGAGATCCTACATTTGTGAGAAATAGCAATATCAGATGGATAGGAATACCAAATAGTTCAATCTGATCATGGAATACAACAAGGGATACAATCAGAAAAAAGTTAAAGACAATCTGAAATAAAATTAGGATAACTAATATCAACATTTGCATTATGTCAATTCCCCAAACAGGGTTGGATAAGTATCCACACCCTTCATTCGATTCACTAAATACTAAGTTGATTATAGCAAATTTCTTTGCATTTACGACTAAATTCGAGGATAATCTTGAATTTATTCGTTTTCCCTTTAAATTCGCCAAATTTAATACTTCATTAATCAGGGTAATAAATGATCTCCAGTTTTTGAAAAAGGGTAAAATATAATTAAAATTTTCAAGAGGGAAATCCCAGAAAAAAAAGGAAGCCAGAGCTTGCTAAAACTCTGGCTTCCTTAACAATTCTTGATATTCTTTATTTCCTAATCATCCAAACCATCATCTTCTATATCTATCTCAAGACTGACCACTTGTAACTGATCATTCAAAGTAATCTCAGTTGGCAGCCCTTCTAACGCACCTTTATAACCATCTGTATCTATTCGAAAGTTTGATGCTTTCACAAAGGTTTCTTCTGTTCCATTATAATTAACCGTTACATCTTGATCAGTAATTTTGACAATCACGCCATTGGCATCAATCGTTTTTTCTGTTTCAATATGATAAGCAGACTCACCATTTGCGTGGATATCCACAAGAACACCTTTTTTTAGAGGCTGAAATAAATCCTCAATTTTTGTATTTTGATCTATGATAAAGGTTTTAGAGCCTTGAAGAGGAACTTCTACTGTTATTTGGTTCTTAGACACTTCACTAATCTTTCCTTCTGAACCTGTGAATGGTGAAGTTGATCCACTTGCGGTATGAACAGTAGGAGTTGTCGTATTGGCGCTGGTAGTCGTTCCAGCAGTAGCCGTCTGGTAGGTTTCATACCCTCTCGTTCTGTCATCGTATTCATCAAGGACGAACGCTAAAATAGCTCCCCCAATCAGTAATAAAATACCCGTTGCTATCGCTGCTTTTTTCCCTATTTTCATATAAAACCCTCCATTTATTTTCTATACTCCTAATGTACCAATAGAAAATAAGAGAGCCATGGGATGTTTCTAAGAATTTTATAAGAGATCATTAAACATTTACTTATAATTTGGTTACTTGCCTTTAAGTGAGACCGTAACAGTTGTTCCTTTCTCATTTTCACTCTCTATCGAAATGGAGCCACCACTTTGATTGATGAGTAAATAAGCAATTGAAAGGCCTAATCCACTGCCGCCTGTTGTACGTGTTCTAGCTTTATCCACCCGGTAAAATCGCTCAAATAATTTTGGAATTTCTTCCTTAGGAATCCCAATTCCTTGATCAATAATTTGGATGACAGGCCCATATTCATCTTGGGAAATTTTCAAAGTAATGTCTTTCTCACTATATTTCAAAGCATTATCAAGTAAAATTATTAAAATCTGTACGAGCTTCTCTTTATTTGCCAGTCCAAAAATAGCTTCAGAATCATGGATTACATGAATAATCCGCTTTTTCGCTGCTTCTAGACGTTTTGCCGTTTGTTTGCATATATCTGTTATATTCATTCTTTCTAGCTTAAAGGACTGCTGATCAGCGGAAGCCAAATCTAAGAGCTGTTCAACCATATGCTTTAAGCGCTTGGATTCATCTTGAATGGCATCTATTCCTTCATTAAGTAGCTTAGGGTCATCCTTTCCCCATCGTTTTAACAATGATGCATAGCTTTCAATAACCGTAAGTGGTGTTTTCAATTCATGTGAGGCATCACTAATGAATTGTTCTTGCTTCCGAAACATTACCTCTAAATAATCAATCATCCGATTAAAGTTGGCAGCAAGCTGATAAATTTCATCACCGTTCTTTTGTCGAAGCTGTATCTTTTCAAGTCTCCCATCTTTTTGAATATTATCCATCGTTTCTCCGATAACAGATATTGGGCTTGAAAATATTTTAGATGTTTTTTTTCCAAAGAATATAGCCATTACAATCAAAAGGACAGATACACCAATCAAAATGGTTAGCAAAATTTCTAAATCTTCCATCCGGTCATCCATGTTTTTTGAAAGCTCGATCGTTCCAATGAAATTCTTATCTTTGTATATCGGTGCAGTGAAAACTGCGACCATTTCATCATCTAACTGAACCATCTCAGTACGATTCATTTGCGAATCACTAATTGGAAGCTCCATTATCGCATCCTCATCAGCAGCACGGAACACAATAGAATGATCCTTATCTAGAATTCGAATCATCCCATCATCAGGGACAAAGGATTGAAATAAAGGTCTCATGGAGGGTGAGAATAAATCATTTACATCTTTCGTTTCTAACAACCTTTCTCCTATCTCTTCAAGATTATCCATCTCACGATTTTCCGTTAATTTCATATAAGAAAAGTAGATGATCGTATTGGCGATTAATAAAGTGAGTAGGGACCAGCTTATTAAAAGCCAACTAAGCTTTGCTTTGATGCTCATTTTTTAACCCTTTAATCATAAATCCTACTCCACGAACCGTATGAATGAGAGAATGGGAAAACCCATTGTCTACCTTCTTCCGGAGGTAGCCGATATATACATCTACTACATTTGTTTCCCCTGCGTAATCAAATCCCCACACTTCATTAAGCAATTGATCTCTTGTTAGCACTTGATTGGGATGATCCATCATAAATACAAGTAAATCAAACTCTCGTTTCGTTAATTCTATTTGTACTCCCGCTCTAACAACAACCCTCGCACTATCATCCACTTCTAAATCATCAATCGTTCGAACCGTATTTGCATTTTGTATTTGAAAAGATGAAGCTCTTATGGCTGATCTCACTCTTGCCAGAAGCTCCTCCATTTCAAAAGGCTTCGTTATATAGTCATTCGCTCCATGATCAAGACCATTCACCTTATCGAATATTGAATTACGTGCTGTTACTAAAATAATGGGCGTTTTTGCATCTTCCAGGCGAATTCGTCTTAATACTTCCATTCCATTTATTTCTGGAATCATCACATCCAATAGGATCAAATCCCATTTTGCTTCTTTTGCTCGTTTAAGCGCTTCTTTTCCATTATCAACCGCTTCCACTTCATATCCTTCATGAGTCAGTTCTAAGGAAATTACTCGAGCAATTCTTATTTCATCCTCGACAATTAATATCTTCTTTTTCATGGGCCATTCACCTCAGGTTTTCCTGTTCTCTATCACTTACTATACAGCCTTTTTATGATATATTATTAATAATTTATTAATAAAACTCTAAGAGTCACGATTTTCTATCACTCTTATACCATAAGCCAGGATTTGATTTTGTAAAAGTTTTTGTAGAATAAAAAACACATCTAATCGACCGCTAAAACTTGCACTTATTGCTATACTTCATACAAACTCTGATGAAAAGAAGACTTATGAAGATAGTATTTTCTTAGAGGAACTAAATGGGGGAATTGCCGCAATAGCACAAATAATGGGAACCTTGGTTTTATTATTGAAAAATCAGATGTTGATTCCATTATGATTACAACAAGTGATTTATTTAGTGAAAAGTTAAAAATAAGCTTTTAAATAAACCATAGAGATTTTTAGGTACTAACCAAAATCTCTATGGTATTATCCTATTCATTTTCATTTACATGGAAGCAGTAGCCAAAACTCCAAATCGTTTTTAAAAACTCCGGATTCGATGGGAATTCCTCAATTTTCTCCCTCAGTCTACGGACATGTACAGCAAGAGTCCTAAAATCATTTCCCTCATGCATTCCCCAAATTTCATCCAAAAGAATATCCTTTGAAATCGGTTCATTTATCCTTTGCATAAATTGCTTCATCAGTTTGCATTCAATCTCTGTTAAATAAATTAATTTTCCATTTTTATAAACACGTCTTTTCTTTGACTCCAGAATAAATGGGCCTGCACTTATTTGATCAGATATCTGCAACTTTTTCCTTTTTGATGCTCGCTTCAAAACAGAATGGATCCTTACTAATAATTCTAGTGGATTAAATGGTTTAATAATGAAATCATCCGCACCCATTTCCAAAGCTGTGACTATATCTAAATTATGCCCCCAACTCGATACAATGATTAAAGGAAGTGTCGGGTATCTTGCTTTTAATTGTGCACACAGCTTAAAGCCATCTGCTCCCGGAAGCTTTAATTCTAGCACCACAAGTGAAGGGTTTGCCTCTTTAATCATATTTATTACCAGATTTCCCTGTTGTACTTCCATCACATCAAAATTTGATTGCTTTAGATTATATACAATTGAATTTTGATATTTCCCTCTATTTTCAATGACCAATAATTTATTATCACTCATCTGATAAACCCCTTATTTATAGTCCACTTCCGAACCTTTTCACAACTAATCTATTAATATTAAGGAATTTTTCTACATTTTCTTAATCATATAAACTTGTTCAGTCATTGATTTAAAGCCAATCTTCTTTAAAATAGAATGGGTCAATGCACTTTTTGAGACTGGAATATTGGGAACGACACGATTAATATCATTAGTAAACGAGCAAAATACCTCATTAATTAAATACCTTGTTATTTGCTCGGCGTCCTTATGCCCTGGTTCTGGCTCACTTTGATATAAGATGGTATTTATATGCTTTCCTTCCGCATTAAATATTCTCCTGAAGAAGGCATATCCAACCGGCTCGTCACCAGCATTTTTTACAATTATCGCCTCTCCGTCCCTTGCACTTTGCCATTGTGTCTGCCAAGGATTCATTCCTTTATAGAATGGAATCACTCCTATTTGCTGTGGAACGGCTCTTTCTACTTTGTAATTATCTAATGAAACCGTAAAGTATTCATTGTCTAGATGCCCATTCAACCCTAAATATTCTAAGTTATCAATTATTTCAAAACCCATTTTTTCATATAGCGAAATGGCTTTAACATTATCACTAATCGCCTCTAATGAAGCATAATCAACCTTTTCATTACTAAGAATGGATAAGGTTTCTTCCATTAACATTTTTCCGATCCCTTTTTTTCTTAATTCTGATGCAACCCCAGTGCCTCCATTCCAAGCCAATTTCTTGCCGTTTAACTCACGGATTCCATTTTTAACGATGCCTATTGGTTTTTTGTCCATGAATGCGACAATGGAAAGGTTGGGTGACAACCCTTCATTTACTAGTCTAGTTACAAATTTATCTGCTGTCGTCGTTGCATCAAAATAGTATCCTTCGAAGCCTGTATTCCAAGCCTCTACTCCTTCTTCAATCGTACAATCTTTTAACCTCTTTATTTCGATCATCGCTTCTCCCCCTGTTTTCTTCATTAACTCAAAATGTGGCAGTGCAAATAGGTTTTTGTGAATGAGAGAATAATTGTTTAATAACAGCTAAACCCTCCATTTTATTTATCTTTAAGCACCCATACTGGTATAATTTATTAACATCAACGGCTCCCATAGCAAGAGAGGATAAATCTGAAATATCAAGCTCTGCTTCAATATCTGTACTATTTAACTCATACTCTTCAATTGAAAGCTTTCCCTTTGCAAAGGTAAGAAGCCACTTTTGTGGTTCATCTGAATGGAAAGTATCCTTCACAATTATCCCCACCTGATTATTAGTCTCGGATAAATGATCAGTAGGAAGTTGTAAAAGGAAACTTGGAACATCAATCAATTTATACATTAAACCAATTCCTGCTGTCTTCGTTTCATGATAAACACTAGGAATTAAATGATTGCTGCCATTTCTCGAATCATTGATCAAATACTCGATATCATCATCTTGCGTGTTCAAAATAATTCGGTTCACTTGGTCAGCCTGTGTGTGTAAAAAATAACACAACTGTGCAAGTGCCTCTGGTGTTTCATAAACTAGCTCTTTAATAATCATATTATTGATTAAAAAATTATCATTGTTTACATTTTTAAAAATAAAGACAAGATATCCTCTCAATTTCCCATTCCCCATAAATCCAACTAGTTTGTGATCAGGATTTCTGAATACAACTTCCAGGTCATGATCTGTCTTTAAAATCATGCCATGTGTGGAATGAACATATCGGTTTGCACAGCTCTTCATCAATTCTTTATGGGATGAATCTAAATAGATTAATCCTTCTTTAGTTGCTGCCTTTGGAAAACTAGCCGGTTCAATTTGATATTGGTTCACCTTTGTCCCATAACCAAAGCCCATTTTTTTATAAAAATCGGGTCTGAACGGGTATAACATGACGATTGAGTTGCCTTTTTCTTTAAAGTAGGAAATGAAATAATCGATTAGGTCCTTCGCAGCCTTTTCCTTTTTATGAAGCAAATCTACTGCAACGAGCCCTACCCCACCTGCTTCGATTAGTTTTCCATATACATTCATCGTAAATTGATGAATTCTCATGCCGCCAATTAACTTTCCACCGCGGAATAGCCCAAAAAAGTCTATAGACTCGATATTCCCTTGAATGGATTCTAAATTATTCTTAAATCGTTCCTTAAATTCTAGGGTATTCTTCATTGTTCCAGGATAGGCATTTACTGCAATCTCCACAAAAGCAGGAATCTCATGTTTTTCTAGTTTCCTAATATAGCTCTCCATTCGTATTCTCTCCTCTATAATTCTTTATGTAGTATAAAGATGACAAGCAGTAAAATGCCCTGCTTTAACCTCCTGCCATTGAGGAGCTTCCAGCTCACATTTTTTCATTGCATGTCTGCATCTAGTTCTGAACACACATCCACTTGGAGGATTAATGGGACTTGGTACCTCACCTTCCAATATAATCCTCTTTCTTCTTTTCATCGGATTAGGAATTGGAACCGAAGACAAAAGAGCCTGAGTATACGGATGCAAAGGTTCTCTATACAAACTTTCACTATCCGCTAACTCAGCCATATTCCCCAAATACATAACTAGGATACGATCAGATATATATTTAACCATTGATAAATCGTGAGCAATAAATAAATACGTTAAATCAAATTCATCTTGTAATTCTTTTAACAGATTCACAACCTGCGCTTGAATTGATACATCAAGTGCTGAGATTGGTTCATCACAGACAATAAACTTTGGATTTAGAGCTAATGCACGAGCAATTCCTATGCGCTGTCTTTGTCCACCACTAAATTCATGAGGAAAACGGCTAATATGATCTGGCTTTAACCCTACAATGCGCAGTAATTCTTCAATACGCTCTCTTCTTGCCTTTCCTTTGATTTTCGTTTGTAGATCAATGGGTTCTCCAATGATATCTTCCACTTTCATCCTTGGATTTAAGGACGAATAGGGGTCTTGGAAAATAATTTGCATATCCTTCTTTAGTTTATTTAAGGCATTTCCTTTTAAGCTATATATATCTTCACCACTAAAAAGCACCTTACCTTCTGTCGCTTCATGCAAGCGAATTATTGTCTTTCCAATCGTAGATTTTCCACAGCCGCTTTCACCAACTAAGCCAATGGTTTCCCCCTCATAAATATCAAGACTAACATTATCAACTGCTTTTATCACTTTGCCTGACACATTGTAAAATTTCTTTAGATTTTTTATCTGAATAAGTGGGTTTGTCTTCTTATTTGCCGTCTCTATCATAGTTTTTCCCCTCGCGATGCTGCCGCTTGTGCCAGCGGATGATTGAGCCAACAAGCTGACTCCTGAGATAAATTAATTTTTGCAAGTTTAGGTGAGAACTCTTTGCATACCTTCATGGCAGATTCACATCTTGGATAAAAGGAACATCCCTTAGGAGGATCTAATAAATCAGGAGGACTTCCAATAATGGAGGATAATTTGCTTCCTCGATCCATATCTAAACGTGGCACGGATTGCATTAACCCCTTTGTATATGGATGTGTAGGCTGACTAAAAATATCCTCAACCCGTCCCGATTCAACAACCTCACCCGCATACATTACAACAACACGATCACATACTTCAGCTACCACACCTAGGTCATGCGTGATTAAAATAATTGATGTGTTTAGTTTCCTTTGCAACTGTTTCATTAAGGCTAGTATCTGTGCTTGAATTGTTACATCTAATGCAGTTGTCGGTTCATCAGCAATCAATAGCTCCGGTTCACAAGCGAGTGCCATCGCAATCATAACTCTTTGCCTCATTCCACCGGAAAACTCATGTGGGTAATGATTTAGCCGGCTCTTGGCATGGGGGATGCCTACTTGCTCTAATAATTCAATAGCTTGAATGATTGCTACAGTCCTCGAAACCTTTTTATGTTTAATAATTCCTTCTGCAAGTTGATCACCAATTTTACTCGTAGGATTTAATGAAGACATTGGGTCTTGGAATATCATACTAATTCTGTTCCCTCGTAGCTTCTTCATTTCCCTTTCTGAAAATTCAAGGAGATTTTGATTATTGAAAAATACATTGCCGGCCTTATATTCTGCACTATTACCCGGTAACAATTTCATAATGGACTTTGCGGTCACGCTTTTCCCACACCCTGACTCACCAACAATTGCAACTGCCTCCCCCTTATTCACGGAAAAGTTCACCCCTCTGACCGCCTTTACTTCTCCAGCTTGTGTGTGGAAGGATACTTGAAGATTCTCTACTTGTAATAAACTTTGCATAAAATCACCTCTATTCTTGGTTATTTCTTTAGCTTTGGATCAAGTGCATCTCGCAACCCATCACCTATTACATTAAAAGCGAACATCGTAAGAGAAATTAATAAAGCTGGGATAGCAAGCTGATAAAAGTTTCCTATTAATATACTTGACAAAGCATCACTTGCCATCGTTCCCCAGCTCGCTTCTGGGGCAGGTATCCCTAAACCGAGAAAGCTTAAAGTTGCTTCTGCAAAAATAGCTGTTGGGACTGTTAAAGTAAGATTAACCAGGATCGGCCCCATCGTATTTGGTACCAGATGCTTTCTTAAAGTCCACACTGTCTTCGCACCCATAGCGTGAGCCGCTTGTACGTATTCCATTTCCTTTAGCTGTAAGACTTGCCCGCGAACTAATCTTGCCATTGGAATCCAGCCCGTTATTGTCATCGAAATAATAATTGGCCACATCCCTCTTTCCAAGACAATCATCATTAAGATCACCATTAATAAATAGGGAATAGCATAAAGAATTTCCGCAATCCTCATCATCGCATTATCTACTTTTCCGCCTCGAATCGCCGATAGTCCCCCGTAAATAATCCCAATGATAAAATCGATTGTAGCTGCCATTAATCCGATGAAAAGGGAGATTCTTGCTCCATACCAGGCGCGTGTAAATAAATCTCTCCCAGATGCATCAGTACCAAACCAATGTTCCGAATTTGGCCTTAAATTTTTTTTCGCAAAATCCTGCTCATAATAAGAATAGCCATTCAAATATGGTCCAATTATAGCCATGAGAATAAGTAAGATAATCATGACTAATCCAACCATTGCCAGTTTGTTCTCCTTTAAACGATTCCAGGTATCTTTCCAAAAAGAAACACTTGGCTTTGCTATTTTCTCAGCATCCTTATAATTATCTACAGCAGGGGTAAATAATTCACTCGTTAAATTTATCTTTTCTTCCATTATTTGCTCTCCCCTGTTATTTTAATTCTCGGATCAATCCAAGTATAAGCAATATCGACAATTAGAATTAATAAGATTAATATTGCGCTATAAAAAATAGTCGCTCCTAATATAACTGGATAATCACGATTGAAGATCCCCTTAACAAACAATTCACCTATTCCAGGAATCCCAAAAATACTTTCTACAATAAAGCTGCCTGTTATTAAATTGGCTGCCAAAATTCCCAAAACTGTCACAACAGGTAATATTGCATTTCTTATTCCATACTTAACGAGAATAAACCCTCGATCTAACCCTTTAGCTTTGGCTGTTACCATGAAATCTTGGCTTAGAACCTCCAGCATACTTGATCGCATTAACCTAGCAATAAATGCCATCGGCAGCATTGCTAATGAAATAGTAGGCATAACGGTATGCTTCCAGCTCTGCCAAGTCGCAACCGGAAATATGCCCCACTCCACTGCTAAAAAGTTAATTAAAAAAGAAGCTAGAATGAAGCTTGGTACAGAAATACCAATAATCGCTAGTACCATTGATAGGTAATCCTGCCACTTATTTCTGTTCAGTGCTGCTATCACACCAAGTATTAGTCCCATAGCGATTGCAAATATTAATGCTTGGGCACCAAGATGGAATGAAACAGGAAACCCCTTTTCAATATAATCATTTACTGTTAATGTAGTAGACTTTAATGAAGGGCCAAAATCAAATAGAATAACCTGTTTAAGATATAGGGCATATTGGACAAGTAATGGCTCATCTAAATTGTAATGGCTTTTAAGATTTTGGTAGACAGCCTCTGGCATTGTCCCCTCTCTTGCAAAAGGGTCGCCAGGGATCGAATGCATTATAATAAAGGTTATTGTTACAATGGACCATAAGGTTAATATGGACCAGAATAACCGCTTTAGGATAAATCTGCGCATGTGTATCCCTTCTTTCGTAGCAAACTTCTCTGTTCCTAGTAGGAATCAGGTATGTCGGCATTCGGCATACCGATTCCTTGCTGTTCTATTATTTCTTAATATCCGCATACTTAAATTGCGGATATCGGTTTATCGGTGCATAAATACTAGATATAAAATGTTTATAAGCATGAGGTTTTGAATAATAATAGATCGGGATAATCGGCATTTCATCCATTAATATTTGCTCAGCTTGATGCATCGCATCCATTCTAGTTCCTTTATCCATTGTAGATTTTGCCGTTTGAATCAATTTGTCATACTCTTTATTTCCCCAATTCACATCATTATACGGCCCATCCGTTACCCATATATCCATAAAGGTCATTGGATCCACGTAGTCACCAATCCAGCCGCCACGGCTTATTTGGAAATCACCAGCTTGCTCACGGTCAAGCTTCACCTGAAATTCAGCATTTTCTAAGACCATTTCTTCGATTCCAAGATTCTTCCGCCACATTTCCTGAATTGCCTCTGCAATCGCCTTATGTGTTTCCGAAGTATTATAAAGGAAGCTAAACTTTGGCATTTTGTCTAATCCCTCTTCAGCTAACCCTTCCTCCAATAGCTTTTTTGCTTTCTCTACACTCTCTTCAAACAATTGTTCCGCATTCTCTCTAAAATCTCCAGATTCATCTGGCATTCCAGGAGGAATTACACCATAAGCAGGGATTTGTCCACCTTGTGATACATGATCTACAATCGCTTGTCTGTCAATAGCCATACTTAATGCACGACGAACTTTTACATTCCCAAATGGTTTCACACCGGTATTTAAGTTATAATAATAGGTTGCTAGATCTGATGCATTGTGGAATTCGGGATCTTCCTTATCAATGAGCATCCCAGTTACTTCTGCCGGCAGATTTACAATTAAATCCATTTCATCTGATTGATACATTTGCCATGCCGTATTTTGGTCTTCAATGATATATAGCAGAACTTCATCTAGATTAATTTTATCTTTATCATAATAGCTCTCATTTTTGACAAGCTTTACACTTTCTTTATGTTTCCATTCAGATAATGTGAATGCACCATTTGATACAAAAGTATCTGCTTCTTTATACCAATCCGAGTTTTGCTCTTGAACTTTTTTATTGATTGGATAATAAGTATAATGAGATGTCAAATCTAAGAAATATGGAGTAGGTTTTGCTAGTTTTACCTCCAGTGTCTTTTCATCTAATGCCTTAACACCAACCTTGTCTCTATACGGCTTAAGTACCTCTTCTGGTATTTGCCTATTTTCCTTATTTGAACTAACGGAATTAAACTCTTCTCCACCTTCTAGATAGTAAAGCTGATAAGCATATTGTGAAGCAGTATTTGGATTCAACGCATATTTCCATGCATATTCAAAGTCTTCTGCTGTAACTGGATCTCCATTCGACCACTTCATTCCATCTCTTAAATGGAAGGTCCAAGTTAATCCATCCTCACTCACTTCTGGTAATTCTGCCATACCAGGAATAATCTTTCCGTCAGGTGATTTTGTAGTTAAACCTTCAAAAGTATGTTCTAAAATCCAAGAGTCATGACTTCCTTGTGCTGTTCCGGGATGTAATGAACCAGGCTCAGAACTATTATTTGTACGAAGGATTTTTGGTCCGTTATCTTCTGAACTCTCCATCTCTTCTTGACCCTCATCCTTTTTCTTCTGGACTTGTTCTGTTGAATTAAAACAGCCTGTTAAGATTAATATTAGTGAGAGCAGTACTGCCAGCATGGCACTTATATTTTTTTTCATTTCTGTTAACCCCCAATATTTTCTAATTTTTTTTAGTTTCATACCTTGTCTATTAGTTCATTAACCGTAAATCTATTAAGTTTCTTGATTACTTCAACAAACAACTGAACTGCACTTTCAAAGTCATCTTCATGAATAATGGAGGCATGACTATGAATATATCTGGTGGGTATGATAATCGCAAGTGATGGAACACCAGCCCCATGTAAATGAGTACTGCCAGCATCTGTTCCTCCACCAGTTAATACCTCAAACTGGAATGGAATATTCAACTCTTCTGCGATCTTTACTACAAATTCACGCAGTCCTCTATGCGGAATCATTGTCAAGTCATATAAAACAATTTGTGGACCGCTTCCTAATTTCCCTCTTGCTTCGTCCTCTCGAATGCCAGGAGTATCACCAGCTATTCCAACATCAATTGCAAACGAAATATCCGGTTGTATTACATTCGCAGCTGTCTTTGCTCCTCGGATTCCAACTTCTTCTTGAACAGAGGCAACTCCATAAACAATATTTTCATGATTCTCTTGCTGCAAACGCTTAAGCACCTCGATTACAATGGCACATCCAAGCCTGTTATCCCAAGCTTTTGCCATTAAAAGCTTCGAATTTCTCATAACAGTGAATGGACAATTAGGAACAATTGAATCACCAGGCTTAACCCCAAATTCCATTGCTTCTTCTTTTGATTGCGCTCCAATATCTATAAACATATCCTTAATATCAACTACTTTTTTTCTTTCTTCTGCCGTTAAAATATGCGGAGGCTTTGAGCCCGTAACTCCAGTAATTTCACCTTTATTTGTAATGACGTTAACACGCTGTGAAAGAATTACCTGAGACCACCAGCCTCCAAGCGGTACAAATTTCAAAAATCCCTGTTTAGTAATATCTGTAACCATGAACCCAACCTCATCTAAATGGGCTGTAACCATAATCTTTGGTCCGTTTGACTTTCCCGTCTTTACTGCAATAAGGCTTCCTAATTGATCAGATAGAATCGAATCACAATAGGGCTTAATATATTTTTCCATTACCCCTCTTGCATTTCTTTCATCTCCTACTACACCTGGTGCTTCTGTTAGCTCCTTAAACATTTCGTGTACTTGATTACTCATTTTCCCCCTTCTTTCTGCTATGTAATTTTATATAAATACCATGACTTTAACTAAGTTAGGTAGTTATAACTAAATAAAACTGACTGGTTGGTTTAGTTAAACCCAAAAATATAAATGACCTCTACAGTCACTAATGTATGTATGAATGAATGCATTATTATTTATATATATAATAAACTGACTGGTCCGTCTATTTCAAGTAAAAATTTAATCTTTTTTTAATTTTTCAAATAATTTTATGTGACTTCCTCCCTAAAATGTCCTGTTCAAACCATCTAAGTATGGGTTTAGATTCAAAAAACAACTGGAATATTATTTAACCATTCGTCTAAAAATCTGTTAATTGAGGAACAGAAATACCTAATATATTCATGAAAATATCCTTTAATATTTTGTTACTTTTCATTTTTTCGTATGTGTAATTAATATTAATATCATTCCCATCCATTCTTATGCCAAAAGTGGCTCTTTAACAGGGAAAAAAGCAGCTGGATTGCCTCCAGCTACTTCTTTATGCTGTGAATAAATGATAATTTCTGTTCATTAATAACATCTTTAAATGGAATGTCTGGAAATAACAGTTTTTGAAGGTATAACCCATCAATAAATGATAAAAATATCTCTGCATATATTTCTGTATTTATTTCCTTTTTTATTTCTCCAGCTTGTATCCCTTCCACTAAAACCTGAATAACAATTTCTAGATTTGCCTTTTTATACATGCCATCTAGTATTTTCATTAGATCAGCATTTCTTGAAGATGATAGCTGAAATTCCAATTGTACGATTGTGGATTCATTTAAATTTAATGAAGATGGATTTTCTTCTAAATAAAAGTCAAACAATGAATGGATCTTATCAAATGAAGAATTCAACCTCTTTAATTGTTCAATGATTTGATCAAATGATTCTTTAGTGATTAAATTAAAAAGTTCTACATAGATATCTTCCTTTTTCTTAAAATAATTGTAAATTGCACCTTTGCTAACACCTGAATAGCGAACAATGTCATCAATGGTTGCAACCTCATATCCTTTCTTTGCAAAGCATGTAAGTGCACCGATCAATATTTGTCTTTTTTTCTTTCGTTTATGTTCCTCGGAAACAATTGGCATAATTCCCTCCAGCTAGTTCTTTAACTTTTCTATATAGGCCTCTTTCATTTCCCTTAAGACATCATAATATGGAAAACCCTTATATACGACTTGTAAGTTGATCCCATCAATAATTGTCCAAAATAAATGCGAATAAGTATCGGCTTGAATATTTTTATTAAATTCACCGGAAGCTTGTCCTTCTTTAATCGCTTCACTTATCAAATGAATAAAGAAATTTCGTCTTTTTGTTAACAGCTCTAACAGTTTTTTCTCTCTTGTACAGTGCAATGTAAACTCATAGAAAACAACTGTGAAGCCTAAACGCTTCTGATTGTTTAAGTCTATATTTAGGTAAAGATCAAATAAGTAATTGATCTTACTAAGAGCGGTGCGTAATACAGAGAATTTATTCGTTATCACATCAATATCATTTTTTGTAGCTGTATGAAGAACCTCTAAATATATTTCATCTTTACTACTAAAATAATTATAAATGGTTCCTTTGCTAAAACCAGAATGTACGACAATATCATCAATGGTTGCTGTTTCAAATCCCTTTTCTGCAAAACAAATAAGGGCGCTATTAATTATGTTTCGTTTTTTTTCCTCTTTGTATTTCTCTGATACACTTGGTGGCATAGTTACCTCCATTTCTGAAAAACTTATTTTCCCTAGAGATTTATATAATTTTATTTACAGGAAACTGACTAATAAGTCTAGTATAACAACTCTAAAAATAGTCTACAAGGTTTGAAATTTTTTGGGTTTATTTAAAATATAAAATGACTATTTAGCCTGATAATCCAGACAATGAAGCCCCCAATAATATATTGAGGGCTAAAGAAGTCTTTGAAATTCGCAAACGTGATTTTCACATTCTAATCCTAATACCCACTGTGGCAACTCCTTTTTCTAACTCCTCACGAGTTGCCAGTACAGCACTCAATTTAATACTATCATTTGCTTAGATATTGTGGAGAGCTTCTTGCTCAATTTCTGCCCCCGCTGTCTTACTTAAAGTATCTTTTATACTTAAAAAAATGAATATACTCCCTAGCGCTCCCTATGCACAATATAATCCATTAAATGCTTCAAAAATGGAATATTACGCGGCAGCTTTTGTAGTGCTTCTAGTGCAATGCAGTAGTGCTCCCACATGGCTTTTTGGGCATTTTCAGTGCCTAGGATGGAGACAAAGGTTGAATTGTTGTTGGAAGCGTCTTTGCCAATGGGTTTCCCTAGTAAATGAAGGTCTCCATCCACATCTAGCAGGTCATCCTTTATTTGAAATGCTATCCCGGCATGGCGAGCATATTTTTTTAATGCTTCAATTTCCGACTCTTCTGCATGTGCTAGAATCGCAGGCATAATCAGGGCAGCTTCGAAGGCAATTCCTGTTTTATAAAAGCACATCGTATTCAGCTGTTCCAAGGTCATTTGTTTTCCCTTTGAATTCAAGTCCATCGCCTGCCCCTTACACATATCCTCAGTCCGTTTTGCTGAATATCGAATAAGGCTTAGTACCGCACTTGAATCAAATTGATCAAGTGATGCTTGTTCCAGTGTAGCCCTCTGAGTTAGAAATAGAGCCGTTAATTCTGCTATCGCACTATTATATACCTCATGAAGAGTTGGACGTCCCCTCCGAATAGACGCATTATCCTGTGATGGCAAATCATCAAAGATTAAAGAGGCGGTATGCATATATTCCAAAGATTTCAGAAGCGGTTCCATTGCAGAGGGATCCAATCCATACTCGTTCACACCCATCACCCAAGTCATAATGGGACGGAGCCGCTTTCCATCCCCTTCTAAGCTATAGTTGGCAGCATCAACAATCGTATCCTTCATTAAAGGATTTTTCTCGTTATGAGGAATATATAGCACATGATTAATTTGCGTACGTACTTTATCAACCGTATTTAAGAAGTCTTCTTTCTCCATCTGATCATTTTTCAGATTGGTGATGATATGATCCCGAAGCAGCTTATCAAAGAAATCCACATCATCTGCTTTTTGGACCATTTTCTGAATCAACCGATTAAATTCGGGATCGCCTGAGGCAAATAACTCCATAACTTGATTGTATTTTTTCGTTCCCATTCGTTCTTTGAATCGCTTTAAGCCATTTATCGCCCGATCAAGTATGACTTCACGGGACTTTTTATCCGAATGATATACACGATGGATCAAATTGGAAATAACTGTCCAGTATAATTCATAAGGATTAATCAGATCCAGGCGTGTATCATGATATTTCATATAATACGTATACGGTGTTACCGCACCATCCTCCATATCATCGAACATATCCGCAAAATCATCTGCGAGCTGGTTGTAAATGCCATAGTAAAATGTCCGATTGTCAATTTCCTCATCCTCGGCAGCATTGATCAAAGAACGAACAATCAAACGTGAGGAAGATGATTTTAAAATCACCGGAATATAAAGCTCTTCATTTGTGTAGCTCCCATTGGAGAGATCCTTCACACGGTCTACTTCCTGCGAGTGATAAAAGACAAAGGCTTGCTCGAAAAATAGTTGCCTTTTCTCCTGCCGTTGGCGACTTTTAATATAATCAAATGCCCCTTTTAACTCCCTATAAATATATCGAATGAGTTCTTTGTTCTTTCCTTGCCAATCATCCATTCCAGGCACGTCCCCAGTGATCAGAGCAGTACGTATCCATTCGGTATATTGTTTCTCCTCTTGTTCGGATAGAATCTTCGCATCTAGTAAATCATCAATGAAGGGATAGGTTAGTCCATAGGAATAGCCGAGCCTAATCGCATGATCGAGTCTTCGTACACGTTCTTTAGGTGAAATATTCCCATCCATCTCTTCAATCTCTGTCATTAATACCCCAGCAATAATTTTGATGATTTTTCTCTGAGCGTGCGTGGCATCCATTCCCTCAGGAATATTTTCAGAAACCATTTTTAACTTGTTCATCACCCAGATGACAGTCAATTCGATCCCTTCCTGCTGTGCTTTTCGGTATAGGCTCATCATGCTAAAAGGCTCATCCTTTTTATGAGAAGAATCAGTAAGCTGCCTTTTTAGATTGCTAACAACATGCAGTATTCTAGCTTGTGTATCAGATGAGCGAAGTGATTTACCCAAATCCCTCATAAAAATATAGGAAATGCTGCGGTCTAAATAATTGTCTAATTTACCTGTATGATCAAGCCATTGAATGTAATTTTTAAACCCATGAGAATTAGATTTCCCCTTTGTCCGAGAAAAAAGGGACAGCCACGGATGATGAATGTGAATATGTTTCCAGGCTTGTATATCCTTTGTTATAGTTGGCTCGTATGTCTTATGCTTAACCTGTTCATGAAGTTTCTTAAAGTAATGTGCCGCATTCTGCTCAGCTCTTCGGTAGCAAGTCTTTGCATTTTCATGTAACTCTTTATTCATACGATCCATTCCCTCTGTTCAATGATTTCTTAATATATGTATCCAGCACCATTCAAATAACTAGTAATACTCCAAAAATAACATCTTTCTGAACAGATAGCTAAAATTACATATCTCTCATTTTCTCTGGATATTAGTCATTCACCTCCATATATTCGCCGTTATCCCGAATATATTGGACAAATACTAAAAAAGTACAATGGCTCAAATTCATCCACTGTACTTCATGCTGTTATTTACTTTTCCGCACTCTAATAAACCCATCAACGATGTCCCATACTAGTGCAAAAAGGAAGAAGACGAGCAGCCATACTGTTGCTTGATCCCAAATCACACTAACTGTATTAAATGCTTCGCTGTTAGCAGCTAGATAACCGCTTTCTATCAATTGCGTCATGAAGTTTGGATTCCAAATGGCTGGTTCAGCAATAATAATGATCAAACCAATAATTGAGATGATATTGACAACAGCTGTAAATATCACAAGCTGCATCGTCCATCTTCCGTAAACCATTTTCAAGCATTCTTTTATAATACCAAAACCAAAGATCAGGAAGATAAACAAGAGGTAGTAGCTAATATACTGCTCATTAAAGAAGGGGATGACATCTTTAAACTTTCCATCTTCAAAAAACCATACACCAAAATACTCACTGGAAAATACGAATATCGCAATACAGAAAACATAGAAAACGATACCTGTTATCGCTTCCCCTTTTTTCACTTGCCCTTTTGGATGAGGAAGTGGTGGCAAATCAGAAGGCTTCCAACTACTATTTAGCTGTAAATCCACCATCTTAAGCTGTTTATTGCCCCAAAATTGAATGGTGGCAAAAGCAAACGTCGTCCAGGCAAAAGCAATTGGTAAACCCGTAACTACAGAAACAATAAATGAGACAAACGATTGTAATATTGAAGGCGGATCCATAATGATCTCAATAATAAATGACACACCAATGGCTGCACTTGTAGCAATTAAAACAATTTTTAACACCATTACATAATGAGCAAATAATTCTGGGCCAATTAAATATTGGTTCGTTCCTCGATATTTATTGGCTAATTTCCGAGGTTCCCCAAGTTCTAAAAGTACTTCTTCCACATGCTTCTTTGTAATTGATCCATCTTGTACCCTTTCATCGAGCATATCTTCAATAAGACCGCGAAGCTCCTTGGCGATGTCCTCTCTCTGCGATTGCGGTAATAATTTAGTGACTGCGTATACATACCGTTCAATGGTCTCCATTTTATGATCCCCCTTTGTTTATAAGCAAATTGTCTAAGCGACTCACCATATCCTTCCATTCAACAACAAGCTGTTCAAAAACTTCCTTTCCACTTTCACTCAAAAGATAATATTTCCGGGGCCTAGTTTCATTTGTATCCCATTCACTTACCAATAGTCCTTGCTTTTCTAATCTTCGAAGCAGGGGATATAGTGTACCTGCCTCCACATGAAAATCCTTTTCTTCTAAAGAGGCTACAAGAGAATATCCATATTGCGGTTCATAAAGCTGACTAAGAACTCCAATTGTAAGTGTGCCGCGTCTTAATTCCTGCATTAATTTATCTAAATGTTCATTTGTTTCGCTCATGTCATCAACTCCTGATTTCATTATACTGTACGACACACACTATTGTGAATGATTTATTATTAAATTTTTTATTATAATAAATTTATGTTAATAGGAATTTTTTGCAACTATTTAAAAGTTTGTACAAGAAAAGGAGACTGGATAAATCCAGCCTCCTCTCTGTTTCATTGTATTTACGTTTTAGTTGCTTATTTTCTTTTTAACATTTGCTGCAATTAACACAAATAATGGCAGCAATCCAAAGACCGTTAATGCATATGGAGTCCACATCTTATATATTACTTCCATGAAATATACAATATTAGGATAAGAAACCATAGAATAAACCAATAATAGAAAACTTATTGGAAAGACCAAGACTCTATAATCATTCAGCTTGAGAACCTGAGCAATTCCCAATAGTAAGGCATAACTACTCACTACGAATTTAAAAAAAGTGGATAGTATCCAGCTAATTGCAACCAATACTTCAACTCTTTCAATAATTCCACCTATCTTCACCATTTTTCCCAGCACATAAGTAGGGTACATATTTCTGCTTGTAAAATCATGACCCAAGACTCCAAGGCACATAATCGTAATGAGTGTGATTCCTAAACTTCCCAAGATAACACCAAGAAAAAAAGACTTTCTCGCTTTTGAAGCATTATTTACATTGGGTAAGATCATTAAAAAAACAACTAATTGGCAATATGGAATACTTATATAAGGATATGCCGCTCCGAGAATCGGTCCAATCCCCCTAGCGAAATTAGGAGATATATTACGTATTTCCATTTCTGGTATTAAAAAAATGATTAGTATAATTAAGAATAAGACAATCCATGGGAAAAAAATTTCACAAGTTCGAGAAATTACCTCAAGCCCCGCTCGAATACAATAGATAGCGGTTATTAAGGTAAATATATGTATCACCTCGATTGGGGTCTCAATAATAACCTGGGTTGTAAAGAAATCACCTATTTCCCTAAGAATCCCTGCTGATAATAAGAATATTGGAAACAAAATGAGGATTGAAATTATCGTACCTATCCATCTTCCAAAAACAACTCTATTTAATTCAATAAATGTTTTATCAGGATAAACAGCAGAGATTTTGACATACAGGAAAATCAACAGTAAACCAAATAATAAACCTAGTAGCGATGAAATCCATGCGTTGCTTTTGGCAAAAGTCGCCAGTGCTGATGGGATCAAAAGGACTGCACTCCCCCAGGTATACATGACAACTAGAATGGTAAATTGCTTTACACTTATGTTCATTTTCCCCACTGTTTATCCCCCTCCCATTTGTATGTAATATGCTATTTGAATTGATTCATATAAGATATAAAAGGTTCTGATATAGGGTGATAGAGCTCAGTTAAGATTTCCATTGGGTTTATTAAATTGACTTGCAAAGCCCAAGCAGCAGTAATAGATGTTCCAATAAATAAGGAGATAAAGAAGACGATTTTCTCCCTTCTATCCCATTTATTTGTAATATTAGTTTTTTCTAAAAAAATCACCACTGCTGTTGCAAGTAAAATCAAAATTATCTTCACTTTCTACTAATCCTTTTCTTCTTGGAATGAATCAGATATTGTGCCAACCCTACGAATTTTCAAATCAACATGAACCACAACATCCGTTTTTACAAATTCTTCATCCCAATTCTTTTTTAATTCTTCCCACTTTTTAGGTTCGGCCCTTTCTATGGCTTCCCCAAACCCATAAATATCAGTCCCTAACTCTTTTGCTCTTTCCACACTATTCATAATGATGGCTTTTGTTTTTTTATTAAAATCTTTTTCAATATCCTTAATTGTTTTAGACTTAGATAAATCCATTGAACATTCGACGTCTCCAATATTGGACTCCATACTAACATGTATCTTGATCATTGGTCTTCCATTTTCAATTGCTCCTACCAATTTCGTCTTACTTCGAATAGTTTCAATCGTGAGCGTGCCTTCTTCACCACATTCGATAAATCCGACCGTCCTTGTAATATTATCAGTGATGTAATTGAATCCTTTACTTTCCGGTTCATCCAACCAGGCAATAAGTTTATCTTCCTTAAAAACACCTAAATAGTCTGATTTAATTTTAGTAGGTGTATTGACTTGTTGAATATTACTTATATGGCTTCCTGACTCCGGATCACCTACCAAATATATACCAGTTACAACAGGCTGTTTTCCTTCACTAACTAACGATGTGATCAATTCATCTAACAAAACAATTTTTGTCGGAGCCCAATTCTTCTCAGATGTTTCAATAGATGAGAAAATTTTATTTGCCGCTACTTTTTCCATAGGTGTTAGTACTTTTATTAAGTCTTCTGCTTTCAAATCTTTCGCAATCGCAATAACAAAGTCGGCTCTCATTTCATGATCCCTTGATAAAAAATCTAGTGGTTTTCTTATTCCTTCTTTAGCAAGCTCCTCACCAAATACAATTACTCTTACATGGGCTAAGTACACCTTCCTCGGAGCCGTGGTAGTTAGCTTTCGAGTAGCTTCCAGTATGCTCCTTCCTTCTGCCGAATGAACGGATATTGGTACGCCCATTGAACTTTTTTTTGCCGCTATTTCAGCAGGGTTGACAAATTGTACTGACACTCGATATCCGTCCTCTGTCTTATCGATTCCAAGAGCAGTAGCAATGGCCAATTCTGTTAATTCATGGGCGCTCCAACAACCTGTCAAACCTATTAACATGAATAAAACAATAAAGGTAGAAGTTATCTTTTTCATTCTGGATCTCCTTCACGAATCACCTTCATTACTGGATACATTAGGTGGCTTAGGGCCTGGAGTATCTTCTCTTTTAATATCGGATTGACTAATTAAACGAGGCCTTGAGAACATCTTCCAAATAGGAACACGAACAAGAACATCCTTCTGATCGGCAGCAATAAATGGAGCCATTGGTGATAAATATGGAACCCCAAATGAACGTAAGCTAGCTAAATGAGCCACTAATATAATGAGGCCCATCATAATTCCAAATAAGCCAAAGGTTCCTGCTAAGATCATAAAAATGAACCGCAATATTCTGATCGAGATAGCCATATTAAATGATGGGCACACAAAGCTTGCAATAGCTGTCAAAGAAACAATAATGACCATCGTTGCTGAAACGATGCCTGCTTCAACCGCAGCTTGTCCGAGAACTAAGGCACCTACAATAGAGATGGCTGAGCCTACAGCCCTCGGCATTCTCACTCCTGCTTCCCTTAATATTTCGAAAGTAATCTCCATCATTAATGCTTCAACAAGGGCTGGAAAAGGTACACCTTCACGTTGCGCAGCCAAGCTTATAAGTAAAAGGGTCGGCAGCATTTCTTGATGGAAAGTGGTAACCGCTATATATGCAGAGGGCGTTAATAAAGCTAAAAATAAACAAAAAAACCGTAATAATCTCAATAAAGAGGCAATATCTGCCCTTTGATAGTAATCCTCGCTGGATTGGAAAAACTGTACAAATACTGCTGGTGCAATTAAAACAAATGGGCTTCCATCAACCATAATAACGATTTTACCTTCTAGTAATGCTGCACATGCTGCGTCTGGCCGTTCTGAATTATGAATGGTCGGAAATACAGTAAACGTTTCATCTTGAATCATTTCTTCAATATATCCACTCTCTAGTACCGCATCGATGTTAATTCGATTAATTCTGCTTCTGATTTCATTTACAATTTTCATATTTGCAACGTCCTTTAAATAAAGAAACGCTACATCAGTTTGCGTTTTTTTCCCAACAGGAATGGTTTCAATCCACAAGTCAGTATTTTTAATTCGTCTTCTTATTAGTGATGTATTGGTTCTAAGCGTTTCAGTAAAACCATCTTTTGGACCCCTTACTACTGTCTGTGAAGAAGGTTCTTGAACCCCCCGTCCTTCCCATCCCCGCGTACTTACTGCCAATCCTTTATGACTGCCTCCAATTAAAACAATTGTATCCCCTGAAAGAAAATGGGTATAAAGTGTTTTTAAATCGGTAATTTCTTTCAAGTCCCCACTAACTAAATTAAAGTCCTTGATGACTTCAAACAAATTTGTATTTCTGATCACTTCTATATCCAGTTGTGATATTCTTAAGTCTGCCATTAATGGCTCAATGATAAAATCCTGGACAAACACTTTATCAGCTAGTCCGTCTAAGTACGCAATACCAACTTCTATCAAACCATCTTTCCCTGTCTTAAAACTTCTCGTCACAATATCTGCACTATGGCCCATTGTCATATTAATGTCATTTAAAACCTTGGTAACCTCTTTTGGAATGAGTTCTGCATCAGCTTTTATTGTTACATGATCCCAATTTTCTTTCTTTTTCTTAGTATTCTTAAGTAACCTTTTCACCTTCATTTGCAAAGCTCCCAAATTTATTCTTATCTGTAATCGTAGACATAGAAATTACGTTTTAATCATTCCTATTTCTACTGCCCCTTTGCCTCATCCAAGTAATAATGGACAATAGAAATGAAGCAATCACCATAAATACAGGCATGGCTAATGGATGTTCAATCATAATATTTGATTCCCATGGAAACAACCATTCTTTGATTATCATAGCCGCTCCTTCATTTGTTCAAAATTCCTTTTCCCTTTATTAATAGCTCTATTAATCAACGTAACGATAAGCAGAAGGATAGGTAAAATCCATAAAAGAAGAATCCACAAATTGTATGGAAATACTTCAATAGCTACCTTTATATGCTCTTGAAAATTAGCAGAGACACTATAGCCTAGATAAATAGATAAAATGACGATAGGGATGATTAATTTGTGACTATTTTCTATCTTTGTGAGTATCTGAATCCCTCGAATAGCAAAAAACATATGTAGAGAGATTTTAAAAAAGGAAGAAATAATAAAAAGTAATACAGCAAAGGCATCTAAATTTTTAATGATTCCTCCAATATTTACTTTTGATACTAAAGTGAACATAGGAAAGCTTTCTGTTTTATAAAAAAATTCGCCTAGACCAGTTATGATCATTATTACAGTAATTAAGATAATGAGCCCTGAGAACGTGGTTGCAAACAAAGTAGTTTTTACTAATTCTTTTTGACTAGAATTCACGAGCAGCCAAATCATAGCTAATTCAAGGGATTGGGCAAATCCTTGACTTGCTCCTAAGGGAAAGGCTGACTCAAAAATGGGCTTCCATCCATTTTTCAAGATAGGTAGTAGATTTTCTATTTTTAAAATATCAGACGCAAAAATTAGAATAATGCTTCCAAGGATCATGGCCAGAAAATAGGGAAAAAAGATTTCTCCCATTCTCGCTATAACCTCAATCCCACAAAATTGAAGGTAGGCAACTGCAATTAGGAAAAAGATGATGATTGCCAGAAAAGGGGTATCCACCAATATGATAGTAGTTGTTAAATACTTAACATCATTTAATATCCTTCCTACTTCATATAGAAATAATAAGGGGTAGAGCCAGGCAATCGGGGTTCCAATCCATTTTCCAAATTGTGCAGGAAACCATTCAACCAACGTTAATCCTGGATTTAGATAAGAAAGGAGGAGATAAATGCTAATAGCGAATAATCCTATGATCAAAGAGATAATGGTAACGATCCATGAATCATTTCCCGCAGCGGCGCCAAAGCCAAAGATGATCGTGGTACCAACTTGAAAAAAAACAGTTAGTATGAAAAGTTGATATAGTGATATTCGCTCCATGCAAAACACCTTAATTCACTTAAAATTGTTCGATTTCCATCTATCTTTAGATTATTAACCACTGGAATAATTTTAAACATGATTCTAAAACACAAAAAATGAACTTAGCATGTAACTAAGCTCACTTTTCAGATACAGGCATATATTTTGTAAAATAAGCACCTAAAATCAACAATATTACTGTAATAGACCAATTCAATTGGGAGATATGGATAATAATAGAATACTACATATAATCACCCACATTCATATTCATTTATGCTACATTAAAACTAAAATCGGTAGCTAAAAAGAGGTATCTAATCGTGAATTCACAATTGACCACCTATATTACCCTTATCAGTACGTCTGGTGTCCTTAATTTGTATTTATGCTTATACGTATTTGTGAAGCGTTATAAGTATAAGAATATCGCTAACACTTTTATTTTTTATACTGCGGCCATCGCCATTTATTGCTTTGCCTCTGCTTTTGGTTTAGTTGCTACGTCACTTGAACAAATTAAGGTTTGGACAACTTTGCAATATGTTGGGATGCCAATTTCTTGCCCTTTAGGGTTATTGTTTATCATGAAATATTTAGGCATCAAAATTACAAAGAAAAGATATATCGCTCTTCTTGTTATCCCTTTGATTAGTTTAATCATGGTTGCTACAAATGATTGGCACCATTTACATTATAAAGTTTTTGAAATTGATCCAGTCTTAGGAGCTCCTTTCATCTATCAGGAAATCGGTTTATGGTATATCATTCATGGGATCTATACATTTGGCTGTATGTTTGTTGCCTTATTACTAGTATTTTTTCATTGGAAAGAAACAGCAAAGGCATATCGTCTGCAATTAATCATATTAATATTTGGGCAATTTGTTCCTATACTAACTGCTTTTATTTATTTAATCGGTCTCACACCTCCGGGTATTGATCCAGTACCTATGATTCTATGGCTGTCCTCACTATTATATTTATGGGCCATTAATTCGACTAGGATGTTTACCATTATGCCAATTGCAAAAGACGCAATATTTAATAGTATAAATGATGGTGTGATCGTGCTGGATGAAGCTAATCGGTTAATTGAGTTCAATCAAGCATGCAAGCTTATGCTTCCAAAGTTAAACAAGACAATGTTTGGCATGGAATTTAATAAGGTGTGGCTCACACTATCTGGGGAAACCTTTCCTTCCAAACTTGAGACAGACGCATTCACCCGAGAAATACAATTAGGTGCGGATCAATCAAAGCGTATCTATCAGATGCGTACTTCTTCATTGGAGAATGCAGATAATAAAGGTCAATTACTTATTTTCACTGACATTACAGAGCTAAATAGACTGCAGGTGGAATTAGAACGTCAAGCTTTCTATGACGAGTTAACACAAATTTATAATCGCCGAGCCTTTTTCCAGAAATGTGAGCTAGCTTTTGCCGCAGCAAAGAAGGATTCAACCCCATTTACAATCATCTTAATCGATATTGACTTTTTTAAAAGAGTGAATGATACCTACGGCCATCCTGTTGGTGATCAACTACTTAGGCATGTAGTAAAGGTCTGCCAAACACAATTAAAGGAGGACATGCTATTTGCTCGATATGGCGGCGAAGAGTTTGTTATAGCATTGAAGGGAAGAACTGAAATCGATGGCGAAGCTTTGGCTAACGAGCTGCGCAAATCTGTAGAGGAACAACCTTTAATTTCTGCTGAGAATATTGTTTCTGTTACATTGAGCATTGGGGTTGCTGAAGCAACAAATGACTCGATGGAAACCATTTATCAGCTTTTGAATAGAGCGGATCAGGCTTTGTATGCTGCAAAACGGGAAGGACGCAATCGAGTGCGGGTTTATACAAAAATATAGAAGCAGGCTGTCCCTTATTTGGAGCCTGCTTCTTCTTTTAAAATTATTAGTAATTATAGAAGAACTCCGGCAATTATATGCGCTGAATAGCACCGTTTTTAAACTCCATACACTGTTCCACCCAGCGCTGTGCAATTTCTGGTGCGGAACCAAAATGGATATGCGTGTAACCAGCGACAAGATTATTTAACAAGAAGCCTTCTTGCTTTGTTCCTCTTCTTCCTGAAGAAGTATATGCTGAAGTAGACTCCCCTGTTGGCTCGAAGGTAGAGTAATGAAACTCATGTCCTCTTGCCCGGTCATCTGGTCTAATTAAGAAATTCTTATCCATTCCCTTTACTTCCCGATAACCAAGTGCGGCAAGCTTCGTATGCATCTTCACCTTGCCAGGAATCAATCCAACCATCGGATATTCCTCCCCACTAACCGTTTTAATTGATTCAGACAAGAACATGAATCCGCCACATTCTGCCAACGTAGGCATACCGCTTTGGATAGCCTCCCGAACAGATAGGAGTAGATCTTTCTGCACTGATAAAGCAGCTGCAAACTCCTCAGGAAATCCACCGCCAATATACAGTCCATGTACATCCGAAGGTACCTGTTCCCCATTTAGTGGGGAGAAAAACACAAGTTCTGCTCCAGAGAGCTCTAACAGCTCTAAATTTTCGGGATAGTAGAAATGAAACGCCTCATCCATTGCAACTGCCATTCTTACTTTGCTCTCTTGCCTTTTTTGAGTTCCAAATAAAACAGTTGGAGATTCAATTGTTTCCGACCCCATTATTTGATACAGACGATTCAAGTCAAAGTTATTTTGAATTGTATCTGAGAGTAAGTCGAAGAAAGGCTTAAGTTCTCCGCGTTCAATGGAAGGTACAAGCCCAAGGTGACGCTCTGGCATACAAAGCCGTTCATCCTTAGTTAAGTAGCCAATAACAGGAATCCCACATTCTGTTTCTACCGCTTTCTGAATTAATTCGTAATGGCCTTCACTTCCCACACGGTTCGCAACAACCCCACAAAGATGAACAGTAGGAGATAACACTTGAAAACCCTTCACTATTGCAGCTGCACTTCGCGCCATCCCAGCGCAATCAACTACGAGCAGCACTGGGCTATTTGTAATCATGGCAATTTCTGCAGCACTCCCTGTATCAGAAAATGGGTCTTTCCCATCAAATAAGCCCATTACCCCTTCGATAATAGCCACATCCGCTCCTTGACAGCCACGTACAAAAATCTCCTTCACTGCTAAGTCACTGCACATCCAGCTGTCTAAATTCCGAGATTTTCTGCCGGTCACTGCGGTTTGGTAAGTCGGATCTATATAGTCTGGTCCGCATTTAAATCCTTGTACAGAATAGCCTAGTGCTTTATAAGCAGCCATTAGACCAATAGCTACAGTTGTCTTGCCTACGCCACTCCCCGTTCCTGCAACTACAATTCGATTGATGGACATAGCCATTCCTCTGCTTTATGCTCATCATACGCGGGAAAAAGGTTCGGATGTAGCAGGACACCTAGTTTTTGAATACCGAGCAGGAGACGCGGAGATGGTCTGCAATAAAGGGATTCCTCCATCACGATGATTCGATTATCCTTGATTGCCTTCATCTCTGGCCAATCTGGCCGTTGTTTCAGTAAATGCGGCTTCATTTGTTTTTCCTTCACACCAACCCAAGCCATTAAGACATAATCAGGATCACGCCTTCTTACATCTTCCCAATCCGTTTTCACACTGGCCCGCTCGTCGTCTGCGAATACATTTTGACCACCAGCGATATCACTTATTTCCGTCAACCAATTCGTACCACCTGGAGTGAATATCGGCTTAGGCCACCATTCCCAATATAATCGTGGGCGTTCCTCAATCTTCCGTCCAATCGCCTTATACTGCTCCAATAATCCACAATATTTACGGTAAGCTTCTTGCGCGATTGCTTCTTGTCCTGTTGCTTTCCCCACCTCAAGCATATTATCCCCAATATCAGCCAAGCTCTTTGGATTAAGGGTGATAAAAGGTAATCCTCTCTCCTCCAAGCCAGCGATATTCTTCTCCATGCCAGGCACTGATAATGAAGCAAGAACTAAATCCGGCTGAAGGGCTTCAACAGTAGCAATATCAATATCTAAATCAGAACCTAGCCTTGGTAAATCATTAATCTGTGCAGGCCAGTCTGAATAGTTATCAACGCCTACAATATTGGAAGTCAACCCCATAAACCCAAGAAGCTCGGTATTACTTGGACATAATGATACAATTCTCATCTGAACGATTCTCCTCTCTCTTTCCTGATATACCTACATATTCTTTTGATACTTTATCTTATAGCTCAATCCCCATAACTGCCGGTACTCCCTCATCATAATAATGCTTTGATACAGTCACGTCTGAAACAAGATCAGCCACTTTAATAACCTCTGAATTTGCGTTTCTTCCAGTTAGAACAAGATGCATCCCTTGTGGGCGATGTGCAATGAGATCAATTACTTCTTGAAGCGGCAGCACATCATCAATTGAAAAACTATTAATTGCGAGTGCATTATTAATTTCATCTAAAATAATTAGATCGTGTTCGCCTGCCATCACTCGCTCTTTTGTATACGTCCAAGCTTCTTTAAGCGCAGCACGATGCTCTTCTGGCGTTTTCGTCCAAGTAAACCCGATCCCTTTCTGGACCATTTCAATTCCTAGCTTATCAAAAACAAGTTTCTCTCCATATGTACGTTGTGGAGACTTAATAAATTGAATCATTAAAACTCGTTTCCCCCGGCCAAATGCTCTAATAGCAAGCCCGATCGATGCCGTTGTTTTTCCTTTGCCATCCCCCGTGTAAACGAGGGTTAATCCTCGTTCTTTACTTGGTTTACTCATTACAAATCCCTCCTCTTTATTTATGGATACATTTTTTCTCTGGTTACAACTTCCGGTTTATTATTGGAGAATTTCCATTTTTCCTACTCTCCACTGTGAAGAAGTTTGCCGCCTTGCTACACTCTCTCCCTGAAGGATTATTTGCGGCAATCCATAAACAGGGTGTTTCATTACAATCGGTGCAGTTCCGTAAACCTCCTCAATCAATTCGGTTCGAATAATATCCTCTGGAGATCCAACCGCCACTACTCGCCCATTATGTAAAAGCAATAACCGATCACAATAGAGTGCAGCTAAATTTAAATCATGCAGAACCGAAATAACAGTTATATCATCTGCCAGCTGCCATTCTCGAATCCGATCCATTAGAAGTATTTGATGGCCAATATCAAGATAGGTAGTTGGTTCATCGAGCATTAATAGCTTGGGCTGCTGCGCCATCGTCTTGCCAAGAGCTACTCGCTGCCGCTCTCCGCCGCTTAAGTTTTCAAGGTGGCGATCACTTAAATCATTCAATCCCATCTTATCGAGAATGGAATCAATAAGCCGTTCAATATCGGTTGTCTCTTCGCCTAGCCAATTTTGAAAAGGAAATCGTCCCATCTCTATGACTTCTCTTACTGTAAAACCAATTGGTGGCAAAGATTCTTGCTGTAAGACTGCCAACCATTTAGCTAGTTCTTTTCGCGTATATTGTTCAATCGGTTTCTGATTAATTTCAATTTTTCCAGTCGTTGAAGTTTCCACTCCTGACAATAGCTTTAGTAATGTGGACTTGCCGCTTCCATTCGGTCCAATAATCCCAAGACATTCTCCACGTTTCACTGAAAAGTTTATCTCATCGAGCACTGACTGATTGTCAAACTGTTTACTCAGCTTTTCAACTTCAATAAACACCATCAAATTCCCCCTGACATTTGCTTGTTCCTGCGAAGTAAGTACGCAAAGAATGGTGTGCCAAGAACTGCGGTCACGACTCCAAGTGGGATCTCCGTCGGACTAAGTAATGTACGGGCAATCGTGTCAGCCCAAAGCACGTATATTGCACCGAAGATCACTGACAAAGGCAGTAATATTCGGTAATCTGGTCCAACCATCAGTCTCACTAAATGTGGGACGACAAGTCCAACAAAGCCAATAGTGCCAACGATCGATACTGCAGCAGCAGTAATAAGTGTGGAAACAACCAGCACAACTAACCGAGTTCGTTTAATATTGACACCCAAATGAGCAGCTTGCCGCTCCCCTAATGCAAATAAATTTAATGTTCGTCCATAGGACAGCAAGACGATAATCCCAATGGCTAAATACGGCATGAGCACAAAGGTAAAAGACCAGCCTCTAAGGGCTAAACTTCCCATTAGCCAAAAAACAATCTCATTCACTACCTGATCGGACATCGATACCATAAAGGAAACAATAGCCCCGAGAAAAGCAGAAACAACAACGCCAGATAAAATGATCGTTTCTAATTTATACTTCCCCTGTACATTGGCTAAACGGAGAACGACAAACAAACTGATTAACCCTGTCACAAATGCAACCAACGGAATGGTCCAAGTACCAAATAAAATGGTATGAAACCCGAATAAAATTAAGAATGCAGCACCTACCGCTGAACCAGATGCTACCCCTAATGTATATGGGTCAGCTAACGGATTGCGCAATACTCCTTGAAAACCAGCCCCAGCAAGTGATAAACACGCTCCAACTAGGATGGCAAGAAACACCCGCGGCAAACGAACTTTTAAAATAATTTGCTCAGAGGATGCCGCCCAGTCTGTATTTATGGAACCCTCTAGGAATGGAAGCTGGTGCAGGATAATCCCCCAAACATGTGAAAGGGGCAAATTAGCTGATCCTAACGACAAACTAACAACTACTGAAAGAAGAAGGAGAACGAAACCCGCTCCCCCCCATAGTGCTAATCTTCTTTTCATTTCTTAAACAATTCCGGATAAATGGCTTCAGCCATTTGTGTAAGAGCATCTGTGATTCTAGGACCAGGTCTAGACATGATATTCCCTTCAATGCCAGTCAAATTGCCATCTTGAATAGCTGAAATCTTCTCCCAGCCATTTCTTGACGTAATAAGTTCTGCTAATGGCTTTCCAGATTTATCATCAACAACTTCAGCAGTATACAGAATCACATCTGGGTTATCCTGAATGACCTTCTCCTCATTAATCGCATTCCAGCCTTCCATATCTGAGGCAATATTAATACCTCCAGCTAACGTAATCAGTTCATCCATAAATTCACCCTTGCCAACTGTCCAGCCTGGGGAAAATTCGATATATACTTTTTTCTTCTCTTCATCTTTAAGAGTTGCAGCCGCTTCTGTTACTGCGTCAATATCCTTTTTCATTTGTGCCACAAGTTCTTCTGCTTTTTCCTGTGTATTTGTGATGATTCCAATTTGAAGAATATTATTTAAAATATCGTCCAGCTTTTTCGGCTCTGTTTTATATAATGTCAGCCCTAACCCACGAAATTTCTCCACAATATCATCTTTCATTGAAATGCCGCCAATTACTAAATCTGGATCGGCAGCAATAATCGCTTCCTCATTTGGCTTTGATACCCCGCCTACTTTCGACTTCGTTAATGCTTCTTTAGGATAATCATCAAAATCCGAAACACCGTAAATTTTATCATCCAAGCCTAGAGCAAAAAGAATTTCTGTTTCCGATGGAGAAGTGGAAACAATACGCTCTGGCGCCTTTTCAAAGGTTAATTCTAAACCTGTTGCATCCTTGACTGTCAATGGATAAACTGTTACTTTATCCGTTCCCTCCTCATTCGGTTCGGTATCGGAATTTTCGTTATTTTCAACTTCTGAAGATGCTTTTTGAGCAGAACTGTCCTTTTTTGTCTCGTCATTTCCTGCCCCACATGCACTGATAGTTAACGCTACCAATACTGTTAATAGTAATACTAATAACTTTTTCATTACTCAATCCTCTTCCCTTCGTTTATGGTTCGAGATGAGCTTGATATCATGAAGTCTTCTGAACAACGAAAAAAGCCCTGCTTCCATTCGGAAACAAGGCATGCGAAAACCAGACAAATAAAGTAAATTTATACTGATTAAGCCTATCCTTTTCCACGAAGGATTTCGTTGGCAAGCTATGTAGGCAGGTTTCCTGACTTACGGGTAATGTGACTTCCTCTCCTTCCCATTCCTTAACTGGAACAGTGGTACTGCGAGGTTATCCCCGAATAACAGTGGCGGGACCGCGCCGGATTCACACCGGCTTCCCTTTTAACCTTATCCAACGACAAGGCACCTACTAGCTATCTAAGATTCAATTGGTCAAGCAATATTCTCATCTAGTATTATAGCAATAACTTCAAGATATGAATAGATCATGTATGACTGATAGACTCTAAATTAATTGATTATCAATTTCTTTCTTAGCCTAAACACCATTCTGATAATATCCATAATCCCCCGCCTTCTATGCATCAGATGAGATTTTATCTATAAATCTATATCTGCCCTATTGTCCCACTTCCTCGCCTTGATAGATCCGAAACGCTGGAACAATCGTGTCGGAAACAATTTCTTTTCCTTTTTCGCGAATGAAATCGAGTTTGTAGTAGGCATCGAATCTTTGGCTAATTTCCGTTTTCACTAGCTCTGGTGGAGTGACGACGATGAATTGAAATTTCAGTTTCTCAGCAACAGCGAAAATCGGGTCAAGGACATGGGCTGATGCAGCCTGTCCGAATGGATTATCACAGACTAATGGAACCCAAGCTTGGTCAGTTTCACTCTTAACCGACAATAACATCATCATCATGACCATTCGGGCTGATAGTTTTTGTCCGCCGCTTCCATCGGATTTCGTCTTCGAGCCTTGATTGATCGTCTGCCATGTTGAATAATGCTCCTTTTGCGGCTTCCCATACATAAAAGCATTATCTGTTCTCATGTTGTAGACGAGTAACTCTGGAAATCGATTCCGGAGGGAGACAAATAAAATTTGCTCATCACTAATAAGCTCTTTTATTGCTTGATCTAACACTCGATTATGGTCATCAATCATATCAAATTGCTTCGTAATTTTGTTAATCGCTAATACGAAATGCTGCTTCAATAGCGACTCGACGTCCTCTGGCCTTTTCGGTAATATGTCTTCTTTTAGCTGCACCAGCGGGAATGAGCCTCGCTCATTTTTCACCTTCATTTTTGCAATCATCGAACGGATTGCCTCTGAAATGCTCATAACCTTCATGCTGGCACGACTCGCCCAGAAGTTTTGAGCCCTCTCTGCCCTTTCTTTGTCCCGTTCTAACTGCTCTAACCCACTTTGTGAAAAAAGCTTCATATTCTTTACGACACTTTGGATATGGGTATAATACCTTGTATCTAAATGGTCCAGTGTTGTTAATACTTCATTTTTGAAGCGAATCTCCCAATCCTTGCCTTCAATCGTAAGTTTTAAATTACGCAAAGATTGCTCGATTTTCGCATGCTTTTCCTTGCCTTCCTCCTGAATGGCTTGATGCTCTTCACACCAGGCTAAGATACAGGCTTTTCCCTGGCTCTTGATTTTTTCTATCTCATCATTTGTGAATACTGCTGCTTCCTCCTTGAGGATAACAGATAAGGTTAACAAATCCCCTTCATAGCCAGCAATATTTGTTTCCGTTTCTTTTTGTAGCTTCTCAGCCTGCTTGATTTCCTCTTTCGTTTTCTTCGTTTGGTCTTTTATTTCGACTTCCTTTACCTTTAGATCAAGGTCCTCCCATTCTTGCGGCTGTTTTTCATGTTTGACAACCTTTTTTCCCGATTTTTCACGCTGTTCCTTCTCATGCTCCAGGGTTGTTTCTGCTTTCGTTACAGCAGTTCCCTGTTCCCGTTCTTCCTTTTCTGCTAGTTTTGCTTCCTTCTGTGCTGTTTGCAGCATCGTTTCTAATATACTAATCGGTTCATTTGGCTCTGGAGCTTCATTCCAATCCTGCCTATAAGCATTCAGCTTTTTCTCTAATTTCTTTTTCTGCTTTTCCTCTGATTCTTTCTTAGCTTGTATGATAATTAATTCCTTCGCCTGCTCTTCCTTCGATTTTTGAAGCTGCTTTAGCTCGTCCATGCTCCCATTTATCTCTTCTAAAAGATGCGGAGATAGACGGGGAACCTCATCACTTTGGTCTACTTTTTCCTCAGAAGGAAAAGTCGCTCCCTCTATAAAAATCGCAATCTCTTTTATGTTTTGTTCCGTTTTCAGCTTCCATTCCAAATACGTTTGATTCCACTGGGCTTCTAGGCGGGCAATCGTTTCATGCTCATGACTGATTTCCTGCTGTTTAAGAACGAATGCTTCCTTTTGTTTCTCCTTCGCAAGCTTTACCCGTCGGTTTTCCTCGTGAACTGTTCTTTCCCGTTCAAAGTCTTCTAGCACTTCTACATCCTTTGAAAGCTTTTCTATCTTTCGCAAGGATTTCTCCATCTGCTCCTTTAACTGCATCTGCAGCTCTTTTTCTTTTTCCGCTTGTTTCGTGATGTCCTGTAAGTTTACTTTCTTCAATTGAAGAGCGTTCTGTTCTTGATTGATTGCCTTTTCGATATCAATAGAAAGATCGTTTGATAGAAATCGATCGATTTCTTTTAAAATACGGCGCAGTAAGTTTTCCGTTTTTTCGATCTCAATGAGCGTATCTTTCTTTTCTTCAATTTGTTTCGCAATCTTTATTTTCCAATTGGTGAATTGATGTTTATCTGTTAATAGCTCTCTTTCCGTACCATTGATCATTACAAAGGCACCCTGCGCATTTTCGCTGCTGTTCATTTCCTCACGCAAAAAAATCGGAACAGGGCTGTTAAACATTCTTACTGAAAGAACCTGCTGATTTATTTTTTGCCATTGATGATGATTGACAACTAATCCATATGGAAGAAACGGATAGGCCATCAGATGATTTGCCATTTCCTCCGTACCTAAAGACTGAAGAAATTGCGAACCGTAAAACACATCAATGCCTGTTTTTTCATCAATCCATTCCTTTAATTCCTTCACATCTTTATTGGCAATCCAAAAAGGCTCATCATTTAATGAATGATCGAGCTGGGATTCCCAAAGCTCTCTTTTGATTTGTTCCCCTTCTTGTCGATTCTGCTTAACCATTTCTTCAATCTGCAAGGAGTAATTCGATAAAAGAGAGTTTGTAAACGGGACTGAAGTCTCGGCTAATAGTCCATGAAGCTTATCGTATAGCTTTGTTTCCTTTTGTTTCTGCACTTCATTTGCAGCCTTTAATTCTTCCCATTTTTCCTCTGAATGCTGAATCGATTGGACAAGTGTCCCATGTGTTTCTGCAAGTTGATTTTGCTTTTCATTCGATGCTCTATCCTCTGCTTGCAGCTCTGCGAATCTAGTCTGTTTTACTTCTATTTGTTTCATAAGACTTTCGATAAAACCCTTTAAATCATAGGTTAAGCGGTCACCATATTCTTTAATGAGTGTCTCTTCCTTCGATTCAAAGGCATGCATTTGAGTATAGAGGAATTCAATTTCCGTAGAGGCTTGAGCGATTTCCTTTGTCTTCTGTTTATCCTGCTGTGAAAGCTCCAACCCTTTTTTCTTTAGGAACTTTTGGTAGCCATAATGCTGCTTCACAGCTTCTTGCAACTTTTGGAAGGCTTGCCCCCACTTGGCTGTTACTTCCTTTTTAATCTCATCCATTCTTTGATTCACTTGCTCTAAACCACTATTTTGCTCCAGTGTTGCAATCTGTTGTGAAAGAGAGCGAATCGTTTGCTCGAATTCATGCCACTCTTTCAAAAGAAGTTGAACAGCAAGCTCTTCTTTTCGTTCCTGTTTTTCTAGAACAGCCTTTTCTAAGATTGCATGCTTCTTCTTTTCTTCAACTAACTTCTTTTCCCAATCAAGGACCTCTCGATGAGCTTTCGCATACTCCAGATTGTCCTTTTGATAGCGTAAATCCTCTTGCTTTAATGTTAACTTTTCCATTTCCTTCTCTAGATCAAGCTGTGTTTCCTTTTCCGTTTGCTTTAGATGCTCTAAAGCTCCAAGAAATTGTCTACCCACTTTAATGCTTTCTTCTACAATTTCCTTATGTTCAATCCCTTTTGCTAGGTGCTCTTCAAATGGGACAATATCCTCTAAGAACTCCTTATGGGCTTGCTCTCTTTTTAAAAGAACAGGCAGATCCTTTGCGATACTTGCCTGACTCTTGAAGATTTCCATGAGATCGTTCTTTTGATGCTCGGTTCGGTGTAACACCTGACTAACCGTTGGAATGATTCTTTTTTGGAACAAGGAATGGTCATCCTCCGCTCCCTCAAAGTATTTTCCAACTCCGCCTTCATCTTTATTGATGTCCTTCATAATATCCCAGTCTTTACGGTTAATTCCGTATGTATCAAGAATGCGATAATGCTTCTTCGTATCGTGATAAACATCATAGCCATTCCATTTTAAATAATCCTTTAAGCCTTCCGTTTCCGCGACTTCTTCATTTTCATAAAGCGGGATATGCTCAAGGGCTGCTACTTCATTCCGTTCAAATTCTCTTGTGTAAAAGGTAATATTCGGGAGTATTTTCGCCTCTTGCTCCAATGACTTCCTTTCATTTTCACCTTCATCACTCATGGAGATCCGCTGTTCTGCTGAGAACATTCCTCCAGTGATCAGATGTCTTCGATCAGAACCATCCAATTCCCACTCCATAACAACATGAAAAGTATAAGGAATAAACTGCTCTTTATTATTAAAAAAGAACTGCTGATAATAACGATTGTTTTGTTTTCCCCAAGAGGTTCCTGGCTTGATGATTTGGAAGATCGTTTGAAGGAATACCCCTTTTCCACCTCCGTTCATCATCGCAATGAGGCCATTAGATGACGTCTTCTCGTTATGGAAGTTGAATGTGGTATCCTTGTATTGCTTTTGCATGCCATCATACTTGAGGCCAACAATTCTAATTCGATGAATTTTCGGCATGCTCATCCTCCTCTATTTCCATCAATTTCTTAAACATTTCATACCGGTCATAATCGTGATACAGGTATTCAATACGCTCAAATAGTTCATTTCTAGGAATCACCTTTGGAATATCATCCCGATCTAGAATGACAACCAAACCTTCCGTCTCTAATAATCGCATGCTACTCGCAATTAAGCCGATTCTCGTCCGGCGGTTGCCTTTCTTCATTCCATAATCGTCCGTGTCAACCTCCATATACTTCCAGACTGTAACAACTTCCTTCATATCAATTCGTTCCTCATCCCCAAAACGAGGGTTCCCTTTCAGAATACTATCCCAATTCTTCATAAGGTCATTGACTTGCCGTTCTAAGGCATAGTAGCTTATTCCTTCCCGCTTCGTACGTACTTTAGCAGCCTGGTTCCGATCGATACTTGCTAAAAAGGACATAATGACGATGCTAATAAGATGAAAGTGCTTTTTTGTTTCAACCTGCCGATGCTTATCTTTCATATGAGTAAAATTTGTAGCGAAGACAGATCCTGTAGGTTGAACAACCAATTGAATACGCTTTGGAGCTTCAATAATATATGTACCTGATTCATCAGCTAATAAAAGGACTGTCTGCCTTATTTCCGGATCAAAATACGCTTGAAAGTGCTCACTGTTTTCGTCAATCACTTTCTCTTTTAAGAGAGTAAAATAAACAGCTGATGCTTTTTTGATCGTTTCTGCATTCATCGCTTCTCCTCCTGTAAACAAATTTTAAAAGGGGTTATTTTCATTCGTTGCCATAGAAGTGGTTCTGCTAGGGTGTCAAATTCCGTATAAATCTTCAAGCCCTCAAACATTTGAAATTGGGGATATTCCTTCATTAATTTAAAAAGAAGAATTTCCCTTTCATCACTTAATGTTTCTTCTTTCCGATGCAACACTTGAATTTTCAGTGGCTTTTTATCAAACATCATCCATAAATCAATCGTTTCCGACTCCTCTACCCACAAATCCTGCACCTCTAATGGCAGATCAGCTAAATCTGCTAGAGAAAACTCAAGGTATGTTTGTAAATATTGAAAGACATAGCTCCAAGCTTTAATAACAGAATTCCAGTTCGTCACTCGCTGAGTTGTAATGCTTTCTTTTGGTGCCTCTTCTTCAACAACATCCGCTTGGTTCTTTTCATCGAATTCTTGTTCACCCCAAATCCAATCAAGAGGTAAAATAAACTCATTCTTCGGTGAAAATAAAGGAGAAAGGACATTTTCGATTTCCTCAAAGCGATTAAAGCCTTCTTTCATGAACCAATTTTCATAAAAATGCTCTCGGAATGAAACGAGGCTGTTTTCCCAAAATAACGAAGGATTCTCTACCTTTAGCTTCATCTCATAGGAAATATTTTGAATGACAAGCTTCGCAAAGCGATCATGCAATTGCCTTGTATGTCCAATTTTTTCTTGGAGGAGAATCAGTTCCTTCTGAATAGAATCAACTTCCTCATTCCTTCGTTTCGTCTTTTCGATCATGCTTGTGATCGTACGGAAATGGTTTTTCTCTTCTTCAAATTGCTTTTCGATTTCCTCACGGTTGTCAGCCCTTTGCCATTCCTCTTCAATTAAGAGGATTTTCGGATTGTTACTCATTTCCTTCTGAAAAGAAAACTCCCTTGCCATTAAGCGGTTCACGCGTGAAATGAGATGATCAAGGTTTCGAGTAGCTTTTCTGAAATTCCCATTTTTAATGAGCTGCATACTGTAGAGCTGCTCAATGGTAATCGAGAATTCCTCTGCCATTTCCCTGCTCATAAATATCATTTCCTGTGCAACCTCTGTAAGCTTATAAACAATGGAGCTGCCTGTCTCTAAATTCGTATAAAGTTCATCCATGGTGACATAACGAAAGGTTTGCGTCGCCCATGACCCGCTTATTTCATCGTAATATAACGCTTCAAAAGGCTTACTAAACTCTTCTTTTCCTTGATACAGGAGACCGCTCGTAATCCGATCGATTTGCTTTTCGTCCGCTAAAAGCTTCATCTCCTTAATTGAATCCTCGACCATATACTTAATATCAGATTTACGTCTATTGTCATCATCATTTAATTCCCGATAAAAGATGGTAAGAAGCACTTGCATGAGAATAGTCTGGATATGAGCTTTTAGCTCGCCTACATCCATTCCCCTTCCAAGCTCAAACAGAGGATTTAATCGTTGCATTCGCTTGCTAAATCCTTCCCATGACTCGTTCACATCCATCTCCTCCATGTTTCGTTTGTTAATACTTCCTGTGGAATCCGTTTATTTTCTTCCCATAATTGGAATAATAGCTCTTGCTCTTCCTCTGTAAACCATTGAACAAATGCATCGCGGTATTTGAGGAGGTTTTGTGTCTGGCCTTGTTTTTGTTCGTTCCTTTGTTCGAAACAATCGAGCATTTTGCGGTAAATTTTCAAGGCCGGCTGAATGGAGCAATCCGGATATTTTTCAATCAGCCTAATGAGGATGCCGTACCCTGCTGCATCTAAATCTCCTGCATAATAGAATAAATACGGCTTAGATGGAAACATTCGAAAGAAATAGGAAAAACTTCGTTCAATTTTCGTTCCTTCACCGTAAATAATCAGTTCTGGTTCATAGTCTAGTAGATTAGCTTCCAATAGCTTAATGGATGTATGAAAGAAAGATAGATTTTCAACAATGAGGACCCTCCGAATATCTTTCATTTCTTTCCCTTGTTTCATCCAAAAGACAAAAGGCTCTCCGTAACGCACCATTTTCAGCTGATCTTCTGTTATTCCAATTCTAGCTAAAAAGCCTTTACCTTCAGGAAAGCTATCAGCATCAAGTAGAAATTTTTCATGTTTAAAGAGCTCTAGGCTTCTTTCTTCAACAGATACAGTTTCCCGTTCTGAAGTGGACTTCAGAAATGTATATACATTTTGAATTCGTATCCATTCCTCTTTCGATTGCCATGCCGGATGACGTTCATAAAAGGAGAAATCGAATATATCGCTTAATTTCATCATTTCAAAACGATCCCATTTGTCTTCCTGAATCTTTATATTCACCCAGTAATATAGGTAAAGGGCCGGTGTTCTTCCATTATATTGTTTATTTTGAATTGGGGTCAGTACCCCTTCAGCCTGCAATGCTTCGATCGATTGATAGAACAGCGAATACCCGTCCATTTCAAAATAATCATCCATAAGCTTACGTAGCTGAAGCTCTAAATCGTTTATATTAATCTTCTTTTTCTGCTTCGGGTGCTGAATATCCGCGATAAAACCTCTCACCCGTGTTTCAATGATATTGATCGTACTCACCTACTTACAACTTCTATTTATTATGCTTTGTTAAATTTCATCAACAAACAATACTAACATAGCCATTTATTAAAGAATTGACCCCTTTTATCTAAAGGGATATCCATTAATTATAAACTAGTTATTTACGAGGAGGTAACTGGATTTGGCTGATTTCAACAAAAAGAAACATAGGGGTTAGAGATTCCCCTATGTTTCCTTTATTGCTATTTTATGCTTCACCGCTTGTTTCTTTAGCCATGGCTTAGATAACCAGCGCCTTAGGGCAAAGATTCCACGAATCCATTCATCAAACCCTTGAGCGAGCCAAATTCCAAGTAGCCCTAATCCAAGAATAATTCCGAAAAAGTAGCTAAATACAACCGCAACTCCCCACATGCAAATAATCCCTATAACAACAGGGAAACGAACGTCGCCGACAGATTTTAAAGACCCCATCAGTACAATGTTCATCGCACGGCCAGGTTCAATAAAGACAATGGCCCATAGAACAGGAAGCCCAATCGAAATGATGCTAGATTCGTCTGTAAACACGGCTAATACCGGCTCGCCAGTAAGGGCAATCGCAAGCGACACTGCTAACGAAACAACCATCGAAATTTTTAATGTCTTAAGTCCTCGTTTTAAGGTTCTATCGTAGTCCTTCGCTCCAATATAACGCGCAATCAGCAGTTGAGTCCCCTGTGCAATCGCCATTGTAAATAAAAAGCAGAGCATGGACAGATTGATAATGTACACTCGAGCCGCCAATGCATCATCACCGATCATGGCAACAAAGCTTGTGATCACAATTTGCGAAAGCTGGTAGGAAAGATTCTCTCCCGCTGAGGGAATCCCAATATGAAAGATTTCCTTTATATCTGTTTTATGAATAGAAAAGGCATCTTTTATCGTAAACTTTAAATCTAATATTCTATAAACAAAGTAAAGCAGAGCGAGAACGAGAAAAACCCTCGCAACTATGATTGAATACGAAACACCTGCAACCCCTGTTATTGGCAGACCAAACCAGCCTTTAATCGCAATAAAATAACCAGTCGCACTAATTATATTCATGATAACCGTCATAACCATTGCTTCTTTTGTATGACCATAGCTGCGCAAAACAGCACTTAAAGCAAGGGAAATGGCTTCAAGTACGAGTGAGAAACCGGTAATCGTTAGAAACGTAAGGGCAAAATCATAAATCTCTCCACTTAACCCATAGAATCGTAAAAATACATCACCGAACAATACAACAACGACAGTCATCGCGATGCCAACCCATAAATTGATCCCAAAAGCAGAGCGTGCAAGCTGACGTGCCCGTTTCAATTGGTTCCCACCTAAATTTTGACCAATTAAAATCATTGCTCCAATGACAGTTACATTAAAAATTAAGATAAAAATATTTATAATCTGATTAGCTACCCCAACACCCGCAACAGCCTTATCCGAATAACCACTCAAAATTAACGTCGCAATAATCCCAACACTCATATGCAGCGAAAGCTCAATAAAAAGCGGCCAGGTAATACTAAACAATGATTGATTTTGATACTTATTATGTTCGCTTGGCAATAGTTAAACCTTCTTTTTTGGGGACGGTTCTCCCGTTTCCCTGATTTTCACTTGAACAAATATAAAGGCAGAGCTTTCTGTTACTTTCCTATAATGCAGGTACACTTGAAGGTGCTATGTAAAGTAAAACAATTGATAAGGTATCTCAGAATTTATGCGATTTCTTTCAATAGTATAGCGAAGAATGAATATGAATAATAGTTATCTTTCACTTAATCTTCATTAATAGTAAAAAATATCAAAATTGCTAACGAACCATAGTAAGAAACTTCGTCTAATATTGTTTGATAATACCTTCAAGAAGAAACAGAAGAAACGTCCCCATGTTCGCCTATTCGTTTTGGCTTTTAATTAAGGCAACTTTATATGGAAATAATTCTGCTGTCATTATTCCTTCAGATACGGCAGGATCATTTTTCATGATCATTACTGCAGCCTCTTCACTTTCAACTTCTAAAATGACAATACCAAACGTATTTTCATCTATACCTAAAGTTTTACCTGCCATTACAAGCTTTCCTTCTTCAAGCAGTTCTTGTAATTTAGAAAAATGTCTACCAACTATTTCTTCTTCTCTTTTTGTCCAGTTAGCTGTATTCAGTAAGGATGGTATTAATTTCAAAACATATATAAATTGTTTTTTTTCATTTTGCATTTGATCTACTCCCCCGTATACTTGAATTCGCCTTTTTAAAACGGGTGCACAACATATAAAGATTATGCCCATGTATGACGAACTAAAAAGCGTAAATGTTAATACTCTGAATATTTCAGAACTTTTTTCCTATTATATCTTAAATTCAGTCTACCTCTCAAAGCATTTACAGTAATCAAAAAGTATATATCCCCCCTGGGTGTGCAAAATAGGGGGGGCAAAGCATTTCGCCAAGCTCCAAAATATTTGGCTTTCAACTGCATGGCTTAAGAGCAGAATATACATAATCTCTCTTGTATTCCTTCCAAAACCTCATCTGGTACTTCCCTGACCTTGATATCCTCACCTAGGAAAAGCAGCCAATTTGTTGTTTCGGTCAATTCATCTGAATTATCAACATTGATAAAAGTCTTTAGAATGGCTGTGGTTTGGTAGGGATTTGTATAGGAAATTGAAACTTTTAAAGGATGATATTTTTTAAACTGAGCAATCGCCTTTGGACCTAATTCAATGACAAGGTTGATAACTTCTTCTTTGCTGCTTATTTTTTCTAAAATCTTCTTCTTACTTAATCTTTTTTTCGTACGGTATGGTATGACATTGGTGAGATTGTCCACGGGGAAAATTTGTCTCTTTTCTTCCTTTAAGTCAAAGCCTTCAATTAGCCAAAGGCTTTTTTCACGATAAAGGTGCAAGAGATAAATTGGATAGGACTGTAGCTCCTTCTCTTCTTTAATAGTAATTAATAAATAGCTATCCAAAAGAAGAGTTTGGATAAGTTTTTCTAACATAGGATGTGGGAGATCTGACAGATCAAGCAGGTCGGGATTATGAGGGTTGGTCCCTTCAAAAAGCAAAATTTGATTTAATAGGACAAGGTCATCCTGCTGGTTTTCTGAAATAAGCCCTAGTAATTTTTCAGCTAAAGACTGGCGACTCTTTAGATAAGGGAGCTGTTGATTTCTTGTGGCCATAAAGGCAATAAAAAGAGCTTTAATCTCATTATCAGTAAAACGTACAGTGGGCAGGATCGAGTTATTCATGACAAAATATCCTCCATCCCTTCCAACTTCAGCAACAAGTGGCATCCCCATGGCTTCAATTTCTCTGATATCTCTAATAGCTGTTGAACGAGAGATATTAAATTCACCCAAGATTTCAGAAATAGTAAAGTGAGATCGATTATTGATATACCGCATAATAATATTAATTCGTTCAACCTTTTTCATTGGGACCTCCTAAACAGTATCATTTTTTGACATGATTTAAGGTTATTATAAACTCATCAAGTGGAAAGACAAATCATTTGATAAATATTTGATAAAGGAAGGTTTTTAAATATGACAAATTATACTCTAGAAGAAAAAGACAGCTTTACCGTTTTAGGCATTGGCACTGAACTTAAGAGCGATTACACAGACTATGCAGGCATCAATAAGGAAAAGGCAGACTTTTGGCAGGCAGTCAAACAGGATGGAAGGCTTGACACTTTAAAATCCATAGCCACAAATGAGTATATTTTTACAGTGAACGAAGCAGTGAATAACAAGATGATGCATTATGCTGGCGTTATGACAACGGAATCACTGCCAGAGGCATCAAGAGTGATCCAATTCCCTGAAGGCGAATACCTCGTTGTTAAAGGGGAAGCTGAAACAGCGGAAGAGTTAAGTAATCTGCTTACTGGTATTGCCTTTGGTCAAGTCTTGCCAGAAGCAAAGAATTTCGCCTATGTTGGCGGGCCTAATACAGCGGTTGAGATGGGGCAGCGAAACGGCTTAGTATTTGGTGAAATGTGGATTCCTGTTGTTAGGAAATAAAGAGGTAGTGGGTGCATGGAATTGACCTATATCATTAATTTTTAAAATGATCATCTAGTCATTCATATAACAAAACAGCACCTCTTCATTTGATTAAAAGGTGCTGTTACTTTTCAATATTTAAAAACTATGAGAATACTGCGATTTTACGTGCAATAGATTCTGTTAAACGAGATGCAACTTTTGGAACAGCCCATTTAATAATTGGTGTTAACACCGCACCCGATAGTCCGCCTGCATGGACGTCCACCGTACAAGTCATTGTTGTTTTACCATTAACCTCTTCTGCAGTAAAGTGACCGCTTCCTGTAAAATTATCTGATAAACCTTTTAGTTCAAACTTAATATTTGAAGGTTCATTCCATTCGGTAATATCTACCTGCGTTCGTATTGTTTTTTTAATTCCTTTCACACTGCCTTCAAATGTCCAAATCGATTGCTTGTCATTTATGATTTCATGTTCTTTATAGGCTGGTACTGTTGTTGCCCATTTTTCAAGATCACTGACATAATCCCAAACTGCTTGTACATCTACTGGAATTTCTACTGTATGTGTTCCTGTTGCCATCATGATCCCCACTTTCACTATGTATGAATTGTAAATTTACATTTCTACAAAATAATTATTACATAAAAAGCATAAACTTACATCACAAATTATACATAGCTTTTCTTCTTTCCAATAACCTGATCATTTAAAGGACCAAAATTCCCCAATTCACTGAAATTTGGCTCTATACATAAAGAAAGATCGCAACCTCTACTCTAGAATTGCGATCTATTCTGGAACAATAAAAAATAGGCCTATCAGCATTATTTTCCAAAGTTATCAAGCAATGCACGAACTTCATCAGTTGATTTCGTGTTCATTAACTGATTTCTTAATTCAGCAGCGCCCGGGAATCCTTTGACATAAATTTTGAAGAAGCGATGAAGTCCTGTCATTGAACGTGGCAGTTGGTCCGCATACTGATCTTGAAGATCAAGCTGCAGTCTCAAAAGATCAAGGTATTCCTCACTGCTATGCTCTTTAGGCTCTTTTTCAAATGCAAAAGGATTTTTAAAAATCCCTCGCCCGATCATCACACCATCAATCCCATATGCTTCCGCAAGCTCCAGTCCCTTTTGACGGTCAGGAATGTCTCCATTGATTGTTAGCAATGTATTTGGTGCGATACGGTCACGTAATTTCTTGATTTCCGGAATGAGCTCCCAATGTGCATCTACTTGGCTCATTTCCTCTCTCGTACGTAAATGAATAGAAAGGTTCGCAATATCCTGTTTAAAAATATGCGTTAGCCACTCCTCCCACTCTTGAATATCCTTATAGCCCAGTCGTGTTTTCACACTAACAGGCAGGCCACCCGCTTTTGCTGCTTGAATCAGTTCTGCCGCAACATCAGGACGCAGGATAAGGCCACTCCCCTTCCCTCTCGATGCTACATTCGGAACAGGGCAGCCCATATTAATATCGATGCCTTTAAATCCAAGCTCAGCCATGCCAATACTCATTTGACGAAAATATTCGGGATTATCCCCCCAAATATGCGCCACTACTGGCTGTTCATCTTCTGTAAAAGTCAAACGGCCACGCACACTTTTTATTCCCTCTGGATGACAATAGCTATCCGAGTTTGTAAACTCTGTGAAAAATACATCCGGTCTTCCTGCTTCACTGACTACGTGTCGAAAAACAACATCTGTGACATCTTCCATTGGTGCCAATACAAAAAATGGCCGTGGTAAATCACGCCAAAAATTATCTATCATTTCAAATTCAAATCCTCTCACTATCGATACAGCTTCTAAAAAAATAAAGCCAAATGTTCTACTTCTTTTACACTTATATCATGTGTCATAACTTATTATCAAACACAAGTACATTTGGATATTTATCATTTGTGAAAATCAATCTTTATTTTAACGAAAATTGGTCTTGAATGGAATTATTATAAACAAAAAAGAAATAAGATGATTATGTTCTTCTACAGGATGCGTTAGTAGAGGAAGCAATTAAGGCATAAATAATACAATTTAATATCATGAAATTAAAAAATTTTAGGAAACGGGATACAGTCTAAAAGGAGAGTTTGGGAAAATTGCTAAAACGCGAAAAACACAGCGGATTAATAATTGTTAAATGGGGGATTGATACCATATAAAATCTGGGCAACTTCAGCCGTGCCTCCATGATGACAAGCACGTATCAATACTTTTTTGGTTTTTACATTAACAGTATAAACGATAACCACATTACGCATCATCTTAAGGCAGTAGCCATTGTATCGGTAATTTTCATAATCAGCAACCTTATCTGCTTGATGAATGGCTCTTTACTTAATAAATTTTGCGACAACGGTATACTGAATCATGATCAACTTTGTAGAATCCAAATAAGGTACGGAGGGCAGCTTTACTCCATTCAACTAAAAAACCGATTATTTAGACTCATTGATAACCTCATTTTTAAACTTCAGGTATTCATTATAATTTGAAATATACTCATTCTCAAGCTCCATTTCCGATTCTTCCAGCTGCCTCATTACATTAGGATTGAGAAAGATATACTTTCCAAGTTGATCTTTTTGCTTTTGAGATAATTCATTATGGGGTTTAAATTCATCAATCAATGAATTGATCAAAACATCAACAGGGATTTCCGAACCCTTTGAATTGTTATAAAAAATTTTATCGATTACACCTTCAACAGCTTCTCTTGACACTTTTTGCATTTGTATCACCTCCCTCTAATGTTAAATGTAGTTTTAGAACAATAACGTTTAGGAGTCATAATAATACTTATTATATCAAATTATTGACAAAAATGGTTCCTCAATTGAATTGGATATTTTTAATTTGTGAAATACTAATGTGAAAATCAATGGTAAATGGATCAAAAAAATTTATAAAAATTAGTGCTAACAAGCTGTAAACACGACATTTCACCCTAATTATCAAAAAATAATACAAAAAGCATCATATATACGTGTTTTTCAAGCTGATAGCTAAAGTGACAAATATTTCATTTTCAATAGAATGGAGGAAAAGACTTGTTAAGGAGGAATTTTCCATGATAGAAAGTGGCATTTCTAAATCGGGAGTCACAAGTTTCCGCAATGTAAGAAAAAGTGGTGATTATACTCAAGTTGAAAATACGATGATCAATGACCACAGTTTGACTTTACAAGCCAAGGGTTTGTTGATGATCCTCTTATCAAATTCTGACGATTGGAAAATCCATATGAAAAATATCATTTCTCGTTCCAAAAATGGCCGGGATGCTCATTACAAGATCATCAATGAATTAATTGAGAAAGGGTATTTTGCTAGATTGACCATTTCCAATAAGGAGTCACGAATGTTTGAAAAAATGGAATATATTTTTTCCGATATAAAAGAAGATGTTATTTCCACGATCGAACAAATGAAGAAGTGGGCAGATGAGCATGAAAAAATCCTTGATATTGAATATGGAGAAACAAAGAAAGCCAAAAACCAGATCGTTTCTGACATGAAGGAAACAAATGCAAAACCGGATACGGATCAAACGGATACTGCAAACCCGTATCCCCTAACTCAGGAAACGGTAAATCCGAATACGGCTCTTAAGCATCTGACAAATCAGGACAATAAAAAGAATAATCTAGAAAAAACAAAAAATAAAAAAACTAATTCAAAAAATAAGAATCGATCTAATCCAGAGGAACAGATTCTTTCACTTGATATAGCCAAGCCTATTCAAATCGTTCTTAGAAAAAAGATGGATCGACTGATTTCTGATGGAATTAATTTGAATGATATTTTACTATCCTGGGAGACCGAAAAGAATGCAAACGAAGGATTAAATCAATATCAATACGCTGACATGCTGGAAACAGCATTAACCTTCGCAAAAGGGAAAATTGGCTCTAGGGGAAGTGTGTCCAATTTTCTAAAAACCGCTATTCATACATACAAAAATAGGCCTGTCCACCATTACCAAGAAGAGAAAAAGAAACCATTCCGGACGGAAATGCTCCCTCCCTGGTTCGATGAAGACCATAGCTACAAAATACAAAAGAAAACGGCTGAGAGTTCCGAAATGATTGATCAAAAGAAGAAAAAGCTGGCTGAGACTATAGCCCAATTACGAGAATCTAGACCAATAGATCAAGAAACCGTTCTGTCATTTTAATTAGTAGGATTTACACATATCCCTGTTGTGATTGAAGTTGCTAGAGGATGGAGGGAAAATGCTTCAATGGCAATTATCAGCGTTATGATTGCAGGGATCTTAGGTATACTAGCTGCTCCTACTATCATTGATATTGGGACGTGGAACCTGTCCCTCTTGTCCCCCTAGCCCTTCAAAGCCTTAGAGTTATGACTGAAAGAATACCATAATATTTGGGAAGAATAATTGGATAACTTAAATTGTTATTTGCAGGATCTGCAAAAGAGAGATAATAAATAGAATGAAAACCAAAATTATTGGAGGAATTACAATGCCAACTCAAATCAAAACTACTCATACTTTCAATGCTCCACGTGAACTTGTGTTTAAGGCATTAACTGAATCGGAGCACCTAAAGAATTGGTGGGGACCAAAAGGATGGACATTCGAGGTTTCTAAATCAGATTTCCGTTCGGGTGGTATCTTTCACTACAGCCAGAAACCTGCTGATGGCGACGTAATGTGGGTTAAATTTGTATACAGTGAGATCATTGCACCAGAGAAAATTGTATACAGCAGTTTCTTTTCTGATGAAAAAGGTAATGCTGTACGCGCACCCTTTGATGCAAATTGGCCTATGGAAATCCTAAATACGATTACGTTGACCGAGGATGAAGGAAAGACAACTCTTACAATGATTGTGACTCCTGTATCTCCAACTGAGGAAGAGAACAAAACCTTCGAAGATTCAAAAGAGATGGCTCAGGAAGGCTATTCCGGAACCTATGAACAATTAGATGAATACTTAACAAAGTTATAAAGCGTTTAAAATAGCCACAACAAAAAAACACCGGCCATGGTGTTTTTTTGTTATTGAAAAATGGAATTGGACTGATATTGATTCTTTGTCCACAAGTAGATCAGAACTTTGTTTTGATTTTGCTCTGGGTTTATTTCGTGGTATAGAAGTTTAATTCGGCTTTACAATACCAGCTCCAACCACGCAACCGCTTCACAATGTGTTGTTATTAAAGGTTGATACATTTACACGAATATACTGATTTTCACGTTAATGTATCAACCTAATAAGGATGAATAACTATGGGTAACACCGTATTAATTCACAAGTTTATTTAAATACCCCCTTCGGATAAAGAAAAAGCTTATGATGAACAGCAGTAAAAATAAAACTAAACCGATTGCTGTTAGTTGATAAAAAGCCAGTGAAATACGGTTATCCATTCCGAACAATGCTGCAAATAAAAGTAAGGCTGCAATTACAAACGGGATAAAAATTAAAGTGCCCAGCTCTTTTGTCACAACAGATGTTAATTCTTTCATGGAAAAACCTACTTTTCTAATGCCTGAAAATTTTCTTTTTTCTCCTTCAAGCGATGTTTGCAGGTAAAAATAAAGAATACTCATTGCCGCGCTCATAAAAATTAGACTTAGCATAAATCCAATAAAGAACATAATGCTTTTTACAAACTTCTCTGTTTCATATAATTCAATTTTGGAAGCCATTAAGCGTATATCAGATTCTGTAGTAACTTTTTCTAAAATCGTTTTAGCCACATGGACCTTATTTGTCCAATTATCCAATTCATAAGCAAATATTTTATAATCTGGATACTCAATTGTTTCATATACTTCATCAGGAACGATATAATATACATTTTGTAATCCGGTTGTTAGAATATTTCTTTTTTCTAAACCCGTATATTCAAGATTTCCAAATGGGTAATCATGAATGGATTCTTTGCTAGGGTCAGCACCTTCATGACCAGCTGCAACAAAATACTCATGATTGTTTAAAGTTATAGGCGTATGTTGGCCAAGTTGATTAAAATTCGAAACAGACATAAAAGCAATCCTTCGCTTTTCATCGGTTTTAAAGGCAGAATAATATGCTTCATAGCTACCAGCTTCATCTAAAGTCTCTTCAATAAACGAAATATCTTTCTCAGCTCCCGTTTCATTGCCGGGTAGTGAAATATATTGGAAACTATAAGGATATAAACGTTCTGTTTTTTCCTCTACATTGTAGTATGAGCTGTATAGAACACTTGTACATACAAAGGTACCTAATAGTAAGATGGTTAATAAATAAATGATATGGGCATGTGAACGCTCTTTTGCCCTTAAGTTAGAAACAAAAAGCATATTGGTTTTTCTAAAATACGATGGTTGCTTTTGCAATACACGAATAGCTAATAACATTCCTTGCGTGACTGTAAAGTAAATGGCTAATAGTAGACAAATAAACAACACAATGTAAGAGATAATTCCGAAGGATTCTACCCAATTCATTTCCTTTATCATAGAAAAGAGCAGGAATACACTCACGATGATGGATAGGACCAGTTTAAATGGTGCTGGTTTAATCGGCTTTTCCTGTGTCATTTCTGCTTTTAACAGTTGAGCCATTTCTTCTTTTTTAATCATACGTGTCATTAATTTAGTAACAATCAAGAAGAGAAGAGAAAATAAAATAATCGTTAGTAGGATGGCTTGGATTGGGATATACATGCCAAAGATTTCCTCGCGTAATATCTTTTTGGCAACCATTAAAAATAATGGGGCAATAGCAAGCCCGCACATAAGAGCTGTGATAATCGCTGCACAAGCAATGATCATATTTTCTCTAAAAACCATTTTGCGGATTTGCCTCATGGAAGCACCCATCATCATAAAGGTACCTAGCGTTTTCGTTTTCTTTTTCAAAAAAGCGAACAACGAATAGATGATAAAGACAATAGAAAAAATATAAATAAAGAAGCTGGCAAGCACCATAGTAATTCCCAATGTACTTGATGGATCCAATTCCACCAACATCGGATGAAAAGCTATCGTTGAAAACAGGAAAAAAACCACGATAGAAAACACACTGCTTAAAAAATAGGAAATGTATGTCGCCTTATCCCGCATAATATTTTGAACAACAATATGATTAAAACTCACGCTGACCACCACCTAGAAATGTGAGTGTGTCCATAATTTCTTGGTAAAATTGCTGTTTGTTTTTGCCTCGATGGATCTCATTATAGAGAATACCGTCTTGTATAAAGATGACACGCTGCGCAAAACTAGCAACATAGGCATCATGTGTTACCATTAAAATGGCTGTATTGAAGGTTTTATTTATCGATTCAAATAATGTCATAACACTATTCACAGATTTAGAATCCAAGTTTCCAGTTGGTTCATCTGCTAGTAATAATTTTGGTTGATGAATAACCGCTCTTGCAATCGCCACACGTTGCTTCTGTCCACCGGAAATTTCAAACGTTCGCTTTTTTAATATTTCCTTAATCCCCAAAAAGTCAACGACTTCCTCTAAACTCTGTTTCATTTCTTTTTCGGCCACAGAATCAAGTGTTAAAGGAAGTAATATGTTCTCCTCCACTGTTAAAGTATGGACAAGGTTAAAATCCTGAAATACAAATCCTAATTCTGTACGCCTGAACCTTGCTAATTCATCATCATTTAGTTCATACGGATCTTTTGAATTGATTATAATTGAGCCATTCGAAGGGCGATCGATGGTAGAAATGCAATTCAGGAAGGTCGTTTTCCCACTGCCAGATGGGCCCATCACCGCAACAAATTCCTTCTCTCCTAAATGAAAATCGATGCCTTTTAATGCCTTATATGTGATTTCCCCCGTATATTCTTTTTGTAGTTTCTTTACATTTAATAGTGTATCTGGCATTACGGTTTCACTCCTCGGTGTTCTTTAATACATTTAGTATAAACAAACCGTTCTCCTCATAAAATCTTTGAACATGACAGCAATATGACAAATTTGTCATATAAAAAAACGGCTACCTTATCTAGTAGCCGTCTATACTTCCGGAAAAATCAATCATAAATGTCGTTTCATTATGAGCAGATGATAACTTATAGGGATGATGCAGTGTAGTAAGTATTTTCTTGACTAAATATAGTCCGATGCCAGTTGCTTCACCTTGGATGCGTCCCTTTGTTCCAGTGTAAAACAATTCAAATACACGGTTAATTTCACTTTCTGGTATCGCTTCGCCTTTGTTCTTGATCCATAATTGGCCATTTTCATAACAAATGAGAACGAAGGATTTCTTATCACCATATTTAACAGCATTACTTAATAGCTGGTAAATAACGACTCTAAGCCATTTACGATCAGAATAAATGAAGATATTTTCATCGATTGTACTTTTAGGGTATACTTCCATCTCAATAAAGTAATCTTTTAAATCATTCGCTACTTCTTGAACTATACTCTTTAAGGAAACCGGTTCAATCTTTAGATCAGCTAATAATTGGGATGATCGGCTATAAGTTAATAGTTGATTTAAAGAGAAATTCACTTTATCGCATTCTCTTTTTACCTTTTGCCATTCTAGGAATAGATGTGGTTCTTTTAATTGATTCGTTTGTATAAGTAATTGAATAACAGAAAGTGGTGTTTTCATTTGGTGAACAGTTTGAGAAATCATTAGTTGCTGTTCATGTAAGAAATCTTTGTGTTCATCCTCTTTTGAAAGAAAAAGGGACTGAATGAACCTCATTTGATTTGCATATGCCTTTTCAATTGGAGCTAAGGCGTGGTGAATCAAAAAATCACCTGCACCCAATCCCGTTCCAGTCAAATGTGCATTCATTTTTTTGCGGCGAAGAAATCGAAATAAAAGAAGAATGGCTAATAAAATGATCGCTAAAAAGATAAAGTAGGCATAATGATTGTTAAAGTCGTCTAGTCGATGAATAACAATTGGTAAGCAAACCATCGTTATAATGTAAAGAATAATAAAACTTACATGGTCCCGTAAAAACAGTTTCATTGGCTTTTCTCCATTAATTGATAGCCTATCCCTCGAATAGTCATTATTTCCAATGAAGAATGAATCGCTTCTAACTTTTTGCGTAGCCGAACAATATTGACTGTTAGTGTATTTTCTTCAACGAATGTCTCGTTATCCCAAATAGCTGACAGCAGCAGTTGTCTCGTCACAACATTCGGGAATGCTTCAAACAGTACAGAACATAACTGAAGTTCCTTTATTGTCAATGTAGTCTCTTGTTCGGATGTAAATAATCGAAAAGTATCCAAATTTAAAGTTGTATTTCCTTCATTCAACATTCGAGTTTGCAAATCATTCGCATATTCCCCATATACTCTCCGAATTTGTCCATTTATTTTTGCTAGAACTACATCCATTAAAAACGGTTTTGTTATGAAATCATCTGCCCCATTTTCAATACCATATACTTGGTCTAACTCACTTATACGAGCAGAAAGTATCGTAATGGGACAATTTGAAACTTGCCTAATTTTCCGAGACCAATAATAGCCATCAAAGGCAGGAAGATTAATATCCATTATGACAAGATGCGGTTGGAATTCTTGGAAAATATCAAGTACCCTTTCAAAATCCTCTACAATATGACAATCATAATTATATTTTTTTAGATGATTCCTTAATGTGTTCGCAATATTCATTTCATCTTCAACGACTAATATTTTATACATTGCACCCTCCTGTATATTGATGACGAATTTACCCACCTATTTTTTCTATTTTTGATCCACGATTACATTATTATTATAGGGAAAGTTCTTGCAGCCTTAGTGCCAGTGTCGTTGTCGTCGCTCTTACCTTTTGTGCATACTTAATTACAAATGATAAACCTTACTTTTTTTTAAGTGACAATAAATTTGTTTAATTTTGAAGCTGAAAAATACTATTACACCGTCCACATTTGTACGGACGGTGTAATAGTAAGGTTGTTTAATCTCTTGTACAAGTACTGAATCGCTACTTATGAACGTAACAATAAAGTCGGTTGAAAGTCAAATCTTTATGCCAGAATCGCATTCGTTTATACTATGTGCTAACAAGCGTTTTAAGTTGTCATCAATAAATTTATTATCGACACCGTTGATTCCGCGGCCGGCAAAATGGCCCCAAATCGACTCAATCGGAGTAAAATCGGCATTAGGTATCAGCTTCGCCTCGTATTCGTTATCGTCTGCTGTACAGAAGAGATCCGTGCTCCCTGGCATGATGCATGCATGCGCTTTAATGCTTTTGAGCGCCTCATCAAAATCCCCGTTATAGGTAGGGTTTGCACTAATATCTGCAAATTGTCCTGTCCACAACATAGCCAGAACATTGTGCGGATCCATCTTCATAAAACTATCTTCCCAGACGCCAATCCCAAACTCTGCCAATGATTCAAACCCCATTTCACGATAGAGTTCCTCTCTGTAAAAGGCCTGCGATACACCCCATCCCGCATAAACACGGCCAACGGCGCGCATATCTGCAGAAGTCAACTCGTTTAGTTTACCTGAATCGAAGCCAACTGCCGCCATGAGAGCAGCTTTCATTCCGTCAAGGACCACGTGCGTTTGCGGCCAAGTCTTTGCACCTCCGCAGAAAGGTGCAATGCGTTCCACCATATCTGGATAACTTGCCCCCCATTGGAATGATTGAATCCCTCCCATTGACCATCCAACTACCAGAGCGATCTTTTGAATGCCGAATTTTTCAGTCACCAGCCGATGCTGTAATTTAACGTTGTCATAGATCGTTACCTGGGGGAAATTAGCCTTGTCAAATGGAGCAGGAGTATTACTAGGAGACGAAGATAACCCGTTTCCTAGCAGATTTGGAACGATAATGAAATATTCGCTCGGATCAAGTGCCATTCCGTTTCCAATCAACCATTCATTCTGAACATGCTGGTCGCCAAAAGCAGTTGGATAGACGATCACATTATCTTTCTTTTCATTCAATTTTCCATAAGTCTTATATGCAAGAAAAGCACTCGGTAAGGTCACTCCTGATTGCAAGGTTACGTCTCCTAAATCGAAAATTTCATAATCCATAGTTCGTATCTCTCCCTTCAAAATGAAATACAAACATTAAGATTGTATTTCTTGTTTTAAGTATAAGGCTGTGTTACTTTCAGTAAAAGCGAATAAAATTCAATGCAGTATTCAATAATTTTGATAATGAAATGGGGGTAGCATGATGGAATTACGCCAACTGAATACGTTCCGTATGGTTGCATCAACATTAAATTTCAGTCGAGCTGCAGAAGCGCTGAACTATGTCCCCTCCAACGTCACAATGCAAATAAAAGCGTTGGAGGAAGAGCTTGGTGTTCGTCTCTTTGACCGCTTGGGCAAGCAACTCGTTCTCACAACTGCAGGAAAGCGCTTTTTAACTCATATCCAAAGCGTTCTAGATAAATTAGACGAAGCTCGCAGTACCGTTCACGACAACGAAGATCTTAGAGGCACCCTTACGATAAGTGCTAACGAGGTTCTTTGTGCCTATCGCCTCCCAGTTGTCTTTAAGCTATTTCGTTCCCGCCATCCAGGAGTTCGTCTTATCTTCCGCTCTGTTCCAAATCAGGAACTCAAGCAAACGCTCTTTGATGGAACCGCAGATGTCGTCTTTATGCTGGACGAAACCATTCTCTCGGGCGGACTTGCTGTAGAACCGTTAATAGAAGAAACTTTCCACTTGTTCGTCGCTCCTGATCATCCACTTGCGAAACAATCTGTACTACAGCAAGAAGACTTTCATGGAGAAGTATTATTAGTTAATGAAAAAGGCTGTACCTATCGAACCATGTTTGACCGGTCATTTGAGAAAAAGGGCATTGATCGTCTTACTTATTTAGAGTTTCAAAATGCCGAAGCCATTAAACAATGTGCCATTTCAGGAATCGGTATTGCCTTTCTTCCTGAAATCACTGTGGAAGCAGAAATTGAACGGGGGGATCTTGTTGCTCTTCCATGGCAGCTTTCAGACTTACACGTATATACTCATATGGCATGGCATAAAGAAAAGTGGCTTTCACCAATCATACAATCTTTCTTAGAAACAGCAAGGGAGGTTATCTCTATAGAGGGGGGGAATAATACCATTTAGCCTATTCAGCGATAGGAAAACACCTTCAACTGCAAGCTCTTTAACCCTTGATTAGCAACTACTGGAGGATAGGGACTATCGGAATTAATGTACTAAAAAAGGCTACTTATAGTAACCTTTTTTAGTACAATCATTTTTTACATATTTTTGATTTTAAGGGCCTTAATTACAACCTTTGTTGTCGCAGTAATAAGCTTGTCATTATTTAAAACTCCGCGATTTCAAGACAACACACTCGATGTTTAATGTACCTGGAATTGTGTCAAGTTGTCTGTATTTATTTCCGTTAAAAGTGCATATGCCATCATATTTATGTACTAAAAATTGCATCGCAATCATTACATGAAACTCTTATCTATATCTTTCAACATCTAATTCCGCGTAAAAGTAGACCTCGGGGGTCATCGAGTAGGAGGATAATCTTTAATTGACTATCCAACCTCTCACACCACCGTATGTACGGATCCGTATACGGCGGTTCAATTTTATATTAGGCACGCACTTTGATGTAGTGCTGTTCACAAGAGATTAGACCACTTTGAGCTAATCTCTTATTGGTAATCGTTGTGGTGAGTATCCAAGAGTAAGCTGTACGAACTGTCCCCTTACTTGTGTAGCTATTTTTGTATGCACTATATCTGTCCATACCTAATTTAATAAGATTTTCCCTACGCTTCTTCGCCGTTTTCCATTTCTTCCAGATACACATTCGTAGTCTAAATCTTGTATGGGAATCTATTTTTCCAAGTGCTGTCTTCATATAACCGACCTTAAAGTAATTGACCCATCCTCTTATTAACTGATTAATTCGCTCTATCTGATACTTCGTATCAACACTCCAATTCTTTCTTGTTAGCTGTTTCAGTTTAAATTTAAACCTATCTTGAGATTTTTGGTGTGGTTTCGCTTTGTACAAATCAGCTTGATAATCCATGAAGAATCCAAAACCTAGGAACTTCATATCGGGGTCGTTCGGTTTCGTTACTTTTGATTTCTCCACATTTACGATTAACCCTAGTTTCTCTTCAATAAATCTTGACACAGACCTCATGACTCGTTTCGCTGACATCTCACTTTTAACCATGATAATACAGTCATCCGCATATCTAACAAAATGTAATCCTGATTCAACACCAAATATCCAGCTAACTCATCCACAGTCATCCCATCAACACCGACTGAGCCTTTGTTTTTCTTTACTTGCTTGAATGCCTGGTCAAGGTTATCTTTATCAAGTATCTTGTCGATTAATTTTCTTTCGTACATGCCTGTTATTTCCTTTCCTTATCGTAGGTTGGTATCCACTTTTCCGCGATTTGCCAGTGGTCTTTTTCCTTCCCCAATTGAGATTTCTATAACAATAAAATTGTTCAGCCCTTCGCTCTTTCTAACTTTCGCTAGATGTCTCCACTACTACGGCTTCTGCTGACTTCTCACAATCCAGTCCTCTATCGCTAAAGGATTTTGGTGCAGACCTGTGAGATCTCCCCAGTTAAGGTGCGAACTCTTTCCCTCCATCTATCTCCGACTAATGTGACATCCAATCCATTAATAGTGGCTGTCCTGACTGCACTATCTATACAATATTGAGTTGCGCAGCCCATTACAACAATATGTTCAATTGCTTGAGATTGTATGTGATTTAGAAGTCCTGTACCAAGAAACGAATTCATTGCGTTTTTATTAAAGAAAGTCGCATACGTAGGAACATTAATTTTTTCATGAACTTGAAATCCTTTTCCTTTGCCTGCTGCGACTGACAAGTCCCTGACAAAGACAATAGGAACATTCAATTTCTTGCTTTCTCTATTACTAAATTGATGTTTGTGATCAGTTGTTCTTTTTTGAAAACAGCAACTTGTTCTTGATTTCCTTCAATTAATTCTTGTTGGACATCAATGATTAACAACATTTGTTTCAAATGATTTCCCCCTCCCATTTTTGGGAAGTTAGATGGATTCCCCGACGTTAGTCAATTAGAACCTACTCCCAGAAGCTATCCCTTTTGGTGATATACGTTCGATTTCTGCCAGGTCTTCATTTGAAAGGGTAACTTGTATTGCACCAAGGTTTTCTATCACTCGTTCTAAACGCTTAGTTCCTGGAATGGGAACGATTTGGTCTCCTTGTGCTAACACCCATGCCAGTGCAAGTTGGGCAGTCATACAGCCTTTTTGCATAGCCATTTTTTCAATGAGTGAGACGATCTCCAAATTTTGATTGAAATTTTCTCCTTGAAATCGAGAATATTGACGACGATAGTCATTCTCTGGTAAATCTTCAAATTTTTTAATTTGACCAGTCAGAAACCCTCTTCCTAAGGGACTGTATGGCACCAAGCCAATCCCAAGTTCCTTAAGAAGTGGCAAGACTTCATCTTCCACTTCCCTACTCCACAAAGAAAATTCAGTTTCCACAGCGGTTATCGGATGTACGGCATGTGCGCGACGAATGATGTCGGCTGGCGCTTCAGAGAGGCCGATATAACGAATTTTCCCTTGTTTCACAAGATCAGAAAGCGTTCCAACGGTCTCCTCAATCGCAGTATTCGGATCGTAACGATGCTGATAGTAGAGGTCAATATAGTCAATTCCGAGACTATACAAGCTGGCATCAACGGACTTTTTAATATATGAAGGATCTCCTTTATAACCTTGGGTATGTGTGACTCCAAATTTGGTTGCGATTATTGCTTCGTCCCGTCTGCCTTTTAATGCTTTGCCTAGCAGTTTTTCATTATCCCCAAACCTTTTTTGAGAATATGCCTCTGTTCCAGAGCCTGTTCCGTAAAGGTCCGCAGTGTCAAACATGGTGAGACCATAATCCAAAGCTCCCCGAATCGTATCGATAGAAGCTTGGTTGTCAGGCATTGTCATCGTACCAAGTCCGATAGCAGATACCTCTAATCCTTCATTACCTAGCTTTCGTTGTGGAATTTGCTTGCTACTCATTTGAACAACCTCCTTTAATTAATGAGTATATTCATACTAACAGGTAGCCAATGCTATAACCATTTCACGTCAATACTAGTAATGCGAGTAACAGGATAAAATCAGTGGATGACTTTATTCTCAGAAAAATGAACGATATACTAGTAAGAAACAAGAGTGAAAGGATCGATCCTTATTCAAACAAGTACACAATCCAAGATGTTTGGCCAATTTTTAAAGTCTAGAAGAGAACGACTTCAACCTGAAGAAGCTGGCATCCAAATGACTTCGGGTCGACGTAGAACGCCGGGTCTACGACGAGAGGAGGTTGCCTTTCTCAGTCATGTGAGTGTGACGTATTATACATGGTTAGAACAGGGAAAAGACATTCATCCTTCACGTGAGGTTTTACGAAATATTAGCAGGGCGTTACAGCTAAATCCGGACGAGCAAGAGCATCTTTTCAACTTAGCGTACAATGAATCATTTTCTCTGCCAATCGAAAAACAATATGATAATTCATTGCAAGCCACAATAGACAGGTTGCCATTTCCATCCTTCGTTACAGATCAGCGGTCTCAGGTTATCTTTTGGAATCAAGAGACGGAAAAAATGATTTTCCCATTTTCCTTCTGTGTCCCTGAAGAACGATATTTTCTTCAACTTCTTTTCTTACAACCAAGTTTTCGGGAACGTATTCAAAATTGGAGCGAATTTTCCACTTATTCGGTCGCGGTTTGGCGGGGGAATTATGAGCGCTACCCAGAGGATCCGATTCTTAATCAACTTCTTCTCAATCTAAAACAGCAAAGCAAGTTGTTTCAAAACTTATGGGACCAGCATGACATCAAACAGAAGAAGATTAGTTTCATTTCGATAAATGACGAACAAGATCGAACCCATCATTTCCGCATACATTCTGCTTCCCAGGTAGATGGGAACGAAGACCTTCATTGGTGTATGTATGTTCCTGTTTCTTAAATCATTGATCTCGTGAATCTAAGTGTTGTATCCTGTAACGGGCTATTAGGGTGAATGAAAAATGAAGGTGCATACCGATTTGAGATCAGTCGGTTTTATTTAAAATGATAAATTGTCGATTTCATAAATTCAAAAATTGGTTGTTATATGGAATAGAACGTTTTAATGTTTAAGAAATCCCTTCTAGAGTTCAAGAGGGATTTTTTTGCGCATAAAACTTGTATGTATGTATATTTTAGTATTAACCACTTTGGTCATTGTTTGTTAGAATAAAAATGACCAAAGTGGTCAAATTATCGACGGAAGGAGATTACGGTCATTAATCCAAGTTTCGATAAATTAAAAGCAGAGAAGAAAGAGCTTATTATTAACGCAGCCATTAAGGAGTTTGTCCAAAGCGAATTTGACAAAGCATCAACGACTGACATTGTAAGAGAGGCAAACATATCGAAAGGTTCACTATTTAATTATTTTAATAATAAGAAAGAGCTATACTTATACTTAATCGAATACAGTATTCAAATTATTGAAAGTCTATATGAACAATTTGATCTGAATGAAAAGGATATATTTAAAAGAATTGAAAATATTGGTTTACAGAAATTGCATATTCATCAAAAGTTCCCACTCGTATTTGATTTCCTCGCTACTTCTATTCATGAGGAATCGATAGAAGTGAAAGTTACGATTAAGCATAAAGTGAATACCATCTATGCTCAGCAGCTTCCCATAATCGTTTTTCAATACTTCCAATGTTTTCCATGCACATATACGCCTTATTTATGTAATTACTCTTGCTCTTAAAGTTATTGTATGTTACGTCTATTGTACCATAAATAAATAACCGGAAAATTTTGTTAAGATGTAACAGCCAAAAACTTTAGACCTGACTTTCAACCATTTATTTCCGCGTAAAATTTAGACCCCGGGGGTCAAAAAATCCCTCGAACCATTCGTCCGAGGGAACATAAAACACACTTCAATTTTCTGTTAAACACCACAAAACCTATTGATACCACGCTATTTTAACTCTATCAACGCTACGCACTCAACATGTGTTGTGTACTTTTAACAGACAAAAAAAACAATATTGGTGACTATACTACTTAACCTGTGGGGCGGTAAACATGAACCGCTCCATTTAATTTTAGAACTAAAAGACATCAAACTCACCTTTATAACCATACCCACTACCGAATGAATTGGTTATTTTCTAATCAATAACCGTAACCCTTGTTCCCTCCGCACCAAATTTTTACAAACTTGTTCTGTACGTCATCCCCTCACTATCTCAGTTAAAACCTTTAAAATAGGTGTCCCTTTTCTCTTCTATTCATTTTTTTCCAACTATCCTTTTTTGTTCCGCTAGTATCTATAAAGAAATATGCTTAGATACCTTCATTCTTCTTTATAAAATACCTACATTCGCCCTGCCCCAACGCCTAAAATATATTTTCTTATGACGTACAACTGACCTTATCAAGGCTAATTTTATCAGAATTAGGAAAATATATTCCGTTTTACGTACTTTGTTAGATTTTTTTATTTCTTTCTTATATTGATATTGAAGAAATAAAACTAGGAAGGTGAATTATTATGAAAATTCTAACCGTAAGCGAAGTCGCTGAACTACTCAAACTATCAAAATGTAAAGTCTATGCACTTGCTAAAAGCGGAGAAATTCCAACTAAAAAAGTTGGTGGGTCTATCAGAGTTGTTCAGGAAGAACTAGAGAACTTTTTAAAAGGTGGTGAGGTTAAATGACTATAAAAAATTTATCTCATACTCTTACCCTTGAACAAGCTGCGAGAGTTCTTGAGAAGTTTAGGATTGTTTTCACTGTCGAGGGGGTTAAGACAAAGATACAACTACAACAACTGACCGCCATTTCTAAACCATATGAGGATAGGAGATATTCAGGCTATCCTTATTTAGTTCTAATCAGTTCTTTAGTAGATTACCTGAAAGATAAAGGCTATACAGATGAGGATATAATGGACGCTTTACCTGATGGTATAGAAATCTAATCTCCCACCCTTTCGGTGGGTTTTTTTATGCAACAACTAGGACTCATGCAACGATTACTAAAAGGACTTCGACAATCACAGGAGGTTTTTGAAATGAGTATTCCAATGATAAACACAATTACAGGTGAGACGGTTAACGTAGCGACTTATTTGACAGAAGAAGGTAAAAGGGAAAGGGAGGAAAGACAAAGAAAAACCGCTTATAGGAATAATAAAGTTATTCCTTTTGTAGCATGTTATCTTGACCCTATCAAAGAGGTTACGCAACATCTATCATTAATCGAAGGTGGAGCGGTTATGAAACTTCTTCACTATTTAAAGCAAAATGGGAAAGGAAAGCTATCTAGAGAAGGTAAACTCTTAAATCAAAAAGACCTACAAACAATACTAGGTAGGGGAGCAACGCAGACAAAACAAATAGTAAAAAGGCTTGAATACCTTTCTATACTAATTCCAATAAAAGAAGGACGTTCCAAAGTCTTTTACATTAATGAAAACTTCCATTGTATGGGTAAACTATTAAATAAGCCCTTTACAAAGCTACTTAAAGGGCGGTTAAGTACGATTGTTGATAGGTTACCACTAAATCAATTAGGTTTTCTTTATAAGATTTTGCCCTATTTCCACTTTGAAAAATGCTTTCTTTGTCATAACCCTAACGAAGAGGACTTTAGTGTCATCAGGAAAATGAACAGAAGTGATTTAGCTAAAGCTATTAACCACGACCCTGATGAACTTACTAAAATTGTAAAGAGCCTGGCAAAAGAAGGGTTGATTATGACTACTGAAAGTCGTGGTAGTTTAATGTATTATGTACATCCTGACCTAATGTATAGAAAGGATAGTGACGGACAGGACGACTATACAAGCTGTTTAAGGGGAATGTTTGAGGAACATTTTAAAAATGAATAACCCTATAAAACAGGGTTCTGTACGTACGAGGAAAACCGACTGTATTAGGCATTCTATACAGGAAAAACCGCCCCTATTAAACTATGTAAAAACGTTTATTTGACCTAGAGCCACAAGGGGTTCTAGGTTTTTCTTTTTAACATAGACTCTTAATTCTTAGAAGGATAAAGGTAATAGGTTAAACTTGTGTGTATCCCTCCGCTTTGCTACGTGGATACACACCAATAATTAACAGGGTCGCTCCGCTCCCCTAATAATAAAGACTATTTTATTTTTCATATAGATAAAATAATTAGGGCACGAACGTAGTGAGTGACCTGTGCACCTTGACCGTAGCGTAGCGGAGGGGAAGTGCACCAATTAAAATTGAGTATATTTTTTACGTATACTTTCTATGTACATGCTCACTTTTTCATCATAATTAGGATATTTAAAACCAAATGTTTCTGCAATAAAGTGGGATGTTTCTCTAAATAATTCAATACTAGTATTAAGTGCTTCCCACATTTTTTTATAAGAGCCCATATCGTAAGTAGATAAAACTTTATTCCACATGTCTTCAGAAATATATTCTTTCAAGAACTTATCAGATTTTCCTATGCTTAAAGAAAAACCTGTTTCCATTCCAACTTTCCAACGCAACATGGTGTGCAAACTTGGACGAAATGCATTATTCATGATATCAATAGCAAAGAGAATTTCCCTTCTCGCAAGACCTTTTACAACATATGTAGATGTCATCCAAAACTCATTACAACAGTCATCAAATGATTGTTCGCTTGGTTTTTGAATGTGGTACATGCTATCTGTCGGAATAACTGAATTTTGAATTAGATTATCTTTATCCAATAACACTTCAACTAGTCCATCGCTATTTTTGAAATAGTCTTCATATTCATTAAGTGGAATAAGTGTTAGGTCAATTTTCGTACCGTCTTCAAAAATCATTAGATACGAGTACCAATTACCTAGTTCTGGAGGATACAATTCCATTGCTTCTGGTTTTTGCATAATTATCCTTTCACCAAAAGAACTTAACCAATCGTCACTTTTTTTGAAATAATCCATATCTGTAACAAAATAACTAAAATCATAATCTTGAAATTCGTCCTTCGGAATATTTGTATTTGTTAGTGAACCCTCAAGAGTAAAGAGTCTAATTTTTTCACAATTAAGAGCAAAATTCATTCCTAAGTCCATCATTTCTTTCTTACTTCTCAATATAATCACCTCAATAGATTGTTATTAAAATTATAATGCATTAAAAAAATTTATCGCAACTCTTTCAACCCATAGAACGATTGCTAGGGCGAAAGGAGAGATAACAATGAACATTCAAAGAGTGTATAAAGGGACACAAGACTTTAAATCTTTAATCATTAGCCAATTAGAAAAAGAAATTGAAAAACTGGTGGCTGCCGCTTACAATGATAGACAAGTAGATATAGTCGCCATTAATAATGGAGGGCGACAATAATGAAAATAGCGGGATACATTCGTGTTTCAACTAACAATGAGGGTCAAAAAGAGTCACCTGAAAACCAAAGGCATATGATTTTAGACTATATTACTGAAAATCAACATGACCTATATGACTTCTACACGGATATTCAAACAGGAACTACTGACAATCGTGAGGGGTTAAAAAGACTCATACAAGACGCTGAAAACAGGGAATTTGATGTCATTGTAGCAAAGGAATTAAGTAGATTAGGTCGTAATGTAGAGTTACTTTATCAACTAAAGCGAGTTGCCGACACTAAAGGAGTTCGCTTAATCACTTTAGATGGTAAAGTTGATACACAAGACTTTTCAAAACAAGCAATGTTCGGTCTTTATGCTTGGATTTATGAAAGTGAGAGCCAACGAATAAGTGACCGTATCAAGTCTGTTTATCATATGAAGTACAAAAGCGGGAAATTCATGGGGAGTATTGCTCCTTATGGTTATAAACTTCATAAAGGTAAACTATTTCTCAGAAATGATTACACCGTAGATATTGTTCGTGACATCTTTGACAGGTATCTAGAAGGTTGGGGTCATGACAAGATAGCAAGGTATCTCACTAATAGAGATATTCCGACGCCTTCACGAGTTGTAGGGAAAGCTAATGCAGGTTTGTATTGGCAAGGTTCTACTGTTAAGAAGATTTTACAGAACCCCCATTATATAGGAAACCTTGTACAAGGCAGAGAAACCACCATGAACGTGACAAATAAGACACGTAAGGTAAATGACCAAAACGAATGGATTACAATTCCTGACGCTCATGAACCTATCATTTCAAGGGATGTGTTTGAACAGGTACAGAGGTTACTTGAACAAAAAGCTAGAAGAGGTAGGGGCGGTACTAGAAAGAAGAAACACCTTTTTACAAATATCGCTTATTGTTCTGAATGTGGGAATGGCATGTGGTATCGTGCTAACCGCAAAGGATACATTTGTGGAACATATGCTAAACATGGTAATAAAGCGTGTTCTAATCATGCAGTTAAGGAACTAGAACTAACTGAAATAATCCTTGATGACCTCAAAAATATGTCTAGTAGATTAGACCATCCAAACCTAGAAAGTAAGATTGAAAAAAAGGTCAAGGCTACCACAAAAAAGAACGAGTCTAGACTAGAGTCTATTGAAAAACAAGTTCATAAACAAATGGAACTAAAGCGGAACGCCTTACAGAAGTTTATTAGCGAGGATATATCTAAACAGGATTATGATGACTTTGTAAGTATTGTACAAGAAAAGCTGCAACAACTAGAATTAGAAAAAGTAGAGATAAAGAAGGAGATGGCAGAAAGCCACGAAACAAGTAAAATCTCTGCCATCATAGAACAACTTAAAGGGTTTTTACAGTTCAATCAGTTAACATCCGAGATGTTACTACGTTTTGTTGATAAAATCGAAGTAACCGAAAACAAAGATGTTAAGATTTACTACAAGTTTGCACAGGTTGAGGGGTTATAATCCCCCTCAATCATTTTTTAAAACTAACTGTGAAATGCACTCCACATGCATGGTTTGCGGAAACATATCTACCGGCTGCACCTCAACCGTCCGATACCCGCCATCCTCCAATATCCGCAAATCCCTGGCCAATGTCCCTGGATTACAGCTGACATAAACAACTTTTTTCGGCTTCATATCAATTATCGTTTGCAAAAGAGCTTCATCACAGCCTTTTCGCGGCGGGTCAACGACTAGTACGTCGGCTGAATTGCCTTCGTTATACCATTTAGGAATGACTACTTCCGCCTCTCCAACAGCAAACTCAGCATTTGTGATGCCGTTGAGTGCTGCATTTCTTTTTGCATCCTCAATGGCTTCTGGGACGATTTCAACACCGAATACTTTTTTTGCTTTTTGTGCGAGGAATAGAGAAATCGTGCCGATTCCGCAGTAGGCGTCGATGACATTTTCTTCTCCGTTTAGGTTAGCGTACTCCAAGGCTTTTTCGTATAATACTTTTGTCTGTTCTAGGTTGACCTGATAGAAGGAACGTGCAGAAATGGCAAATTTAATGTCCCCGATGAAATCGTAAATGACTTCTTCTCCCCACAGAACTTTCGTTTCGTCACCGAAGATGACATTTGTTTTTTTCGAATTGATGTTTTGGCAAATCGATTTTACTCCTTGAATACGGGAGGCAATTTCTTCAATAATCTTATTTTTATTCGGCAAATCCTTTGTTCTTGTAACAAGGACGATCATTACTTCTCCTGTTACAAGTCCATAGCGAGCCATTATATGACGCAGGTCGCCTTTATTTCTTCCTTCATCATAGGCACGTACGCCATAACGGCCGCAAATTTCCTTCACTTCTTGGACAACCTCATCATTCTTTTCCTGTTGGATGAGGCATTCCTTCATATCGATAATTTGATGGGAACGCTGCTGGTAAAATCCACCGATTAGTCCACCTTCATGCTCTCCTACAGGTACTTGTGCTTTGTTGCGGTAGCGCCAAGGTTCCTGCATGCCTAGCACAGGATGAACTTTGACGTTCTCGAGCTTGCCTATGCGTATCAACACATCTCTTACCTGCTTTTCCTTTGCTTTCAGCTGTCCTTCATAGCTTAGATGCTGGAGCTGGCAGCCGCCACATTCTTTGTAAATGGGACACGGTGCCTCAACACGATAAGGACTTTCCTCGTACATTTCAATAAGCCGTCCAAAGCCATAGCCTTTATTAGCCTTAATGACTTTAATCTTTGCTTTTTCTCCCGGGAGGCCATTCGGTATGAATAATGGATAACCATCAACCTTCGCTACGCCTGCCCCTTCATGGGTTAGATCTTCAAACACAACATCTATATAATCGTTTTTTTGAACTGGTATAGTTTTATTCATTATTTTCTTCCTTTGCTGATAAATGACTAGAAAAAGTGTATCACAAATTGGGTAGGAATACGAAATGCCGTTAAAATTCCTCTCTATTATTTGGAGCATTTTATCATTTGCAAGTATATTTAATAATTTGCAAAAAAGTATCAACCTTTTGCAAGAAAAATATATTTTATGCAAAATTGCTTAGGTTTTTACAAAATAAAGTCTCCTTTTTGCAAAAATAGCTTAAATTGCCCGTTTTTTTGTAAATAAACGCTGCGTTTTTACAAAGTTTTGCAAACAAATATTGTTTTTTACAATGAAAAACTCGCTCCTACTCGGAGCGAGCTTCGTCTATTTTCCAATCGGCAGGGATGTCTTGCTCACGAATTTTATTAATCGGAACGTAGACATCTAAATGTCTGTACAGATTTACGAATTCTGCAGGCAGTAGTCCACCGAATTCACCATCCAAATTGAGCTGTACCTTTTCGTTGGATTGTACTTTAATCCGGTTTGCCTGGGTGTAGATGACATGAGGATCATTCACATGCTCCCCGCGTATTGCTAATGTAGCAATTCGAATAAAATCAGCTAGATTTGTCTTTTTTAATATTAACAGTGAGAACAGCCCATCATTGATCGAGGAATCAGGAGCCAGTTTTTCAAAGCCACCGATTGAGTTCGTTAACCCGACAAGGAAAAGCATCGCTTCTCCTTCAAATAATTTTCCATCATATTCGATACTCACCTCTGTTGAGCGAAAGGACGGAAGCATCTCAATCCCCTTTAAATAATAGGCGAGCTGGCCTAGCATCGTTTTCAGCTTGCTTGGCACTTCATAAGTAAGCTCGGTTATCCTGCCACCGCCTGCAATATTAATAAAGTATTTGTCATTAATCCGTCCAATATCTACAGGAATGGTATCTCCCTGAACAATTATTTCTGTTGCTGCTACAACATCTCTCGGTATGTGAAGTGCTCTCGCAAAGTCGTTTGTTGTTCCTGTAGGGATAATCCCAAGCTTCGGACGGTATTTCTGTTCAGCAAGTCCATTGACCACCTCATTGATCGTTCCGTCTCCCCCTGCTGCAATGACAAGATCATACCTTCGTTCTACCGCAACACGAGCTGCCTCTGTTGCATCCCCTTCACATGTCGTTGCATGACAAGAAGCTTCATACCCCGCGATCTCCAGCTTTTGCAAAACTTCTGGCAAATGTTTCTTAAACAGCTCGCGACCTGAAGTTGGATTATAAATTATTCTTGCTCTTTTCATCGCCCATCATCCTATTACTCATCTTAATGTTTTTCTTCAATACCGTTTTCCCATCATTTAACATCATAACGAAATGGCATGAACTTATCAATTCATATGCTATTTGGCCATAAAGAGAATTATACCCCAAATCGCCGCAAAAAAAACTCATTAGAAAATACCCGAATCTACATCCGGGTACCTCTCTGCTAATCAACTGTACTAAAGCTCAACTGATAACTATTTGTGATAGTCAGGTTATGCTCACCTTTACCTGTTTGGAATGTACCAAGCTTAATGACAGGCACTTCGCTATGTGGTTCTTCTGTCATCTGCCACTTTTCACGGTTGCCTTGAAAATCTTGTATCTCTGTCGCTGTCACTTTCACATCACTGCTGTTCGGAAGCTGTACAGACAGATGAGATGTTTGATCAATAGTCCAATCGCTTATAAGCGTACGAGGCTTAAGGGTGATTGAATTATCATTCCCATTAACTTCGAGCTTTACATCACTCGGGACGAGTAGTGTAGCAGATAGATCAGCATATCGATCAAAAGGTCCAGCCACTTCATTCGGCAATCCTTTTACTTTCACATAAATGGTGTCGCCCTTCTCATGAATGGATACATACTCTTCAGCATTCGTTAGTAACGTTTCCTTTTTCCCTAATAAAGCTCTGTATGTTCCAAACATCGTCATTTCTTTCGTTGATGTGCCTTCAATCGTGAGCGGATAGTGTCCAGTATCTACCACTACTCTTTTCACTTCATCGCTCAATTGCTTTTCTAAAGATGGCAGATCTATCGTACGCTCTTCACGTTTTAACACATTATCCATCTTGTCCATAATACCTGTTGAACTAAGTATTGCAAAGCCAATGCCAATGGTACCGATAATGCCGACAAAGAAAATGCTAAGAAAATCATATTTTAAAAATGGCTTTTCCTGCCGAGACAGAAATAAGAAAACTAATATTTCAATCCCGAGTACAATCAATATAATTGGCCACCAGGAAATCATTACGTGCATTAGGTCCATTCCGAAAAGTTGAGATAAGAGAAGAAAAATACCGAGAAAAAGGAGCGAAGCCCCCATAGAAAACGTCCCGACACGCCATGTCCTCATGATAATACCGCCTTTCTATATTCAAATAACCCGCCTACGTTCAAAGCCCTACTCATCTTGTAATTCCACTTCCTTCTCCCGCTTGCCAAGAAGAAGCTTTAAGCCCCCGCCAATTAGGAGAATACAAACGACACCCGTTTGGAAGTAACGATCAAACCAATATCTTATATCAATATCAATCATGTCATAAACCATTGGTGAAATAACTGGCAGCAAAATACTTGTTGTTAAATAATATAATCCAAGCAGCACAAGTCCGATGCCAATCCATTTTTGCTGGTTGATAAAATAAGAGATAATTGGTGTATCATCCATCGGCTCATCACCGTATTTTGAAGCTTTCTGCAAGCCATCAAAGAAGCTATAGAACCAAATGATAGGAATTAAGAACAAGAAAATCCCTAAACGCAATATATCTAATATATAAATTGAGAATAGAAAAGCTGCCATTAATTGAATGCCACGGCGCTGCAGCCCAAGATAAAGATGACCGGCTCCAGGGAAAATCGATAAGAACGTCGCAATTGCTTTGCTTTTCTTGCCATCCTCTCTTCGTGTTTCAAAGTCGTCAAGGATCGTACGGTCAATAAGCGTTTCCCCTAGCTGCTTGCGATTCAATTGCTGCATGGCATCGAAGAAGCCATATACCCAAATGACTGGGAGGATTGCTAGAAATACTAAGAATTCTCCACGATGAGTTAAAGCCGTTACAAATAGTACCATAACACCTAAACCAAGGAATGCAGTCAGCAAAGTCATCCCGCGATTCAACAGTCCTAATTGGAAGTGTCCAATTCCCGGAATAAATGATAGGAGCAGCGTACGGAATCTTTCATATTCGAAATCATCTGCTGGTACCGCACTTGGTTCTGTCAGCACAGTTTTATTTTGTAGAAGCTTCGAGGCAGTAATGCCTGTATCAACTAAATTAATAATATAGAGAACTACTCCTAATATAAAAATGGCAAATCCAGCTTCCCCCTCTCCATTTGCAAATGCTAAAAAGAAAGCGGTGATCAGGATAAATTCCCCGAACATATAAGCAATTCCACGTAAGATCTTCCTTAAATAGAGCAGCCCGCCACCTGGGAAAAATGCCAATAAAAATGCGATAATTGGATTTTTCATTATTTATCTACCTCCTTCTTTTTTCCTTCTAAAGAATCCATCCAAGCAAAGGTTTTATCAACTAATCCTTCTGTTAAAGAAGTTCTCTGCTCCTGAAGATTTGGATTTTGTACATTCTCAGCATATTGTGTAATGGACTGAAATACGCCCGTCGTCATTAATAGAATTGTCACTGCTGCTGCAATTGAATAATGGAAAAAGGCTGATTGATAGATGGATTTTTTCTTCTTCCCTATCTTTTGCTTTTGTGGTTTATCCTTCTTTGTCTCTGCAATTTGAGCCATGACAAGATTAGTAAAGTCAACCTCATTTGAAATCACTGGCAACTCCGCTTCCTCCACCTCAACCGCCATTAGATAAACTTCCAGACATTGGTCACAGCTATAAAGATGGTCCTCATACTCCTCCCGGACATCTTTATCCAACTCATTCTTCACATATTTCATCCACTCTTGCTCTGAATAATGCATCATGAAAAGTCGTCCTCCTTCCAATGCTTTTTCATCCATAAACGGGCACGGTATAGCTTCGTCTCTATCGTTTTGATTCCAACATTTTGTTCCTCGGCCATTTGCTGATAACTCTTTTCAGCAATATAGAAATCATAGATCACATTTCGATAATTGACAGGGAGCTCATTTAGCTTTTGATGAACAAGCCTTCGTCTTTCTTTATGAATAAGCTCAGTTTCCACACTAACACTCTCGCTGTCCTGAAAATCGTATTCTACTGTTTCCAATGTATCTTCTTGCCTTCGATCACGTTTTCTTTTCACATCTATCGCATGATTGACAGCAATCCTTGTTATCCATGTCTTAAAGCCTTGATCCTCATATTGGGGGAGAGAGGTATAGATCTTTAAAAACACTTCTTGTGCAGCATCTTCCGCTTCTTTTTGGTCTCTTAGTACAGCATAAATCGTCCGGAACAAATCATTGCGATACTTTTCAACCAGCAAGCGAAAGGCATGGTCGTTGCCACTCTTTACTTTTTGGATAAGAACTTGGTCGCTAATCTCTCTCTCCCCCTTTCTAACAGCTTCCACCCTAATAGACGAAAGAACTCTCAACAATCCCTACACAAAAAAAGTAGTTTTTTTATTTTTTTGCTTTAAACAGCAAAAAACGCTTGGAATCAGATATTCCTAAGCGCTCATAAAAAGCAATAGTCAAAGGGAGGATCGATGCGATCAAAACTTTTCAACCTACTATGTCAACCAAATGTAAAAACCTAAGGCAATTAATGATATTATTATTACTACGACATATATTAGAGAAAGATTTGTTGTATTTCTTTTTGAGTCATTCCCGTAGTTCTCATCACCTTTACCCATAAATATAAGAGTAAACACAACTGCAAGAACCGTCAAAAGGATCACTAATATAATTGCTGCACGCATAGCTTCACCTCTTAATATTTATATTTTAATCTTTATTATAGTAGTAAGTTTCCATTAAAGAAAGGTTATCTGATGTTAAATCTTACCTATTCCATATATTACTCTTAACTGAAAGGATGATAGGATGACGTTATTACTCTTTCTGCTAGCTTATTTAATTGGTTCGATCCCTACTGCACTTCTTGTAGGAAAATTTGCCTTTCATATCGATATTCGTGAGCATGGCAGCAATAATCCTGGTGCCACGAATACATTAAGGGTACTTGGGAAGAAAGCTGCAATTATTGTCCTGCTTGTTGATGTCAGCAAAGGGGTTCTAGCCGCTTCCCTTCCTAGCTTGATGGGAATAGATATCGATCCTCTATTCCCTGGACTAATCGCTGTTATTGGTCACTGCTTCCCCATTTTCGCAGGTTTTCGCGGCGGAAAAGCAATTGCAACAACTGCTGGTGTACTTCTAGCCACGAATATCGGGATGTTCCTAGCTGCTTATCTTGCCTTTATTTTTATTATCTATGTAACAAAATATGTTTTTTACGGATCATTAACAGTTGGTCTTACCATGCTTATTTATTCATTTTTTACACCAGGTCGCGAAGAGGAACTTATATTTTCTATCTTTCTTTTATTATTAATTTTTCTGCACCGCTCTAATATTATCAATTATATTCATCATATGGAGCCCAAGATTAATGACAAGAGCCTTAAAGATGACCGAATCCCACCGAAAAATAAGGCTAGACGAGCTTAATCTGCGCCCGAATATTGGACAGCCAGTATTCGGGTTTCTTTATTCTTTTGCCTTATAAGCCCCTCGGTATTTAGCTTCACGCAGTTCGAACGCATATGCTTCCCAGTTCGGTAAACCCATTTCTTTTGCAATCCTTAGTTCTTTTTCTACATCATAAGGAACCCGGACAATTTCAATTGAAAAAGGGGCAGGGTCAACCGACAAGTATGTCCCATGCAAAATGGCATAAGTCGCCTCCGGAATATCAAGTGAATTTCCTACACTTCCAACATTGAACAGCGTTTTTTGCGGATGAATCGGTTCAATCAATGCAGCATGGATATCCCCATACCCCACAACATCAGGTGTCTTCCCCTCTTTACTTTCCGTAATCCACTCTGTATTTTCAAACATCACTCGTTTTTCTTCGTAAGAATCTCTCATCGGTACAACCCGGTGATAGATGCTTTTCGCAGATGCATGAAATAATCTTACATATTTCCCACTCATATGAAAATCATAATGAAACGGGAGTGTCCCTAAATAAGCTAAAGATTCTTCACTTAACTGATCCTGATGCCACTTTACTTCTTCAAACTCTACTGGCTTCTGAATAAAGTCATCCCAATTGCCAAGAACCACGACCTTACATGTTTCTCTTATTCGTTCAACTGATTTTTGCGAATTGGGGCCCTTTCCAACAAGATCTCCAAGACAAATAATTGTTTGGATTCCTCGTGCTTTCGTATCTTCTAAAACAGTCTCCAACGCAGTCATATTTCCATGAATATCTGAAATTACAGCGATACTATCCATCTTTTTTTCCTCCCCGCCTTTTCCTTATATCTTCTCTATTTACATACTCACTCCCTTTATTTTCTCTATAAAACAAAGGGCTGGTCTGATTAATTGGACAATCCTATAGGCAGGCCGACATTTACATAATAAGTTGTGAGCATACGCTCATGATTATTTTAGTGAAAGAATAGGAAAAGTTGATTTTTTCTAGTATGGTATATATGGTAAAATAACAACAGGCTTTTTTGCCCTATTCTATTTATTCAAGGAGAAGGATTATGTCAAAAGTATTTATATTCGGTCATAAAAACCCTGACACAGATTCCATTTGTTCAGCCATTGCTTATGCAGAATTAAAAATGAAACTAAGCGTGGACGCAGAACCTATTCGCTTAGGACAAATAAATGGAGAAACAAACTATGCTTTAGAATACTTCCAAAAAGAGGCACCACGTTTCGTTGAGGCTGTTTCTACAGAGGTTAGTGAAGTTATTCTAGTAGACCATAATGAATTCCAGCAAAGTGCAGATGATATCCGTGATGTAAAGATTCTTGAAGTCATTGACCATCACCGCATCGCAAACTTTGAAACAAGCGATCCGTTATATTACCGCGCAGAGCCAGTAGGCTGTACGGCTACCATTTTGAAAAAGATGTATAAAGAAAATGGAGTGGAAATTAGTAAAGAGACAGCTGGATTAATGCTTTCTGCTATCATCTCTGATTCCCTGCTATTCAAATCGCCAACATGTACAGAAGAAGACGTGGCTGCTGCTCGTGAGCTTGCTGAAATTGCTGGTGTAAATGCGGATGAGTACGGATTAGCCATGCTTAAAGCAGGTGCTGACCTTAGCGACAAGACTCTTGAACAGCTTATTTCTCTAGATGCCAAGGAATTCCAAATGGGCAGCTACAAAACAGAGATCGCTCAAGTAAATGCGATTGATTTAAATGATGTATTAAGCCGTAAAGAAGAACTTGAATCCATTCTTTCAGAAGTAGTAGCTAAGAAAGAATTAGATCTATTCTTATTTGTTCTAACTGATATCCTTAACAGCGATTCTGTTGTTATCGCTATCGGAAACGAAACGAAGGCAGTAGAAGAAGCTTATCAAGTAACGCTTGAAAATAATAGTGCTCTATTAAGAGGCGTCGTGTCCCGTAAGAAACAAATTGTTCCCGTTCTTACGAAAGTATTGTCTGAAAAGTAATAGACAAAGGAAGAAATCGTCGAACACTAAGAAACGCATGGATAATTATATACATCCATGCGTTTTTAATTTGATTGTTTTCTTTAAGTAAGAAACTATCAAGTAATTTCAAATATATGTTAAGATAGTTCATATGGTTTTGATGAAAGGATTGATTGTATGAAAATAACATTAGCACAAGCTATTAATCTTCTTTCTAGTCTTCATAAAAAAGTTGGAGAATTACAGGGCGAATTTTTTAATGTTCATGTAATTGAGATTCCAAAAGGAGAAACATACACACCATATGAAATCACCGTTGAGACTGTGTTGGAAGAGTTATCAGAAGTTCAACGTGACATATTAGATTTAAAAGAAATCATCCAACAAGCTAATTTAATTAATTTGGTTGAATGGGATGGTGGCTCAATCTCGATGATTCGCGCGATTGAAACAGCTAAGCAGCTACGAGAACGACATAATCTTCTCAAAACGCTTGCGACTACTAAAAAACGAGAATACAATGTGCATCATCACTCAGGCACAATAATGGAACAAATTGCTTTATTTGACCCTGCTGAATTCAAAAAACAGGCTGCTAAAATAATTCGTCAAGTTGAATTATTATCTAGCCGTATTGATAAAGTAAATTATACCGTTGAAATTGAAGTTCCGCTTGCAAATAAGTATTTAGAGGCATAAGTAGCTTTGAGGGTATTATCTAGATACCTTCATGGGTGCTTATGCACCAAAAATGAGTTGGGAAGTGTTAGCGCCCCTTTGCTTTGTGGGTAACAAAGTATTTAAATTCTTCCAATTAGTGTAGCGAACGGTTTCGCTTTACGCTTTTCGATCTAACGACTAACAAATAACGAACGGAATATATAGATAACTCAAATAAATGCTACGTTCCCAAACTCATTTCATTTCTATTTTCCCTCTATAAGTTCCTGCATCAATTGCTTGACTGTTGTTTCCTTCACCATTCTTATCCCTTGTCCTGCCCATAGCGACATAAAATCTGACTGCTTCTGTATTGCGGCTTTTTTTCTAATCGAAGTTGTCAGATCATTTTGAAGCGGAAAAGGTATAGTCGTCTGTTGGGCCATTTCTCTAATAAACCGATTGCTAATTCCTCTTGCAAGCTTTCCTGAAAAAGCCTTAGTGAAAGCAGTTTGCTCTTCTGAGCTATTAAGGAGCATTTGTTTATAAATTTCAGCTGCTCCACTCTCTTGACATGTAAGAAAAGCCGTTCCAAGCTGAGCACCTTTCGCTCCAAGAGCCACTGCAGCAGCAATTCCACGTGCATCCATGATACCCCCCGCTGCAACAACAGGTATGCGGACCGCATCAGCTACTTGAGGAATGAGTGCCATAGAACCGATCAAACCACTTTCTTCCTTGTGAAAGGTCCCGCGGTGCCCCCCTGCTTCACTCCCCTGTGCCACTATAATATCCACACCACTCTCTTCAAGCTCCAATGCTTCTTTTACATTTGTGGCTGTCCCGATAATAGTCGAGCTTTGCTTCCGAAGTTCCTTTATAACCTCTACATTTGGAATGCCAAATGTAAAACTTACTACTGGCACCTTTTCTCTGAGGACTACCTCTATTTGTTTTTCAAATAGGGCCTTGTAGTTCTTTTCTTGAATGACTATTGGTTCTTCAATCCCTAGTTCTTTTTCGTATTTACTTAACGTATTCGTCATTTCTATTAAATCTTTTTCATCGGAGTAGACTTCGCTCCCATTTGGAATAAATAAGTTCACTCCGAATGGGTTATTTGTTAAGCTTCTAATCTGTCTAATTGCTTCCTTAATTTCCTCAGGACCCATATACCCTGCACCAAGATTGCCTAGTCCGCCACAGTTAGATGTTTCGCTTATTAACTCAGGTGTTGTGATTCCTCCTGCCATCGGTGCTTGAAAAATGGGATAAGGAATTTTCAGCATTTCCGTCACTTCATTTTGCTGCCAGACCAATGAATACACACCTCACAACTTGAATTATTTCACTAATTTTTCACAGATACTATTTGCTACCATATGCCATAGATTTTCATCGACCTTATAAGAGTCTACTAAACTTTTGTACATTGCCTTTTGTTTGTCATTGAAATCAGGATCATCCTGTGAAGGAAGCTTGCTCCGTTCTTGAACGACAAGGTCTTGAAGCTGTTGCGCCCGCGGTCCCCATACAGCCAGTTCTTCTCCGTCCTTGTTAAGGAAAACATAAATCGGAATTGCCCGTGACGTTCCATTTGTTAAGTATTGATCCATTAATTCAAGATTTTGATCTCTTAGTAAAAATCGAACTTCCATTCCAATTTCATCTGCCATTTTTAATAGGATTGGATTGTTTAAAAGCGCATCTCCACACCAGTCCTCTGATAAAGCAATAACCTTTAATCCCTTACCCTTAAGGGGAGCTAATCTTTCCTTTTCTTCAGTTGATAAAGAAAATTGTTCAAGAATCTGATTCATTGATGCTTGATTTACACTCATTCCAGAAATATATTGATCAGCTGTTAAGCCCTTTTCAAACCATTGATTTAAGTTCATTAATAGCCCTCCATTTCGAATATGTATCACTTCCTTATTATTACATATTCCTTTTCTTAAAGCGAAGGATCGAACCCTAATAAATTCAATTATGACCTTGTCGAAAAACACTGTCCTTTCCTAGGAAATAAAAGGATATAATGGAAAATAACAAAATAATAGTCGAAAGGCTGATGAAAGGATCCATCAGCCTAATTTATCTATTTAATCATTAAATTGTATGACACAAGGAATAATCAGCGCAGAGAAGTATGTCAGTCAACATTTACAAACTTTATTTTAAATAGATACCTATGCTTATTGCATATTAATCTGTCATCCGTTTTCGATAAACAACAACGACAATTACATATATAACCGCTATCCATGCAAGAATGACTGCTAGCTGAAACCAAACATCTAGTAAACTAGCACCCATTTGTACATCATTTGCTAAATGAATCAGCTGTGCATTTGGCATGTACTCTGCCGCTTTTAGAACTGGATACTTATCTGCCAAAACAGTTAAATATGAACCGAATGAGAAGATACCCATGAATGGCAAGATAACAACGGATGCTTCCATGACTGATTTTGTTACAAGACCAAGCACCGTGCCCAACCCGATATAAAAAACAGCAGACAGTGCAATAGCAACAGAAATCACAAGAATGTTTTCTGGCTTATATTCTACTAAAATTGCAGCAAAAGCAATAACGAGGATGGTGCCAATAAAGCTTAATAGACTTTTTCCTGTGAGAATTTCTAGTGTGCTTGCTGGTGAAAGCATCAGCCCACGTAACGTATTTTTCTCTTTTTCTTCTGCAATAAGCGAACATTGCACAAAAGCAGCAACTAAACAAAAGGTCATATTGAAAACAAGATACTGCTCATTAATCGTTTCAACCCCCATTCTTCCATAGAGGGCAGCCATAATTAACGGCATGAAAACTGATGAACCCACAAATAAATTTTTTGAAACATCTTTATAATCCTTTTGTAGAATCGCAATCGAACGTTTGATTGAAAATGTCATGATAATTTCCTCCCTGTTACCTCTACAAAAATATCTCCAAGTGTAGGTTCGTTCGAATAAATAGAAACGACTTGATTTTCTGACATATAATTATACATTGCTTGTGCACCTTCTGGACCGCAATCAACAATTTCCTTGGTGCCATCCGCAAGTTCGACTGTTAAAGTGTGATCAGCATATTTTTGCCTCAATGCTTTTGGCGAATCGAGCAGCTGGATCGTTCCTTCATTTAAAAAAGCCACGCGGTCACACAGTGTTTCTGCTTCATTCATATCATGTGTCGTTAAGAATATAGTTGTCCCTTGCTCCTTAAGTTTTTCCAATCCCTTATATATATGCTTTGTATTGACTGGATCAAGTGCAGATGTTGGTTCATCTAAGAACAGCAGCTCAGGCTTGTGCAAAAATGCCCGTGCTAATGTAACACGCTGCAGCATCCCTTTTGAAAGCTTGGAAACAGCCTTTTTCCTCGCATCCTTTAGATTCACCATGTCTAGCACTTCATCTATACGTGTATATTGAACTTCGTAGAGGTCACAGTATAGTTTTAAATTATCGAAAATGGTCAGACGAGTATAAAGTCCGCTATTATCTGTCAGCACACCGATCTTTTTACGATAACTGGCTTCCTTTAACTTTGAAGCTGGCACGCCAAAGATGGTGGCATCTCCATCTGTCTGGGTTAATTGTGCAGTTAAAATTTTTATCGTTGTTGTTTTACCGGACCCACTTGGTCCTAGAAATCCAAATGTCTCCCCTTTTTTCACTTTAAAGGAAACATCTTTTAATGCTGGTTGATTTGCAAACATTTTCGCTAATCCGCTTACCTCAATAATATTCTCCATTTTCATCCTCCACACCTATTTGATTTGTTTGTTGTCATGTTTTTCTTCAGCCTCTATTAAGATGCCTTCGCTTTCTTATGACCTAATCTTATGAAACAAATCATGGCCGCGCATTATTATTTGGATGAAAAGAGAATACATCAGGGTGAATGGTGCGTTATTTACATGGAATGGAGCATTATTTAAGGCCCAACATCCCTTTTAATTCTGCCATTTTCGTTTTCGATAACGGAATAGAAGATTTTTTCGCATCAGCCAATACTAAAGTAAAGCTATTTCTTGTCCAGGTGACAACCTCACGGACCTTTTGAAGATTGACAATGTAAGAACGGTGACATCTGAAGAACCCATAAGGATGCAGGCGATGTTCCAGCTCCACCATTGTAAACACACTTGGATAAGCTTCTCCCTTAATATAAATAGTGGACTGCCCTTCGTTACTCTCTATGTAATCAATTTCTGTCGGATCAAATAAAACGATTTTATCATTTACCTTTGTTGGGATCTTTTCAAAACGAACAGGCTGCACAATCACTTCATCTTCATTCATTTGATCCTCTGATTTAAGCTCTCCTTCTGATAGTGCATCCGCAGATTCTTCGTCAGAAACGACATCAAGTATATGCAATCCTGTTTCATCTAAGCGAAAAACCTTATTTGTTACAGCAAGTGCACTTTCCATGTTTCCAGTTAGAATGATAACACCTTTGCCTTTTTCACTCAGTTTTCTAACAAGCTTCAAAAATACACGTTTTGTTTCTAAATCTGCATTTTGATCTGGCTCTTCAAATAGAAGCAGGGCTGGATTTTGAAAAAGCAATCGTCCAAAATGAACTCTTCTCTTTTCAGATGCGGTTAGTCTGCTAATCGGTACATTTCGTTTAGCCTCGAGCTGAGTCATGCTCAATCCCTCATCAATTGATAGCCCTGAGCTGTACAATTTTTTGTAAAAAGAAAAATGATCCTTCACACTCAGCCTTTCATATAATCCATCGTTCAAAAGGAATAAGCCAACTTGGGAGAAATAAGCCTGTTTAGACTTTGTAACTACTTGCTCATTAATACGTATTTCCCCGCTTGAAGCAGAAAGCTCCCCTAGAAAAAGCTTTAATAATGAAGCCATTACGTTCGTACTCGAATGTATAGCAATCACATCCTTTTCCAATACTTCAAGGCTAAATGCTGGAAAAACTACTGAATGCTCCTCATGTTTTTCTAACTCATTGATTTTCAATATGCTCACTGAGATCACCTAAAGTTCAAATTATATTATTTAAAATCAATTATAAAAATACAAAAAAGATATATCTTTGCCATTTTAATGTTAAACCTTATTATACAACATTCCACTATTATCCTATTAATTACTATTCCTTTTCATACATATTTTGTAGAATGCTATCTTTTCCTAGGAAATATAAAGAGAAATTGTCGAAAAAGAGCTGGTGGGAGTATCCACCAGCTCTTTACACATTTATCTTTTCTTAATTTCTTCCATTAGTATTTTGTTTACCAATGGCGGGTTAGCTTGCCCTTTTGTTGCTTTCATGATTTGACCAACTAGGGAGCCCGCTGCTTTTTCTTTTCCATTTTTATAATCCTCAATGATTTTTGGATTATTATCTAATACTTCTGTGACAATTTTTAAAAGTGCGCCTTCATCTGAAATTTGGACAAGACCTTTTTCCTTTACAATCTTCTCCGCATCTCCGCCGTTCTCGATGAGCTCTTTTAACACTTTCTTAGCAATATTAGAAGAAATTGTTCCGTTTTCAATCAGCTTGATCATTCCAGAGAGTCCCTCAGGTGTCAATGCTGTTTCTACTAGCTCTTTTTGTACAGTTTTCAAGTAAGCGGAAACTTCGCCCATTATCCAGTTTGATGCCTGCTTAGCATCTGCACCGTTATGAACTGTTGCTTCAAAGAAATCAGCTGTTTCCTTTGTCACTGTTAGAATCGCAGCATCATAAGCAGGCAAACCAAGTTCTTCAACATAACGTTTCTTCCGCTCATCAGGAAGCTCAGGAATTTCAGCACGAATGCGCGCTTTCCATTCCTCATCAATATGAATATCTAATAGGTCAGGCTCTGGAAAATAACGATAATCATCCGAACCTTCTTTTACCCGCATAAGAATGGTTGTATTTGTCGCTTCATCATATCTTAATGTTTCCTGGCCAATAACACCGCCTGATAGGATTACCTGCTCCTGACGTTTCTCTTCATACTCAATCCCTTTGCGGACAAAGTTAAAGGAGTTTAAGTTCTTCAATTCTGTTTTTGTGCCGAACTCTTCCTGACCTACTGGCCGAATAGAAATATTCGCATCACAGCGGAGTGATCCCTCTTCCATTTTACAATCGGAGACACCTGTATATTGAATAATTGATTTCAGCTTTTCAAGATAAGCGTAAGCCTCATTAGCTGTTCGAATGTCAGGCTCTGAAACAATTTCAATCAGCGGTGTACCTTGACGATTATAATCAACTAATGAATAGCCATTTCCATGTGTCAGCTTTCCAGCATCCTCTTCTAAATGGATACGGGTAATCCCAATCTTCTTCTTATACCCATCCACTTCAATTTCAATCCAGCCATGCTCACCGATTGGTTTATCAAACTGGGAAATCTGAAAAGCCTTTGGATTATCAGGATAGAAGTAGTTTTTTCTGTCGAACTTTGTCACTGGTGCGATCTCACAGTTTAGTGCCATAGCCGCTTTCATCCCGTACTCAACGACTTTCTTATTTAGAACTGGCAGTACTCCTGGGTAGCCAAGGTCAATGACTGTCGTATTGGTGTTAGGTTCAGCGCCAAAATGGTTTGGGCTCGCTGAGAAAATTTTTGAGTTTGTTTTTAATTCTACATGGACTTCTAGTCCAATAACTGTTTCGAAATTCATTTAGTATCCCCCCTTACAGTGCCGGTTTCTGTTTGTGATATTCTGTTGCCTGTTCGAATGCATGTGCCACACGATAGATAGTCTGTTCATCAAAATGTTTGCCGATAATTTGCAGTCCAAGCGGCAGCCCTTTATCAAATCCACACGGAATAGAAATTCCCGGTACACCAGCAAGGTTCACAGGAATAGTAAGAATATCATTGGCATACATTGTAAGCGGATCTTTTGTATTCTCCCCAATCTTAAACGCAGGTGTAGGAGTTGTTGGTCCAATAATTACATCATATTTGTTAAATACATGCTCAAAGTCATTCTTAATTAATGTACGTACCTTTTGAGCCTTTTTATAGTAAGCATCATAATAACCTGAGCTTAATGCAAAAGTTCCTAGCATGATCCGGCGTTTAACTTCATCACCAAATCCTTCTGCCCGTGTTTTTTTATATAAATCAATTAATCTTTCCGCGTTCTCTGTCCGATAGCCGTAACGAACGCCATCAAATCTTGCAAGATTTGCAGAAGCTTCTGATGAAGATAATAAATAGTAAGTGGCTAACGCATATTTTGAATGTGGCAGGGAAACCTCTTCCCATGTTGCCCCAAGACTTTCTAGCACCTTTAAGGCATCCAAAACAGACTGACGCACTTCTTCATTAACACCTTCACCTAAATACTCCTTAGGAACGGCAATTTTCAAGCCTTTAATATCACCAGTCAGTGATTCAACAAAATTTGGAACAGTGACATTTGCAGAAGTAGAGTCCATCGAATCAAGACCTGCAATTGACTGTAATAAATAAGCATTATCCTCAACCGTTCTTGTGATTGGGCCAATTTGGTCGAGTGATGAAGCAAATGCAACAAGTCCAAAACGAGATACACGGCCATATGTAGGCTTCATTCCGACAACGCCACAAAAGGAAGCTGGCTGTCTGATAGAGCCGCCTGTATCTGATCCTAGGGAGAATAAAACTTCACCAGCCGCAACAGAGGCAGCTGATCCACCTGAAGACCCACCTGGCACCCTATCCAGATCCCATGGATTTCTTGTCTTCTTATAAGCAGAATTTTCATTAGATGATCCCATCGCAAATTCATCCATATTCAATTTGCCAATTGTAATCGTCTCTGCATCATGCAATTTATTCACAACTGTCGCATCATAGATTGGATCAAAGTTATGTAATATTTTACTAGCACAAGTCGTGCGTAATCCCTTTGTGACAATATTATCTTTTACACCGATTGGCATACCAAATAGAAGACCCTTTGATTCATCTGTATGGAGCTTTTCATCCATTGTTCTAGCAGTTTCGCGGGCTTTTTCCTCATCTAATGTCAAAAAAGCTTGCACCTGATCCTCAACTTCACTAATACGCTTGTACGATTCATCGACAAGGTCTGTAACTTTCAGTTCTTTTTTATGTAGTAACTCATGAAGCTCTGATACTTTATGATCAAATAAACTCAACTTATTTTCCTCCTTACTCCATAATTGATGGTACTTTTATTTGTCCATCCTGATGATCTGGTGCATTTTTTAGTACCTCGGATTGAGGGAGCCCCTCCTCAGATTTATCCTCTCGCATAACATTTTTCATATCTAATACATGAGAAGTCGGTTCAACATCATCCGTATTTATTTCATTCAACTGTTCCGCAAAAGAAATGATTGCATCTAGTTGATTTGTAAACTTTTCTGTCTCTTCTTCTGTAATTGCCAGCCTTGCCAAGTTTGCTACATGCTTAACCTGATCGGCAGAAATTCGTGACATATAAGCCACCTCCAAATATGTTCTTTTCTTCACACAATATGATTAATCATATCAAACTTTCACGCGTTAAACTACTACCTGATTTGATATATTATCCAATCCTTTTGCCTATTTTAACATGATTTGCAGTCAATTCGCAGTTCATACTCTATATATTGAAAAAACAATGGTGAGAACCGTAAATATAAATGTTTTGCCGAGGTAACAATTCTCTCTGCTAACCGGACGACCATTTTCTTTACACAGAAAAAGCCGTACCCTAGTGGATACCGCTTCATATGATTATAGACTTTCTCTGCTCTCTAATAGTGGCTCATACATCATGATTGCATGATTTTCAGTCACGAATTCATCACCGACAAGCTGATTTTGTCTATTATACACTTTTCTATAAATCTCGTTATGACGAAGATAACCACCCCAATAGGCAGGGGTGATTTCATGATGCTTCTCATATACCTCATATGTATAAAGGGCAGGCTCTTTTGCTCGCCATTCACCAACTAGATGCGTATCTGTTAGTTGAAGATGTAATTGATAGGGCATGTTCGTTTCATTTTTAATTTGCAAGTCGAGATAATTGTAAGCACATGTAGCTCCACTTCCAAACGGCTGTGTGCGGTTGGAATCTGGAAACACATCATAGCTATGCCGGTGTCTTTCTACGACAGCCAGCGGACTATGCAAGGTCATCCAATAAATCAAATTGGATAACTGACATAATCCTCCTCCAACACCTGTTTTATATTTTCCATAGTAAAGAACCATCCCATCCACATAACCCTTTTTATAGGTTGTTTTTCCAATAAGCTGCCAATAGGAGAACGTTTCACCTGGGTGAATGATTACCTTGTTGATTCTCGGCACAGCTTTTTGTAAATTGATAATTTTATTATGCTGTAAGCTCATCTCCACATCTTTTAGCTTCCGAAGAAGAATGGTTTGATGCTTTGCTATCGAATAAGGAAATGGTTCATCACTTTTCTGCTTGGCATATTTTTTCCCATCTGTTAACCATTCTATATATCTCTTAATCGTGTAAAACCATGTACCAGCACGAACTCTGCTTTTTGACCTTTGTTTCGGTCTTAAATCGACTGGATTCATCCTTTTCACCGCCAACTGAGCCATTTTATCTTTAAATTACCATGATTTTCAGTAATTTGGCAGTTTTTTTGCAAAATTCTCATTATTTTTGCAGGATTTCCCTTTATTTTGCGAAACTCCTAGTTTTTTTTCAAGTTTCCATATTTTTTTGCGAAAGTTCTAGTTTTTTTTGCAAATGCAAAAAACAGAAGGAGTCTTATTGACTCCTCCGCTTAAACACATTTGAAAAAATCGTGAAGACACCTTTTTTCTCCTTACCTTTTACTGCCATTGGATTTTCCATTACTTTTTTCACATAAATTTCCTCTCTATCTATTGCATAATCATATGCAAGGACAAGTCCGATTTCCGAATTGTGATCCTTATTGGTTACAATTGTATACTCAATCCTGTTATCTCCTGCAGCCTTCGTATATTTCGAAAGCTCTGAATAGCTCATATTTCCATTCAAGTAAAGATGGGCCTTTCCGTTTTCTTTGAATGCATCCTCTACCTGCTTATAAATTCCTGTTTCTCTAACTTGCGACTGTGTAAGTGCAATGACAATTCGTTCTCTCAATGTCCCAAGAAATTTCCTGCGTTCATCCGGATTGGTTTGTTTATCTCCATGAATTCCCTGCTGAATATAATCATCAATATCTTTATGCATAAGAACACCTCCTTCTGATATAAGAAAGACAAAAAAAGAAGAGCTATTTACTATGTATGTATCTATATTATCACTTGTGCCAGTATAGTCATTTCCTTTCTTAACAAAAAACATTCATGATCATCTTCTTACAACCAAGTATAAATATCTCTGCCTTCCTTCACTGCTCTGTTTACATAAATAAAGGCTTGTTCAATTAATCAGACTGGAAAATTTTTACAAAAAAATACCTCTCTTCATAGGAAGAGAGGAGCCATTTAGGAGAAAAAATTTAAATCACGATAGAATGGATGGATTCAAATGAAGACGCTGTATCCTTTATACGACATGCATGATATAAAGGATACGGTTGTTACGCCTCCTGCTTTGACGCAGTAAATTGTTCCTCTTCCGTTGACCCTTTAAGAGCAGTAGTTGAGGAAGTTCCGCCAGTAATTGTCATGGAAACTTGATCGAAATAGCCTGTACCCACCTCCCTTTGGTGTCTTGTTGCCGTATAGCCATATTCCTCGCTTGCAAATTCAGCTTGCTGTAATTCTGAGTAAGCAGCCATGCCATAATTTTTATAGCCTCTCGCTAATTCAAACATGCTATGATTAAGCGCATGGAATCCGGCAAGTGTCACGAATTGGAACTTGTAGCCCATTTTTCCAAGCTCCTCTTGGAATTTAGCAATGGTTTCATCATCAAGCTTCTTCTTCCAGTTAAATGACGGAGAACAGTTGTAAGCTAATAGCTTTCCAGGAAACTTCTCATGAATTGCTTCCGCAAAACGTCTTGCTTCGTCTAAATCTGGCTCTGACGTTTCACACCAGACAAGGTCTGCATATGGAGCATAGGCCAAACCTCTTGAGATCGCTTGATCCAGACCAGCATTTGTTCGAAAAAATCCTTCTGGTGTACGATCTCCAGTAATAAATGGTACGTCATAAGGATCCACATCACTTGTAATTAAATCTGCCGCATTTGCATCTGTACGGGCAATAATTAAAGTAGGTACGCCCATTACATCAGCTGCTAATCTAGCAGCAATTAAATTCTTCACTGCTGTCTGTGTTGGAAGCAGAACTTTCCCGCCAAGATGCCCGCATTTCTTCTCAGAAGATAGTTGATCCTCGAAGTGGACACCCCCCGCTCCAGCTTCAATCATTCCCTTCATCAATTCAAATACATTGAGCTGGCCGCCAAATCCTGCTTCAGCATCTGCCACAATCGGTGCAAACCAGTCAATCGATTGATCTCCCTCCATATGGTGAATCTGGTCAGCACGCTGCAATGCCTGATTAATTCTTTTCACAACATTCGGTACACTATTGGCTGGATACAGGCTCTGGTCTGGATACATATTACCTGATAGGTTTGCATCTGCTGCTACTTGCCAGCCACTTAAGTAAATGGCCTTTAATCCCGCTTTCACTTGCTGCACAGCTTGGTTTCCTGTTAATGCACCTAAGGCATTGACGAAGTCCTCTTCATGTACAAGCTTCCATAGTTTCTCTGCCCCTCTACGTGCCAATGTATATTCAATGTCAATGGATCCTCTTAATTTAATCACTTCTTCTGCTGAATATGGCCTTTCAATTCCGTTCCAGCGCTCATCCATTTCCCAGCTTTCTTGTAATTGTTGCACTCTTGCACTTGTCATAAAAAATTCCTCCTTTAAAATTTTTATCGATTCATAAATGAAGGTTATGTGCACTCTATATGAAGATCTTCTTCGTTGTTATAATACAGATTGTCGACTACGATAATTATTGTATAACAACATATCGGATATTGGAACAATAATTTTAAAAATTATCAGAAATTTCATTCGACAATTTCCAGCATTTTATTATGTATGGTCTCTAGAGTTTGTGAACTGGAACAGGCTAATTCCATTCATAAAGCTGATGAAGGACAAAATCCTGCTGGTTTCAGGAAAACTATCCTTCATAGGGTCGATGAAAGACAAAATCCTGCTAATCTCAGAAAAGCTGTCCTTCATAAGGCTGATGAAAGACAAAACCCTGCTGGTTTCAGAAAAACTGTCCTTCATAAGGCAGATGAAAGACAAAACCCTGCTAATTTCAGAAAAACGGTCCTTCATAAAAAAAGTGATCTGCCTATAAAGACAGATCACTTTCAAGAACATTTATTTAAAATTAGTACATTTCAGAAGTTGTTTTTGCTTGCATGTGAAGCTGGATGTAGTCAGGGCCGCCTGCTTTTGAGTCTGTTCCTGACATGTTGAATCCACCAAATGGCTGGTATCCAACGATAGCGCCTGTACAGCCGCGGTTGAAGTATAGGTTTCCAACATGGAAGTCTTCACGTGCTTTTTGGATGTGTTCACGGTTTGTTGTGATAACAGCACCTGTTAAGCCGTACTCCGTGTTGTTCGCAATTTCAATCGCATGGTCGAAATCTTTTGCTTTTGTAAAGCCGACTACTGGTCCGAAGATTTCTTCCTTCATGATGCGTGCTTCTGGATCAAGGTCAGCGAATACTGTTGGTTTAATGAAGTAGCCTTTGGAATCGTCTCCTTCTCCACCTGTCATTAGCTTTCCTTCTTTTTTGCCGATTTCAATATAGCTCATAATTTTATCATATGCACTTTGGTCAATTACAGTAGCCATGTAATTATTCGGATCTACTGGGTCCCCTTGTGTTAATTCATTCGTTAATTCCACGACACGATTTAACACTTGATCGTACACATCTTCAACAATTACTGCACGTGAACATGCAGAGCATTTTTGACCTGAGAAGCCAAATGCAGAGGCAACGATTGAAGTAGCAGCTAATTCAAGATCTGCTTCTTTATCGACAACGATTGTGTCTTTTCCGCCCATTTCGGCAATAACACGCTTCATCCAGACTTGTCCTTCAGATAATTTAGACGCGCGTTCGAAAATACGAAGACCAACATCGCGAGAACCTGTGAAGCTGATGAAACGAGTGTCTTTATGGTCAACTAAGTAGTCGCCCACTTCTGCACCGCTTCCTGGAACGAAGTTAAGTACACCTTTAGGTAGTCCTGCTTCTTCCATTACTTCAACGAATTTCGCTGCGACAACTGGAGTAGTTGAAGCTGGTTTTAACAGAACTGTATTTCCTGCCACGATTGCTGCAACAGTCGTTCCAGCCATGATCGCTAACGGGAAATTCCAAGGAGAAATGATGATTCCAACTCCTAATGGAATATAATCATAACGGTTAAATTCATTCGGACGGCTGTTTACTGGTACACCGTCTTTAATTTTCAATATTTGACGTGCATAGAATTCAAGGAAATCAATTGCTTCAGCAGTATCTGCATCCGCTTCATTCCATGGCTTTCCAGCTTCTTTCGTTAAAAGAGCAGAGAACTCATGCTTGCGGCGACGGATGATCGCAGCTGCTTTGAATAATACATCTGCACGTGTTTCTGCTTTCACCTTTTTCCATGTTTTAAATGCTTCAACAGCTGCTTGCATCGCTTTTTCAGCAAGATCGCGGTTTGCCTTTGATACGCTTCCAATCACTTCTGTTTTATTCGCAGGATTATAAGAAACGATTTTATCTTCAGTTGAAATGCGCTCGCCATCGATGACTAGATCGAAATTTTGACCTAAATAGCTTTCAACTGTTTTTAATCCAGCTAAATACGCTTCACGATTTGCTTCTTCTTTAAAATTCGTGAATGGTTCATGTCTGTATGCTTGTACCATGTTTACCGCCTCCTATGTATCTAACTTTACTTCTTTTTAAGCTAAAAACCTTAACAATTATGATACAGATTGCTTTATTATCTTCAAAAACTCATCCGTACCCCAACCCTTATATCTTAACATGTTTCATTTCACTTCTTCAAACATTCCGAGCAATTGAATACTATTTTAAACTAATAATTAGAGATAAAATTTTGGAAACTTTTATCTCTATTTAGCCTACTGGTAAATATGAACAAAAGGCTCATTCTGGTCTACTTTACGAACAATGAGTGCTTCTGGACCATTTACGGAGGAAATACTCACTTGAACAGAAATATATTCAGGAAAATACTTAATAACAAGACCGGTCACATATTGTGTAAACCCTACTGCTTCGGCTTTCCCATAAAACTGAATAGGAATATTAATACTTAACTCCTGTAATTGGCCCCGTGCATAGAATGCCTTTCCAATTACACCGTTAAAGTTAGGGAAATACTTTTCTACATCCTGTTTAAAGTTAAGGAAAGATGTAACATCATCTCGATGGCTTTCTGTTGCCTCTGTTGAGGGGAATTGAAGATATTTCTCATCAACCTTCTCCCAGCCTCCCAGTTCTGAACTCCCTTTTGCTGCGTTCGCATAGGCAAAGAAAGTACCCGGAACAACGGACGTCTTGCTCTGCTGTTCAAATAAAGCAATAGTTATAGGAACATCCTTTAATTCATCCATCTTCCGTAAGCGATTCAGAACTTCTTCAGCGATTTTCTTGCCTTCTTTCTCTAATTCCGGATGATCAATTTTCGTTTCATACGTAGCACCAAATTTGACCTTCTGGTAATAATAGACCGAGTTCAAACCTAAGCCAATTACAACTCCACCTAACTTAACTTGCCCCTCATCATTCTTCACTAAATAATTATGCTCTAAAATATGGGCAAGATATTTAGGATTCTCTTCATTCCCATTATCGAGAGGATTTAAACCAATATTTTCATCCTCTTTTAATCCCTTTTCATTTAATTGCTCAGGTGTAAATTTACGATTCAGCCATTGGCTCACTACATCACTTTTTATATATTGTCCTTCTTGAAATAAATATTTATCTGGATCAAAAGTATTTTGGGCAACTCTCATTAGCCCAGTTTCAAATTCAGTAATATTATATTTCGAATTGATGTTATTAACGACAAGTCCTCTTGACTCACTTGGTTTAAAGGGCAAGATCGTTTGATAGTAATTATCAGAAATTTTGTAGTTTGGAATGATCGCTTTCTCTTTTGCATCTTCTTTATCCTGAACGACTTCCTCCTGCTTATTAAAGTTTGGCGCACAGCCAGAAAGCAGCAGAACAAGAGACAGAGCTAGCATGATCGTTTTCTTCATGGTATTTCACCTCTTACACATTTAATTCTTCAACCAGTCTCTCTTCGTCCCAAATCTCAAGGCCTAATTCCTGTGCTTTTGCAAGTTTCGAACCAGCATCTTCTCCAGCGATGACAATATCTGTTTTCTTGCTGACACTTCCTGACACATTACCGCCTAAAGCTTCGATTTTTTCCTTTGCTTCATTTCTTTTTAGCTTCTCTAATTTTCCTGTTAGAACCACTGTCTTCCCAGCAAAAATTGAATCCGAACTCTCAATAGGAATAAGCTTTGGCCCTTGATATTCCATGTTAACACCAGCAGATTGCAATTCACCAATCAAGGCTTTCGCTTCTTCTAATCCAAAATAGTTAACAATTGAATCAGCCATTTTTTCGCCTATTTCATTAATAGCTGTTAATTGTTCATAATCTGCAGTTATTAACGCATCCATCTTTTCAAATTGCTGTGCCAGCGTTTTTGCCGCTTTTGCACCTACATGCCGAATCCCAAGGCCGAATAATAGCTTCTCAAGGGAATTGGCTTTGGATGCCTCAATGGCCAGTAACAGATTATTAGCTGACTTTTCTCCCATACGCTCCAATTGTATCAATTGTTCATAAGTCAACTTATACAAATCGGCTACATCTTGGATCAGGTTTTCTGAAAATAATTGACTGATTACTTTTTCCCCTAAGCCATCAATATTCATCGCATTTCGAGAGACAAAATGAATAAGTCCCTCCCGTATTTGTGCTGGGCATTTCGGATTAATGCAACGCAGGGCAACCTCTCCATCAAGGCGAACAAGATCACTAGCACATTCTGGACAGTGAGTGGGCATATGAAATTCAACTTCTTCACCTGTTCTGCGATCTGCAAGAACATTGACCACTTCAGGGATAATATCCCCTGCTTTTTTCACAACCACTTGATCACCAATTTTGATATCTTTTTCCCGAATAAGATCTTCATTATGAAGGGATGCACGCTGAACAGTCGTTCCTGCGACACGGACTGGCGTAAGGATTGCCGTCGGTGTGACCACTCCAGTCCTCCCTACACTTAAATCAATAGCTATTAATGTGGTGACGACTTCCTCAGCAGGAAATTTGTAGGCAATTGCCCAGCGTGGGCTCTTTGCCGTTGTCCCAAGCTGTTCCTGATCTTCAAGTGAATCCACCTTAATAACGATCCCATCAATATCATACTGAAGATTCGGCCGTTCATTTGTCCAATGTTGGATATACGTCATCACTTCTTCGATATTCGCACACTTTTGTCTTTCCTTGTTCGTCTTGAATCCAAGCGTATCCAATAAATCAAGTGCTTCACTATGCGATTGAACACCTGTTTCTCCTGTATCTGAGACACCATAAAGAAATACATCAAGATTTCGTGATGCCGCAATTCGGGGATCAAGCTGTCTTAATGAACCAGCTGCAGCATTTCTAGGATTAGCAAAGGCTTCTTCCCCCTTTTCTGCCTTTACTTTGTTCAATGCTTCAAAAGAGCTTTTTGGCATAAAGGCTTCCCCGCGTACTTCCATGGAAATGTCTCTATTCAGACGCAATGGAATTGAACGGATTGTTCGTAGATTTGCAGTAATATTCTCACCAGTAGAGCCATCCCCGCGTGTTGCTCCCAGAATAAATAGTCCATCCTGATAGCGAAGAGATACAGCTAATCCATCGATTTTCAGCTCGCATACATAAGAAACATTATCTCCAGCCGACTGTCGAACACGACGATCAAAATCTCTAAGGTCCTGCTCATTAAATGCATTCCCAAGACTAAGCATTTGTGATTGATGCTGAACTTTCTCAAACATTTCGAGGATCTCTCCACCGACACGCTGAGTTGGGGAATCGGCTGTTTTTAGTTTAGGAAACTGTTCTTCCATTTCATTAAGTTCCCTCAGCAGTGTATCATATTCCGAATCTGGGACAGATGGCTGATCAAGAACATGGTATTCATAATTATATTGATTGAGTAGCTTTTGTAATTCTTTTACCCTAATTTCAGCTGTCTGAAGGTCCATACATTCAATCCTTTCATTCAAAATAAAAACTATTTTCGCAAACATTGCTGCTTTTAACATGAATAGGTAGAGGTTGATTTCCGCTCCAGGGTGTTCCCTTTCCGCTGGGTGGGCGCTGAGCCTCCTCGGTGCAAAAGCACCTGCGGGGTCTCAGCTGTCCCACTACTCCCGCTGGAGTCTCACACCCTTCCGCTCCAATCAACAACCTTATTTGTAATTTATTTATTCGAAAACAATAATCTTTTAGAAAAAAAGCCAAAATAAGCAACTGATTTTCTGCTATTATCCTTTTGTAATGGGGGCAAATTTAGCCAATAATCGTTTAATGCCTGTTGGTTTTGGAAAGGCAATATCTAGTTCGATTCCTTCTCCTGATCCTTTTACGCTTACAACCGTACCTGTTCCCCATTTACCGTGTACCGCTTTATCGCCGACCTTCCAAGCAATTTCGTCTCCACCCGTTGTGTTTGTTGCTGGACGGATGACTGGCTTTCTTTGTGGCTGCCTAGTAGATGCAGCATCAAACGGCGAGGTTCCAAATGGAGAAGCTTTCTTTTGTACAGGCTGTAATCCATCTAAAAGATCTTCAGGAATCTCTTTTATAAAGCGTGAAGGGGCATTCATATTTGTTCGACCGTACAAAGTACGCATTTGTGCATTGGATAGGAACAGCTCTTCCTCTGCCCGAGTGATTCCCACATAAGCAAGCCGACGCTCTTCTTCCATTTCGGCTTCTTCCATTAAAGAACGGCTATGCGGAAATACCCCTTCTTCCAATCCGATTAAAAAGACTACCGGAAATTCAAGCCCCTTCGCAGAATGTAGTGTCATTAATACAACAGCATCCTTTTGTTCCCCATCTTCATCTAACTTATCGATATCCGCGACAAGTGCTAAGTCTGTTAAAAAGGCAATAAGGCTCTTGTCTTCACTGCCTTCTTCAAAGTTTTTCGTCACCGACATAAACTCTTCAAGGTTTTCAAGGCGGCTTTCTGCTTCAATTGATTTCTCCGCTACAAGCATCTCCCGGTAACCAGACTTCTCTAGAATTTCTTCTACTAATTCTGTGACAGAAAGGTATTCCTGCATCTGTGTATAGCTCTTAATTAAGTCTCTAAATTCAGCTGCCGCTTTCGTGATTTTCGGACTTAATCCAATCAGATCAATTGAATCCAATGCTTCAAACATCGTCATTTCATGCAATAATGCAAAATTAGCGATTTTATCAATCGAGCCCGATCCAATTCCTCGCTTCGGCACATTAATGATACGTTGGAGGCTAATATCATCATCCGGATTCGCAATTAAGCGTAAATAAGCAAGAATATCCTTAATTTCTTTCCGATCATAGAACTTGATCCCACCAACAATAGCGTATTCAATATTAGATTTTAACAGCACTTCCTCCATCACACGAGATTGAGCGTTTGTGCGATAAAGTATAGCTATATCCGATAGATTTCGATTGCTATCACGCAGCTGTTCTTTTATTTTTCCAACAACAAATTGAGCCTCACTCTGCTCACTATCTGCCCGGTAATAAAAGATTTTGTTTCCTTCTTGATTTTCCGTCCAAAGATTCTTCGGCTTACGGTTCGTATTCCTTCCAATCACTTCATTTGCAGCTAGCAGAATTCTTTTTGTTGACCGATAATTTTGTTCAAGCAAAATCACCTGTGCATTCGGGTAATCCTTTTCAAACGAAAGGATATTAGCAATATCCGCCCCACGCCAACGATAGATTGATTGATCAGAGTCACCAACAACACAAAGGTTTTTAAAGCGAGCAGCAAGAAACTTTACAAGCATATACTGTGCTCTGTTCGTATCCTGATACTCATCGACATGAATGTACTGGAATTTGCGCTGATAATATTCGAGTACTTCTGGTACACGTTGAAATAGCTGAATGGTTATCATGATTAGGTCATCGAAATCCAATGCATGGTTTCTTCGTAGTCTTTTCTGATATTCTGCATAAACATCACTAACCACTTGTTGGAAATACTCACCAGCAGTCTTCGCAAATTCCTCAGGAGTTATTAATTCATTTTTCGCTGAACTGATTGATCCCAGTATGGCTCGTGGATCAAACTTTTTTGGATCAATGTTTTTAGCTTTCAAAATCGACTTAATCACTGATTGCTGATCTGTCGTATCTAAGATTGTAAAATTGCGGTTGTAGCCAAGTCTGTCAATATCTCTTCTTAAAATCCGTACACACATGGAGTGGAAAGTTGAAATCCAAATTTCATCCGCTACTCCACCCATCATTTTATAAATACGTTCCCGCATCTCTCTTGCTGCTTTATTTGTAAATGTAATCGCTAAGATGTTATAAGGGTTCACACTTTTTTCTACCATTAAATAAGCGATTCTATGTGTTAGCACCCTTGTCTTTCCACTGCCCGCTCCTGCCATAATCAATAGAGGGCCATCGGTTGTCTTTACAGCAGTTTGCTGCTCAGGATTTAGTCCATTCAACAGTTTATCGCTTAAATAGTTCATTTCTTTCCCTCACCACCATACAAACATATGTTCCTTATTATATTAAAGCTTTCTCTATCATGAAAGCAAGTCATTCATAGACTAATAAATCTTTTTAATCTCAATTGATTGCTTATCCAACACTACAGACTATTCGACTGCCTTTACTGTTTTTAGTGCCATTTCTAAATCTTTATAAATGATATTTCCAACGACGATAACGTCTGCAAATAAAGCCATTTCTTTAGCTTGCTCTAATGTTTCAATTCCTCCACCATAAAATAAAGTTGTTTCCTCAAGTACTTTCTTAACTTCAGATACGGTTTCTTGATTCCCGTATTTCCCACTGTATTCAAGATAAAAAATAGGCAGTTGAAACATTTTTTCCGCCATCATTGCATAGGCTTTTATTTCTTCAATTGTTAATTCTGTCTTTGCATTTGTAAGCTTTGCTGCTTTACAATCTTCATTCAGGATACAGTAGCCTTGAACTAGAATTTCCTCCCAATTCATCACCTCACCAAATTCTTTAACAGCCTCATGATGAAGACCAGTAATCCATTTTGTATCCGTACTATTTAAAACAGTTGGGATAAAATAAAAATCAAATCCTGGTGTGATCGAATCAATAGCTGATATCTCAAGCACACATGGAACTGTGTACCTCCGAACTCTAGCCATTAAATCAAGAACCTTTTCTAAAGTAATACCATCTGTTCCGCCCACAATAATGGCATCTGTTCCCGATTCACAAATCCTTTCCAAGTGTTCATCAGAAATACTTTTATCTGGATCGAGCTTAAACACATGGCGCCACTCGCGAACATCGTACATCCATACTTCCCCCATTCTATCATTCCATTTCATCATTATATCATTAGTATAATGATTCAAAAAGAAAAGCGGAATCAGCTTGATCAGACCCGGCTAACATGGGACAAACCGGCATAAAAGTAGGACTTTAACCATTTGATGGATTAACTTATGACTCAAAAGTCTAGGCTTCAAAAATTTTGAGATAACGACTTTCGACCAAAGAAAAAACCATTGGATTTGATCCGAATGGCTTGGGTTTGATTGTCCTTCATGATGAAGAACCTTTTTATGTGCGTCCTGCTTCATTTTGTCCTTCATTGCTCTTATGAAGGACTTTTTCCTGCAGATCCTGTTCGTTTTGTCCTTCATTGCCCTTATGAAGGACTTTTTCCTGCAGATCCTGTTCATTTTGTCCTTCATTGCCTTTATGAAGGACTTTTTCCTGCAGATTCCGTTTGTTTTGTCCTTCATTGCCCTTATGAAGGACTTTTTCCTGCAGATCCTGTTCGTTTTGTCCTTCATTGCCCTTATGAAGGACTTTTTCCTGCAGATCCTGTTCGTTTTGTCCTTCATTGCCCTTATGAAGGATTTTTTCCTGCTGGTCCTGCTCATTTTGTCCTTCATTGCCTTTATGAAGGACTTTTTCCAGCTTGGCCAGCTCCAGTTTGTCCTTCATTCGCTGTTCCAACCAACTCCCTTGTTCAGACTCCGTTATCACGAGGAAATGCAAAAAAGCTTGGAATATGCTCCAAGCCTTTTTCGATTAATCTTCTATTAGATTTAGCTGTTGGGACAACATCACTATAAAGTTATTCTTCTGCTTCCGTAGACTCTTGCTTAATCCGATCTAATGCCATTTCATATGCATCATTCCCATAATTTAGGCAACGTTTTACACGAGAGATGGTTGCTGTGCTTGCACCCGTTTCGGTTTCAATCTTATGATATGTCTTTCCTTCACGGAGCATGCGGGCAACCTCAAGCCGCTGGGAGAGGGATTGAATTTCATTTACAGTACAAAGATCATCAAAGAAACGATAGCATTCCTCTAAATCCTTTAACGATAGAATTGAATTGAATAGCTGGTCGAGTTCTTTACCTCTTAATTTATCAATTTGCATTCATGATACTCCTTTATTTATGAAATACTATTCCTTTACTTCAAAAGAAACAGTTTGTTCTAAACCTGGGTTTGAAGGAATGACATTAATCCATGTTCTGCCTGGTACAAGTCCCACGTTCTTTCCGTTTAAGACAGGTAGAATCTTTCCATCAATATTTTCCCACTCTACTTCCTTCCATTTGCCCTTTTGCAGCAAATAGGCTTGGCCGCCTGAGGTTAAATCAATCGATCTGCGGCCTTCATCATCAATTATCTTATGGTCCGTTTCAACGATGAATATATTATCCAGTAGTACTGGATCACCTGAATCATAATCTGCTGTTAATTCCCCATTGGTATATCGTTTATACTTTCCAAGATCTTCATCATACTCATAGATGGAATTAAATAGGTTACTGTTAAAATAAGAAACCATAGCTGATGAAGCGATTTCTCCATCTACTTCATCTACTTCGCTTTTATTTAAAAAAGTAAGTGCTGATGGGGCTTCATCCATCTGATAGTCCCTTTTATCTGCACCCTTTAAAATATTTTCAAATGATATATAAGAGTTATGAGGGGCCTTCCGAAAACTAGCACGCTTAAAAAGCGTCCCATCGTATGTAATCCCATTTAAGTTATCGATATAGCCTTTATCAAGCATTGCCTTTGCTTCAGGACTATATCCGTGAGCAATATATAGACTGTCATACCCTTTTGCTAATTCAATAAAATAGTCCCTTGCACTTCGGACAGGACCAACTGTTTCTGGCTGTTCACTTTGAAAAATAGCAAGAAATCGGGTGATATTTCCTTCTGCTAATAATTCATAAACAATATCCGCTTTCTCTAGTCCTGATTGCGGGCGTGCTTTCGGATCATTATTAATCATAACGGCGATTGCTCGACCATCAGCTTGATCTTCAGTTCCAACTCCAGTTAACGGAAATTGAAAAGGAAGTTCTTTCTCTTCAGTTTCCCCATCTGATACAGCTTCTTCTGGTACCTCAATCACTTCATCTTCACTTTCTCCTGTGATTTCATCATTCTTACTGCATCCTGATACTAGGAGCAAAGCAACAGCAGAAGCAGCCATCCATTTGTTAAACATAAAACACCTCTGTAATTGGTTTCGTCTATTTACGGTAAGTGTGGCAAACAAAATGAATCAAATATGCTATCTTCATTAAACGTTAAACTCTTTTATATTTTAACGCATTATCGTTGGAAAGAGTACTGTTTTATTCATCACATCATACATTCCTCGCTGGGTCATCCGTATATATGGCAAGTGAGTAGACGAAAAGAATAGAAGGGAATAGATAGGATCCGCAAACTGGTAGCCTCTTTCTCTTAAGTAGCCTAACAATTGCTTTTCCTGTTCAATTAAAATTTCTACTTTTTGATCAGACATCACTCCTTTAAGCTTGAGTGGAATCTCTTGAACAACTTCAGCATTTTCAGAGATGATAATACCGCCTCCTAATTCCTTCATCCGCTTAAAAGCGATCATAATATCTGATTTGCTTTTGCCAATCAAAATGATATCGCCTGTATTTGAAAAAGAACTAGCTAGTCCGTCTACCCGATTGGCAAAACCCTTTAAAATTGTATTGATACGCCATTGACCATTTTTATCGATTAACATAAAGAAACTCTCATCATTCGAATAGGCTAACCGATCACTAGAAATATCAGTGGAGATTGAGTATGGTTTTGTTATCACAGCATTCTCCATTTTAATCCCAAAAGGCATTGAGAATTGCAAATCATTTGAACTAAGATCCCAATCAATACTTAAAGGTTCAAACCCTTTATCTTCCCACGAAATTGGCTGGGTGGTATCGACTGCTTTCCCATCCTTTTTTACCCATTTGCCTTTCGCCAACACAGAGACAGGAGTAGGGTTCGTTTCGGAAGTAAGAAAGTTTATATTAGCTACTCTTCCTGTAGCGATAGATCCATGCAGGTGATTGATATTATAGTAACGCGCGATATTAATCGTTCCCATATTATAGGCATCAATTACTGGAACGTCTTTTTCGATCGCTATCCGAATCATATGGTCAATCATTCCCTGTTCATAGAAAGAAGAGGAAGAACCATCTGTTGTAAAAATAATCTGATCATAATAATCAATGCCCAGTTTATGCATTTCATCTAATAACACCGGCAGATCTGGACGAATGGAGGAATAGCGTAATGATACAGTATATCCTTGCATCAATCGGTCATAAACTTCTTTTCCTGTCATCGATTCATGATCACAATCTGCTCCAAGCAGCATTAATTTGGCCAATGTTTTTTCCGATGCCCCGGGAAAATGGCCTTCTATTTTCTTTCTCATTCGCTTTGCTTCCTGCATCCAATGGAGCATTAAATCATCACCCGCTAATAACTTCGGCCAGCCGGTCAATTCTCCTCCCTGCAATACAGCATCATGTTCCAGCCATGATTTTACATTACTGTGTGAGAAGATGATTTCTTCATTTTGGATTTCAGTTTGAGCATCAAACCTGCACCACCAATACATCGTGGTTGGAAGATTCCTTAGTTCTCCCAAAAGAGAAAACGCTTTCTTTTTATCTAACTGCAAAGCAAGGACCATATTATCATTGATCAATGTTGTTGTTCCAAAATGAGATGCATAGCTGGCAAATGAATGGGGATTATATAATTGAAACGGATGGGCATGGGGTTCTATATAACCTGGAACAAGCAATAAATCTTCACATTCCATTATTTCACATTGCCTAATATTTTCAGGTAGCTTCTCCCCGACATAGATGATGCGATCATCGTATATCCAAATATTTGCCGTCATCCATTTGCGAAATGCTTGATTGAGATAACGTGCATTTTTCAGTAGTAATGTCGGTGAAAGTTTTCCGTCTAAAACGGAAACATGATCACGCAAGTGCTTATTTTTCCAACGGTAACGCTGTTCCAGCACATAAGTCCCTCCCTCTTTATCTAATTCATCCTGTTATTCCCTTTAAAGGGAAGTAAATCAGGTAAGAAAGCCCTTTCATAGTATGTTTTATATTACCATATTTCACTATTTAACGCATTAAAGAAAAAGGAAAATCAATAAAATATACCTAATAGAAGGTGAGAAAATGAATATCAAACCAAATATTGGAATGATCAATGCTTTAATCCGTATTACATGTGGATTGACAATATTAGCTTTCAGTACAGCAAAGTTTTCAAAAAAGCCTTGGTGTGAATCTTATATGCTATTGGCCTTTCTTGGTGCAATGAAAGTAGCAGAAGGGATTGTTCGTTTCTGTCCAGTCACAGCTCTTTTTGAAAATGGACAGGAAAAGCAAAGTGGGAATACACAGCAGGAGCATGAAGAAATAAAACTTACCGATATTCTTCCATATAACCCAAGTTGAGGAGAAGGAAGATGATAAATAAAGCCCCCATTATATTTGGGGGCTATACATAAAGGAGTGGCACAAATGTTTTGGGAATACCTCACAGATATGTCTTTTGTACTGATTGCACTTATTGGCAGTATCGTCGCTTTGCTCTTCGTTTATATCCGAAAATCTAATAAACGGCGTGCCCGATAGCTTTATATCCAATATCTTTACGATAAAAAATACCAGCACAATTGATTTTTCTTAATTCATCATAAACTTTCTCTTGCGCCTCTTGTAATGTTTTCGCTTTTGCACCTGCAAGCAGGACACGGCCGCCATTCGTAATAAATTCTTTAGCACGATTTATATCTGTTCCAGCATGAAACACATAAACATCTGAACTAATTTCTTGCAGTCCTTCTAATACTGCGCCTTTTCTATACTGTTCCGGATATCCAACAGAAGCAGCAACAACACCCAGCATGACCTGTTCATCCCAAATGATTTCAGGTCTTTCTCCACGAACCACAGCAAGCATGACTTCCGCTAGATCTGATTTCATCCTCGGTAGAATCACCTGTGTTTCAGGGTCACCAAATCGTGCATTGAATTCAATGACTTTAGGGCCAGCTTCGGTAATGATCAATCCGGCATAGAGTACACCGCAAAATTCTCTGCCTTCTTGCACAAGTGCTTTCGCTGTCGGCTGCAAAATCGTTTCCACAGCTGTTCTCACAATCGCATCACTAATATGCGGTACTGGAGAATAAGCACCCATTCCCCCCGTATTCGGACCTAAGTCACCATCGTATGCACGCTTATGATCCTGAGCAATCTCAAGTGGAACAACTGTTTCACCATTCACAAACGCCATTAGAGAGATCTCTTCACCCGTTAGGAATTCTTCCATAACAACCGTTGATGAAGCATGGCCAAACTGCTCATTCAACAACATTTCTTTAAGACTCTTTCTTGCCTCATCCATCGTCATTGCAACAGTGACACCTTTACCAGCTGCCAAACCATCTGCTTTAATAACAATCGGTGCACCTTTTTCCTCTAAATAAGCACTCGCTTCTTCATAGTTAGAGAAAACAGCATAATCAGCTGTTGGAATCTTGTATTTTTTCATTAATTCTTTTGCAAAAGACTTGCTGCCCTCTATAATCGCGGCCTCTTTTCTCGGCCCAAAAGCAACTAAGTCTTCTTCTTGAAAACGATTCACAAGACCCTCTAGCAATGGAACCTCTGGTCCCACAACTGTCAAAGCAATCTCATTTTCCTTTGCAAATTGGATAAGCTGTTCCTGCTCATGCTCCTGAATGGTTACAAGCGTTGCGACATCTTCCATTCCTGGATTTCCATGTGCGACAAATACTTGCCGAACTGCCTGACTCTCGGAAAGCTTTCGGCAAATTGCATGCTCACGTCCACCTCTGCCAATGACTAATACATTCATTATCTGCACACCTCCGATATTTTTACACAGTCCTTAATGTTTAAAATGCCTTACTCCTGTGAAGACCATAGCAATCCCATACTCATCTGCTTTTTTGATCGAATCCTCATCACGCACAGACCCGCCAGGCTGAATAATAGCTGTAATTCCTGCTTTCGCGGCAGCCTCAACCGTATCATTCATCGGAAAGAAAGCATCAGATGCCATGACTGCCCCAACCGCTTTTTCTCCTGCCTGCTCAAGGGCAATCTTAGCTGCTCCGACCCGGTTCATTTGTCCAGCACCAATCCCCAATGTCCTATCTGCATTATTGACAACAATGGCATTCGATTTCACATGCTTAACAACCTTCCAGCCAAGATTGAGCGCTTTCCATTCCTCTTCAGAAGGCTCTCTGCTTGTTGCTACCGATAGAGTTGCATCATCTATTGTGTACCCATCAGCTTGCTGGACGAGCAATCCGCCTTCAATGGAAGTAAGTTTCACTTCCGCTTTCTCATTTGTTTGAAAAGGAATCGTTAATAGGCGAAGATTCTTTTTCCCTGTTAAAATAGCTAAAGCTTCTTTTGTAAAAGCTGGAGCAATAATAATCTCAAGGAAGATTTCGTATAGCTTGTGAGCCGTTTCCTCATCCACCTCTCGATTAAAGGCAATAATTCCGCCAAAAATAGAGATAGGATCGGCTGCAAATGCCTTTGAGAACGCATCATAAACAGTTGTTCCGCTACCTACGCCACAAGGATTCATATGCTTGACTGCTACAGCGGCAGGTTCAGTAAATTCTTTCACAATCTGAAGGGCAGCATCTGCATCATTAATATTATTGTAGGAAAGCTCTTTCCCATGCAGTTGCTCTGCATTTGCAATTGAAAAGTCAGAGCCTAAAGGCTTGCGGTAAAAAGCTGCCTTTTGATGAGGGTTTTCTCCATATCTAAGCGATTGCTTTAATTCATATGTAACCGTCAGCTTTTCAGGTGCTTCTTCGTTCGTAAGCTTTGTCATATACTCAGCAATCATTGCATCATAGGCAGCCGTATGACGGAACACTTTTGCAGCAAGCTTTCGGCGCGTTTCTTTTTCCACTTCTCCTGTTTCCTTTAATTGGGCTAAAACGGTCTGATAGTCAACTGGATCAACAACAACTGTTACATACTCATGATTTTTTGCAGATGCCCGCAGCATTGCAGGTCCGCCAATATCAATGTTTTCAATGGCATCATCAACCGTTACATCTGGTTTCGCAATCGTTTGCTGAAATGGATATAGATTAACGCAAACTAGTTGAATTGGCTGAATTTGATGTTCTTCAAGCTGCTTCTTATGACTAGGCTCATTAAATTTTGCAAGCAGACCACCATGAATCATTGGATTTAATGTCTTTACCCGGCCTTCTAGAATTTCAGGAAATCCAGTTACATCACTAACTCCAACTACTGGTACACCAACTTCTTCTAAAGCCTTCTTCGTACCGCCTGTCGAAATGATCTCAAAGCCTAGCTCACTTAATTGCTGTGCAAATTCAGTTACACCATTTTTATCTGAAACACTAATTAGCGCTCGTTTTTTCATCTGTCATCCTCCTAGATCGTACGTAGATAGATGTTCTAATCTCTATTTATCAAACTCTGCAATACTGCCGGATATAGCTTATGTTCAACCTCATGTATTTTGGCTTGAAGACTTTCAAGGGTTTCCCCTTCACTAAGCAGAACAGATTCTTGAGCAATAATTGGACCAGTATCCATTCCTTCATCGACAAAATGAATCGTTACACCACTTACGCTTACATTCGCGTTAAGCGCTTGACCAATTGCATCCTTTCCAGGAAAAGCGGGTAAAAGAGAGGGGTGAATATTAATAATCCTGCCCTCGTATGCTTTTAGAAGTGTTGGACCAATGAGTCGCATATAGCCTGCTAGGACTACATAATCCACCTCAAGTTCTTTTAATTTCTGCAAAATCTCAGTCTCGTAATCTTCTTTACTCACATACTCTTTTGCAGAAAAAACAAATGGTAGAATCCCTTCACTGTTGGCTCTTTTAATACTGTAAGCACCAGGACGATCACAAACGAGCAGCTCAATTTCAGCGGAAAGCTTACCCGCTTTTACTTCATCCAAAATTGCCTGAAAGTTCGTACCGCTTCCAGAAGCAAATATAGCAATCTTTTTCATCGGTTCCCCCTACAAACTTCAACACCTGTTCCCTCTACTACTTTACCGATTATATAAGCTTTCTCACCTTGACGATTAAAATGGGCAATCACTTCATTTGCGATTTCCTCATCTACCGCAACAACCATCCCTGTTCCCATATTAAAAATATTGTACATTTCCTGACGGTCCAGTTCACCGATTTCCTCCATCAATCTAAAGACAGCAGGAACTTCCCAGTTACTCTCAATCAGTTCCGCACCAAGGCCTTCTGGGAGCATACGCGGGATATTTTCAATGAATCCGCCGCCAGTAATATGAGCCAATCCTTTTAATTCGAATTGTTTCATTGCTGATAAAATTGATTTCACATAAATTCTTGTCGGACGAAGTAATTCTTCTCCTAATGTGCAGCCTAGCGTATCTACATACTCTGTTAATTCCATATTCGCTTTCTCAAAAAATAGTTTTCTAACAAGCGAATATCCATTGCTATGGATTCCGTTAGAAGCTAAACCGATCAATACATCTCCGGATTTTATTTTCTTTCCGTCAATCAGCTTTGATTTCTCACAAGCACCAACTGAAAAACCGGCAAGATCATATTCGTCCTCACTATACATACCAGGCATTTCTGCTGTTTCACCACCAACAAGCGCACAGCCTGCCTGTTCACAGCCTTCTGAAATCCCCTTCACAATCGCTTCGATTCTTGTCGGATCTGCTTTTCCACAAGCGATATAATCTAAGAAATAGAGCGGTTCCGCCCCTTGCACAACAATATCATTTACACACATGGCGACTGCATCAATCCCGATCGTATCGTGCTGATCCATCATAAAAGCTAGCATTAGCTTTGTTCCGACTCCATCGGTACCCGATACTAGAACCGGCTCTTTTAAGTTTAAGACCGATAAATCAAACATGCCGCCAAAACCGCCTAGGCCGCCCATCACACCAGGACGCACAGTCTTTTGAACATGTTTCTTCATCCGAGATACCGCCTCATATCCTGCTTCAATGTTCACTCCGGCTTGTTTATAAGCATTCGCCATCTTGATCCTCCTCTTTTGTTGAAAACAAAAGCGACATCCTGCAATGCCGCTCTTTCTTTTTTATCGCAAATTAATAGGCTTTATAGCCCCCACTGACCTATGTTTCACTTTATCGAACAGTTTCAAAAGGTTCTAATGCATCGGGATAAATCTCTGTCGGATATTTACCGGTAAAGCAAGCAAGACAGGAACCGCGTGTTTCTCCATCTTCCTTTCGCCCGATCGCTTCAACCATTCCTTCTACACTAAGAAAGGTAAGGGAATCTGCCCCAATTAATTCTCTAATTTCCTCAACGGAATGATTAGCAGCAATTAACTCTTCCTTTTTCGATGTATCAATGCCATAGAAACACGGATTCTTAATAGGAGGTGAACTGATTAGCACATGTACCTCTGTTGCACCTGCTTCTTTCAGCATCGAAACGATTCTTCTGCTTGTCGTTCCACGAACAATGGAATCATCGACCATGACGACTCTTTTCCCTTCTACAACACCCCGAACAGGAGAAAGCTTCATTTTAACGCCCTGCTCCCTTAAAGATTGTGATGGCTGAATGAAGGTACGGCCAACATATTTGTTCTTGATTAGTCCCATTTCGTACGGAATGCCAGAGGCCTCTGCATAGCCAATCGCAACTGAAATACTTGAATCTGGAACACCCGTGACAACATCTGCTTCAACAGGAACCTCAATCGCCAATTGCTTACCAAGGTTTTTCCTTGCTGTATGAACATTAATGCCATTAATATTACTATCTGGACGGGAAAAATAAACATACTCCATCGTGCACATAGCAATATTTGATGCAAAGGCAAACATTTCTGAACGGAATCCATTGTCGTCAATAATGAGCAATTCACCTGGCAGTACATCGCGAACAAATTCTGCTCCGACGATATCAAAAGCACAAGTTTCCGATGCTACAACATAGGCATCTCCTATTTTACCTAAAGAAAGTGGTCTCATTCCGTTTGGATCGAGTGCTACCATCAATTCTGTTTCTGTCATTATGAGAAAGGCATAGGCACCCTTAACCATGGAAAGTGCATTTTTCACCCTATCCTTAAAGGAAGAAAATCCTCCTCTTTTAATTAAATGTGCCAACACTTCAGTATCCGAGCTTGTTTGAAAAATACTTCCTTGAGCTTCAAGCTGACTTCTTAGAGCAGTAGCATTAATCAGGTTGCCGTTATGACAAAGAGACAGACTTCCACTTTGAGAGTTAAATAGCAGCGGCTGGACATTCTCATAACCGCCACCGCCAGCTGTTGCATACCTGACATGCCCAATAGCCGCTTTTCCTTCAAGCTCCTGAATGACTTCCGAGGTAAAAATCTCTGTAACGAGTCCTTCGCCTTTTTTTCCGATAAGCTTCTTACCATCTGTTACGACAATACCTGTGCCTTCTTGACCGCGGTGCTGCAAGCTATGCAGCCCATAATAAGTAATTTGTGATGCTTCAGGATGTCCCCAGACACCAAAAATCCCGCATTCCTCATTCAATCCTTTTATTTCAGCAAGCATGGGATTGCTCCTTTCCAGGCTTTCTTCAGCACGGCAACCTGCTCAGTTAGCACAAGCCCTTCCTCTGAAGAAATTTGAAGAACAGGCAAATCAGTTACTTCTCCGATTAACTTCGCATCTACTAAACTTTCAAATGCTTGTTGATGCTCTTTTTTCACAGAAAGCACGAAGCGAGATTGCGATTCACTAAATAAAGCAGAAACTGTGTTACCAGCAATTTTTATATTGGCTCCAAGATTTTTCGAACCGATGAGGCTTTCGGCAACAGAAACGGCCAGCCCGCCTTCTGCTACATCATGTGCAGAAGCAACAAGACGCTCACGAATTGCTTTTAATACTTGGCTTTGGTAGGCAGCTTCTTTTTCTAAATCAAGCTCAGGTGCTTTTCCAAAAATCTTTCCATATGTCAGCTTTTGCAGCTCGCTGCCTCCAAATTCATCCTTCGTTTCGCCTAAAAGATAAATGAGATCCCCTGCTTCTTTAAAGCTTTGAGTTGTGGCATGCTCAATATCAGCAACAAGTCCGACCATTCCAATAACTGGTGTAGGATAAATCGCCGCTCCATTCGTTTCGTTATATAATGAAACATTTCCGCCAATGACAGGCGTATTTAACGTCCGGCATGCTTCACTTATGCCATCAGCTGACTTTTCAATCTGCCAGAAGATTTCAGGCTTCTCAGGATTGCCGAAGTTTAAGTTATCAGTAATCGCTAAAGGCTCACCGCCAGAACAAACGATATTTCTTGCTGCTTCTGCAACAGCAATCTTCCCGCCTGTCTCCGGATCTAAATACATATAGCGGGAATTACAATCCGTCGTCATCGCAAGCCCTTTTCGTGTACCGCGAATTCGAATGACAGCCGCATCTGAGCCTGGCGCTACAACAGTATTCGTACGAACCATATAATCATACTGATCATAGACCCATTCTTTGCTTGCAATTGTCGGCTGTTGAAGCAATTTCATTAATGTTTCCTTAGGATCATCGACTGCTGGAATATCATTTTCCATCATCTGAAACTCACGGTAATATTCAGGTTCCTGAGATGGCTTATGATAAACAGGCGCCTCTTCAGCAAGCGCATCTGCTGGAACATTTGCAACAATTTCTCCATTGTGGATAAGGCGCAGCATTTTATCATCTGTAACCGTGCCAATTGCAACAGCTTCCAAATCGTATTTAGAAAAAAGGTCAACAATCTCTTGCTCCCTGCCTTTTCTTACGACAATAAGCATTCGTTCCTGAGATTCAGAAAGCATCATTTCATAGGCAGTCATGCCTGTTTCCCTTTGTGGCACAAGGTCAAGATTCATTTCAATACCTGAGCCTGCTTTACTCGCCATTTCCGCGGATGAGCTTGTTAAACCTGCTGCACCCATATCCTGAATGCCGACAAGAGCATCTGACTTCACTAGCTCTAAACATGCTTCAAGTAAAAGCTTCTCCATGAAAGGGTCTCCTACTTGAACGGCTGGACGCTTCTCCTCTGATTGATCTGTTAGCTCCTCAGAAGCAAAAGTTGCCCCATGGATTCCGTCACGGCCAGTCTTCGCACCGACATACATGACAGTATTTCCGATACCATGAGCCTGCCCCTTTTGAATATCCTTATGGTCAATTAACCCGACACACATGGCATTGACTAATGGATTTCCTTCATAGGCTGATTCAAATTGAATTTCCCCACCGACTGTCGGAATTCCAATACAGTTACCATAACCGGCAATTCCAGCAACCACTTCTTTAAAAAGGTACTTCGTACGCGCATTATCCAGTTCGCCAAAGCGTAAAGAATTTAGCATGGCAACAGGACGTGCGCCCATTGAAAAGACATCACGAATAATACCGCCAACCCCTGTCGCTGCGCCTTGATATGGCTCAATTGCTGAAGGATGATTATGACTTTCAATTTTGAAAACAACAGCCTGCTCGTCACCAATATCAACAATCCCAGCACCTTCACCAGGTCCTTGAAGTACCTTCTCTCCTGTTGTTGGGAACTTTTTCAAGACAGGCTTCGAATTTTTATAGCTGCAGTGCTCTGACCACATGACAGAGAACAGGCCAATTTCTGTATAATTCGGCAGACGCCCGAGAATCTTTTCAATCATCGCAAATTCTTCATCCGACAATCCCATTTCTTTGTAAACCTGCTGTGCCTTTAATTGTTCTGGATTTGGTTCAAGCATTAACGACATGTGCTTCCCTCCATTGTTTTACGATCGATTGAAAAAGTTTCAAGCCATCTGCGAAGCCCAAGAGCTCATCTACTGCACGCTCAGGATGGGGCATCATTCCAAGGACATTTCCTTTTTCATTAATTATTCCAGCGATATCTGCTAAACTGCCATTTGGGTTGGTTCCACTGTATGTGAATACAATTTGATTATTAGCTTTCAGCTTTGCTAGTGTCTCTTCATCACAATAATAATTTCCTTCACCATGAGCGATTGGAATCGTAATCACTTCATTGCTTTCATATGCGGATGAAAACATCGTCTTGTTATTTTCCACTTGTAATTCAACTGAGCGGCAAATAAACTTTAAGCTTTCATTTCGTTTCATTGCTCCAGGCAAAAGACCTGCTTCTAATAAAATCTGGAATCCATTGCATACGCCTAATACCGGCTTTCCAGCCTCTGCCGCCTTCACGACTTCCTTCATCACATTACTAAAGCGTGCGATTGCTCCGGAACGCAGATAATCACCATATGAAAATCCACCCGGAAGAAGAATTCCATCAAACTCATCTAAGCTTTCTCTGTCATGCCAAACATATTCCACCTCAGCGCCAAGTTCATCCTTCACAGCATGATACATGTCTACGTCACAATTCGATCCTGGAAAAACAATGACCGCAAATTTCACTGAGCAACAGCCTCCTCAATTTCATAACGGTAATCTTCAATCACAACATTAGCCAAGAGGCGTTCGCACATTTCCTTTACAGCCTCTTCAACTGGGCGGTTGCTCTTTTCAATAGTAAGCTCCATATACTTACCGATACGTACATCAGATACTTCACTATAGTTCATGGAATGCAGAGAATTTTTTACCACTGTTCCTTGAGGATCTAAAACACTTTCTCTTAAAGTGACGAATACTTTTACTTTATACATACTGATTGGCCTCCCAGTCTCGCTAAAATAGTTTCATATGCATCTGTTAAATTCCCAAGGTCTCTACGGAATACATCTTTATCTAGCTTCTCATTCGTTTTGTCATCCCAAAGCCTGCATGTATCAGGTGAGATTTCATCTGCAAGCAAAATGTTTCCATTTTCGTCTTTTCCAAACTCCAGCTTAAAGTCAACAAGGCGGATACCAAGCTCTTTAAATAGTCCCGATAACACGGTGTTTACTTGAAGTGCTTTTTCTTTTAAAATTGCCACTTCGTCGATGTTGGCGAGCTGAAGGATTTCAATATGATCTTCTGTTAGCAGCGGGTCTCCCAGCGCGTCGTCTTTATAATAAAACTCGACGATCGGTCTTGCTAATTTGGTGCCTTCCTCTACTCCCAGCCTCTTGGCAAAGCTTCCCGCAGAAAGATTGCGAACAACGGTTTCAAGCGGAATGATTTCTACCTTTTTGACAAGCTGCTCTGTTTCTGAAACCTTTTTAATGAAGTGAGAATCAATTCCAAGCGCTTGAATCTTAGAAAATAGTAAACTAGTAATCTCATTATTTAAGCGGCCTTTTCCAGCAATACTGGCTTTCTTCTCTCCGTTAAAAGCTGTTGCTGAATCCTTATATTCAACCCAAACGATGTCATCATTATTTGTTTGATATACTTTTTTCGCCTTGCCTTCATATAACAATGTTCCTTTTTCCACTTGGAAACCCACCTCTTCAAGAAAATTGGGAATATTTTAACTATTTTTCATACTTTTTGGATATTTAATAAGAGGTAAAGTTTGAGCTTTACCTCTTATTTGATTGTTATAAGCCTAAACGCTCAAAAATTGTATCTACATGTTTAATATGGTAGTTGTAGTCGAAGCAATCATCGATTTCCGCTTCAGAAAGCTTAGCTGCAATGATTTCATCCTGTTCAATCAAGCTGCGGAAATGAACTTGCTTTTCCCATGCTTCCATTGCTCTTGGCTGTACTGTGTCATAAGCTTCTTCACGTGTTAATCCTTTATCAATTAAGGCAAGAAGGACACGCTGTGAGTAGATTAAGCCAAGTGTACGATCCATATTGCGCTTCATATTTTCAGGGAAGACCGTTAAGTTCTTCACAATATTGCCGAAACGGTTCAGCATATAATTTAACGCAATCGTTGCATCTGGAAGGATGATTCTTTCAGCAGATGAGTGGGAAATATCGCGCTCATGCCATAATGAAACATTTTCATATGCTGTCATCATGTAGCCACGGATGACACGCGCCAGGCCAGTCATATTTTCTGAGCCAATCGGATTGCGTTTATGCGGCATTGCAGACGAACCTTTTTGACCCTTTGCAAAAAACTCTTCCACTTCACGTGTTTCACTTTTTTGTAGGCCACGAACCTCAGTAGCAAATTTTTCAATGGAAGTGGCAACTAGTGCAAGTGCCCCCATATAATGCGCATGACGGTCACGCTGCAATGTTTGTGTTGAAATTGGTGCTGGCTGCAGGCCAAGCTTTTCACATACGTATTGTTCAACGAATGGATCGATATTTGCATACGTTCCAACTGCTCCAGAAATTTTACCGAATTCCACACCTGCTGCTGCCTCTTTAAAGCGGTCAAGGTTTCGCTTCATTTCTTCATACCAGAGGGCAAGCTTTAACCCAAAAGTTGTCGGCTCTGCATGGACACCATGTGTGCGCCCCATCATAACAGTATGCTTATGCTCTTTTGCTTTATTTTTCAAAATCTCAACGAAGCGTTCTAAATCTTTAAGAAGAATATTATTCGCTTGCTTAATTAAGTAGGAAAGTGCTGTATCTACCACGTCAGTTGATGTTAAGCCGTAGTGAACCCATTTGCGTTCTTCACCAAGTGTTTCTGATACCGCACGTGTGAATGCAACAACATCATGTCTTGTTTCTTCTTCAATTTCTTTTATGCGGTTAATATCAAATGAAGCTTTTTCACGGATTTTTTGAACATCCTCTTTAGGGATATCCCCCAACTCCGCCCATGCCTCACATGCTAGAATTTCAACCTCCAGCCAAGCTTGGAAGCGATTTTCCTCCGTCCAAATGGCCCCCATCTCGGGTCTTGTATAACGTTCAATCATGTTTTATCCTCCGATCTTTTCTGTTACATCAGACCATATAGCACTTTTCTCTATTTCAGCCAGTGCTTCTTCAACTGAATTACGTAAAAGCGTGACATGGCCCATCTTACGTTTATATTTGGCATCCCTTTTTCCGTACAAATGAATTTTCCAGTCGGTTAGTGAAGGAACATTTTCTATTATTCCCTGCTGATGTTCACCTAATATATTAACCATAACTGCTGGTTTTAATAGCGCAGTCTGACCGAGCGGCCAATTACAGATCGAACGAATATGCTGTTCAAATTGAGAGGTTTCACACGCTTCAATGGAATAGTGCCCTGAATTATGAGGCCGTGGAGCCAGCTCATTTATGTAAATTTGGTCATCCTTCGTCAGAAACATCTCTACAGCTAATGTTCCGACGAGACCTAGCTCACAGGCAAGCTGCTTTGCCGCTTGAATTGCCTTTTCCTCTGCATTCTTTGTTATTCTTGCCGGCACAATCGTCTGGTGAAGAATATTGTCTTTATGAATATTTTCTCCAACTGGGAAAACAGCGATTTCTCCATTGCTGTTTCGGCAAATAATAACGGAAATTTCTTGTTCAAAAGGAATCCATTGTTCAAGCACACAAACGCCCTTTTCGAGAAGCTCAGCTGCCTCATTTATTTCTAGCGTACTTTTAATAACATACTGCCCTTTACCGTCATAGCCGCCTCTGGAAGTCTTTAATACTGCTGGAAGCCCAAGCTTTTCTATATTATCATAAATTTTCTCTCGCGTTTCGATTACGGCATAAGGAGCAACCATTAAACCTGCCTTTTCGATAGCTGCTTTCTCCTTCATGCGATCCTGTGTTATTTCAAGTAATGCAGATCCTTGAGGCACATAGGCATTGCTGCAAAGCCATTCCAAGGCTCCTACACTAATATTCTCAAATTCATATGTGATCACATCACTTACTTTAGCCAATTCCTTAATGGAGATGATGTCATCGTAATCACCGACAATCCTATGGTCAGCCAGTTGTCCGCAAGGTGAATCCTCTGTTGGATCTAGAACAGCAATGCTAAAGCCATTCGCTTTTGCAGCAATGGCCATCATTCTTCCTAGCTGACCTCCACCAATGATGCCAATCGTTTGTCCGGGTAAAATAACTTGATTAGACAAGCTCATCACTACTTTCTAACACTTCCTGCATCGTTTGTGTTCTTTTTTTGTCCAATCGGGCGGCAATTTCGAGATCGTTCGTTCCTAAGATTTGGGCTGCAAGCAGTCCTGCATTCGTCGCACCAGCCTTACCAATAGCAACAGTTGCTACTGGAACCCCTCCTGGCATTTGCACAATGGATAACAATGAATCTAAGCCATTTAACGCTCTGGATTGAACTGGCACACCAATCACAGGAAGTGTTGTTTTCGCTGCAACCATTCCTGGAAGATGAGCAGCTCCCCCAGCACCGGCAATAATTACCTTGATTCCTTTTTCTCTTGCCTCTTCTGCAAATATAAACATAAGATCTGGTGTACGATGAGCAGACACAACCTTTTTTTCATAGCTAATTTCGAGTTCATCTAGAACAGCGCAAGCATGCTTCATTGTTTCCCAATCTGACTTGCTTCCCATAATTACAGCAACCTTCTCCTCCATAATTCCCCTCCAGTTCTCTAGTTATCTATATATATCTTTCATTTAGTTACTTGTAGAAAATATAAAAAGCCCGAACAGATTCTTTCTACTACAATGAGAGAAAGTAATCTGTCCGGGCAAAAATAAGCATAATAAATAGAATAATCCACTAAAGCAGGATATCTTCTTTCATTCGCCGGAAATATCTACTTTCCCTCATAGTCCAATAATTTACGGTTATCGGGTAGAAACTTATGGGCCATATTCCCATTATTATACGAGGGCTATTCAATTCGTTTTTAATTTCTACACTTATCTTAACAACTTTAAGTGAATCCTGTCAACCAATAAATCGAACAATACAAGAAGTCATACATCTATTGTTCGTGTTTTATTGTTGGATTGGTTTCCCTTCAAATATAATTTGCCGTCCTATTGGCTTATAAGTTACTGTGCCATCTTGTTTCACTTCTTCAAAAATAGGCTTTTCCGTCCTTCTCACTGGAATATAACCTGCTTTTTGAATACGATCGAGACAGTGATCAATCGTTTCATTTTCTTGTACTTCAAATAGCATTTTTTGTTTTCCTTTACTCACGAAACAACTTTCCTTTCTTTACTGATTTCACCCAGAAACCTCCATGGATTGTTTTCGGCTCATATGCAATAATAAATGCCTTCGGGTCTAACTCTTTAATTGTTTGATAAAGTTTTAACTCATATTTTCTTGGTGTAAGGATTTGTAATGCCATCCGATCACCTTCCAAGCCATTAGCTGCCCAATTTGTTACCCCATAACCCTTTTCCCGTAAAACTTTTGGTACATCTTTATCATATTCCTTCGTAATTACATTTACAGTAATGTACCCAAGTGCAAGCTTTTCTTCAATCTTCATTCCAACAATCACACCGATTCCATAGCCAAGTGCATAAGCAATCAGATTTTGGATCTCATTCAAATTATCAAGAACAAGTCCCAACCCGATTACATAAATAACGACCTCAATTGTACTAATAAATGCAGCAAGATATCTTTGTCCTTTAAGGGTCAGAATCATCCTAATTGTAAAAAAGGATACATACACAATATTAATGACAAGAATAATTGTGACCATAACAAAGCTGTTCTCAAGCAATGAAAATCCCCCTTTGTAAATGTTGAATTAGAGATGAAGTAAGAGAAATCATTATAGAGTCGAATCCTATTGATTCCTTATTTTACAGAATAAATTCCTTTATGCGAACCATTTATTTTAAATAACAGAAGAATTTTCTAATTACCTTTTATATTAACCTGAATAACAGATCGTTAATCCTTTTTGATCAGCGCCACGATAGCTCGAAAACATAAGTGAAACTCCAGAAGAGGACAGTTTATCCTTTGTATTTAAACATGCTAGAATTAAACTGGAAGTATTCAATACATTTATTTAGAGGGCGATATAGTTAAAAGAGCCACATCATTTTATGTTTAGAAGGTGTTATATATGCCAGACTGGTCTTATCATCCATTAAAAAAGCTTCTACTAAATAAAATGAGCCCAAAAACAAGCCGAGAGTTTATTCATAAATCCATGAGCACCATTGCATCCATTCCTGGCGGTCGAAATCTTATTGATTTTTTAGGACATATGAAAGCCCCACGGGAATTTCATAAGGAAATTCAGCATGCTAAATTTTCATCTCCAATTGGGTTGAGCGGCCATATTGACCCTAATTTGTCAGGTATGAACGCCTTCCAAGAGTTAGGCTTTGGATTTATAGAATTTGGACCCATCGTGTTAAAGGAACCTAAAACACAAAAAGAACCAAGAATTATAAATGGCCAAATTCTGTTTTCTGATCATTATGAGAGAGTTCCTCTCAAACTAGTGATAAAAAAATTAACAAATCTAAACATAAAAACACCTATATTTGCTAAGATAGATCAACAGGTTACGAGATATGAATGGGATATAATTGTGCAGCATTTAACACCTTTTGTGGATGCTTTTATCGGAACAAGTGAACAATTTAATTCGTTTGTTACTAATAGTTTAGAGCGTTCTTTCTATGTCTCATATTCTGCTGATGATAAGAGAAAACTAGAATTAAATATTGAGGAATTCATACACCACCCATGCATTGGCGGTATAGTCATAGATGCTCCTAAACGAACGGAGGACAGCTATTGGCATGAAACTGCAAATGCGAATGAATGCCTAGCTAATACAATTAAACAAGTTAAAGATCTTTACCCTGAACTAATAGTTATCACCTCAGGCGGAGTAGAGACACCAGAGGAAGCTTGTACTTTAGTTCATGCTGGTGCAGAGCTATTGATCCTAACAGATGGCTATGTAAAAGCTGGTCCAGGGTTACCAAAGCGAATTCATGAACGATTATTATATGAAGAAGTCCGACCAATTAAAAAGCAAAACTCGTCTTGGTCATTTCTATTTGGTCTCTCCATCCTAATCGGAGGAATCATTGCCTTATATTTTGCCTTTACGAGTATTATCCTCCCATATGATGAATCATTTATTGGTTTGACAAGAGCCGATCTTTTACAGGTAAACCCACTCATCTTATCCTTCATGTCACATGATCGAATGGCTCTAGCAGGAACAATGATATCTGGAGGAATATTATATATCCAGCTCGCACGGCACGGAATTAAGAATGACCTGCATTGGACTAGGATTGCTTTTCATAGTGCAGCGATCACAGGGTTTATTGGTATCTTTCTTTTTATCGGTTTCGGTTATTTCGATTGGCTGCATGGTTTATTTTGGCTTATTTTATTGCCGATCTATTACTTTAGCTTTAAAGAAGGAAAAAGAATTACAGGTGCCCCTTTTTCCAGCCATGGAAAGAATGATCGAGTGTGGCAATATGGCCTTTATGGTCAGCTGATGTTTATTATGCTAGGATTTTTGATATTAGCAGGCGGTATTGTTATTTCCACCATAGGTGTATCCAAAGTTTTTGTTTCAACTGACCTAAGCTTCTTATGTATGTCACCTCAAATGTTAGATAGCATTAGTAACAATTTGATTTCTGTTATCGCACATGATCGAGCAGGGTTTGGCAGTGCCCTTATAAGTGTTGGTTTACTTGTTTTAATGATTTCCTTGTGGGGTTTCAGAAAAGGGGAGCGCTGGATTTGGAATACTTTATGCTTAGGGGCATTACCAGCGTTTATAGCAGGGATTGGAACACATCTATATATTGGATATACAACTTTCATTCATTTACTTCCTGTTTACTTTTTAGTTATTTTATATTTGTTAGGCTTAGTATTATCTTATCCTTTTCTAAAAAGGAAATAAAGAAAGCCATATCAGCTTTATGAAGTACCATTTTCTTGTTGTTTGAACTCATTTAGGTCTTCATTGGCCTTATGAAGAACCTTTCTTCTCTTGCTTGGGCTAATTTTGTCCTTCATCGAACTGATGAAGGACTTTTTTCTTGTTGTTTAAGCTAATTTCGGCTTTCATCAACCTTATGAAGGCCTTTTTCCATGTTACATATTACAGTTTTGTCCTTCAATACCAAGGACCATTAGTCTCTTCTCACTTTGGCTATCAACGATATCATTTATACTAAAAAAAGAGTACCCACATGGGTACTCTTTTACTTTGCCTGGCGGCGTCCTACTCTCACAAGGGGACAGCCCCTAACTACCATCGGCGCTGAGAAGCTTAACTGCCGTGTTCGGGATGGGAACGGGTGTGACCTTCTCGCTATCGTCACCAGACTATTTTTTTACCTGAGGTTTTGTTCCCTCAAAACTAGATAATGCAGAAGAAGAAGATAGAGTAATCATTTATCGTTTTGTCCAGCTACGGCTCCTAGCTTTTCGGCCGTTTCAATCCATCCCTACAAATCCAAAAGCGGGATTTGCAGTGCTGGCTTTCCAACGTCTCTCAAAGCTGAACAGTCGCCTTCGCCTTTCGTTTTTGGTTAAGTCCTCGACCGATTAGTATTTGTCAGCTCCACGTGTCACCACGCTTCCACCTCAAACCTATCAACCTGATCATCTTTCAGGGGTCTTACTAGCTTGACGCTATGGGAAATCTCATCTCGAGGGGGGCTTCATGCTTAGATGCTTTCAGCACTTATCCCTTCCGCA